>DBTA01000037.1:4350-172411 GCA_002306815.1 Dehalococcoidia bacterium UBA1328 | reverse complement strand
GGCGGCGGCGGAGGTTGCGGCGGCGGCGGCGGCGGAGGTTGCGGCGGCCACTAAATCACACCGGATTAGTAACCAGATAACAACAGCTGACATTTCTGCAAAAACGTGGGGATGGCAGTATATTTACCATGGAATACGGAATCGTATAATCCGCCGTGAATTTCTCACTTAGACTGTCGGAATAGGAACCGGCTACAACTTCTCAGGAGTCTCATCGGATGACCTACATCATCGCGAAGGAATGTGTTGACGTAATGGACGGCGCGTGCGTGGACGTGTGTCCGGTCGACTGTATCTACTCGAAGCCTGGCGACAACCAGCTCTTCATTAGCCCGGATGAGTGCATCGACTGTGCTGCTTGTGAGCCAGTGTGCCCGGTCAATGCTATTTACCCTGAAGACCAGGTTCCTGATGATCAGCAGGAGTTCATCAAGCTGAACTACGAATACGACTTCGACTCTTCGGAGCCAGGTGCCAACACCTAGTCGGACCTCTAAGGAATCTAAAAAAGCCCAGGTGATTTCACCGGGGCTTTTTGTTTTCAACTGAAATGATCGTTTTGATCTGCTTAGACCATCGCGTCGAGAGCTTCCTCAATCGGCATCTTGATAGTCGTAAAAATTGGGATCTCGGTAAGCGTGTATTGGGCGGCAGGCACTTCTCGCAGGTCCATGACGAGTGACGTAAAGTCTGACGGGTCATCCATCTCAAAGCTAAGTACAAACTCCGTGTCGTCCAAACCGAACGCGTAAGACGTGTTGATCTTCACCATCGGGTAATTCTTCCCAACTCTAAAATGGTCGTTCATCATTGCCTGACGCTCTTGCATCGATCGCTCGTACCAAAGACGAGTTTTAGTCATTGGGTAAACGACCATATATTTGTAGTTGTCTTTTAATTTTAAGGCGCCACCACCATGCTTATAACGACTCTTTCGTCGAATAGAGAGGTACGAATAAGACTGTTCTAGATAGCTTCCCAAGAACGATTTGTTGATGTCGCGCGAAAGAGAATGAAATGTATCGACAGTCTTCGAGTCCTGTACGAGCATCAACTCCGCGTCAGCTCGGGTGCCAACGGTGCTATACGTTCTAACCGGGTTTTCTGTCGAATTTACGGCAACTACCTCGGCGAACTCTTGCTTTGCTTTTGACCTCTCATCTGGGTCAAGTCGCCGAAAGTTGGAATCAAGCTTGTAGAGCGCTATCTTAAGAAAATTGTCGTACTCGATATCAGGCATTTTTTAGCGTTTTTAGTGAACGAATTCAGGTGGAACCACACAGCGAGATCTGCGGACGTAGTCGAGTATAGTAACGCTCCGTGCATCCACTAGGTAGTATTTACACATGACAGACAAGTCAATTTTCGAACAGGAAATCGACAAAATACTCGAAAAATCTGATGATCTTCCTACCGGCTCGAATTCTTCAGATAGACCAACGTTCGAACCGTTTTCTCCTACCGTGCCAAAACGTCCAGGCAGAGAGCGCTTGTCGAATGTAGCGCTGAATCCGAGCTACCTCATAATCGCGGGACTCGCCTTGCTGGCAGCCGCCGCATTTACGTCATTCGCGCGTGTTCCTGTCGCACTGGTCGGAATAGGACTATTGGCAATTGGTTATTATCTGTCGCTAAAGCGAGGCTTATTTGCCCAAAGCGGTTTCTGGAGTGGACGATCAATCTTCAGCCGATGCAAATCGCTTGAACCAACGTCGATTGACGAACCGCAAGTCAAATACTGGCGAGGCAGAAGAATCGAACCGAAACCTGATCGACCGGTGAATCAACCACGACAGGACAAAGGCAAGATCATCGAGTTCACTCAACACGATGATCAAGACAAATAGTCGTCCTTATCTGATTCCAATAACGAAAAACGGGCGAGTGCATTACAGCACTCTCCCGTTTTTGTTGTTTACCACTTGTGAAGCGATCGTCTTCTATACGGCACACTCACCTTCACCGCGTTCCAGTTTGTAGATCACGGTCTTGCCCCAGTCCATGTAGCTCTGTATGTTGTCACGATCCAATGGGCCAAGCTCCGCCTTCATGGCACCGAATTTTTCTTCGAACACTCCAACACCAACGCGGTCTATGTACTCAGCGAACTCCTCGCCATCGTTGCGTTGCTCGGTGTAAGTATCGAGAACAATCTTCAAAGCTTCAGGAGCCCGTTTAGCAGGAATACGAGCCTTGACACGCTCGCCAAGCTTGGTCCCAGCCTCTTCGTTAGATCGTCCGCCAAGGAACAACTCGTAAGCCGGTGCTTGTCCGCCTGGGCCTTTCACAACGGCTCCATGGAATCCAATGCTGGCGACATGGTGCTGACCACATGAGTTCGGGCAACCACTTGCCTTGATGTGCATCTTCTCAACCAGCGGATCGAAGTCGCCCATTTCGTCTAGTGCCTCACCAAGAGCCTTGTTTAGACCCATGGATGAAGTAATTCCAAGCTTGCAAGAGTCCGTACCCGGGCAGGTCACAACGTCGCGAATCGTCTCTCGACCGGCGGCGCTGAATCCGATATCACCCAATGCCTTGTAGATGTCGTATAACGATTCGTTGCGAACCCAGCGATAGACAATGTTCTGCTGCTGATCAATTCGAGCGCGACCACCAGCAAACTTACGCGCTACGTCAGCGAGTTGCGGCCACTGGTTGGCATAAATATCACCACGCTCGACTCGAACGAACACCATGCTGAAGCCGTCCTGCCGCTGAGCTTCAACATTGGTTCGCTTCCAGTTCTCGTAAGCAGCGTCATCAGTCGGCTCGGGAGTAGCGTTCGAAGGTACGGCGGGTGCGTCAGCCTCTTCGTCATCGACATACATCAACGACTCGAGGTCAATTTCCTTCTTTGCCCAGTCGCCCTTCAGTTCCTCATCCACCATTTCGCGGAACTTGTCGATTCCGAGGCGGGCGATTGTGAACTTGATTCGAGCCTTGGCAATGCTCTTTCGCTCTTCATCCTGTCGATTAAAGATTCGGAGAACAGCTTCGCAATTCTTTAGAAGTTCTTCAGCAGGAACGAACTCGCGAAGAGTTTCAGCCATCATTGGTCGGGTAGAAAGGCCACCACCAACAACGATCTTGAAGCCGCGCTCTCCGTCCTGAATTCGAGCAAGCATCCCAACGTCGTGCATGAGGATCATTGCTTCGTCTTTTTCCGAGCCAGAGAACGCCACCTTTGATTTTCGTGGCATGTTTTGGGTAGTTGGATGACGAAGGAAATATCGTGCGTATGCAGCTGCGTAAGGAGTCACATCGAACACTTCGTCTTTAGACACACCTGCGGATGGTGCGGCCACAACGTTTCTAACGACATTTCCACATGCCTCACGTGTAGACATCCCAGCGTCACCGAGCATGCGAAGCAAGTCAGTCGTTTCGCCAAGTGGGACGTGGTGATACTGAACGTTTTCGCGTGTAGTGAGGTGTCCCTTCTTAAGGGGAGCATACTTCTCAGACGCCTCACCCAGGACCTCCATTTGATCCGAAGTAACGCCACCAAACGGGAGTTTCACTCGAATCATCTGGCGATCTGGCTGTCGCTGACCGTACACACCCTGGCGAAGTCGGAACCGTAGGAACTCGACCTCGTCTTTCTCACCTGCTTGAAACAGTTTGACCTGATCCTCAAAATTGGCGATCTCTGGCCCGTCAATTTTCAGCACGCGAGTATTAACTGGATTCGGAACCCAGTCTTTGGTATCAACCCTTCCAGTGGTCACCCTATTTGTTCCTCAACTCCGCTTCCGAAATCGAACGATTCGTAAACGCTCAAAATTTATAACAAAAGACCCTGCCGCATCAATTGCTGACAGGGTCGAATCACTACACGCAGTTACGCAGCCCTGTTCAGCGGACCGTACAACAGCAAGCAATGTGATGGTAAATCTTCATATTCAGAGCGTGATTCTAGCACCTCTAACGATCCGATGGTGCTTTCGAGAACTGCAAATATTTATGGGTGACAGTTGCGAAAGAACCTCAATACGACCAACATACGGTCATATTCAACGCACATTTCAAACCCGTAGCTCACTCAAGCAGTAAGCTAAATTAAATACGAGGGAGAGTCTCAATTGGTCGACGATAGAAAATTGGATGGAATCCACTTTATGCTGCCTACCCCATTTCAATCGAATGGGGATGTCGATCTTGCCTCCTTCTCTAGACTTGTAAATGCTGCAAAAGCCGCGGGCTGCGCGGGCGTCGTGACACTAGGCGTGATGGGTGAAGCACATCGACTAACAGATACTGAGCGGGGACCTATCATCGATACGGTGGTGGCTGCAGTTGGCGATGATCTAACAGTCACAGTAGGAGCGAGCGCTGAAAGCGGACGAGCGTTGGCGCGGCGAGTCAAAGACGCTCAATCTTCGGGGGCTACCGCAGTCATGATCGCTCCTGCGAAGCTCGCAAAACCGAATCCTCTAGCCACATTCGACTACTACTCAGCAGCGCAAGAAGTTACATCGGTTCCAATCGTAGTTCAGGATCTCCCCGAGCAAACCGGAGTCCATCTCGATCCGTCCTTCATCGCGAAACTCCATACCGAACTACCTGACGCCAAATACCTCAAACTCGAGGATCCGCCAACACCGCAGAAGGTAACTAGAGTTGTTGAAGCCACTTTGGGGTCAATGGGGATTTTCGGTGGACTGGGCGGGTCGTTCCTTTATGAAGAATTGCGCCGCGGTGCCATCGGAACCATGACCGGTTTCGCCTACCCCGAAGTACTCGTTGCTATCCATCGATACATGGCCAGGGGCGACATAGAACGAGCTCGATCGATCTTCTACAAGTGGATCCCACTTATTCGCTATGAAAACTCAGCAGGAATCAGTCTCGCAGTTCGAAAAGAGATCCTGAAGCATCGTGGATTCATTACGACTTCGGATGTCCGCCCACCTACCCCGCCAATTGGAGACGACACGAAAGAAGAACTGGTAGATCTAATGAACGCAATGGATCTGAGTGTCGAGAACCTCTAAGAGATCGAGCAAAGGGACGTTATTGAATCTACTAGCACTTTTGAAGCCGTTCCTCCTCTAGACTTAACACCTCATGAGCGATCAACCAGAACAACCTAGTGTGAGCGATAACCACTTCTGCGCTCATTGCGGAACTCAAAACGGCATGGGTGAGTACGCGTGCACCCGTTGTGGAGAGAGACTCGTTGAAGTCACCTCCGAAACGGCATCACCGCTCGGTTTGAGCTCATGTGAACGTTGCGGAAATGCCAACAACACTCGTGCCGCTTATTGTTGGGTATGTGGTAGTGAAATACGAGATGTCGTACGGATCGCGCCTAAACCATCGACACCGGTATCAGAAGTCCAAACAGGGTCGGCAGCAACGCCACGGACCTACCGTCCAGATCTCAACCCTGTCTCAAGTCAGACCACCAAAACCGAACCCGTTCCCTCGGAAAAGTCTGATGACGTGCACGCGCCGACATATCGTCCTGACAACGGCCAACCTTCGGCTGCAGAGCCACCACAGGATATTCCGTTCGAGATGGATTCAGGTTTTGAGCGACCATCCGATTACACTTCCGGCAGCCGCAACGCCGAAATTCCACCTGAAATTAAGCGTTGGAACTGGGCAGCATTCCTCATGCCATCCGTGTGGGGTCTATTCTCTGGCGTACCAATCGCCGTTGTCCTCTGGGCAGCTGTATTTCTTCCCGCACCTTTTGGCCATATAGTCCTGCTTGTAGGAGCCGTATTTCTCGGTGCAAAAGGTAACGAGATTGCCTGGCGAGGGAAGAATTGGGAGTCAGTTGACCACTTCATCAAGTTCCAGAAGCAGTGGGCGACGTGGGCAATAAGAATTTCGGTCGCCTTCTTGGTATTAGTGTTGATCTATGCCATATCGTTCAGCGGAGCGTAACCCACTTGGGATTGCAAGTTTTCGAAATTTACGAAGATTAAATCGCATCTTGTGAATCGGCATTTGCCGCCGGCTCGCGTTCAGAACCATCGAAACCAGGCCGTCGCACCCAACCCCATTTGTCGTACTGCTGGTCAACTAGCTTAGTGAACTGTGACTGGAAATCGTCCGATTTAATCGGCGGCGTAGTCATAATTACGGCGTTATCTCCATTGTCGGAATAGTACCGCCGCCTCAACCCGACTTCTTGAAAGCCGTATTTCCTGTACAACTCGATCGCCGGTTCATTCGATTCACGGACCTCAAGAGTCACTACACGTGAGTCGTTCTCAACAGCCTGCTCCAGCGCGCTAATCAAGAGTTGTTCGCCAATCCCTTTCCGGCGTTCGCTCTCTCTCAAACCAATGATTACGACGTGGGCCTCATCAATAACGAACCAGATTCCAATAAACCCCGCAATGTAATCCTCGGGCAACTTGGGTCGAACAACTTTATCCAGGAAGTAGCGGTCAACATTCCGCTTCATCCGAGCTCTGAAACTGTCGTCTTCTTTCTCGGACTGCGTGGCGATTGCGTACCGTGGTCCCAGTTGTCGTTCGTCCTCACGCCATGCCCTGACTGCCGCGAGATATAGGCCGTTTTGCCTAGTTAGATCTCGATCGATTCGAGTAACAGGAGTCATCCCGGGAAAAGCTTCGCGCTCGATACTTTCCAACATCAGTGCATCTTCAAGACCGGCGCGCCTAATCGAAAATTCATTCCTTACCGATTGCCGTGATTCAGTATCAGTTTGTTCAGAATCTTTGGGAATATCAAGTCGTACGGCTTCAAGATTAGCGAAGGTATCGGCCAGGCCGTTATCAGGATCGGAAAGTGTCATAAGTGGTTACTTGATCGTAAACTATCAAACAATAGGATGGTCCGACTCCGTAACTCACCTCAATTTCGCTTAACCGCGAGTTTACTGGTATTCATCATTTCGCCCACATCACTCGCGAAAATTCGTAAAAGAATCGCGTGCACGGTCACTAATAGTGCGCGATGCTTACATGCTGTAGCAAATTAGTACGGAGGAACTGCTACGGCCACCAGCCAAGCTGCACCCATAGGAAAAGCCGCAGGCACATCTGCGAGGCCAGCTATCGGCACCAGTTCAGCCGGTGTGTTCATTCGCATTACGCGTATGGCACTTCAATACAGGTGGCGACTGTTCTTCGGTCTAATCGCTATTTTCCTTGCTTCGGGCTTTCAGCTTGCGATCCCTATCCTCATTGGTTCAGCCGTCGATGCTGCGCGTAGCCTCGACGAAAGTACCGTTGAGATAGTCAATCCTGCGGTTGTCGGGCTGATCGACAGTACAGTCGATATTTTTGGCGAAGGTTCTAACCCTGCCAGAACCGCCCTCATCATCATAGCCATTTATCTGTTTATAGCCTCGGTCGGGCGTGGTTTGTCGGCGATGTTCCAGAACTACATGGGCGAAGCGATTGGGCAGCACATCGGATATGAGCTACGGATGCTCTACTACGAAAAACTGCAGCGCCTTTCGTTTAGCTACCACGCTGGGGTCCACACAGGAGACCTCATCACTCGTGGAATCATCGACGTTGAAGGCGTTCGAATGTTCGTCCAAACGGCGCTCCTGCGAACAGTATTCCTCATGGTGCTTATCGGCACTGGAATGTACCTGATGCTGAGCGAGGACCTCGTGCTTGGTCTCATCAGTCTTAGCTTCGTACCGTTCGTGGCATGGCACGCAACCGCCGCACGACTCAAGCTTAGATCCAACTGGTATCAATTACAGGAAAAGCTCTCCGCACTCACCAAGGTAATGGATGAAAACCTTGGCGGCATTCGAGTGGTACGGGCGTTCGCCTCGCAAGATTACGAGATGAAAAAGTTCGATGACGCATCCAACGAAACGTTGAGACTCGCCAACGTGCAGGTCGGCATTCGAGCCACGAATATTTCATTAATGGGTGTGGCGTTCATGGTGGCAATGGCAGCGGTACTCTGGGTCGGTGGACTCAAGGTCATCGATGGCACGCTTACGCCGGGTGAACTCACTCAGTTCATCGCCTTCATGAGCATCCTCCTCCAACCAGTCCGACAGATCGGAATGATGGTCAACGGATACGCCCGTGGATCAGCAACAGGTGTACGCCTGTTCCAGGTGCTTGATCTTGAACCCGAAATCCAAGATAAACCCTCGGCTAAAGATCTCGAACTAACCAACGGTATTCTCGAGTTTCACGACGTTAAGTTTGGCTACGAGGGCGAAAACACTCTCGAAGGTATTTCATTCAAAGTCGAACCCGGTCACACCGTAGGAATCGTTGGCCCACCTGGAAGTGGTAAATCGACAATTGCTCATCTCGTGCCACGTTTCTACGACCCGATTGAGGGTCACATCACCATTGACGGTCAGGATCTTCGCGACGTCACTCTCGACTCGCTTCGTAAAGCCGTTGGGGTCGTTGAACAGGACACTTTTCTGTTCACAGCATCCGTAGCACACAACGTTGCCTACGGTGATCCGTGGGCGCCTGACGACCGCGTCGAATCCGCAACGCATTACGCGCAACTTGGAGATTACATCGAACGCTTGCCAGGTGGCTACGACACCACGATCGGTGAACGTGGTGTTTCACTTTCGGGTGGACAACGCCAACGACTATCCATCGCTCGGTCGATTCTCCTACGACCAAAACTCATCGTGTTCGACGATTCAACCGCGGCGATTGACGCTGCAACAGAGCAGCGCATCCGAGCCGCTTTAACTGATCTCACCACAGACCGGGCAACGATAATCATTTCACACCGACTCAGTTCGCTAATGCACGCTGACGAAATCCTGTTCATCGACCACGGCAAGATCATCGAACGTGGTACACACGAAGAGCTTCTAGCACTTGGTGGTCACTACAACGATTTGTACGAGCTACAGATTCGACCAAGCGAAAATTATTCGATTGGCAGCGATGGAGAGCTTTCCTAATGTCAGTAAAAGCTACTCACGAACGCAGTCATGAAATTCCGCCAAAGGCGTCAATTAAGCTTGGTCCAACCCTCGACGAGGAGGTGTTTGGTGCAGCATTTAGTGGTCAAGTCGTAAGCCGATTCATCAAATATGTCGCTGCCTACAAGGTACTACTCTGGGTAGCGATCATCTCTGTGCTGGTGTTCACAGCCAGTTCTATCGCAATTCCGCTGATCGTTCGCGACATATTCGACAGTGCTCTGAGCGCCGACACGCTTTCTAGCTCGAAGCTGACAACGATGATGGTCGTTTTCCTCACGGCCGTCGGATTCAACTTCGTATCGAACTATCTACAAGAACTCATCGTTGGTCGTGTCGCAGAGCGAATACTCATCGACATGCGCCGAGCGATGTACACCCACCTGCAGGTCATCTCGCTTTCGTTCATGGACAGGACTGAAATCGGAAAGCTGATGGCTCGTCTACAAGGCGACGTTGCGGCACTTCAAGAGTTCCTACAAACCGCGGTGTTCGCAATCGGTGATTTCGTGCTTCTTGTCGGAATCATTGGCGCAATGATATACCTCGACTGGCGTTTGGGTTTAATGACCCTCGCAGTTGTGCCAGTCCTATTCATAATCCGAATAATTTGGCTCCCATACGCGCGGCAAGCATTCCTTAGAGCCCGGGTTACATCATCAATTGTCAGTGGTGCGCTTGCCGAGAACATCAACGGAATTCGAGCAGTTCAGGGAATGTCACGTGAGTACGTAAACTACGACCTGTTCGACATCCGAGCCACCGACAACCTCCGCGCCGCCAACCGGGCGTCGAAGATTGGTGTAATCATGCTCCCTATCGTCGACACACTAACCGGATCAGCTATGGCGATCATCGTTATCGTCGGTGGCTTCTTCGTCCTAGGTGGTTCAATCGAGGTTGGTGTTATGGTCGCTTTCATCCTCTTCGTTCAGAGATTCTTCGACCCTATCCGCTCACTCACGATGCACTACAACGTGCTGCAGCGAGCTATGGCTTCTGGTGAGCGAATCTTCGAGGTCATCGATGTACCTGTAGACATCAAAGACAAGCCGGACGCTATCGAGCTCGACGAAATTGACGGATCAATCAAGTTCGAGGACGTTACCTTTGGCTACCTGCCCGATCAGCCAATTCTCAAGAACATCAACTTCGAAGTGAAGCCAGGTGAAACCGTTGCACTGGTTGGTCCGACCGGTTCAGGAAAGACTTCAACAACGGCCCTGGTTCACCGTTTCTATGATATATGGGACGGTTCGGTAAAAGTAGGCGGACACGACGTCAGGGACGTGACTCAGCAATCGCTCGGAAAGCACGTTTCGATGGTTCTCCAGGAACCATTCCTGTTCTCAGGCACGGTGTACGAGAACATCCGCTACGCCAAGGACGATACGACTCGGGAAGACGTGGTAGCTGCGGCACAGGCTGTTGGTGCTCACGAGTTCATCATGAAGCTCCCCAACGGTTATGAAACCGAGCTTGAGCAGCGTGGAGGAAACCTTTCCCTAGGTCAGCGACAGTTAATTTCATTCGCACGAGCTATCGTTGCCGACGCCAAGATCCTCGTTCTTGACGAGGCGACTGCAAGCATCGACTCCTATACGGAAATGCTTATCCAGCAGGCCCTGGTGCGTCTAATGGAGGGTCGAACTGGAATGGTTATCGCACACCGCCTGGCAACCATACGGGGAGCCGACAGGATCATCGTGCTCCAAGATGGTGAGATCATCGAAATGGGTAACCATGACGAGCTCATGGAAATGGGCGGACTGTACTCCCGTCTATACTCAATGAACTACGCTTCCTTCGACGACATTCCAGACGAGTTAATCGCCGAAGCAACCAAAGCCGCGGAAGGCACATCCACCTAAAAACTGGAATGATCGCGACACCCCTAGACACTTGGGGGTGATTTAGAGCAGCGTACCCTGACCTGATGAACCGTCCCGGCGAGGCGGTAATCCAACGTGCTCGAAGCCTACGGGCGTTGAGCGACGTCCCTGCGGCGTCCGCACAATGAACCCGATCTTGAGAAGGAACGGTTCAACAACATCTTCGAGCGTTTGCTGATCCTCGTTAATAGTTGCAGCCAGAGCCTGTATACCGGCGGGACCACCCTGGTAGTTCTTCGACAATGTCGTTAGATACAACCGGTCGAGTCGATCAAGTCCGAGCGAGTCTACGCCTTCGATCTCAAGCGCTTCGGAAGCCACCGACGCTGTCACCGCCCCCGAATTCCTAACTTCAGCGAAATCGCGAACGCGCCGCAGTAGTCGGTTCGAAATACGAGGCGTCCCTCGAGATCGACGGGCGATCTCTGTAGCTCCATCGCTATCAATTTCTACTTCAAGAATCCTGGCGGAACGAGTGACAACCTGCGCCAACTCTTCGGTCGAATAGAAGTCAAGGTGGTAAGCCAACCCGAATCTCTCACGCAGAGGCGCACTCAACATTCCCGCTCGGGTCGTAGATCCGATCAGAGTAAACGGTTGAAGTGGCAGATTGATCGTCTTAGCGAAAGCACCTGAACCCGTCATGAAGTCGACTCGGAAGTCTTCCATTGCCGAGTACAGATACTCCTCAACAGCGTGAGACAGCCGGTGAATTTCGTCGATAAACAAAACATCGCCGGGCTTCAGGTTAGATAACAAACCCACAACGTCCGCTGGCCGTTCAAGCGCAGGTCCTGAAGTGTGGATTAATTGCGAATCCAACTCCCTAGCAATTATTTGCGAAATAGTGGTCTTGCCCAGACCTGGAGGACCGTGGAACAAAGCGTGGTCGAGAGTCTCGCCTCGCTTCTTCGCCGCCATTACTGCGATAGAAATGCTGTCAACAACAGCCCGTTGACCGACGTACTCCTGGAAGCGTTTTGGTCGAAGATCTCTCGACTGCGTTTCAGCATCTGAATCGGGCTGAGTTGAAAGAACTTGAGCGCGTTCCCTCAACGCTTGTTCCCCGGCAACTTTTTCAGAGTCATCTGCCGATGCACTCGCCTGAACAATCCGTTCTCTTCCGTTTTCGTCTGGCCCTGAAGCCAATCAATAACTCCAAACTCGATGAGCAGTTCCGTGGGTCAACATCCCGAAATGGTACGTCATTCCTGAGCCGAAACCTGCGCTTTGAATACTTCTCGCATCAATTCCTGCAGGTCGTCGGCAACATCAGGAGTCCGCCTGATCACATCATCGATTTTTTCCTGCGCCTCTGTCGGTCGATATCCAAGAGTGACCAGCGCTTCGATCGCCTCTGATCGTGCATCTGATGCTGTGGGCGATTTTTGGCCTTGCTCGGAAATACCGGCATCTTGCAGCAACGCGGTTGCAGCCACCTTGCCGCGCAAAGTAGCGACGATCTTTTGCGCCGCACGACTACCTATACCCGGCAATCGCTGAAGCGAACCAAGATCTTCGGTTTCTATCGCTGAAGCAATTGTTGAAACCGGGAACACCAGTGCAGAGGCAGCTTTGGCAGGACCTATACCCTCAACCTGTATCAATTGCTCGAAAAACTGCTTTTCGGTCGGGTGTCGGAAGCCGACCAACATTGGCTTTGGCTGACGCTCGGTGACGTGATAGTAGATTTCTAGCTCAACGTCAGAACCTTCTCGAATCCCGTCGTTAGCAAGCGACTGATACACATAGGTTGGCAGGCTAATTTCATACCCAACCCCCCCCGCTATAACCACGGCACGCCCTGGTTCACGAGTCAGGTTTCGGATTGTTCCAGTGATGTAACTGATCATTATCGGAAGGGTCTACTTTGATGCTTCGATTGCGGCGACTGCCGAACTCTGGCTCATAACCGCGTGCGCAATTGCAATTGAGAACGCGTCGGCTACATGCTCATTCTTGGCCGCATCCGGAGTCTCCAAATGAACTGCGATCGCCTGTTTCATTTGCTGTTTATCTGCACGTCCTGAACCAGTAACCAGATTCTTCGCGCGACTCGGCTGGTAGTTGTGAACAGGAATGTCCGCTTCGCCTGCCGCCATTACGGCAACTCCACGTGCGTGTCCCAGGAGCAACGCTGTCTTCGCGAATCTGGCGTGTAGTTCTTCAACCGCTACAACGTCTGGCCGAAACTCGCTAATCACGTCTCGAATCACCGAGTAAATCGAGTATAATCGCTGCTCCATTGGCTGATCGGATTTGGTGCGAACTACTCCCCCTTCGACAGCCTTGAAACCGTGGTCATCGACATCGATCAAACCGTATCCAGTGCTTGTAAGTCCCGGGTCGATGCCAAGTATTCGCAAGTAAAGTTCCGATCATTCCGGACTCCCACACCGGGGGAAGTCCGCTTCAAGTGAAGCGTTATCGATCGTGAAGTCTATCGTTATCCCTTCTAAATCTTTAAGCTGGGATGGCGATACGGTGAAGTGTGAATGCACAATCAATGCAAGTATCGTTACGCCAGCTCATTAGCGAGCATGGTCGATTTCTTCGACCAGAGATCCATATAAACCACTCAGGGAACATATAGATGCAGCCGTTCTACAACGAACAGCAGAACATGTTGGTTACTACGGTTAGAGAATTCGCCGCCGAGAATCTGGCACCGCTCGCCAATCAGGTGGATGAAAAAGAAGAGTTCCCGATGGAGCAGCTCAAGGGGCTCGCGCAACTTGGACTTACCGGTATGACCGTTCCTGAAGAGTTCGGTGGGTCTGGGGGCGAGTACCAGGATTTCATGGTCGTACTCGAAGAAGTGAGCGCTGCGTGCGGCTCTACCAGCACTGTACTCATCACACACGTTTCTCTCGGTTCACAAACGATCTATCACGGCGGGAACGACGAGCAGCGACAACGATGGCTCCCATCCCTCGCTTCCGGCGAAAAGATTGCTGCGTTCGCGCTAACGGAACCCGCTACCGGCAGCGACGCACTCGCGCTCGAGACCTCGCTTACAAGAGACGGCGATGAATATGTCCTGAACGGATCGAAGCTGTTCTGCACTAACGGAGCAGTTGCGGACGTGGTCTCCGTATTCACCAACCACGATAAGGACGCCGGACACAAAGGTGTTACCGCAGTGGTGGTAGAGAAAGGCACACCTGGATTCACCATTAATCCACAACATGGAAAGATGGGCATGAAGGGGTGTGCCACAGCCGAGTTGGTATTCGACAATTGCCGCATCCCTGTAGGCAATCGACTCGGAGAGGAAGGCGAGGGCTACAAACTGGCGCTCAAGATCCTCGACTCCAGCAGAATTATGATCGCCGCTCAGTGTCTTGGACTCGCAAAAGGGGCACTCGACGCAGCCGTCTCTTATTCCAAACAGAGAATGACTTTCGGTAAGCCGATCGCATCGCGTCAGGCGTTGCAGTTCTCTATGGCCGATATGGCTGTGGAACTTGATGCTGCCCGACTTCTTACTTACCGTGCGGCGACCTTATACGATGCTGGACTGCCTCATGGCAAAGAATCGGCAATGGCAAAGCTATATGCGTCGGAAGCCGCTGGAAGAATCGCCAGCAAGGCGCTGCAAATCCACGGTGGAGTCGGATACTTCAAACCGTCAGCAGTCGAGCGAATCTACCGAGACCAGCGTGTCACTGAGATATATGAAGGCACAAGCGAAATCCAGAGACTCGTAATTTCGAGAGCTCTGTTGGGCGACTGACCGCATCTCACCTACTGAATCAAATGAGCGAATCGCCAGACAACGAATTGTTCTACGAGCAAATATCGATGCCGTGGGGATTGATGGCAATTTTTTACGGAGCAATTGTCGCAATGCTCGCGGGAACGATTGTTCCCACGATTTTCCAGTACCAGGATTTACGCGGCTGGGTGGTCTGGGTTTACTACCCTGCGATGGGCATTGGAACCATTATGATGGCAGCTGTCGCAATCTGGTTTAGAAAACTGGTGGTTTGGGTCGACAGCACCCATGTGGCGTTTGGATACGGTAAGTTCAGGAAACGCTTCCACCACGATCAAATCCGCACGGTGAAATCCACTCCCTACTCATTCGTCAAATATGGGGGATCCGGAATCCGCTACGCCAGGGGTGGGCACCGAGCATGGTCAGTACCTTTCCTTCATACAGGTGTTGAGTTGGAGCTCGAAGAAAATGGAAAAGATCGCACCTACTACATTAGCTCCCGGCGCCCATACGAACTGGAATTATCGATTTCGCGACGACTCACTACTGACCAGGCGGAATAAACCCCAGGCACTCCGGGTCGTACTCGCTCAACCTGCTCGCTGAAACTTTCACCGCTTCTGAGTTCGCATCAACCAGCAAGAAGTCACGTCCGTTTTTAGCTGCAGCCACTGCTGTGGTTCCTGAACCTCCGAAGAAATCCAGAATCAAATCGCCCGAGTTCGAGTGAACTTTCACGATTCGTTCGAGAATCGCCATGGGTTTCTGAGTTGGATACCCGGTTCTTTCCTTTCCGTTAGTCGGCACAATGGTTTGCCACCAAACGTCGGTTGGCACTTTCCCCTTCTCGCGCTTTTCTTTGTTCACGAGTGACGGAGCCATGTAAGGAATACGATCGATTTCATCGGAGTTGAACGTGTAATTTTTGGGATCGATCGCGTACCAGAAGATCGTGTCGTGCTTAGCAGGCCACTTGCGTTTTGACCGACCTCCATAGTCGTAAGACCAGATGATCTCATTCATGAAGGATCTTCGACCAAACACCTTGTCCAACATGATTTTGCAGTAGTGAGACTCACGTTGATCTACGTGTAAAAAAAGTGATCCATCCTCTGTTAGGATCCGTTTCGCTTCCTCTAGTCGTGGTTCAAGAAACCCAACGTAATCGTCGAATGAATCTTCATACGACCTACTCGTCCCACGCTCCGTTCGATAGCGATTGCCACCAAACCCGGTTCGGTCGCCATTCTCATCCCTGACGGTTTTCAGGCTCGTCATCGACTGCTTCGCACCAGTATTGAACGGAGGATCGATATAGATCAGGTTCACCTGGTTGTCAGGAACTTCACTCAGAAAATCGAGATTGTCTGCGAGGTGGATTGAATTTCTATTCATTGATTTTTTAGGCTGAATCCGTTCGGCGATTTTTGTTCAACTTGTTAGAGCGCACATCAAAAGTTAACACAGGTACAAGCGAATTAACACAACCGGAAAACTTCATACGTCTCACCGATCTCTGTTTTAGGTGAGAACGTTTCTAAGACAGGTGTCCGATTCGACTGTAGTCTCCCTACGAGCGAACTAATGAATCAGGAGCTTAATATGTCCGATCTCTACCAGATAATCCTCGTCGCCAACAATGTCTCCCGACTGGCACGGTGATACAATGATGCACTTGGATTTCCGGTCACCTTCACGGAATCGAGCAAAGACCTGGCGAAAGAAAACTGGGTAACTCTTGATGCCGGTAGCAGTCAGCTTGCCATCCATGGCGGCGGAGAGATACGAACCAGCGGATCGGTAATTCTGTCGGTCAAAGTCGACGACATTGAGTTAACTGCATTCGATCTGAAAGAAAAAGGGATCGATGTGGAGCCGATTTACGTAGAATGCTGTGCGTCGAGGCGGACTGAGTAAAACTGGTTTCTCAGCAAATCAGCTTCGAAAGCCAAAACGCACACTGAACACAGAACTTGATTCCGGGCCCTGAGTAGGCGAATGAATCGCCGGGAATTGGACTAATGATCTACAACATTGCAGGCCTGCTCACCGGTAATCTCGGCGATAGTCAGCAACACGAAATCGAAAATGAAAGCCTGCGAATTAGCGGACATTCGATAAAAAAAATCAACGGTCAGGTCCGTCTCATGCGAACCGATCGCACTGTTCTGGTGAACGCTGAAATAGAAGCCGAAACTCACGATTCGTGCAGCAGGTGCCTTGAACCGGCAACCGTAAACGTATTTGTGAACATGGAAGAGGAGTTCACTCCGTTAAACGCCGATCTGGTAGACGGCCCGAACAACAGAACCGACGACGATTACTACGATTCGGCGCTTATTATCGATGAACAGAACTTCCTCGATCTAACAGAAGGATTAGGCCAAGCCATACTGGGTGCACTCCCAATTGCACCTCTTTGCAAAGACGATTGCCTGGGAATTTGCCCCACATGCACCGTAAATCGCAATATAATTCAGTGCTCGTGCGCCAAAAGTTCGTTTGATCTGCGCTGGGCGGGTCTTGCGAAATTGATGGAAAAAGGCGCAGAATCCGCAGATTGATTGGGCAGAGACCCACTGAATAAAAGATATGCCACCACTTCCTAAGAAAAAACATACCCGAGCTCGCAAGGGAAACCGAAACGCTCATAACGCTATGAAGTTGCCAGCACTTTCTATTTGCGGCGGATGCGGCGAAGTTGCCCAACCACATATAACCTGCCCTGAATGTGGCAACTACAAGGGGCGTACTATGCCCGGAAATTGGGACAGGGTTAATCAACTTGAGCAGGTAACCCCAGTTGCAGCTGCCTCTAAAGAGTCAGAAGAGTCAGAGTCCTTATAAACACTGAATTATCAGGCAGGAGAGTCGTTTCGACATGACTACCCAGACAGATCCGAAGATTGCGTTCTTGTTCCCAGGCCAAGGCTCACAGGCCGTCGGTATGGGTAAGGACCTTTATCTGAACTCCATCTCGGCACGCGAGGTGTTCGACGAAATTGACGACACACTGGGTCGCAAGCTTTCGACCATGATGTTCGAAGGCCCGGAAGACGAACTACGTCAGACGGAAAACACTCAGCCTGCAATTCTTGCAACTTCAGTTGCTGCATGGCGAGCAATGGAAGAAGCCACTGGCATCCTCCAGGTTCCAAACGCAACTGCTGGTCACTCACTCGGTGAGTACTCAGCTCTCGCAGTTGCGGGTGTGCTTAGCATCACCGACGCTGTAAAACTCGTTCTCGAACGAGGTCGACTCATGCAGGGTGCCTGTGACGAGCGACCAGGCGGAATGGCCGCCATCATTGGTCTCGACGAAGTAACCGCAGAAGAAATCTGTCGAGAGTCCGGCGCACAAATGTCGACCATCAACACCGAGCAGCAGATCATTCTCGCCGGTGACCACCACAGCCTCGCAATGGCAATCGATATTGCCAGCGCTAGAGGCGCCAAGAAGGCAATCCCACTACAGGTTGGTGGTGCCTTCCACTCAGGTCTTATGAGCCCAGCTCAGGAAGGCCTGAATGCAATGATCGATTCCCTGAACTTCCACGACCCTGTCGTTCCGCTAATTGGTAACGTGACTGCAAAGTCGCTCAACACCGCTGACGAGGTGAAGGAAGAACTCCGAATGCAGCTAACTTCATGTGTACAGTGGAACAACACTGTGAAGTTCATGCTGAACGACGGAATCGACACCTTCTACGAGATCGGACACGGCAAGGTCCTGTCTGGCATGGTGAAGCGAATCGAACGCCGTGCGAACATCTCCAACATTGGCGATTTTGAATCTGTGCTCGCGTACGCCAGCAACTCGTAAACAGTCTAAAAAACCTCACTATTTAATTATCGGAATCCTCGGGTAGAAATTTCTCAGAGAATCTCCCCGAGGGTCGACTAAACATGTCCGCAGTCAAAACGAAATTCATCCCGCAAGAGCCTGATCGCTTAGACGAGCTGGTCGATGGCGAAACAGTTGGGGAAAGTGACCCAGGTATCGCCGGTGGACGCTTCGGGGCACGCGCTGTGGCAGTGCAAGCGCTTTACGAGTCCGATTCTTCAGGGCATCCGGCAGTAAGCGCGGTTCGCCGACTGGCGGTAGAGAGAAAGCTGTCGGAATCAGACAGCGATTTCGCCGTAAGGATCGTGCAACTCTGTGAAGAACAGAGAACCGACCTCGACAAACGTATAGCTAAGCTCGCCTCCCAGTTCCCGTCCGATCAAATGCCGCTCGTAGAGCGCAATGTTTTACGGGTCGCAATTGGAGAGATCGATATGGAAGATTCGGCTCCGCGGAACGTTGTTGCGAACGAAGCAATCGAGCTTGCACGCCTATTCGGCTCAGACTCGTCTCCAAAATTTATTAACGGAGTGCTCGGCGCTCTGCTAGCATAGGTGACCGTTCGGCCACACGTTGTGGTCGTCTTTATTTGAAAGTTTATTAACAGTTCGAGCGGGACGGCCGTCCCGCATGACCTCCTGGGGGTTGAAGTAAATGGCCAGTGTGTTAGATCGAGTCCGTGATATTGCGGCCGACAAGCTCAGTGTTGACGCTGGAGAAGTGTCAGCAGAATCATCTTTCACCGAAGATCTGAATGCAGACTCACTCGACGTTGTCGAGTTGATCATGGCAATCGAAGAAGAATTCGGCTCTGACGACCAGCCACTTGAGATTTCTGACGAAGATGCTGAAGGTATTAGGACTGTTCAGGATGCTGTGAGCTACCTATCAGAGCGCGGAATCACCGACTAGTTCGGTTCCGACCACCTGCGAACGATAAATAAAGACCGCATCGTTTCTCAAATCTGCTAGTACCGAGAAAATTGCGGTCTTTTCGCGCCTGCGAAAAATGTGACCTCACAACCGGAGCAAACTCGATAATCGACCGCGCTGGCCTTAACCTCCCGTAACGATGTTTACGATCGAACCACTACACGCATGTGATAACTTGATTCTCAACCAACCTGCGCACCAATCGCATACTCCTACCCGCCTCTCCCTCGATCCGTAAATTTGACCATCCCAACCCAGCAAGGCTGCTGGAATACCCTCGAAGACATCGCCTCTTCAGTGCGCTCGTGCACCAACTGTGCTCTCCATTCCGGAAGGACGAACGCAGTTCCCGGCAGCGGATCCTCAGCAGCGCAAATTCTGATCATTGGTGAAGCTCCCGGATTTTACGAAGACCAACAGGGACTCCCCTTCGTTGGACGATCAGGAAAACTGCTCGATGAGCTCCTCTCGAACGTCCCGTTGTCTCGCGAAGACGTGTTCATCACCAATGTGGTCAAATGCCGCCCGCCCGACAACCGCGATCCTCTGCCCGATGAAGTAGCGGCGTGTCGACCCTATATGGAACGGCAAATAGAGCTGCTAAACCCTCGAGTGGTAGTAACACTGGGTCGCCATTCAATGCTCGGTTTTTACCCAGAAGGCAAAATCTCGCAGGACCACGGCAAAATTCTCAGGTGGGAAGACCGTATCCTGTTTCCGCTGTATCACCCCGCAGCAGGTCTACGAAATCCAGCAATCAAGCGTGATCTGCAAGCAGACGTACTCAAGCTACCCGAGGCTATCCAAGCCTCGATCCGCCTAAGCGTGCAACAACCGCCCGCAGGTGAAAAATCGAAAGTACAAGAAGCACCGAAATCAGACTTGCAAGAAAAAACCAAAGACCCTGTCGCACCGTCCGAAACTCCAACATCAGGAAATGCCGCACAACGATTGGTTGCCAGTGAGTCTCAAATATCTGAACCAATATCGACCAACACAACTGAAAATAAAGAATAAGGAGATCGCCAACTGGGGCTCTTCTAACATCCACGAACATTCATCGCTCGCCTCAACGACTCCTCACCTGAGTCGCCACAACGCGCGTAGTCCATTCGTAATGTCTCAGTCGGCATCATTTTGAACGTATGACATACAAAAACTCTGACGCACCATGGATTCGCGTCCTCCCGCTTGGCGGACTCGGCGAAATCGGCAAAAACATGATGGTTCTCGAGACCGTCGACGATATTGTCGTAATCGATGCAGGAGTGCTGTTCCCTGAATGGAATATGCCCGGTATCGATGTAGTCATCCCCAACATGGACTACCTCGAAGAAAACGCTGATCGCGTTCGAGCCCTCCTCATCACTCATGGCCACGAAGACCACATTGGAGCTGTACCTCACCTCCTCAAACGGGTAAACGTCCCAGTCTACGCACCAGCGATGGCTGAGGCACTTATTCACGAAAAGCTTCGTCAGGCCAAAATGCGCGATGAAGCTGAACTCACCGTCATCCATCCTGGTGAGCAACACGAAATTGGCGATCTTGAAGTTGAGTGGTTCGCCGTGTGTCATTCGGTTCCTGACTCAACAGGAATCGCAATCAACACTCCGGCCGGGGTAGTGATTCACACCGGAGACTTCAAACTCGACAACGCACCAGTGATCGGCCCTCCTACAGACCTTGGCGTTC
Organism: Dehalococcoidia bacterium UBA1328; assembly: GCA_002306815.1. Lineage (GTDB taxonomy): Bacteria > Chloroflexota > Dehalococcoidia > Lucifugimonadales > Lucifugimonadaceae > Lucifugimonas. The sequence goes on along the minus strand of DBTA01000037.1, from coordinate 151,409 downwards.
TCTCCGACATTTGTCAGGACGGGGCCCTGCTCCTGATGGCAGATTCGACCTACGCTGAAGAAGAGGGGTATTCACCTTCTGACCGCGAAGTTGTCGAGAACCTTCCAGGGCTCATTGGTGCGGCTCACGATCGCGTGATCATTTCCAGCTTCGCCTCACAGATCGCTCGAATCCAAATAGTGGCTGATGCCTGCATCAAGTACAACCGCAAGTTATGCGTTCTGGGTAGGAGCATGATCAACAACACGAAAATTGGTCGTGATCTTGGTCACCTGAACATCCCGGGTGATCTCTTGATTTCCGCAACCGAAGCGAACAGTCTTCCCGACGACAAGGTCGTAATCCTCACCACCGGTAGCCAGGGCGAGCCACAATCTGGGCTCGTACGCATGTCGAGAAACGACCATCACGATATCCGAATCCAGGACAACGACACGATCATCATGTCGGCAAGCACCATCCCGGGGAACGAGGTTCCAGTCAACGACTCGATCAACGAGCTTGTTCGCCTTGGTGCGCGAGTTATCACCAATCACGAAACTCGAACTCATGTCCCTGGCCACGCTCGCAAAGAAGAACTCCGAGCACTGCTCAACGCCACTCGTCCGAAATATTTCGTACCGGTTCATGGCGAATATCGCATGCTGAAAGCACACGTTGATCTCGCTGTCACCACAGGCGTGTCGCCAGAAAATACTTTCATTCTCACCGACGGTGATGTGCTTGAACTCGACGCACACTCCGCAGAGGTTGTTGACCGAATTGAAGCGGGGCACATTTTTGTTCACGGACTCGGAATGTGGGATGAGTCAGGCAACGTCGTGATCGAACGACGATCTCTGCAACACAACGGTGTCGTCACGGTCGCATTCTCTCGAGATACGGTCGATGGCTCCCTCGTCGGTACACCAAAAATCGTCTCAGCCGGTTTCGTTCACGTAGAGGACGCTCCGGGACTATTATGCGAGACTGAGGACGCACTGACTCCAGTGCTTGAACAACATTTGAAAAAGCCAATAGAGTGGAGCGAGCTCGAAGATGTTGTGCGCACCACTGTTGGAAGTTTCCTGGGTCGTCGAACGAAACGGCGCCCGCTAATAATCACGACCGCCATTGACGTCTAAATCCTCATCAAAGAAGTCGACACCGGGCAAGTCCGGTGGGAAACCAATCGTCAAGATTGCGACAGGGATCGGCTCCTTTATAAAAGGAATAGGTCGACTTATGGTCGCCGCTCCGCCTCAGGCATGGTTTGTCGTCGCACTGCTGGTGATCGCCGCAATCGCTTATTTCTTCTTCCAGGACGATACGGGCAGGCTGGTCGGATGGTCGTCAATCCCTCTAGGTCTTTGGTTGGTCGCTACTTTATTCCTTGTGTTGTTCAACCGCCCTCTGCTGTTCGCTAGATGGAGATGGGATCTCGCAGCGCTAGCACTCGGTTTGTCAATTTCAGGTGCACTCGGAATCTTCGATGCACCGCTCGATTCATTCAGCGGCGATACGTACGGCGGCGACATCGGAATAGCCATCGCTCGTTATCCGGTCGACTGGGACAGGTTCGATCTCGGTCTCGTTGACTACGCACTCGCCTGGGTTCGCGTGGTGATTCTGCTAATTGTCGCATTCATACTCGGAACTCCTAATTGGGCCAGGCGAACCGGTGGCGGCATTTGGACGGGAATCCTCATCGTTTATGCCGGGGTAGTTAGCGGATCGAAAATCATTTATCAGAAATTCGAAAACTGGCGATATGAACGAGCGCAGCTAAAGCAGCTCAGAAAAGAAGACGAAGAGGCATTCGCGGCCGATCAGGAAGCACAGGCGAAAGAGGATACAGACAAGATCACCGTCGCAGCCACGCCGGAGCAGTCAGCGGGCACTGACGAAACCACAGCCACTACGATCACCAATGGTGCGCCCGAAGATGTCGGTGATTCGACGACCACGGATAAATCTGAGCTAGAAAAGTATGTCGATCGCCTACCCAACGATCCTGCCACCCCAATAACAGTCGCCTATCCAACACCAACTGAGGTTGAAGAGGCCGAAGAACACGGCATTACCGTCCCCGACTATTCGGCTGCGCACAGGTTCCCATGGCGACTGCCAAACCGTGACATGCTCGCCATAGCGCGTCCCGGCGGGATTACTGACGAAGAAATTGCAGACACCAGTCAACGCGTGGAAGAGTCGCTCGAACAATTTGGTATCGATGTAAGTGTTGACCAGGTTCGACAGGGACCGACGGTGACCATGTACGGCCTCAGTCCCGGCTGGAAGGGGCGTTCCGAAGAAAAGTCCGGTCAGCGTGTAAGAGTCGACACGATCCTCAACCGCGAAAAAGACATCGCACTGGCGCTCGCATCACCAAACCTGCGATTTGAAGCGCCGGTGCCCGGTGAGTCAGTTGTTGGAATCGAAGTTCCGAATTCTCACCCTACAGAAGTTACCCTTCGTTCCGTGATGGACACACCAGAGTGGACGCAATTTGCAGAAAACGCCGCACTCCCTGTCCCGCTGGGACTCGGAAGTGGCGGTGAAGCAGTCATGGCCGACCTGTCTAAGATGCCCCACACTCTCGTTGCGGGTTCGACTGGATCCGGTAAAAGTGTCTGCATGAACGCCCTAATCACCGGTCTGATCATGACGAAGACACCGCTCGAACTTCGGTTGATCATGATCGATCCGAAGCGCGTTGAATTGACGCCGTACCAGGGTATTCCGCATCTTTACCACCCCGTAATCGTTGAGGCCGATCGCGCGGTATTCGTTCTTCGTTCACTCGTCGACGAAATGATGGGTCGATTCCGCCAACTTGAACAAGCAGGCCTGAAAAACATTGCTTCGTATAACGAGAAGCAAGACCAGAAAATGCCGTACCTGGTGATCTTGGTCGATGAACTTGCCGACCTGATGCTCACTGCAGCTGGTGACGTAGAACGTCTGCTCGTCCGCCTCGCACAACTGGGACGCGCTACCGGAGTACATCTGGTCGTCGCAACTCAGCGCCCTTCTGTCGACGTTGTGACCGGACTCATCAAGGCAAACTTCCCTAGTCGAATTTCGTTCGCAGTGATGTCGCAAATTGACTCACGAACGATCCTCGATTCCGTCGGTGCTGAAAAGCTCCTTGGTCGAGGCGACATGCTTTACATGCCGATCGACAAACCGAAGCCGTCACGTGTTCAGGGAGCGTTCCTCAACGATCAGGAAATCGAGGGCGTGGTTTCTTCTTGGAAGAATATGGGTGGACCTGCACTACCCGAGCTTGTTGTGACCTTCGACGATGCAGGTGCCGATAATGGGGGTACAGCATCGGGCAACACCGGCGGGGATTCTCTATTTGATCAGGCCGCATCCCTTGCTCAATCACAGAAAACCCTCTCTGTATCGCTGCTGCAACGTCGACTCCGTATTGGCTATCCGCGTGCTGCCCGTCTTATGGACGAACTAGAAGACGAAGGCATCGTAGGTGCCGGCGAACCTGGCAAACCTCGTCCGGTTCTTTAGTCATATACCTGTCATCAGGTCAGCCGGCCAAGAGTCCGGTAATGTTCCTGATTTAGAATAGTTAAAGTGAATCGGCATGCATCGCGCCTATCTCACCCTCAGGGAGCTACACATACGCCGTGTCAGATAACGTCACGCCATTATTTCCAGACGAGCAGCCGCAAGACGACGAAGCGATTGCGAAGCTGACAGAGGAAAACGACTCCCTCAATCTCGAAAAACTCCGAAAAGTGTGTCTGTACTGCGGCTCGGATATATCGAACTCGACCAAGTACCTTCGGCTCCGAGTCTGCCCTGCTTGCGGCTGGCATTACACGATCTCAGCGCGCCGACGCATAGCAGCTGTCGCTGACGAAGATAGCTTCAAGGAAACTAGCAAGTGGATCCAATCGCTCGATCCTCTCGAATTCTCACCTCGAATCTCATACCGGGTCCGACTCCTTCAGGATCAAACTCGTACCGGTCTTTCTGAAGCGGCCGTGACGGGAACCTGCTCCATCGGCGGAACCCCAGTCGTCATCATCGTTCTCGACTCCAGCTTCCTTGGCGGCTCAATGGGCGTCGTCGTCGGTGAGAAGGTGACTCTGGCGCTTGAACTCGCTGCCCGGAAGAAGCTGCCTTGCGTGGCAATGGTGACCTCTGGTGGCGCTCGCATCCAAGAGGGCATTCTCTCCCTGATGCAAATGGCAAAGACCACTCTCGCCGTCCGGGCACTGCGTGGAAAGGGACAGGCGTTCATAGTCTGCCTCAGCAATCCATCAACGGGTCAGGTACTCGGCAGTTTCGCGTCAATGGCAGACATTATTTTTGCCGAACCCGGATCGCACATCGGCTTCGCGCCGCTTGGTGATCTACGTGAACTTGAAGGAAAGCGCGCCGACAAAGAGCACACTGCCGAAGCTTACCTAGAACGAGGACACGTCGACACGATCGTCGAGCGAGACCACCTCAAGCACGAACTCGCTTCGATACTAGATCTTATTTCTCCAGAATTCCGTCTGACGTCTTCTCGCCGGGCGCCAACCGAGCGGGTCGCAATTCGACCTAGAGAAGCGTGGGATATGGTCAAGCTGGCTCGTCGCCCTGATCGACCTCGAGCCAGGTTCTACATAGAGAACGTGTTCGCAAATTTCTTTGAACTACATGGCGACCGCGTTTACTCAGACGATCAATCGGTGATCATTGGCCTAGCGCGCCTCGGTGGCCAGAGCGTAATGATCATAGCCCAGCAGAAATCAGTGGCAGATCAGAAGGATGATCCTTCTGGACTTCGCATGGGTGAGATCACCCCAGGCGGCTTCCGTAAAGCACGACGTGGCGTGATTCTTGCAGAGACGTTCAAAATTCCCGTCATTTCGATTGTAGATTCACCGGGACCTCGACTGGGCATCGACATGGAGCAACGCGGTCTTGCCAGTGCCATTGCCAGGATGATTGACCAGATGGGGCGCGCAAAGGCTCCAACCATCTCGATCCTGATCGGCGAAGGTGGTTCGGAAGCAGCTCTGGCGTTTGGACTCACCGACCGAGTGCTAATGCTTGAGAACGCCATTTACACGCCAATAGCGCCGGAACGAGGCGCTCAATCTGAAATGAGCGACCCTGCCAAGGCATCCGACGTCGCACGAGCGCTCAAGCTGACTTCTCTCGACTGCATTGAGATGGACATCGTCGATGACATCGTCCCCGAACCTGAGTCAGGAGCGCACGGTGCGCCCATTGAAGCCGCACGCTTGCTCAAACGATCGCTAATGCGCGAGCTCTCAGAGATCACGAACAAGAACACCAACACTCTCGTTCGTCGTCGTCAGAAAAAGTTCAGGAAAGTCGGCGAGTACGGAAACCGCTTCCGCTCTGCCCTACGTCGAGAAACACGAGCATGGCAGGTCGGACTCGCTGCCGGAGTTCGGGCGTTCAGACAGTCAGGCGAAACCGACAGCGCACCAGAATTCGTCGACGACAGCGACGAAATGCTCGACGACCTAGAATAGTTCTCGCGAGAACTGCGCTAGCTGGTCTGGTTATCAACCCAACACGTACTTTTCAATCGCGAGTGCGGCACCATCGTTAGCGAGATCTGCCGTTACATCCGTCGCTACTTCAATGAGCTCGTGAGTTGATCCTTCCATTGCGACCGAAATCCCGGCGACCTCAAACATGGGTAGATCGTTTGAGCCGTCGCCAATAACGAGTAACTCTTCTGGTGCAGCTCCAACTGCGTTAGCGAAGTCTCGGGCGCCTGCAGCTTTATCGACGCCCGGCGCTGTGCAGTCGAGATACCAATCACCCTGATTATCGTTAGTCGCGCAGGCACTGATTACGTCAGGCGGGTATCGATCTGCCCATTTTCTCGCTTCAGCCTCGTCCGCAAACCTCGCCATGATAATCGAGATTTGCCAGTCTTTAATATCAGCCGGATCACGAACCAATCTTCCCGCATCGCTTACGAGAATTCCAGAGGCAGATTTCGCTATTTCTTCCACAAGAGGCTCGATCGTAGCGCGGTCGATCAAATGGCGACTAATCGCTCGCCCTGTGATCGGATCCATAAGCGTGGCTCCGTTCTCTGCCACCTGGGGAGATGTCAGTCCGAACATGCGGGCGAAGTGCCCGACTTCATCCTGTTCACGACCAGAAGCAATAGCGACCGGAATTCGTTTGGAAGCTTCCGCTACGGCATTCATCACTCTGGGCGAGGGACGATGATCTACCGGCAACACCGTGCCATCCAGGTCCAACAGAATCCCCGATGGGGTAATTTGATCTGCCAATCTGCTAGTCAAGCACCTGAACTGGATTCTCCAGTTCTTCGCCATCCAACGCTCTACGCGTATTTTCGAATGAGAACACCAATGCCCTGTCGACTCGTTCCTGGGACGAACCTGCAAGATGTGGCGTGAGTACCACGTTATCCATATTCATCAATGGACTATCGAGTGGTGTGGGTTCGACCTCGGTCACATCGAGGCCAGCGCCTAAGATCTCACCAGAATCTAGTGCATCGATAAGTTCGGGTTCGTTGTGAACCGGTCCACGGCACGTGTTGATGAATATTGCATTAGACTTCATTTGCGCGAACTCTCTTCGACCAAGCAGACCGGTGGTCGGAGAAGAAAGCGGAACGTGCACAGTCACAATGTCAGAACGCTCAAGAAGTTCATCCATCGATACGCGAGTCACTTTAAGTTCCCGTTCTTTCTCGGTAGAGAACTCTCGCACGTCAGTGTAAAGAGTCGTTGTTCCGAATCCTTGAAGCATCTTGGCAACCCATGTGCCAATGTTTCCTAGCCCAATAATGCCAACGGTTCGACCAGATATTTCGTAAACATTTCCGAACTCGCCCGATTTCGCTGGTTTCTGCCACGTCCCTGCTTTTACACCATCAACTCCCTGCGGCATTCGCTTATAAACCATCATCATCATGCCGATGGTGTGCTCAGCAACCGATCGCGCTATTGCAGGGGAGTTATTGCAAACCTCAATACCCATCTCTCGAATGGCAGGTACGTCGAGACGGTCGAACCCAGCACTCATCACCTGAAGGAGCTTCATTTTCGGCATTTTCGAGAGCATTTCAGTCGTGATAGACAGTCCGTTAGTGATGATCGCGACAGCATCCTTCAAAGCCTCTTCACGTTCACTCTCCGGATCGTCCGGACTCACAACACCCCAATCGAGATCTACGGGACCTAGTTCGAGTGCCCTCGCTGTTCGGGCTCCGTCGTGTTCCCCGTAGTAAATAACGCTGTGTCCCAATTGTCGTATTCCTATTCTTTGGCTCAGTACGGCTAGAAAAATCCCTGCAAAAATATACAGACAACTTCAATCTCTGCCTAATTCAATGGAATGCGGTATGGAATGCGGTTAGGTCGTTTCAAATTGCGAATCTCTTACGCAACTTGCTTAGGTGTTCTGCGTGTATGTTAGGTGTCATGAATCTCAATCGCGTGACCTCGCTGCTACTGATAATCGTAATTATTGGCTGTGGCAATGACTCCAGTGGAGACGGCCAGTTTGCCGTTGCTGATTCTGCTCATAACGAACGAACGATAGTGGTTGATGGTCTGACGTCTCCTCGCGGTCTCGTAATAACGGATGACGGAAGATTGCTGGTAGCGGAGACAGGTGGAGGTCGCCTGATTGAGGTAGCGCAAGATCGCACATCCCGTTCACTTACTGAAAAGCGACTACCCCACTCCCTTAACACCGGACCCGATGCAGCGTACCGAGCGGGACCTTCCGCCATTAGTCTTCTAAACGACGATATATATTTCATCGTAGGCGAATTTCGAGGAAGCCACTCGGCGCGCATGTTCCGACTCGGAGGCGAATCTGAGTTCGAACCAGTCACACCAGCTACCGACCCGCAAGCTTCGCTAAGAAATCGATTCTCGAACCCGTACGACATTGTCGATGCGCCAGAAGTAAATGGATGGATCATCTCTGACCCAGGCGGCAATTCGCTAGTGAAGGTGGATATCGATGGGAACATCCATGACTACGTGGTGTTCGAGAACTTCTCAATACCAAATCACGAAGTGCCAATCGAGATGGTTCCTACAGGCATTAGCCGTGGTCCTGACAACGCGGTTTACGTCGGATTCCTTACCGGCTTCCCATACCCAAATGGCGAGGCAGCGGTTTGGCGAGTCGAAGACCTCAACAACGACGGCGACGCTATGGATGAAGGCGAAACTGAGTTGTATGCCACTGGATTTACAACCATCACCGACATCACCTTTGGACCTGACGGAACGATGTATGTCGCCGAATTCTCCACCAACACGAAGGATGTCTTCTCAGGCGGGGATTACAGCGTGAATTCCGTGGCTCATCCCGGTCGAGTATTGAAATGGGAAAACGGCACGACAACTGTAATCGCCAGCAGCGCAGTTTCACCGACCGGAATTCTTGCCACCGAGACAACTCTTTACATAAGCGAAGAGTACGCAGGCATTGTCACCGAACTTCCTCTCGACTGACCCATAAAACCGACGGGAACTAGTTATCTCAAGCGCTGAACGAACCGATATTTCTGCTACCGACGCCGGTGGAGCAACACAGAATCTAGGCGTAACCAGATTGGCTCAAGTAGTGGCGATCGTTGTTGGGAGTGGAGCACTCTTTCTCGGCGCACTCGATTTTTCTATCAACGTCAATCTGCCGCGTTTTCGCGCGGACCTTAACGAAACTCTAGTCAGCGTTCAATTAATCATCATCATGTACCACGGTGCCAGGAGCGGCACTGGATTCGTAGCCGGCGGTATTGCCGATCGGTTCGGTATCAAGTGGCCATTGGCAGCAGGAATCGTTGTCTACACGGCTTCTGTCGGACTGATATCACTGCAGGACTCCCTGACGCCAATCGTGGCTCTCCGCATACCTCAAGGCATCGGGGTCGCCATCTTGTTCACTCTCGCCCCCGCACTGGTTGCCAGAGCGTTCGGCCCCCAACGGAGAGGTGCGGCTCTAGGCGTCACACTTGGAGCGATGGGACTTGGAACGTTCGCTGGCACTCTTGGCGGAGGTTTGCTCGGTCAAGAAATCGGCTGGCCAGCGATCTTCTGGGCAAGGATCCCGATTGGTGCAGCACTGTTGATCGTACTAATCACCTGGCTCAGAGGCCCTCTTGCGTCTTCAGTTACCGGCAGGCTAAGGCACCGATTCGATCTCATAGGTTCGCTGACCCTTTTCTCAATGCTATTTGTATTGGTCACCGGACTGTCGTTCGCACGAGTGCACGGATGGATAGCCCCGTTACCGGTCGTACTTTATGTGACGACGTTCGTTTTGCTTTTGGTATTCAGTCGAGGCAAAAAGACTGGTCGATTTACGATACTACCCAACGGCCTGACGCAGTTTCTTGGCTTCAAAGTCGGTGCCACCTCTAACTTGCTTCTAACAGTCGCCTCATTCGTTATGTGGTTCTTGTTCCCGTTTTACGTTTCTGACGTGATGGGACGCAGTGGATTCACGCTGGGTGCTTTGCTTGCCTTGATGGCAGCAATGAACTTTGCGGGATCGGGGATGGCAGGCTGGCTCGCTGATCGACTAGGCGATCGAAAAGTCACATTCGCCGGAACTGTAATCACAGCTATTGGATTGGCATTGGTCGGATCTGCTGGAGTAACTCCCACCATGTCTTATGTCGTGATCTCTACCGCGGTTCTCGGGCTCGGTTTCGGAATCCACCAAGCGGCTGTGTACACACTTACCCTTCGCGATACGCCGAGTGAGCACGCGGGATCTACATCGGCAGCGCTCACCGTCTCACAAACTGTCGGGACAGTATTGTCTATTGCTGTGATGACATCACTCGTCAACTGGCAACAAACCCGAGCAGAACTATCGTTTGCTGAGGCGTACCAGTTCGTCTATTTCGTCGCTGCTGCAATAGCACTCACGGCAGGACTTGTCGTGGTACGCCTGAATATCAAAAACGAATAAGCCTGATATCTGACAATTATACGACGGCTTAACTTTCGCCTCACATCAGTGCTCTTTTTCTCATCAAATAACAAGAAATTTTGCACGAAATCCTCGCGCAATATACGTGGGAAAACTCCCCAAAGTCAACGTTCGCTTACGAATAACCGAAAGTAAATAAACACGGTTCACGGTAAAGCCATTCGCATTTGCCATTTCTACTATCTACATACGCGTTTGCAGCATCGCAAGTAAACTTTCGATGCTGCAAACGCGTTACGATCCCAATATTTAGCAGCCCGAAATACAGCATTATCAAACTCTCCCGAGAGCGATCTACGCCAGCTTCAAACATGACGACCAACACCAGCTTCAACATCAAGACGATTGAATCCGTACACCTCGCATTCAAGAATACGGCTTCTTACTGGGAGTCGTATCGCGCTAACGAAGGTGACCGGGTAACCGAAAGATTCGAGTTCAAACAAGGGTGGCAAACCGTTTACGCTCGCTACGTGGAAACTCCTCTTGTGAAGGTGACTCTCAGCGATGGAACAGTTGGCTGGGGTGAGGCAAATACCGGAATCGGTCCCGAGGTTGTGACTCTCATCGTGAACGACATTCTCGGGCAAATGATCGAAGGTCAAGATTTCGAAAACCCCGGGGCGCTCTGGGATTTTCTTTACGACATTCAAAGAGGTAGGGGCTACTCGTCCGGGTACTGGCTCGATGCTCTGGCAGCAATAGATATTGCAGTATGGGACGCCATTGGCAAACGAGAGCAAACACCCGTTGCCGCCATGCTCGACCAGAATCCTCGACCAAAGTTCGACGTTTATCTCTCCGGAGTTCGACGTTCGACGTTAGAAGAGAGGGTCGACCACGTTAATAAGTGGATCGATACCGGTCTGCGCGGAGCAAAAATATTTCTCACGGGTGACGTAGACAGTGGTATCGCTGAACTCGACGGGCTCCAGGCAGGTGCACCAGAACTCGAACAGTGGATGGTCGATACCTTGTGGATGTGCTCACACGAATCTGCAGAACTAGGGAAGATTGAATATGGAAAACGTGACGTTCGTTTCTTTGAGTGTCCGCTTCAGCCCGAAGATCTTGTCGGACACCAGGAGTTAGTGAAAAGACCGGGAGCAGATATTGCTCTGGGCGAACACTTCCGATCTCGATACCAGATGGAACAGTGGGTTCAGGAGCCTCGGGCACTCGATGTTTATCAACCCGACATTGGTCGAACCGGGTTTACCGACTACATGGTGCAAATGGGTATCGCTGCCGATGCCGGAATAAAAACCACACCTCATATGGGGAGCGGAGTGTCGGTATTCCAGGCAGCAACTCTCCAGTGCGCGGCGGTAGCGTCACCCGAATACCTGCAGGAATTCCAGGGTGGACTTTCAGATCGACTGGAAGAAGCCTCAGACACTGCGTGGAAGTACGCCGATGGGGGATTTAACCTTCCCGATCGTCCAGGAATCGGTGTTGAAATTAACGAAAGACTGCTCGAACCGTTCATCGTGAATCACTAAGTACTTGATTACACCATCAGACTCTATAAGAATTCGACTCTGGTAAACGATAGAACCATGCAGTCGAGCTCAAAGAGCCCTCAAAATCAAGAACCATCCGCTCCATCGTTGAATAAGAACGGTGTGTTCAGTGTTCTTGGTATTCCAGATTATCGGCTGCTCGTGCTGTCGAACCTTGCGACGTTCGCCGGTTACCAGATCCGCAACATGGCGCAAGCTTGGATAGTTCTGGAACGTACCGACTCAGCGTTACTTATGGGCATCGTAAATGCAATGCCAGGTATCGCGATTATTTCAATCTCATTAATAGGAGGTGCACTCGCAGACCGAACTGAGCGATGGCAATTGCTCTGGCGCACGAAGCTAATCATCACTTCGATGGCGTTCCTTACCGCCGTTCTGCTTACCACAGATGTCTTCGAGTGGTGGAATTTGATCCCGATTTCTCTCGTTACGGGAGCAATGTTTGCTCTTCACAACCCCACCAGTCAGGCATTTGCAGTTGACATCGTCGGTCGGGAACGACTGATCTCAGCATCGAGTTTGAACACCGGAATCTCGATGACGGCAACAATAGCCGGTCCGAGCCTTGGAGGAATACTGCTTCTGATCGGACAAGATATGGCGTTTTACGTACTCGCCGCGCTGTACGGCTTTTCTGCCGTAATGATCATGTTCGTCCGCACTCGTCATGCCTCCGTTCCTAGTGGCCGAAATATGTTCGATGATATTAAGGAAGGTATCGCGTACTCGTATAGAACGCCCATAATCCGAGCTTTGTTGATCATCGGTTTTAGCGCGCTGTTCATGGGGACGTATCAACCAGCTATTCCTGTAAAGGTGAAAGACGAACTCGGATTAGGAGAATTTGGCTACGGGGTAATACTCGGACTCAATGGAGTAGGAGCACTTATCGGTTCTTTGGTTCTGTTCCTTGTTAGCAAACGAGTGCGGAAAGGCTATTTGCTGATTTTCGCTATGGCGATGTTCAACGGCTCGGTTCTCCTTTTTGCAGTCGCTCCGAACGTATGGATTACCGGATTGGCAATGGTTTCTATGGGCTTGGCATTCTCGGGATGGATGATTTCGGTTCCAGTGTTGCTTCAAACCACGGCATCGGAAAACATGCGGGGTCGAGTGATGAGCCTCTACTTCATGGTGGTTCTCACCCACCAGTTGGGTTGGATCATCGGTGGAGTCGGAATCGAAACAATCGGAATCCAACCAACGCTTTTCATTGGTATTGCTGGCGGACTGTTGATTTCAGGAACAGCATTGATATCGACCCCCGCCCTGCGACGAGCGCGCTAGAGCGAACCTTTCACCAGAGCGCGCCGACGTGACACAATCGCCTCACAAACGATGGTCGAGTCAACGGCAAAACAGCCCCCCAGCGAATCGAATACCTCAGGACTGAATCCGTTCTGGGTATTACGGTTTGGCAATTATCGATTCGTCTGGTCTTCAGAGGCCCTCAGTCTCTGGGCGATCGAAATGGAGATCATTGTTCTTGCGATGTTCGTGCTGCGCGACACCAACTCTCCTTTGCTGGTCGGTCTAATTGGCGCTCTAAAATTCGCCGGAACGCTTTTGGGACCGCTATACGGTTTGATGGTCGATAGATTCGACCGAAAAAGGCTTCAGGTGTCTGTGCGCATTTTTGGTGTCGTGCTCGCTTCAATTCTGACTACATTGATAATTAACGACACTCTTCAGTTCTGGCACGCTTACTTGATTGTTACCGCCGGGAGCATGGTGCGGATGCTCGACCTGGTACTGGTTCAAGCACTCACCGCCGATGCAGTACCCGCCAACTCTCTTCACGGCGCCATTGGTCTTTCTCGATCCACGCTAGATGGAGCACGGGTTGTCGGCGCGCTAGCGGGCGGAACGATATTCGAACTTCTCGGACTCGACGTCGCCTACATTTCGATCACCGTCCTATACCTGTTCGCGACAGTCGCTGCGCTCAAAGTGGAGACTCGGACAACGGCTTCGAAAGTTAGAAACGCGAGCATCAAGTCCGGTCTTTTAGAAGGTCTCAGCTACGTTCGTAAGAGCAAGTTCCTTCCTGGTCTGATTTTCTTCTCCTTTCTGATCGAGTTCTCAGCATTCCCTGTCGTCAACGGATTAATGACGGTTGTCTGTGATGAGTTATACGAGCTTGGTGGAACGGGTATCGGGCGCCTCGCTGCAGTTGCATCCCTCGGAGCGCTTTCCGGCGCAACATATATCGGCATCAGAAAAAACTTAGCGAATCCAACACGAATAATGATCATTGGATCTACGATCTGGCACTTCATCATGCTGCTACTGGCGCTGACACCACCTCTGTGGTTGTTCGCTTTAATGCTGTTCATCTGGGGATTCAGTGGCGGAACCACGTTCGTCGCCATGGTGGCCGGACTACTCCGAGCCACAACTACCGAGACTCGAGGGCGCGTGATGGGAATCCGATCGCTCGGAATATACGGACTGCCATTGGGACTTCTACTTGGTGGTTGGATTGCTGAAGAATCAGGTTCGGCAGCAATGATTGCCACGCTCGGCGGGTTGGGTTTCATTGCGACGTTAGCCGCTACCTTGAAATGGCCAGCGTTACTCGGTGCACAATTACGTCCAACAGAAACAGAAGAGGTTTAATAGACCTGAAACTGCCCGATTTCACAACTCGATTGCCAAAAGCAGTCGCCATGGATCTCGACGAGACAGCGCTCAACTCGAACTCTCGACTGGACGAACGCACTCGTGCTGCTATTCATGCTGTCCACAATTCCGGTTATCCGATCATCATTGCTACGTCGCGCCCGGAACGAGTACTTCAAACTCTCGTTGGCAACGACATTCTCGAAATCACGTCACTTGTTCAAATGAACGGAACTATTGCCACCGGACGCGCCGAACTCACGGGCAACCTCCGAATCACCATAAATCTCGATGATGCACGCATGTGTTGGTCTCTGGTTTCGGAAATGAATCCCGAACCCAGGATGACGCTTGAAATCGATGGCACCCGCTTTGCTGTAAATCACGACGATGAGATAGATGAACTATGGGCTTTCAACTCCGCCACACCCACAATGATTGTTTCATTTGAAGAAGCAATGACGTTCGAACCGGTAAAAATTTCGGTGAATGGGATGGATTCCAACCTGGAAGAACTGGCGCAAACACTCGAATCTAGGTTATCTAAAAACACCGAAGTGTTCCGAGCCGGTCGGGTTCAATTCCTAAATGTTGTACCTTCTGCAGCGAGCAAATCCGGAGCCGTTGCCCATCTTCTGAGTTCTTCGAACATCCCTTTAAGAGACGTACTTTCGTTCGGAGATGACTACGTCGATATTGAACTGATCCGTGATTGCGGGTGGTCGGTGGCAGTTGCAAACGCAATTCCCGAAATCAAATCGATCGCAACATACGAAACAGAATCCAACGACGATCATGGCGTAGCCATCGTTCTCGAAAATCTAATCGCAGCCACTAAGTAAATGCGTGTTCGACCAAAATTTGCGGAGGTTTTGTCCAATGCCCAGTTCCGCGCCCTGATCGTTAGCCAGGCAATTTTCGATCTTGGCGTGTTCATGCGCGGCACAGCCAATTCGTGGGTGATCTTCGAACTTACACACTCGCAACTGTGGGTCGGCCTGATCGCTGGAGTACGGGCAATTCCGATCCTCGCATTAGCGCTGATCGGCGGAGTAATTTCAGACCGATTCGGTAGGATAAACCTGATGATTGGCGCAGGTGCACTTATTGCAGCCGCGTCCGCAGTCACAGCCATTCTGATTTCTTCCGAACTGCTCGAACCGTGGCACATGATCGCTGTTTCGGTAATTGGCGGAATTGGCGGAGCTCTTTACGGTCCAGCCTTCTTTGCACTAATTGCCGACATCGTTCGATCCGACCGTCTAAGCAACGCGAACGGCATTCTGTCAGTCGCCCAAACCACGGGTGAAATGATCGGTCCGCTGATCGTCGGTTTCGTTATTGCCGCCTCTGGTGCAGACACCGTTTTCTGGCTGGTGGTCGCCGGCAACGTGTTCGGACTCATGCTTCTTTTAAGGGTTAGAGAACCGGAAAGAACTGCTCAGGCAGCCTACGAACCTGCGCAGTCGTTCCTAGACCAAATTAAAACCGGGCTGCGGTACGCACGAAACACTCCTCCGCTTCTATGGCTAACTCTGTTAGTAGTCCTCCAAAACTTGTTCGGCGTGGCGATCTTTGCACTAATGCCCATTTACGCCAACGATGTACTGAAAATCGGTGCTGGAGGATTCGGGATAATGGGTGGAGTCTTCGGCGGAGGCATGCTTATTGGCGCTATCGCTGTTTCTCTGTACGGCATTCATCACCGTCACGCATACATGATGATCTCTATGGGAGCCATTTGGGATTCGGGTCAAATTGCGTTCGGTTTCTCAAGGTCGACACCGCTTACATTGACGATCCTGTTCGTGATGGGTCTGGTAGCAATGCCGTGGGTCACTTCGGTTCTGACGATGTTCCAGAAATCAGCAGCCGATCACATGCGTGCCCGCGTGATGAGCCTATACGTACTCGCAATTAATACCTTCCCACTTGGTTGGCTGTTTGGCGGCGCAGTCGCTGAATGGCTGGGTAACGAAGAAGCCCTAATCATAAGCGCGATGCTGGGCACTCCGGTCGCCTTCATCGCAGTCCTGCTTTCTAAAGAACTTCGACAGGCGTAGCAAAAACGTTTCCATGGGCTTAGTATCGGCGACGGCGTGATTTACAAGTCTCTTAAACACGCTATTGCCAACTCAAGCCGATCTCCAAAAAAGCCGATCTCATGAAAATCACCAAAGTCACACCACTGATGCTCGACCGATATTTGCTTGTTCAAATAGAGACCGACTCCGGGATCATCGGACTGGGTGAATCTGGAGCCTGGGGATTTCTAGAAGCATCGCAGTCGGCTATAGAAAAATTCGGTCGATACTTGATTGGTGAAGATCCGCTTCGGATCGAACACCACTGGCAGTACATGTACCGCTTCTCACACTTCCGAGGCGCAGCGATCATGGGTGCGCTAAGTGCAATAGACATTGCCCTCTGGGACATCATGGGTAAGCATTTTGATGCGCCTGTGCATCAACTGCTCGGAGGTAAGGTGCGCGATAAAGCGAGAGTGTATTACCACGTTTTCGGCGACACGACTAAAGTGCTCACAAAAGGCATTGTCGACGCGAAAAACCAGGGGTTCACTGCGGTTGGTCATCTAACACCGTTCCTTGATGAGGAACGCGATATTCCTTACTTCAAAACCCACGCTGACAAGATTGGTGATGCTATAGAAACCGTACGCGGTTACCGCGACGCGGTGGGTACAGGAGTCGACCTCTGTATCGAAATTCACCGCAGAATGACACCTACCGAAGCAGTACAGCTTGGACTGGGTATCGAGCAGTTCCACCCTTACTTCTTCGAAGACCCCGTCACCCCGGATAACTTCGACGAAATGGCTTACGTTGCCGACAAGATCAATATCCCAATCGCGACGGGAGAACGCTTCTCGTCGATTTGGGAGTTTGAAATGGCTTTGTCACGCAACGCAGTGCAGTACGTCCGACCCGACGTTTGTCTAGTTGGAGGAATTTCTGGAGCCCGCAAAATCGCGGCCCTCGCGGAAGCGCGTCATGTTGGCGTCGTTCCTCACAACCCGCTGTCACCCGTATCGACCGCTGCATGCCTGCAAATTGCTGCAACCGCACCAAACTTTGCTATTCAGGAATACCCGATTGGCGAGGACGTTCCGCCGAAATCCAACATGGTCACCGGAATGGCAGAACACGACGGCAACGGCTACCTGAAAATTTCGGACGCCGTCGGGATCGGCCTAGAGCTAAAACCGGACGCTATCGAAAACTGCCCGGAAAACCCTCGAGAAGTAGTCACACGGCTCCACGAAGATGGATCGGTGATCGATCAATAGTTTCGGACGATCGAACTAAAAAATGACAAAAACCTCGGCTTTCCGAGGGTTTTTACTTCTATTTCAACTATCAGAATGGAGACAAATCGGTTTATGACCTATGCAAAATCGCACTTGAACGAATTGCTGCACAGTCTCATTTCACGCAGTCCTGACCTATAACTAAAGTCGCTCGAACATCTTCCCGTCCGCCGAAACAAACAAGACTCAACCAAATGCCAATTCCATCATCTAACCCGATCGTCGTCGCTCCTAGTCCGACACCCTTCACCGCTGACGACAAGGTCGATCACGCTGCAATTGAACGTAATGTTCAAAAATGGCTGAAAACTCAGCTTTCTGGTTTCGTCCTCAATTCAGAAAACGGCGAGGAGCAGTTTCTTTCCGAAACTGAACGGCTAGAAATTGTTCGGACTGTGAACGCGACGCGGAGCGGCGAAAAATTCATCGTTGGCGGAGTCGACACTTCATCGGTAACAGAATCGATTCGGATGGCGGAAGATTTAGTCGAGACAGGTGCGGAAATGATCCGCATTCGGATTCCACGACTGGCGAAAGATGTAACGGGCTACTTCGAACAAGTAGTACCTCGGGTCCCAGCACCCGTTGTGATAATCCACCAGATGGCACCGGGGCAGTTCGCAGGAGGTGACGCACCCGTTGGTGCACCTGCCGAAGTAATAGGCGAATTGATCGATATTGACAACGTTTTCGGTTACATCGCTTCAGGAAACGTTCGGTTCGAAGCCAGGGTTCGAACGTTTGTAACAACTGATAAACCGTTTTGGCTTGGCAACGGGTTGCTATTGCTGGCAATGAGCGCAATTGGAGCGAATGGCGCATGCCTTATGTTTGGTAACGTTGCGCCAACGGAGTGTCACCAGATAATTTCGAACGTAATGAACGGCGATCTAAAGACGGCGCAGGAAATCCAAAATCGCTGCATTGAAGCCGACTACCAGATTCTTGATCGTGGAGCAGCGGGGATCAAAGCGGCTCTTGATCTCATGGGATACGACGGTGGAGCACCTCGAATGCCCAATCAGCCCATATCATCGGAAGAACGAGAGGTCATTCGCAAAGCGATGCAGCAGGCAAAGTTGATCTAACCACTACCAGATCGACCAGCCACCATCGACACGGAATTCTTGACCCGTAATCCACGCTCCGGCGTCGGAAGCCAGTAGAGCAACTGTTCCTTTCAGATCCTGTGACAGACCAGTGCGTTGTAACGGAATCATATTGCGAAATGTTTCTACCTGATCTCGGTTAGTGCCGGTTATCGGGATCTGACCTGGGCTAATGCAGTTGACCGTAATCCCGTATTCACCGAACTCCGCTGCCATCGCTCGGGTCAAGTTAAGTACACCTGCTTTCGCCGCGATATACGGAGGTCCAGAGCGTTGGAACTCCGAGTTGTAAATGCGAGTATCCATAGCCAGAGTTGACGCAATCGATCCAAGCGTCACAATTGATCCTCGATAAGACGGGATCATAGCTCTGCCAGCCGACTGAGAAGTGATATAGGTGCCAGTCAGGTTGACATCAAGGGTCCGACGAAACTCATCGATGTCACCATCGGGTGGATAGCTCGTCGTAAAAGAGCCACCTGCATTGCAAATCGCAATATCAAGTCGACCCTCGTCATTCATCACCCTGTCTACCAACGCATCTACTTGAGATTCATTTGTGACGTCGCAACCCAGACCGATAACATCCATTCCGCGTTCTTGAAGTCTGTCAGCAACCTTTTCGCACAACTCAGCGCGGCGAGAAGCTATGTACACCTTAGCTCCGAGATCGCAGAGAGCCTCGGTAAAAGCAGTGCCCAGATGGGTTCCTCCGCCTGTCACGATGGCGGTGCGCCCCGTTAGATCGAATAGCTCTTGAATGGTCTTAGTCATGCTGTTTTTCCAGTAAGTAATATGATTCGAAGCGAAGAAGAAAATCCCGTCGGCACCGAGCACAATCACACCCGACAGAACGAACTCCCTTGTCTCCGGGGGAGAAGGTCAGGATTAGGCCGACAATTGTCCATTCATTAGACATCCCCGCTCACCCTCACCTCAATGCTCTCCCTCGTTGAGAGCAGGCCGCTCAGTGTGGTGTCGTCAAACCGGCAACTCGAAATTGTGGCGAAGCTTGATGGTGCGCTCCGAAGGCTCATACCAACCCTGATCGGCGTACTGATCCGTGTGCAGGTAGCACTGCACTCGAACCTCTTCCGATCCCTCTGTGAAAGTAAACAAACGGCTCATGGGGATTGAATTCCGCTCACCGTGATAGCGGGTTACCGCCGATACGTTCACGAAATTAGCTCCCCATTTCTGCTCAACGTGTGTTCTGCCTCCGGTCGTGTCATCAGGATGAGTGTGAGTATGCGCTCCCAACCAGAGATCTATTGCGGGCTGATTCTGGTCAAGAAAATTCTCAATGCGACCTGAGTCTTTTTGACCGCCGACCCAGTAAATAAACGAAGATCCTGGAGCACCCCCGTCAGGCATCCGGCCGTGATATCCCTCGTCACAACCCTCGTTCAGCCCGCTTGCTACGGTGGTTTCCTTAATCATGTGGTGATGTGCTGAAATAACAATCTTGTCTTTGTTGTCAGCTACTTTTTGTGTCCACCACTGAAACGTTTCTTCGGAAATCGCGCCAGCAGGATAACCTCCGAACTCCCCTCTTCCGATCGGTGGCCCACCGTCGTTTCGATCAGCCATCATCAAAAAGACAATGTTTCCGACTTCGAAAGAATAGTGTTCCCACGTGCCGGTGGTCGGATACGGTCGTTTCGAATTGTCGATACCCGAAAACTCAGTACTCTCGCCTGTAGGATCAATCCACTTCTTGAACCACCACTGCGTCTTCTCGTCAGCCCCAGACGCGTCGTGGTTACCGATCACGTCATAAAAATGCTCGCGACCATGGTGCTTCGCCGAGGCATATTGCGAAACGACCAGCTCACCTTCCTCGTTATCGGGGGGTAGCTGCGATCCGGAGAAGTCGCCAAGATTGACAGCAATATCGAACCCACCAGATTGCCCGGAACCGTTCGGCCACGTCTCTGCATGCTGGATTACCTCTTCAAGCGATCTTCGCCCAAACTGTATTTCGGTTCCAACATGAGTGTCGGATAGTGCCCAGAGCCGAAATGTGCGTGCCAAGTTTTCTTCCTTTTCCGTGATCTAACACCGGCGAGCGACGTTTCACCAGCATCATAGCCCGACGAATTTTCTTCATGTAGTCCAGTCGCAGTCGATCAACAATCTACTCTCCTGCAATTCGGGCGTATACTCACGCCGCAACCTGAATTCAGGATCAATAAATACCGAAATTACCAAATAGTCTGAGTGCAACGATAATCGATCCAACATGCCAGCAATTACCAACGTCGAATTCCGTAGATTTTCAGCCAATCACCACAACGCGCAGAGGAATTGGCTGTTGGTGAAGCTAAATACTGACGACCCGAACGTCTATGGCCTTGGAGATGCCTCACCGATGGAGAATGACGATCTCGTAATGGCGATGGTCGAAGCAATGGTTGCCAAGCATTTGGTTGGCAAAGACCCGCTCGATTCCGAGGTTCACTGGACAAACCTCTATCAGGATTTCCAGGCAAGGGGTGGCCGTATCGCTTCTACTGCTCTCTCGGGTCTCGACATTGCCATGTGGGATCTAAAAGGAAAGATTCTCGAACAGCCTGTGTGGCGACTTCTTGGGGGTGCGCATCGAAGAAGCATTCGGGTTTACGCCAACGGCTGGTACACAAATCCGGGAACGCCGGGACAAAACGCCGAAGAGGCAAAAGCAGTAGTAGACATGGGCTACACCGCACTCAAGTTCGACCCGTTCGGGCAGCACAACTACTACAAGCTTTCTCTCAAAGAAGCCCAGCTCGCCGAACAAAGAGTCGCTACAGTTCGGGAAGCAGTAGGGCCATACGTCGATATCCTCGTCGAAGCCCACGCCAAGTTCGATGTAATGAACGCGGTTCAAATAGGTAAGCGTCTCGAACAGTACCGTCCACTTTTCTATGAAGAGCCGGTGTCTCAAGAACGAGTTTCGGAACTTCTCGAAGTGCGGAAAAAGGTAAACATTCCGATCGCTACTGGTGAACGACTCTATACAAAATTCCCGTTCGCTGAGATCGTCGATAGACACGCTGTCGACGTACTGCAACCGGATATTGCAAACGCCGGCGGTATTACCGAGCTGAAGAAAATTGCTGTTATTGCCGAAGCAAAACACATCACTATGGCTCCTCACAACGTTTGTTCGCCAGTTGGAGCGATGGCGGAAATGCACCTCGACGCCTCGATCATAAACTTCGAAATCCAGGAGTACCACGCCGAGTTCTACACCGAGCACTACTTCTCGGTTCTGAATGGGTTCACCCGGCAAAAGGACGGACACGTCGAACTTTCCGACGCACCCGGACTGGGATTGGAACTAAACGAGGAAGAAATAGCGGCCCACCCACCACTGGAGAAGGTCACATCAGCGGGAGGAACGGTACGCGGAATCTAATATCGAGCCGACAATCCTCAACGAACTATCGGTCCATCAAAGGCCCAATACGGAAAATCATCAATGATCGAAAACACTATACTTAAAGCGAACCGAGAAGGCAGAAAAGGCGTCGTATTCGCCCTGACATTCCCCTCGCTTCACCTTGTCGAAATGGCAGCTCACGTCGGCTTCGACGCTATTTCACTCGACGGTGAACACGGCTATTTTCCAGAGACTGCAATTGACAACATTTGCCGTGTTGCCAACGGTTATGGAATGTCCGTTATCGCCCGTGTGCCCGACAATGCCGCTTACCAGATCAACCTGTATTTGGATCGCGGAATCCAAGGCGTAACAGGACCGCACATTAACTCAGGAGCCGAAGCTCAAGCCCTCGCCGACGCGTGTCTGTTCCCGCCGGATGGAAAACGATCATGGGGTGGCGGTCGTGGTACCGAGTTCAACGACCAGGAACTTCTCGACGAAAAGTACGGCGGCAAGCTTGGTTTCGCTAAATGGTCGAACGCCAACATGCTAGTAGTTGCACAGATCGAGGATAAAAAAGCGTGGGACAACCTCGATGATATTCTTGCCGTACCGGGACTCACTGGCGTCACCGGGGGGCCACATGACTTTGCGCAGTCACTTGGTCACCCGGGCGAACCTGATCACCCGGATCGCATTGCTGCAACTCTCGATATTGAGAAGCGAGCGCGGGCTGCTGGTAAAACTGCGGGAGGCGATCTCTCAACGGGTACTGGAGCAGCCGAGCTAATGCTTGGTGAGGCTCGGGCTTTCGTCGCCGCACACAGTAGTGACAAAGTGGGCTCGTAGTTCGCGATTAGACTGTCGTAAGCTCGAGTTTTCCTGGAACGATTTTCGTAAAAGCTGAGCTGCCGATTGAACTACAGAGAATGTGTGGTCAACTCCAAACAAAGTTGCTGATTACCAGATACGATTACTCTCATGGCAGTTGAAACAAGCCCGCAGAACGCGCCTCAACCCGACACAGAACCTAGCGCCAGAATTGACGGATCATCGCCCGGCCTGCTTCCGGGCGAACGAGTTGTTGCTGAACTGGAAACCGGTGACAACGGCAAGTTTCGACTTACGCCCGCCCGCATTCTTTTCAGGGGCGGCTCGGGTTCGAACTCTGTTTACTCATCGGCGAACCTGACCGATGTAACGTCGATCCAAATATCTCAGCGTCCGCGAGCTAGGAGAAGCGCTGCCTGGGGAGTTGCCGGTCTCTTCGCAGCTATCGGGGTTTGGCAGCTAACGCCTACCTCCAACGTCGGCATGATCACGGCAATTGCCGTGGCGGCGATGTCGCTCATGCTCATGGCCGACTACTGGATTCGACCCGCTGGAGTTCATTTGGAATTCCACAACAATGTTGGCAGCTTCCTAGGCAGTGAAATTGGCGGAAAATCTGAAAACGCCATTCGATTCGCTCGAACGGTAGAAGACGCTAAACGTCGGTTGGTTCCTTCACGAATCGGCGCTCCATACAGAAATTACCCTTCAAGCTGACCCTGCCGCATTAATTGCCTTAAGCCTGCATAGCTCACAAGGAACCGCCGGCTTTACACCAGCGAGCTAGTTCCGATCCTCAAACTTGGAATCACGTCGAGGTCCCAGTCGTCACGCCGACCGTTACGGTAATTTACAAGCCCACTCATAGCGATCATTGCCCCGTTGTCAGTGCAAAGCTCAAACGGCGGTATGGCGACTGGCAGCGGTGATTTTTCGACAAGATTTTCACGCAAAGGCCGATTCGCCGCCACCCCACCAACGAGAACGATACCGGCGCAACCTTCACGTTGAGCGGCAGCGACTGTTTTGGTCACCAGTACATCGATTACAGAATCCTGAAATGCCTTCGCTAGGCTTGCCACAACCTCAGGATCTGCAGATTCGCCTGACGGGTCCGGTGGGTAAATTCCAAGAGATCGAGCCCGATTCAAAACTGCAGTCTTTAATCCGCTAAAAGAAAAATTGTCTGATCCACGCATCCATGCACGCGGGAGTGGCTCGGTGTACGCCGCTCCTTCTGCAACGCGCTGGATCTCTGGACCTCCTGGGTATCGAAGACCCAAGACTCTGGCAGCCTTATCGAACGCCTCTCCGGCAGCGTCGTCACGGGTTTCACCAATCAACCGAAACTTGCCGTGACCTTCGAGCAGTACAAGTTCAGTATGCCCACCGGAAACGACCAAACACATGATTGCCTTCTCGCCAACCAGTTCTTGGAACTCATGTGTTTCATGATCTACCGTTCGCGCCCAGGCACCGTACACGTGTCCGTCCATATGGTTCACACCAACAAGCGGCACGCCTAACGCTCCCGCCAGCCCTTTAGCGAAGTTCAATCCAACTATTAGTGAACCAGCCAGCCCCGGACCGTGCGTAGCGGATACGACGTCAAGATCGGCCCAATCTATTCCCGCCTCAACAATTGCCTGCTCGCACACAGGTCGAATATCAAGGACGTGCTGACGAGAAGCCACTTCAGGGACGATTCCGCCGTATCGAGCGTGAATGTCTACTTGCGTAGCAACAACATTAGCCAAGACTCGACCATCACCGTCAACCACACCGACCGAAGTCTCGTCACAACTGGTTTCTATTCCTAATACATTCATATTTATCGGTATTTACTGGTCCTTGTCAGTCAAACTGCCTACAACGAGGCAATACTATTCGTCATAATCCGGATTAGTATGTGGGCTATTCAACAATTCTAGTTCTAAAACAAATTTCTGCGAACCCAAAATCAGGGGGGATGGAATTGCATATTTGTCTTCCGTTGGAGGGTCAAAATATTGGTTTCGAATAACTTACCGTCTTGTATGGAATGCACGCGCGGCACACTGGTACCACTATCGGATTTCGGGGCTCAAGGCGCGGCTGTGCACTACAAAGCCTGGGTATGCACCAACCCCGAGTGCGAATTCAATCTCAAGATTCGAAACGGTGAAATCCACCTTAACGAACCAATTATTCGGGGCGCACGCGTTCGATAGAATTTAGCCATTTGATCCGCTAGGGTGAATTAGTCGTATCGGAATATGTATGGCTACACCTCCTCCTGCAAAAGATCAGGAAACTCTGGTCAAAATCGCCATCACATCTTCTTCAAAGTCAAGATTTTCGGTCTTGACTATTCTCGCGTATGGAACAGCGATTCTCGGTATCGCCTTAATTGCAGTCTCGGGGTTTTACCTGTTTTCGAAATCGCGGTCTGGCTCGGACGCAGCAGAGTTTACGTATTCGATTCCAGATGATTCACTAGAGAGTCACCTGGGGGTTGGCGCAGCCGCCACTACTTCGATATCGAGCATCGATGGACGAGACCCAATTCCGTTGGAGGTGGTCGCTCCCGACGTTACCCGGTTCGCAAATCTGTACCCCGGTGATTTGATCAACCCTAAATACTGGTCGGAGCCTGAATGGGCAGGATCTGACCCGTACGGCGGACCGACAATTCCGCCAGAATTTACCCCGGTGAGATCAACCGACATTTTCAGTGATGTGAACCCGACCAAAGCGGCGACACGCATCAGGATTCCTTCAATTTCGGTCGATTCAACTGTTGAAGAGTTGCAAGTCATCGACCTGGGTGAGCAGCGATCGTACGAAACGCCTGACAACACGGTCGGACACATCCCCCAAACTTCGCTTCCTGGCCAGCAAGGGGACGGATGGTTCTTTGCTCATCTCGAAAGTTTTGCGGCTCGAGAAGGAAACATATTCCGCCGTTTGCCAGAGATCACTGAGCTGATAAAGCAAGACCCTGTCGACGTGTTCCTCGAAACTACAGACGCCGAGTACATCTACAGGGTTACTGGAACCAGCCAGGTGCACCAATCGGAACTCAAACTAACCGACTCAGACGATGCGCAAATTACCCTTGTAACTTGCTGGCCCCCGCGAGTTTATGACCAACGAGTTGTTGTAGACGCCACGCTAATTGCGTATCGACCGCTTTGACAAAATTGTCCTCTGTGCCAATTACGACTGATCACCACCGTACGATCGCTCAGAATCCGACACGCAAAACTCATTTCTGTCAGCGTTTGCCGACTCTAAACTGACTGCCAATTCGCCAGATTTTGCGCGATCATTAACCCGTAGTTGCGGGTTGACGGGCGACCAGCCCTTCTCACCGTCTCAACCGTCAGGCATTTCCTAAATCGAAATTGGACCCAAATGGAAATAATTGAAAGCGCCTCCGACTTGAGCACCAAAACCTCTCCAATTTGGAAAGACAAATTGCTCATTACACTCCTCGTCATCGCAATTATCGGAGTGATCCTGCAAATAACTCTTGGTGGAGTCGTCCGCGTCACCGGGTCTGGTGATGGTTGTCCCGACTGGCCAACTTGCTTTGGGCAGATATTCCCCCCACTCGACCAGCCGACGATCGACCGCCTTTACAATGGCCCACGAACCACCACACCACGTCCACACAACGTAATTCTCGAATACGGTCACCGTTCTGTCGGAACACTACTCGGGCTGGCAATCATTGCCGCAGTTGTTCGCGTGTGGGTCAAATATCGATCGAGCCGAGTAGTCGCCTGGCTGGCAACAGCAGAACTGATTCTCATTTTCATAGTCGGCATGCTCGGCGGAGCCGTCGTGCTAAACGATCTCGACCCTGCAATTAGAACACTTCATTTGTTCCTTGCCGAAATTGTTGCCTTGTTAGGAATACTTGTGCTTGTTGCGGCGACTTACGGGCGAGAAAAGACGCTGATGGGAAGCACCCCATGGATATGGGGCAGAGTTAGCTATGAGCATCGAACTGCTCTTCAGATTTCCGCTCTCGCGGCGGTGTTCACGCTTGTTGCACTGCTATCGGGATCATATGCAGTATGGCGTGAAGCAGGTGCAATTTGTGCTTCCTGGCCGCTGTGTGGTGGTGATTTCATACCGCAGTCGACGTTCGCATGGATTCATATGATTCACCGCTTCCTGTCATTTGTATCGATCTTGCTAGTCCTGTACGCCGGTCATAAGGTTTGGCGTTTGCCTAATATTTCCGGTGCACTACGATTTGTAGCAATTGCCTCCGCGATCATAGTCATTGCTCAAATGCTGATGGGTGCGGCAAACCCTTGGACATCGTTCTCCGAATGGGCACGAGCAGGACACCTGAGCCTTGCAACTCTCGTGTGGGTACATATGGTGTTCGTGGTTGCCTTGCTGCTCCGACCGGTCCCCAGACGCGAACTAGCTAAGTCGAACTAATTTCGTGACTCTATGCCTCTAAACATCTAATATCTATATATGACTACACCCGACCAGACAGTTGAGCGTCACTCGGTGATGACCGTGGTGAACGATTACATCGCCCTCACCAAGCCGCGGGTAATGTCACTCCTACTGGTTTCAGCCGTGGCCGGCGCTTTCCTCGGTGCCGCAAGCACACCAACCATGGAAGTACTTCTCGCTGTGCTGATAGGTGGAGCGCTCGCCTCAGGTGGGGCAGCTTCGCTCAACATGGCTTACGAAGGCGAGATCGACCAGAAGATGGGACGGACTAAGAATCGCCCTGTCGCTGAGGGACGAATATCGCCTTTAACAGCTGCCCTCTTCGGTCTTGCCCTAAACGCCGGCTCGTTCGCGATTTTCTCGCTAATGACTAACGTCCTTGCTGGAGTACTGGCTATTACGGGAACAGTGCTCTATTTCGGCCTTTACACGGTGATTCTCAAACGCACCACACCGCAAAACATCGTGTTGGGTGGAGCCGCCGGTGCAGTACCGCCGTTGGTCGGATTCGCCGCTGGGACAAATACGCTCAATCTCTCGGCGTGGTACATGTTTATCATCATTTTCTTCTGGACACCGCCTCATTTCTGGGCGTTGGCGATCATGATCAAAGACGACTACGCAAAGGCAAACATCCCAATGTTGCCAGTCGTTCGTGGAGTTAGGCTCACCACTGTGCAAATAACGCTCTACACGGTCATTCTTGCCCCACTCACGATTCTGTTTGGAGTCGTGACCGAGAGCCTTGGCTGGACGTACATGATTGGTGCAATAGCGCTTAACCTTGCGTTTTTATGGTACGCCTACAAATTGATCCGGATTCCCGACAAGCCAACAGCAACGCGAGTATACAAATATTCCCTGCTATATTTGGCTCTTGTGCTCGTACTCGTGATGGTCGACTCGGTTATCGCCTGATTCATTGAGCGATAACAATCACGCCGTTCCGCACGATGTTCTTAATTGGGCATCGAAAGCCCGCCGCTCAACCCGAGCAACAAAGAGAGCTTCGCTGTAGGATTTCGGCGTGGGATTTCTCAAAAGAACATTCACTCTGCTCGGACTCGCTGGCGGGAGTTACATTGGCGTGTCTTCCGCTATGGCGGCGCGTTTAACTCAAACCACGCGAGTGAGACCCGAAGAAGATCCCACTTCGATAGGTCTCGACTACGAAGACGTTCATTTCAGTAGCCGGGGTGGCGATGCCGAACTTTCCGGCTGGTTCATTCCACCTGAACCGGTTTCCCATACACCTGAGCCTATAGCCAGCGGCAACTCGTGGATCGCCATGGTCAACGGCGACAATACCAGTCGCAGCGATTCGAAAATTGGCACCATGAGAATTGCCCGAGAACTACACCGCCAGGGCTTTGGAGTTTTGATGTTAGATCTTCGAGGCCGAGGCGACTCCCCCACCGAACTTTCCTCTTCCGGCTACTTCGAACGGCTCGATCTACAAGGCGCTTCCGACTTTCTGGTTAGCCGCGGTGCCGACAGTAGCAGAATCGGAGTACTCGGCTTCTCTCTGGGAGGCGTTGTGGCGCTCCTGGCAGGATCGAACCCAAATACTTACGGTGCGGTCGTATCCGACAGCGCTTTTGCTGATCTAGGACTCATGTTCAAACACTCGATGACCCGATTCAAGCGTCCGCTACGGGCCTGGCTGCCCGGTATGGAGTTTATGGCACGCACCTTGTACAGAATCGACGTGCGTGAAATTTCACCAGCAAGAGCGATTGCTCAATCCGACACCCCAGTGTTGATAATCCACGGCGAAGAAGATTCAGAAGTACCTGTTGAACACGCCCGTCTATTGGGGCGGGCGATAGGTGCGAGCTTTGATGAAATCGAGATGGGTCAGGGATCCGTTTGGATGGTCCCGGATGCCGGGCACACCGGGGCATTTCGAACTCAGCCGAAGGCCTACATTGAAAAGATCGTTAAATTCTTCGAGTTGCACCTTGGCGCGCCTCGAAATTCAAACTCTTCAACTGTCGACTCTACCGAATAAAAGAGTTGCTTTACAGTTAGCTTGACGGAAGAGCCGCACGGGCAGTCTCCACTACCTGAGAAAATCCCTCTGGCTCGCGGACGGCGAGTTCAGCGAGTGACTTTCGGTCAATCTCAATACCAGCTAGAGACATACCGTGTATCAAGCTGGCGTAGTTGATACCGAGCGCTCGGGCTGCTGCGTTGATTCGAACAATCTGTAGCGATCGGTTGGTTCGCTTCTTGAGACGTCGGTGAGAAGTTGAATATGCCTGTGCGTGAGTCAGCGACTCTCGGGCAACTTTGTAGCGTCGGCTTCGTGAAGCACGATGTCCTCGCGTCTCCTTCAGTACAGCCTTATGACGTCGTCGTGTAGTTTTACCGGCTTTAACTCTGGCCAATGTAAGTCTCCTTGGCAGTCAATCGCAGAGCATCCGATGTAGCCCCAACGATGAACTCAGATGATGATGTTGTGCAGTGACTTCTAGCGAAGGGCGCTGAGCGACTGCTTTATGGTCTTTGAGAATGTCTTCGAATCGAGCGCTACCTTGCCTCCGAACAACCGCTTTACACGTGCGGCCTTTCGTCGTCGGAAGTGACTCTTCGGACCCTTCGTTCGAAGCACCTTGCCCGTTCCACTAACATGGAAACGTTTCTTGGCGCCCTTGTGGGTCTTCATCTTCGGCATGTCAGATTTATTCCGTTCTCAATCTTCGTGGTCAGGCGTAGAACTACTGAGCCTGAGCTTTGCTATTCGGTTGCAGACTCGCCTTCAGTCGGCGCGCTCGCTGCTGCTACTGGACCTGCTTTTCCCTGTCGGTCTCGCTGTTGCTGTTGAGGCGAAGGTGCCAGCAATATGCTTAGCACGCGACCCTCCATTCCAGGCGGTTTCTCCAGTTTTGCGACACTAGCAACACCTTCGGCAACCTTCCTCAAAACTTTCATTGCCATTTCCGGATGAGCTCGCTGCCGACCTCGGAATCTGACGAAGACCCTGACTTTGGCACCTTCAGCGAGAAGAGTTTTAGTCACCTTGATTTTTGTCTCGATGTCGTTATCTGACATTACCGGACTAAGGCGTACTTCCTTCTGCTTGCTAGTGCTTCGAGAAACCTTGCGAGCTTCTCGTTGCTTTTTGCTCTGTATAAATTTGAATCGACCGTAATCCAACAAGCGACAAACTGGCGGATTTTGGTTAGGGCCGACCTCAACAAGATCGAGGCCTTCTCGTTGAGCAAGATCAATCGCATCACGGATGCCCATCACCATTGACTCAGACGAATATTCACCACGAATTACCCGAACTTGATCAGCCCGAATTCGTCGGTTCACCCTAAATTCTTTTGCTATGTTCGTTCTCCTCTAGATACGTGTTGGATTCATCCGGATCCGTTTGCACCTTCTTACTCACTCAGCGCGCGCTACTCCACAGTATCAAAATAGTCGAACTTCCAATATAGCAACCTGAGCTGAGATACTCAATTGGATAGGAGTACGAATCTCTTCAGGATTTCTTCACGTATAACGAGCACATTCCAATGCGGTTGAGAATCACCGCTATGGTAGGATTACAGCACAGTGGCGGGCTTACGAGTCCGCATGATTTTGGCTAATAAAAATCTATCGAATCTTCACTAAGAAAAATTCATGCAAATAACTGAGATGAATTCGATCGCAACGACTAACTAACAGCGACAGGACGGCCAGGACACATGAGCAACCGCTGGATGCGGAACAGCCTCGTCTACCTCGTGATCATCATCGCAGTGATCACAATCTTCTTCATGTTTGTCGACCAGCCACTGAATGGAGATCAAGAGGTCGGCATAAACGAAGTCGTCGAGTTGGCGAAGAAGAGCAGCGGATCAACAAAACTCGAAATCGAAGTTTCGGGCGATTCCCTGACCATCACCGATGGTGCCAACGTATTTAAATCTAGAAAAGAAGAAGGATCGAGTATTGCCGATTTACTAAGTAGCGCCGGGGTGCCGAACTCCAACTACTCGGTGAATGTCAAAGGATCGACCGGATTCGGAAATCTGTTAGGAATCCTCATCGGCTTCCTACCGCTCATCCTGTTCGGTGGCTTGATCCTGTTCATGATGCGTCAGGCTCAGGGCAATAGTAACCAGCAAATGGGCTTCGGTAAGAGCAAGGCTCGAATGTTCATCGGCACAAAGGCAACGGTTACATTCTTCGATGTCGCCGGTGTGCCTGAAGCCAAAGAAGAGCTCGAAGAAGTTGTTGAGTTTCTCAAGTACCCAGAACGCTTCCAGGCACTCGGAGCCAAAATCCCTGCCGGAGTCCTGTTGGTAGGACCTCCAGGTACTGGTAAAACACTCCTTGCCCGCGCTGTGGCTGGCGAGGCGGGAGTGCCGTTCTTCTCAATCTCGGGTTCCGAGTTCGTTGAAATGTTCGTAGGTGTTGGTGCATCACGTGTCCGAGACCTGTTTGAACAGGCCAGACGACACTCACCTTGCATCATCTTCGTAGATGAAATTGATGCTGTAGGTCGACACCGAGGTGCCGGTCTAGGCGGTGGTCACGACGAGCGTGAGCAGACCCTCAACCAGATGTTGGTCGAAATGGACGGTTTCGATTCGACGACCAATGTAATCGTCATAGCCGCAACTAACCGACCCGACATTCTTGACCCTGCGCTGCTACGCCCCGGTCGTTTTGACCGCCGAGTAATTCTCGACAGTCCTGACATTCGTGGACGCACAGCGATCCTCGACGTGCATGCAAAGGGCAAACCCATCGACAAGAGTGTAGATCTCGCAAACATTGCGAAACAAACACCTGGTTTCTCGGGAGCTGACTTAGCGAATCTGATTAACGAAGCCGCTCTTTTGGCAGCTCGTGCTAACCAAAAATTGATCAGCTACGAAAATTTGACAGAAGCGATAGACCGGGTATCGATGGGTCCCGCACGAAAGAGCAAGGTGATTAGCGAAAAAGATCGACGAATCACTGCCTACCACGAGGCAGGTCATGCCCTTGTTGCACACCTAATGCCTGGCGGATCGCCGATCGGCAAGATCTCGATCATTGCTCGAGGTCAGGCTGGTGGATTCACCCGCTGGCAGCAGGAAGACAAGTCGTATCACTCTCAGGAGCAGCTAGAAGCACAAATTGCGGCCGCAATGGGTGGCCGAGCAGCTGAAGTTCTGAAAGTCGGTGATGTCACTAGCGGTGCATCCAACGACTTCGAACAGGCAACGTCGATTGCTCGCGAAATGGTCATGCGACTTGGTATGAGCGAAAAGCTCTCGAACCGATCGTTCGGCAAACGCCAGGGGGGTGCCGTATTCCTTGGACGCGAAATGTCTGAAGAACGTGACTACTCCCTCAAGACAGAAAGCTTGATTGACGACGAGATCAACCGTCTTCTTAAGGAAGGTGAAGACCGGGCAAACCAGTTGCTCACTGACCACGACAAAGAGTTAGAAGGTATTGCCGAGTTCCTGCTAGAACACGAAACAATCGACTCCGATCAATTTGTCGCAATTATTGAAGGTCGAGACCCGCTCCTCGCCAGCCCAATGGTCGTTGATGACCCAACGCTGCCCGACGAGCCTTCTGCTCCTACGGGTCAGCTTGACGATGAATCCGGTGATGCAGTCGACCCGGAGCCACAGGCAACGTAACTCGACGAGTCTTAGCAAATACAAACGAAGAAGCGGCGCATAAAGCGCCGCTTCTTTTTATCGGTAACATGTCCGCACCAAATGAGCAACGTATTCACCGGAAAATATTGGACGATAGATCGATTCATTTCTGGTTTCGCAAACAACGCGTTTCTAATCACCTGTGCACGAACCGGCAGCTCCGTCATCATCGACACTCCAGCTGATCCACATGAACTGATCAAAGTGGCGAGTCGAACAACTGTCGGAACTATTTTGATTACACACGGACATCGCGATCACGTTGAGGGTTACGAGAATGTGATCGAAAAATTCCCAGTGCCAACTAGGATCGGAGCTCTCGATCGAGAAGCCCTACCTGAGACTGCTCCCTTTTCGGTCAGTATCGAAACGAGGATGCTCGTTCGAGTTGGCGACATTACGTTGAAGTCACTCTTCACGCCGGGGCACACTCCAGGATCGACTTGCTACGTGCTCGAATCCGACGCGTCAAAATCGAAAGGCGAACCTGCACACGTATTTACCGGCGATACTCTCTTCCCGGGTGGTCCTGGAAAGTCATCATCAAACAAAGCGTTACGGAAAATAATCGACTCGCTCGAAACGCACATTTTCAACCTTCCCGAAAATTCCGTTGTGCTTCCAGGCCACGGAGAATTTACGACGATCGGCGAGTCAAAACGAGAATTTAGACAATTCTCTTCTAAGCCACTCGACTCCGATCTTTACGGTGACGTCACCTGGGCTTCGATTTAGCTTCTCGATGGCGCACATTAACGAGTAATCCCCGTGATACCACCGCAACAGCCGCACATGCCAGATGACCGCTGGAAGGAGCTCACGATCCCCAATGTGAAATGGGGACCTATGGATGTGGTGTTGGCGGCAACAGTGACGATGCTGATCGTTATTTCCATCCTTAGCGTTGGCGGTGCATATGGCACTGACGCTGGTTTCAAAACGACCGTCACGTCGCCCGCGGGCTACATGGTTGGGATTCTTTCCACTACCCTGGCGTTCGTGCTTCTGCGATTGTTCAGCTCGCCTCTATGGCCGATAGCTGTTTCACTCGTCTCGGGTATCGGAATCGTCGTTATCAGCTACATATTGGGTTCTGATAAGGGCGATGGATCAGCTCAATTTTTAGGTGTACCTGTTGGAATAATTGCTGCGACAGCAATGTCAGTCACGTTCGCTGCGACCGGACTTGCCTTCTCAGTAGTTCGATTCAGAGCACCTCTCAGTTCCGTCGGATTCGTTAGGACAAAAGGACTCAAGCCCTACTTATTCTCGGTCGGAATCTGGCTTGTCGGACTCAGCGTGCTGATGTTCTGGGTCCAACTACTTTTGTGGTTAGATGTCGACTCGCTGATCCCGCCGGATACTGCCCAGCGAGCACTCGACGAAGCCGGTGGGAGCATCATTGTCACTATAATTCTCGTCGGAATGATTGGACCCGCCGCCGAAGAAATATTCTTTCGTGGCTACGTTTTGCCCGGGCTCATAAAAAGGGTTGGAGTCGGACGTTCTCTACTCCTCTCCTCTTTTGTATTCGGTCTTTTTCACGTTGATCCGGGTGCCATCGTGCCAACATTCGCGTTGGGATTGGCACTCGGCTGGGTGTACCTTAAAACCGGTTCAATTTGGCCTGCTATGTTCGCTCACGGTCTGCACAACACGGTTGCAGTACTTGTAGCTAAGTATATTGATGTTGGTTGACCCGAAATAAACACAACGAAATCTTCTAAGGAAACATCGATCTAAATGACGACCGATAGAATAAGATCAGCATTCGAGGATGCAAAGACTGAAGGTCGAATTGCGATCGTGGCCTATGTAACTGTTGGTTATCCAGAGGTAGGCCAAACAACTGAAATCGTGAAAGCGCTTGTCGACAACGGCGCAGACGTAATTGAACTCGGAGTCCCTTTCTCTGACCCGCTGGGCGATGGTCCAACTATCCAGGCGTCGGGTCATCAGGCGTTGCTCAACGGCATCACACCTGGGCATTGTTTCCAGGCCGTCCGAGAAATCAGAGCTGCAGGGATCGATGTCCCCCTGATTTTCATGGGCTACTACAACACGATTCTCAACATTGGGCTAAAGGAATACTGTGAAACCGGAGTCGAAGTTGGTCTCGATGGCATAATTGCCGCCGATCTTCCAGCCGCCGAAGCAGGTCCCTTACAAGACGCTTGTGACGAAACGGGACTTGCTCTTGTCCCGCTTGTTGCGATTACATCGACCGAACATTCGATTGAACACGCCTGTAAACGGGCCAAAGGATTTATCTACTGCGTCTCGATTCTAGGCGTGACCGGCACGCGAGAAATGGCTTCTGACAGAGTTGAAGATCTCGCCCGGTTGGTTCGACAGTACACCGATCTGCCAGTAGGGATCGGATTCGGAATTTCTAATGTCGGTCACGTCGAAGATGTCGCACGTTTTGCGGATGGCGCAGTAATCGGTACGAAAGTGATCAACACTCTCTCAGAAGGCGATCCTTATGGAGCCGCCGATCGCGTTGGTGCTTATATAAAGTCGCTATTACCCGGCACGACGCGCAAAGTCGTGGCAAACTAGGTCGCCATAAATTCCGACGATTATCGGAAACTGCGAATCACAACTCCAGAACTCCAGGAAGCACAGATTGGCTATGAAGGTTCGAGGCGTAAAGGGCGCTACAACCACCGATGGAACAACCGCCGACGATGTTCTGGCGGCGACTGAACAACTCCTAAAGGCACTTATCGAGGCAAACGGAATCGATCAGGACGATGTTGCGGCTGTTCAGTTCTCAACAAGCCCTGACCTAGTTGCTGAATTTCCAGCGGTCGCCGCACGAGAAAGATTTGACTGGAATGACGTTCCGTTGATGTGCGGACACGAAATGGCTCGACCCGGTGCACTGGAACGATGTATCCGTATACTTATCTTCTGGAACACCGATAAAGCTCAGAACGAAATCACGCACGCATACCTCAATAATGCTGCTAAACTTCGTCCCGATCTTTCTACGGTCAACCCATAAGAGACATGTCCGAGCGCACACTACAGACAATCGAATTCTCATTCCCACAAGGCTTCCGCTCTGCTGGTTTCGTCTATTCGCGCTCCGCTTCGTACAGTTCCGAGTATTTCAGCTATAGCTATACCGGCGGGCTGTTTACGAACGGACGTTCATATCGCAGCTAAGACTGCCTGATCGTCCGCAGCCCAGTTGGATTCACGAAGCGCCCCCACCGACAACTAGCAACTGTGCGGGTCCGACTGACTGAATCACGCTCTTACCAACTTATTTCATTCAACAACTACTTAGAAAACCCAAACCAGTCATGTCTACATCAAACGTTCGAGTCACCAACCTCTCCCCGCTGAGCTCTCCGCGGTCTTACGTAGAGTCGCAGCCGATCACTCCAGAGATCGCCAAGACGGTGATTGACGCACGCGAACAAATCGAAAACATCGAACAGGGCAAGGACGACCGTATGGTCATGCTCGTTGGCCCTTGTTCTATCCACGACGAAAAAGCCGGACTCGAATACGCAAAGCGACTCGCAGTGCTTGCCGAAGAAGTGAAGGACAAGATCCTCGTTGTAATGCGGGTTTACTTTGAAAAGCCTCGAACCACTGTTGGTTGGAAGGGGCTCATCAACGACCCGAATCTCGATGGCACGTTCGATATGCAAACCGGCCTGAGCCGCGCGCGTGGTTTCCTTATCGAAGTGCTAAAACTAGGACTTCCTGCTGGAACGGAATTCCTTGATCCGTTCACCCCGCAGTATCTCGCCGATCTTATTTCGTGGGGTGCAATTGGTGCAAGAACGACAGAAAGCCAGACTCACCGACAAATGGCTAGCGGTCTTTCAATGCCAATTGGTTACAAGAACGGTACCGGTGGCACGCTACAAATTGCTGTTGATGCAATGACTGCCGCTCGATCACCGCATGCATTCCTTGGAATCGATATGGATGGACGAGCGTCTATCGTCAACACGGCGGGAAACAAGGCTCAGCATCTGATCCTTCGAGGTGGCGCATCCGGACCTAATTACGACGAAGAATCTGTGACTATGGCTGGCAACCTTTTGGAAGCAGCTGGACTTCGTCCTAACGTCGTTGTCGACTGTTCGCACGCAAACAGCAACAAGGATCACAACCGCCAGCCGATCGTGTTCCGAGAAGCCCTTCGGCAGCGGAACGCGGGCAACAAAGGCCTTATCGGCGTGATGCTCGAAAGCCACATAAACGAAGGCAACCAGTCACTGGGCGATCCGAAGGATCTGAAGTACGGTGTCTCAATTACCGATGCATGCATCAACTGGGAGACCACTGATGAACTTCTGCGCGAAGCACGCGCTGCGCTCTAGTTCATCTAATCAGACGTAACGATTCGCATGCGCGGATCTGAGACCCTTTGCGACCGGCAGTCATGTCGAATTCCGAATTGCTCGAAACCATAGACGCCATTGAAGGACCAACGGTTGCGACAGTTGGCACCTTCGATGGCGTTCATCTTGGACACCAGGCTCTCATTGACCGAGCGCGCACTGAAGCGAAAAAGCGCGGTGCGAAAGCGGTCGCGCTGGTTTTCAGGGAACAACCACGAGCGTTTATAAAACCCTCCAATCAGGTGACCTACCTTAGCGACATCGAATCTCGACGGTCGATCATGGAAGAGAAAGGCATCGAACACGTCGTCGAGCTTGAATTTGGTTCTTCAATCCAAAAGTTATCTTCAGATGAGTTCGTAAGCGCCCTGAAGGAGCGAATCGGACTCGTATCCCTCGTTGTTGGTCCCGGAGCAATGATTGGCGCAGACCGCGCCGGTGTTGAACAACTCTCCTCTGGCAGTGTTCACACCGATATTGATTTTTTGGGTGTTCCCTCAATCGTCGTCGATGGAGAGGCAGTATCTAGCTCCGTTATTCGCATTGCCGTCGTGAGTGGAAACTGCGAACTTGCATCCAAAATGCTGGGACGAAATTACTCCATCAATGGTGTAGTGGCTGACGGCGAAAAACGTGGGAGAGAAATCGGCTTTCCAACAGCAAATATCGAAACACAGTTCCCCTTCACCGTCCCTGAAAATGGCATATACGCGACGCTCGTCGAAGTTGATGGGATGATCCATAAGGCTGCATCCAGCATTGGTGTTCGCCCAACCTTCGAAGAAGACGGCGGTCGCACAATCGAGGCGTTCCTTCTAGACTTCGACGGGGATCTGTATACAAAGCGACTTCGACTAGAGTTCGTAAAACAGCTAAGGGCGGAAGTCGCATTCGAATCCGTTGAACAACTAGTCGAACAAATGACCAAAGACGTCGAACAAACTCGTGAAGTTTTAGCAGACATCTAGTTCACTTCCAGTAACAGAATCGCTTGAGTCGCCACCGATTCGCAACAAAGACAATCCGATGACTACCGACACAGAATTCAACAACGTAACCGAAGACCTCGAATGGCGCGGTGCGCTCTACGACGCCACGCCCGGGTCTGCCCACGCACTCGCCAGCGAAAAAATCACTTGCTACAACGGCTTCGATCCAACGGCGAGCAGTCTGCACATAGGTAACCTCGTCGCCATCATGGGACTGGTTCGACTCCAGCAATACGGTCACACACCCATCGCCCTTGTTGGCGGCGGTACCGGAATGATCGGTGACCCCGCAGGACGCGCCGATGAGCGAACTCTTATGTCGGTTACCGATATCGACCACAACGTCGAGGCGATCAAATCTCAGCTCGAACCGTTCCTTGATTTCAACGCTAAATCCAACCCGGCACAGGTGGTAAACAACGCGGACTGGCTTCGTGCCACTGAGTTGCTCCCGTTTCTCCGCGACGTAGGAAAACATTTCACCGTAAACACGATGATGAGCCGAGACTCGGTTAAAGATCGATTCACTCGCGACAGTGGAATTTCGTTCACGGAGTTCAGCTACCAGCTACTACAGGCATACGACTTCCTGACTCTTTACGAACAGAAGAATGTTGGTTTTCAAGCGGGCGGAAGTGACCAGTGGGGCAACATTCTTGGCGGAGTCGAACTGATTAGGCGTATTCATGGCGCAGGCACCGAGGGTCGACCCCGTGCGCACGGGATTGCATACCCGCTGGTGGTCAATTCGAATGGTGAAAAGTTTGGTAAGTCAATTGGCGGCGCGCCAACGCTCGACCCGAACCAAACCTCGCCGTACAAGCTCTACCAGTTCTTCCTGAACGTTGCTGATGCAGACGCTATTCCCTACGTAAAGTTGTTCACCCTGTTGAACCAGGTGCAAATTGGCGGCCTCGCTGAAGCTGTAAGCGAAGAACCGCACAAGCGCGCGGCGCAAAAGGCTCTCGCAGAAGAAGTAACACGGACGATTCATGGCCAAAGCGGACTTGATCAAGCTTTGAAAGTCACGGATGCCTTCTTCGGTGGTAACATTTCCGATCTCACTGCGGACCAAATGGAAGATGTCCTCGAAGGTTCTTCGGTAACTGAAGTGAATCGCGATCAGCTTTCCGGTGAAGGAATCAGGTTCAGCGAGCTGGCGATTTCTGCCGGAGCCGGTAAATCGGGTGGCGATGTTCGCCGAACTGTCGACCAGGGCGGCATGTACCTCAACGGTGAGCAAATCACCGATGCAGGGCGAACCGTTGGAGTAGACGACCTCTTAGAAGGCCGCCTACTAGTAATCCGTCGCGGTCGCAAAAACTACTCGCTCGTAAAACTGACTGAGTAACGACGGAAGTAACAACTTCTCACTTCGAAAAATCCATCAGGAAAATCTCACTCGTATCCCTCATACCGACCGAAGCGAAAGCGGAGTGGAGGAATCTCAGACATCCACTTCTTCGCGATCCGATTCGCAGTCCGACGGTCACAGCAAGACCGTTTCGACGTGATCACTTCTGGCGGGTAAGCAACCAAGATCTCTCCACTTCGCTTTCGGGCCTGCTCTCTCCTCTGTGCGGATCACTTTTAAGGCATCATCCTCAACAAAATCTCAGCCAGTTCCGTTTACTGAGAGTTAGAATTCTTCTTGGTCTTTCGCAGAAATTGCTGCGAAACCACATCATTGAACGAACCCTCGAACCCATATCCCTTAGAAAACGAGCAATCAGGTGACTAGTCAGAACCAGCCAAATCTTCGAATTCCAGGTCCAGTCCCGCTACCCGACGATGTTCTCGAACTCGCCGGATCGCAAATGATCAACCACCGTGGACCTGAATACGCCGACATGCTCGAACGAATGTCAGCAAACCTGAAGACGGTATTCATGACTAAGAACGACGCATACTTCATTACGTCGTCTGGCACAGGCGCGATGGAAACCGCAATCGTCAACACGATTTCTCCCGGTGACAAAATTTTGTCGATCATCATTGGAGTTTTCGGCGAGAGATTCGCAGAGATCGCCGAGGCATACGGCGGAGACGTCACCACGCTCAACTTCGACCTTGGACAAGCAGCCGACCTCGACAAGGTCCGAGAGACTCTTCGAAACATGAGCGATGTGAAGGCTGTCATCTTCACGCACAACGAAAGCTCCACAGGTGTCTCCAACCCGCTTGAAGAGCTCTGTCAGGTCATTCACGAAGAATCGGATGCACTGATTTTGGTCGACGCCGTTTCGAGTGCCGGCGGAGTACCGATTGCCGTCGACGCATGGGGCATAGACGTCGTTGCGACAGCATCCCAGAAAAGCTGGATTTCACCTCCAGGAATTTCAATGGTCACCTTCTCGAAAATGGCATGGGAAGCTTACGATACGTCGACATCGCCGAAGTACTACCTCGACGTTAAGCAGTACGAAGACTACCTTCATATAGGTCAGCCCCCTTTCACACCGTGCCTGCCGGCAATGTTCACACTTGATGTCGCTTTGCAGTCGATGGTCGATGAGGGAATTGAGAACGTTTTCGCTCGACATCACGAAATTGCACAGCACACACGTGACGGTGCCAGTGCGCTTGGTCTCGAATTACTACCTGACCCAAAATTTGCCTCTAATACAGTTACCGCCATCAAGCTTCCCGAAGATGTTGATGGAAAGGCATTCCTTTCCAACGTGATCAAAAACTACAATGTGGTTCTCGGTGGCGGACAGAAATCTCTCACCGGCAAGATCTTCCGCGTTGGTCACATGGGTTGGGTTGAGAAGGCTCACATTGACGAAGCCTTGAAGGCCGCAGAGGAAACCTTGACGGCAATGAGTTCGTAAACCACTCGTGAGAAGACTCCGACTCGTTATTACTGTTCGTGTCAACATGGTTAGGCGCAGCCGCAATCGACTGCGCCTTTCTAGATAACCCGATTCTCAACTGGCTAAACAACACATACAAGATTCCATGAACATGTCAGCGACCATCAAACGCTCAAGGTGCGTGTTGCCCGTTCTCGCGGGTCTGCTTGTTGTCGCGGGAACCCTGGTCGCCTGTGGTGAGGCGGACATTTCATCAGCACCAACGAGTGAATCTAACGCCGCTGCTCCAGCGCCGACTGAACGACCGCTCGTGAGCACACCAGCCCCTCTCGCAAACCTTGCGCCAGATTTCACCCTGCCATCGGTTCAGGGAGTCAACTACAACCTCTCCAGCTTCCGTGGCGATAAGCCAGTCGCAGTAGTGTTCTACCGCGCATACTTGTGAACGTTCTGTCGCAGGCAACTCGGCGAGTTGCAACGAAACCTTGATTCGCTCAACAATTCAGGCGTCCAGATCCTTGCGATCAGCACGGACAATCTCGATGGTCCGGCAGGGCTTCACGTCTCCCAGGCATACCAGTTCCCGGTTTTGTACACCTCACAGGACACGTCGGTTCCTGAGAACTACGAAGTGTTCAACCTGTTTGGGGACGGACTCGCTTCGGCATCGGTATTCCTCGTCGATACGAATGGCGAAATTGCCTGGAAAGACATCGGGCTGAACTACACTCATCAGGTGGCTGCAGGAGAAATCATCAAACAGGTTGAGATGCTTGGCTCGTCTTAGCTTAGCGGGACTTTGTTGATCGCTTTCACCAATGGACGGACGATGCCAGCGAGGGCGATTGCCGCGTTGCTGTTATTTGTCTCCGTCGCAGGATGCAGTGGATCATCCTAAGTTCAAAAAACGGCACCAGCGGAACCTGAAATCAAGCAGCCAACAGGCGCAATCATCAGCGAAACACCGGCCGCAGTGGAAACGCCTGTAGTTCCAGTCTTCTCCGTTTCGAGTATCGATGGCGAAACGATCAAGCTCGAAAACCTGCTCGGCTCATTCCCTGTTTATCTAGTCTTCATCCCGACAACCACTGACTCTGCAGATCGCGATCAGCTCCAGGAAATCGAAACCAAAATTGAGGTTTTTGAAAAACTTGGAGCTGAATTAGTGGTAGTTATTTCCGACTGGCCATCACCAGTTGCCGACTTGCGAGATGAGTTGGAACTCAGCTACCCGTTGATTGCCGATCCACTCCAGGTGATCGCCACTGAATGGGGCGTGTTCGATGCTACTGGAGAAGATAGAACAAGCCCCGCCAGTTTCGTGTTCGATTCATTTGGTACGCTTATCGCACGGCTAGTTTCAACAGAAACAAAAAACCTACCTTCTATCGAAGAAGTACTGAACGCTATCGAAGAGTCATTGAGTTCGGGTACCGCCTAAAGCGTGGGACCAAACTTCTGAATTACGGCGCCAGCAGGCGGTTTTGGGTAGAAGTTTGTCGCCTTCGGAGGCAGTCGCCAGCCACGAGTCACGATTGAAACGAACTCGTCCAGCGGTACGGGACGCATAATGAACGCCATTCTCGCTTCGCCACCTTCGAACTGACGAG
The DNA here is from genome assembly GCA_002306815.1 of Dehalococcoidia bacterium UBA1328. Taxonomy (GTDB): domain Bacteria; phylum Chloroflexota; class Dehalococcoidia; order Lucifugimonadales; family Lucifugimonadaceae; genus Lucifugimonas. Next base: position 108,739 of record DBTA01000037.1, on the reverse strand, counting down.
CAATCAAGCCTGCGTCATGGTGAGGACTTACCACGTCTTCTTCCCGCTCTTCGGGTATCGCAGGTCGAATTACGTGACTGTGCAAATATGAATACTCTGAAGCTTCGAGAGCGTTCTCAGCCGTAGGTGGATTTTTCATTCGAGCGACGTGGAACTTGCAAGGCTCTTTACCCAGCAGTCCAAAAACCACTTCGTCACCCGCCCGTTCTCCAAGCGACTGTGAGAACTCCTCAATCTGTTCTCGCAGAGATTTATCTGCACTGTGAACGGGAGCCCACTCTTCTAGATCGCATGTCGAATCGATTGATTTTCGAATTGCCTCGAACTCTTCGTCGGTCACCGATTCAACGAGACGGTGGTACCCACGGGTGATCAATCCCGGTTCGTCAAACGACACCATCAGCATAATCCGGTAGTTGATCGACTCGTCGTGCTCCACTTCACGCTCGGCCCGGACACTTCCTCGATAACGAAGCGCTGCCTCATAGCGATGGTGCCCGTCGGCAATGAATATTTCGGAATACTTCAACACTTCCTGAAGAACGCTAATCGTCCCTGGATCAGAAACGCGCCAGATTCGAAGTTGTGGCATATCAGGCGGAGTGAACACCATCGTAGGTTCACCACCTGCTATGGCTCGCAGTAAGTTGCCCACACTTGAACGTAAATCATCGCGGAAGATCGACAGCAGCGGACTGTAGTTCGACTGTGCCGATCGCATTAGGTTCACGCGGTCGGCAACCCATTCCGTTCGAGTACCTTCGTGAGGCAGAACTACCTTTTGGTAGTAATCTTCTAAACGAACAGCTGCAACGAATCCACGACGAAACAGCGTTTCACCTTGGTACTCAAACTCCTCTTCTGTGACGTAAATCGAAGGAGCTTCTTCGTGTTTTAGAACGCCGGATTCAGTCCAATTCTCTGCGGTTTCGGCAGCTTTCTCATATGGATCTTCGGAAAGACCGCGACGCGCCAGTTCGAGCCGAACAATGTTGAACTTCGAGCGGGCATACAGCTCCTGTTGAAGTTCAGGAGTGATCACGTCGAAGGGCGGGCAAACGTTAAGACTCACGTCGCCTGCGAATTCCGGGTTGTAGCGCACCGCCCTGAAGGGCTGAATTTCTGCCATGAATCTATTCGAGGATTGAACTAAGTCTCGAGATGTATGAAATCAGACGAACGAGTATAGCCCCTGACAAACCAACAATCAGTTTTTACGGTAGTCGTTGCTATACTCATCCAACAGATTTTCGAGATCGCATACTGGCGACTCTCGACCGCTTTTACACTCGTTGTCAGTCCCAGAGTTGATCTAGTGCCAGAAAAAGATTCCAACCTGAAAATGCAGTTCGACGACGAATCGAAAGCAGATACATCGCCCAATACTCGCGCCGAACAACTTAGTGCAGAAATTAATCGCGCAAACAAGCTCTACTACATTGATAACGCCCCTCAACTAGACGATGCGGAGTGGGATGCTCGAATGCAGGAGCTACTGGCACTCGAATCGGAACATCCCGAATCAAGGACGCCCGACTCCCCTACACAAAGAGTGGGAGCACCTCCGGCAGATGGTTTTGAGGAAGTAATTCACCCAGTTCCAATGTTGAGCCTCGGCAACGTGTTTGATGAGGACGGGTTACGAGCCTGGTACAAGCGAGCGCTAGATTTTCTTGAAATCGAAAGTGCTCCTCTAGTTTGTGAGCTCAAAATTGACGGTCTCGCCCTAGCAGTTACCTACCGAGACGGTGTGATGGAGCGCGCCGCTACTCGTGGTGATGGCGAACGTGGCGAAGACGTCACAGCGAATGTCCGCACCATAAGATCTGTCCCGCTCAGGCTCGACGTTTCGGAGCAACCTGCACCACCTGTCGCAGAACTACGCGGAGAAGTGTTTCTTCCAAATTCACGTTTCGCTGAGCTTAACGCTGACCGTGAAGCAGCGGGACTTCCTACATATGTTAACCCTCGCAACTCCGCTTCTGGGTCACTTAGACAGCTCGATTCCGCCGAAACCGCAAAGCGCCCGCTCGATATGTTCTTCTACGCCCTTGGCTACGTCGAAGGAGCAGAGGAACCGTCCAGTCACTGGGATGCACTGCAATCAATGAAAACATGGGGGGGGAAGACCAACACATGGACCAGGCAAGCCAACACAGTTGAAGAAGCGATCGTCGCGATAAAAGAAGCGGGAAAGGTTCGCGAATCACTCGACTACGGGATCGATGGCGTCGTAATAAAGATCGACTCTATCCCACTCCAGCGGCGTCTCGGATTTGTGGGTCGTGATCCCCGCTGGGCTATCGCCTACAAGTTCCCTGCAGAACAGGCGGAAACCACCCTGAAAGCGATTCGAGTCAACGTTGGGAGGACGGGTGCGCTCACGCCATGGGCAGAGCTGGAACCGGTAATGGTCGGTGGTGTAACCGTCGGACGAGCCACACTTCACAACAAGGACGAAATCGCCCGAAAAGACTTTCGTGCTTACGACCGTGTTGTAATACAGCGCGCCGGAGACGTCATCCCGCAAGTAGTAGAAGTTTCAGCGAAAAACAATCGCCCGGCAGATTCGAAGCCGTTCGAGTTTCCTACCGACTGCCCTTCGTGTGGAACGGAAACTGTTCAATCAGAAGACGGAGCGGTCACCCGATGCGTAAACATCTCCTGCCCGGCGCAATTTGAACGACTCCTCGAACACTTCGCATCACGTGGAGCTATGGACATTGAAGGGCTCGGCGAGCGGGTTTCGCAAGACTTACCTCGACTGGGATTTGTTGCAAATATCGCCGACATTTATCGACTCCGCGAACGGCGTGAAGCCCTCCTCGAACTCGACAAAATGGGCGAAACTCGGGTCGACAATCTCCTAAAAGCCATTGAAGTGTCTCGCCTACAGCCATTGTCGCGGCTCTTGTTCGCACTTGGCATTTCGAGCATCGGATCCGAAATCGCAGAGTGGTTGTCTCGCCGGTTCCGTAGTCTTTCAGGTGTACGAGACGCGACGGAAGAAGAACTGCTTGCAATTGACGGTATAGGACCAATCGTCGCTTCAAGTATCGTCGAATACTTCGCCATTGAACAAAATCGCAATCTGGTCGACGAACTCATCGAGCTCGGCATCAATCCAATCGACGACACACCTGAGCCGTCTGCTGATCACCCAGCCAACGGAGTGACATTCGTAGTTACAGGTAAGCTCGACTCTATGTCACGATCTGAAGCACAAAACCGAATCAAATCGTTGGGTGGAAAAGCTACCGGATCGGTTACGGGTAAAACCGACTACCTAGTGGCTGGTGCGGATGCAGGTTCAAAGCTAGAAAAGGCTCAAAGACTCAATGTTCACGTAATCACCGAGTCAGAGTTCATTGCGTTTATGGACGAGGGTGTCGTACCAGCTCGTTCCTATTGATCCAGGCTTCGCAAAGTAAATCAGACTTCCCTGCGTAATTATTGGCTGGGGAAGATCGGCTTGCCACAGTCGTCTCACGCCTTGTATTCGAATCTAGGGTACCCGACCAGATGTTGCGGTTATTCCAGCTCAATTCAGCGGGAGATTTGTCTGGTGTAGCGAACGTTCTTGACGATAAGGTCATATCCTTTCTAAATGATTTGTTTGGAAGACCTGATAGCGGAAGCGTAGACGATTGGATGTCACCTCAATCCTGAACAAGCTGTTCCCTGATGGCAGCGGAAGGGGTTCGGAAGGACCACCCTGGATAGTTCTTGGATTAGGAAATCCGGGAGCGGAGTACAAAAACACCCGTCACAACGTCGGATGGTGGTGTCTGGACGAACTCGTGTCTCGCACCAGCGCTGAACTAAATCGTAAACGAAAAGAAATCAGATACGCCGAGGTTGAAATTGAAGGGACCGCTGCAGTTCTTGCTTACCCCCGAACACTCATGAACCGCTCGGGGTTGGTATTGAGCTATCTCACCAATCGATACAAAACCCCAGCAGAAAAAATCCTCGTCGTCACCGATGACATAAACCTCAAACCGGGGGCCGTTCGTATACGAAAAAAGGGCAGTCCCGGCGGTCACAACGGACTCAAATCGATCATTACCGCCCTAAGTACAAACGAATTTCCACGTGTGAGGATTGGTGTTGGGAATCCTGAATCAGGCGCACAACAGGTCGAACATGTCCTAGGCACTTTCGATCCGGAGAGTCGAGAACTCGTTCGCTCGGCGGCAAATCGATCTGCCGACGCAGTGGCAATGATCGTTGCAGGCGACATCGATAACGCAATGAACAGGCACAACACGAACGGCGACGGCAGCTAAACCTTCCGGTAGAAGTAATGCAATTAGCGATGAGCAGTCACTCATCGCACCAAATCAATTGAGCAATTCAAGATTCAATAATTTGGTTCTTTTCGCGTTCGTAGCCTTGGCGTTAGTACTAATCGCTTGTGACAGGGAAAATGGCGACACGCCATCACCAACACCAACGACACCTGTTGTTGAAACAGCAACAACGATACCTCCAACTCCTACGATTGAATCCACATCTAGTCTAGATACAGCGAATATCAACCTGAATCCAACGCCTGCCTCCATGCCTGTTACTGAACCCACATTGGCGGTTGCACCGAACCCTGCACCTCAAGTCGGCACGCCCACTCCCACCAGCACTCCTATTCCTCCGACAGAAACATCGATCCCGTGGATGACACCAGAACCGACACCGTTCATGGGTGCACCAGCTGAACCGTTCATACCTGACCCGCCTGACCGAGACCTACAGGACCTAGGGCGACGCCTCGTAAAGGGCTATCTCGAGCCTGAATCGCTCGTTACCGCACCGCCGCTAACTGTCGGCGAAAAGGTCGATTTCTGGGTTTCACGCGATAACGGCAGTGTGATCGTAAACGGTGAGGTTTCACACATCTCAGAGAACGCTTATTGGATATTCGAACTCGGATTCCAGCCGGATCCAGACGATATCGCATCTGTTGCTGATCAATTCGAAACAGATATTTGGCCAGTAATTACAGACATATTCGGTCGACCTATCAGCCCGGGCATCGACGGCGATGATCGAATCGTTATTTACACCGCAGTGCTACGAACCGGAGTCGCTGGGTACTTCTCTGCGGCAGACTCGTATTCAAGCGAAATCCGAGTGCACTCCAACCAGCGAGAAGCGCTGTACATGTCCGCAGACCGAATCGATCTGACGAGCAGGGAGTATTTGAGTGTCATTGCACATTAATTGCAGCATGCCACTCACTTTGCTACCGACCCGAGTGAGGACTCCTGGGTCAACGAAGGTTTATCGGAGGTAGCGGCCGAACTCGCCGGATTCGCTCGCTCCGCAACGTCGGCATTCGTCCTTGCCCCGGCAACTTCTCTTACTGCATGGGCTCAGGATATTTCGATCTCGACGGCGAACTATGGAGCGGTGAACTTGTTTTTCGCATTTCTAGCGACGCACTATCGAGGCAACGAAATCCTGACGACGATTGCTCGAGAACAGAAAGATGGCATTGCCTCTGTCGACGCATCTTTAGCAAGCATGGGTTTTGCCGAAACCGCAAACGACGTTTACGCCGATTGGCTGGTGGCAAATTACCTGAGCACCGACGAGGGACCCTATAGATACGATGGTCATGATGTCCCACCCGTAAAGAACCTCTATCGTCGTGCCCCCGACTCCCGAACGAGCAACGTACGATCTTATGGCGCGGAATATCTGGTGACATCTACTGGATCCGGCAGGATGGCAGTCTCGTTCTAGGGAGAGTCTGAGACAGCGCTACTCAATAATCCTCCGCATTCGGGCGATACGTGTTGGTGGGCCAATCAGGGTGATTCAATCGATTCGACCCTCACCCGATCAGTCGACCTTCGTTCTGTCGAGTCTGCAACGTTGAAGTTCTGGGTTGACTACGAAATTGAAGAATCCTGGGACTACGCTTACGTTATGGCGTCTATCAACAACGGCAGCACATGGGACATTCTCGAATCTCGTCGAGGCTTGAACTTCAATCCAAACGGCAACGCCTACGGTCCTGGCCTCACCGGCACAAGTCTCGGCTGGGTTCAGGATTCGGTAGACCTGTCCGCATACGCCGGTAACGAAATTCTGCTTCGATTCGAGTACATCACCGACGACGCAGTATTCTCGAAAGGTCCGTGTTTCGACGATTTCGAAATCGAAGAGATCGGCTGGTCAGATAACACCTCGAATGACGGTGGCTGGGTTGCAGAAGGTTTCGTTCGAGTGCGCGGAACGATACCGACTCAGTATTTGATGCAACTGATCCACGAAAAGGATGTAGGCGAACCAGTCGTTTACCAAATGCCGATCGACATCACAGGAAAAGGCGAATTCACAATCGAGAACGTTGGAGACGACGACCTAGTAGTGGTCGTTATTAGTGCCGTCACACGCGCATCCACTCTTCCCACTGAATACACCGTGACCTTACGCGAATAAGCAGGCATGATTGCGTGCCGCTTATTGAACATTTCTCCGCCCAACAAAAGCGACATTGACACCGCACACCATTTTCCGACCGCAGCGAAGCGGAGAATAGCTCTTAGCTAGCGAATCACCTAAACCGCTTCGATGGTGCTCCATCCGGTGTAGGGAACAATAACTTCGGGAATCACCACAGAGCCGTCTTCCTGAAGGCCGTTCTCGATTACGGCAATCCAGATTCTGGGAAGTGCAAGCCCCGATCCGTTCAACGTGTGAGGCAGCTTGGTTGAAGCACCCACTTCTGGGCGATAGCGAGTGCCGTTGCGGCGGGCCTGAAAGTCGGTGCAAGTCGAAATCGAACTGACCTCAAGCCACTCTTCCGATCCCGCCGACCAAACTTCAATGTCATAAGTCTTAGCCGACTGGAAACCAATATCGCCAGCACAAAGCTGCACAACTCGATACGTCAAACCCAACCGCTCGCAGAGCGTTTCTGCTTCCGTCAACATTTCTTCCAGTGCAGCGTCAGAATCTTCTGGCGTGACGTAGCGGAACATCTCGACCTTCTCGAACTGATGCACACGCTTGATGCCGCGAACGTCACGACCTGCAGATGTGTGTTCCTTACGGAAGCTAGGAGTCTGAGCGACATATTTCAGCGGAAGAACTCCAGGGTCAATGATTTGCCCCTGGTGAAGACCGTTAAGTGCAACTTCAGCGGTGGGCACAAGCCAGAGATCGGTTTCCTCGTCTCGATATAGATTGTCTTTGAACTTCGGCAGATTTCCTGAACCAATCATCGTCTCCTGGCGAATCAGGAGAGGTGGATCGATCTCGGTATACCCGTGTTCTTCCGTCTGAATGTCGAGCATCCATGCTGAAAGAGCGCGCTGAAGCCGGGCGCCTTTGCCCTTCAGTACATAGAAACGTGCGCCCGATATGCTTGCACCTGCCTCTAGATCCAGAATCCCTAAATCAGTTGCCACGTCCCAGTGGGCATTTCCATGGCCGTCGGTCGAACCTTCTGAGATACGAACGACCACGTTTGAATCTTCGTCCACCCCATCCGGAACATCTTCCATAGGCGTATTCGGGATTGGCAGCAGCGTTTCTTGAAGGTCGTCGAGAACGGTCGCCAATTCTGCTTCGACGTTCTTGATGCGCTCGCCAGCAGCCCGCATTTCAGTGATTTCCTCAGGCGTCGGCTTTCGCTTTTCGTCACCGATTGCTTTGCTGACTTTGTTGCGGTTAGCTCGGTCAGTATCTGCCTGCTGAATCAATTCTTTGCGACGTGAATCGAGTTCAACAATCCTGTCGATCGGCGGGTCTTCGCCTCGTCGAACCAACGCGACTCGAAATTTTTCAGGATCGCGGACAATCTGTTCCAGTGAAAGCATTTGTTACTCAGAGCGCTGTTTATCGGGTGAACCAGTTATCTCGATTAGATCACGTGTTTCGCATTGCCGGAAATAGTAGAATCTCGCGAATCGACTCTTCGCCAGCGATTAGCATCGTCAGCCGATCAATTCCTAAACCGAGTCCGCCGGTCGGAGGCATGCCATGTTCGATCGAAACAAGAAAGTCTTCGTCAAGTCGATCAGCTTCATCGTCGCCAAACTCTACTCGCATTTTTTCTTGCTGCTCGAACCGTTCGCGCTGGTCGATAGGATCGTTCAATTCAGTGAACGCGTTACACAACTCAGTACCCACCACAAAGCCTTCAAAACGCTCGACGATCCCATCAGAATCCGGCTTGCGCTTCGCAAGCGGAGACATCTCGACAGGATAGTCGACTAGAAAGTGAGGTTGAATCAGGTGCGGTTCGACCTCTGAAGAAATCACCTTGTCTAAAAGTCGTCCCCACGCCGATCCCGCCTCGACGTGAATACCACGCTCCCGCATAGCCTGCGAGAGTGATTCAACATCACGGGTTTCGACGTAATCAATTCCTGTGCGCTTCTTAATCTCTTCACGGAGATCAAGGCGTGGCCAAGGCGGAGTGAGGTCGATCTCTGCTCGAATGCCCTCCACCTCTGGAAGAATCATCGAGCCGGTCGTCTCCAGGGCAATGGTCGAAACCATTTTCTCAACCATTGCCATAACATCGTTGTAGTCAGCATATGCCTGATAACTCTCGATAGTCGTGAACTCCGGGTTGTGATCGTGGTCCAAACCCTCGTTGCGGAAGAGTCGGCCGATTTCGAATACTCTTTCTATTCCTCCGACGATCAACTTTTTCAGATAAAGCTCGGTAGCAATTCGAAGGTACAAATCCCGATTCAGCTGGTTGTGGTGTGTCTCGAAAGGCGTCGCCTGTGCGCCGGCGGCAACGGGTACAAGTATTGGGGTTTCAACCTCGATAAACCCCTGCCTGTGCATAAATGAACGCATCGACTGCACGACCTTCGATCGGAGCAAAGCATTCTTCATAGCGTTGTCGTTAGAAATGAGGTCGAGATACCGTTGCCGGAACCGTACTTCCTGATCTTGAAGACCGTGCCATTTGTCGGGCAGCGGACGAATCGCCTTAGTAAGAACGGTTACTTGCTGCGCCTCGACGCTGATTTCGCCGCGCCTTGTTCGAATTACAGAGCCTTCAACACCAATAATGTCTCCAATATCGAGAAGGTTGACGATCTCGTAAGCTTCGTCGCCCATCGTGTTCTGGCGAGCGAATGCCTGGATTGCTCCGTGACCGTCTTTCAAATCGATGAACGCAGCCTTGCCCATTCCACGCCGAGCCATGATTCGACCGGCAACGCGAACAGTTTCGGTTCGGGGATGCGCGTCTACTTCGCCCGAGTAATCGGCTTCCTCCTCCTCGAACAGACTTATAGCTTCGACAGATGTATGAGTCCGATCAAATCTTGGAGGGTATGGATCAAGTCCTTTGGAACGAATCTCCGTCGTTTTCGCCAGCCTGTCCTCCATTAGCTTGCGCTCGCCCACGACGGCGTCTGCTTCATTCGAGGTGCTTGACTGGTCTTGTTGCTCTTGGTTGGTCATTTGTGACGCAAAAAATTTCTGGCTCTAATCGTTTTCTCTCATCGGACCCTGAGTCTTGATCGAAATGAACGTAATCGCAATTTGTTATCGGTTGATCGCTTTCAGTTTAGGTGCAATTGCGACCATTCATTCTAAGCCAGAGAATGATCAACCAGCGAATTACGGCGAAACCGATTGCCGTTAGATTTGCACCGAGACAGACACCGCTTCCGTGTAAATCCGCCAAAACCTGTAACAACTGACGATGGTTAAGAGTCCGGCGCGCCAGAAATAATCGTTCGTATTCCGTTGCTTCTATGAAGTCGGCAGAAGGAATACCAAGGGTCTCAAGTGCGGATCGAAAGTGCGATGGATAACAGCCGAAGACGACGCTCACAGTTCCGACGAGCAACTGGCTCAACCGGTAGATCACTGCGCCCAACGACATCCAAAGTGAGATCAGCAATATTCTCGATGCTGGGACCAGCCGGAGCTAACGGACTGCGCGTACTGGATATTTACGCAGGTACAGGAACACTCGGAATCGAAGCTCTTCAGCGAGGTGCCGACAGTGCCACGTTTATCGAGCAAAACGGACGTCGGTGTGACGACTTAAAAAAGTCACTGGCTAAACAGAGGTTGACAATGCTGGGAACGGTTCAAAAAGGTAGAGCGCTCAACACAATCGGAAGATTGAAGGGCGAGTTCGACCTAATTTTTGCCGACCCGCCATACGACATTGTTGAGTTCGAGGAGTTATTTGAACAAGTCGACGCCAACGGACTCATCGCACTTAACGCAATAGCATTTTTAGAACATTCCAAGATGACCAAATTACCGGAATATCTTCCGGGCCTTGAATTATCTACCCACCGGCTCTACGGAGACACCGCTATTTCGGTCTACAAAGCAAATAACACCGATTCAGCGACCAATGCCCAGACGGAGGGCAAATAGATGGCGCGGGCGATTTACCCCGGAACATTCGACCCGGTAACCAACGGCCACCTTGACATCGTCGAGCGCGCTTCGCACGCAGTCGATCACTTGACCATAGGAGTGGTCGAGATTTCGTCAAAACGAACTATGTTCAACCTAGATGAACGAATTGAAATGTTCGCCGAAGCGGTTGCTAATCTTTCAAACGTATCGGTCCAGTCGTACTCCGGACTCACCGTCAACGCCGCCAGAGAAATCGGGGCCAGCGTAATAGTTCGTGGATTGAGAATCACAAGCGATTTCGAGTACGAAAGTGAAATGGCACTAATGAACCGCAGGATGGCGGGGGACGTTGAAACGATCTGTCTTTTCAGTGCTCTCGAATACCAGATCCTGAGTTCATCGAGAGTAAAGGAAGTAGCGGCACTCGGCGCCGATGTGTCAGATCTAGTTCCTAAAAACGTTCTAAGGCCTTTGGTTGAGAGGCTCGAAGAACGTCGAGAAAAGTAAGTATCAACCAACAAGCGCACGCGTTAGTCGACCCACACGGAGGCAGAAATGACACTGATGTCACAACTAGAAAACCTAGAGACGATGATCGTCAAAGGTCGAGTACCTGGAACAGCCCGAACACTCGTTAACCTGGACAAAATCTCGACAAGCATTGAAGAGATGAAGACTGAAATGCCGACCCAGATTAACGAAGCTGAAGGCATTCTTCGCCAGAAAGATGCAATCATCAAGCAGGCAGAGCTAGAGGCACGACGCATCCGAGCTTACGCTGACGAGGAAGCAACAACCATTCGCCAGCTCGCGGAAGAGCAGTCGAACACCCTGTTGACCACTTCTCAAGAAGAAGCTCGCAAGATGATCGAAGAAAACGAGATCACTCGCGCAGCAAACGAAAAGGCGGCGAAGATCGAAACTGATGCCGACAAGCGAGCGGCTAAGCTGATCGACGACGCGGAGACTCGGGTCAACGGCATCTTGAACGACGCAGAGACTTCAGCCGAACAGCGACGCAAGGGTGCAGACAATTATGCACGCGAGGTTCTGTTCACGCTCGAAGAGAGAATCGCCGACACGCTCGGACAGGTACGAGGCGGTATCGACCTCCTGGATGCTCGTCCAACATCAAACGTCGCCGACTAAGCTTTCTGCTGCCACACAAAGCGCAACACGCATCATGCAAATATTGGAAGTCGGGTTTATCACTCGTAATCCATATGCCGTATGGGTGGGTCTAGGTCACATGATCCTGAGCCCCATCGAAGATATCTAACCGGGAAAGACGCCACTAAACGTCATTCTCGGACTTTCAACGGACGGGCAAGGTACGGCTCGCCTCCGACTAACGAGTCATAAAAAAAATCAACCACACAGCCCTGTGATCACCAAACCCAACGATCACAGGATTGTGTGGTTTCTGTCACCACTTCAATCACGGCATCGAAAAATGATAGATGGTTAGCGGGCAAAACATTCCCGACTCGCTAAACCAGTCCGTCTGCCCAGTCGCCAGATAGAACTGTGTCGAACATCATCGCGTGCTGTTCGCTCCACCCAAAACGATTCACCAAGTTGAGGCGATATATCAATTCGAGCGTACTCAACCGGGCAGAAAGTTGTTTATCGGTCAGATCGCCCTGACACAGCTCAACGAACGGTTGCATGAGTTCGATTTCGAGTGAGTCCTCGTAGGTTGCTTCCAACTGCTCAGGCACGAAATTCCACGGGTAACGCCAGAATCTAAGCAACATGTCCAACTCGTAGTCCGCGGGAGCGAGCGCCATTCGATCGAAGTCGAGGATCCCCACGAGAGAGCCATCGTTCCCGACGAGAATGTTTCCGAGCCAGAGATCTCCATGGCATAAAACTCGCGTACGATCAATCAACGAGTCTTCCCATTCGGCAAAAGCGGCCTGAGACATGGTGAGCACCCGTCCGGGCACAACGTTATCGACCGCACGCAGGGCCCGGTTGAACGACTGACGAACGTGACGCGACCAATTGGAGGTTTCAGCATGGAGCATGCCCTCGTCTGGCTCGAATTTCTGGAGATACGCAAGCGCACGTGCCAGCTGGCTCATCAACCGCGACTTTCCTGAATCGTCCAGTCCCGGCCAAACGTTGTAACCGTTTGTCCCATCTAGACGATCCAGTATCACCCACGCTCTGCCTTCTAACGCGCCGGTCTCGAGAACGCGCGGGGTCGCTACGCCGGGAATCTGCAGCGCACTCACCGCAAGTTCGTGGCTGAATCTTTCAGGTCGACCTACTTCGGGATCGATCTTGATAACCGTTTCATTCCCGATGAATACCCATGTTCCATAACCGAATCCATAGTCAACAGTGCTGCCAAGTTTGTTGGAAGCCCATTCACGGACGCGACCTAGCGCGGCGTGATCGTATTTTTCGTAGTTTCTGACCCAAGGATTGATGAGCATTGCGGTCGTCAAGTGTAGCGACGTTCGCCTGACTCTGAGCGACGAATACCTCATATAACCATCAGGCATAAGATCGAGTTACGGGTCATCGGGGGTGGGTACGAACCACGCGCAACCCACCCTTTAATTACCTACCTGCGAGGGAGGATGTGTTTTCTATTCAGCCGGTTTGTACGCCCGTAACGTCAGATTGATCAAAGTCGACTGCCAATCTTCGGCATCGGGTCGACTTCGATCCTCTTTGACCACGTCAATGTCCGTAAAGCCACTCTCTTCAACAAGTTCGAGGTACTCGCTCAACACCGCAGCGCCACCAACGCATTCCACCCACTCCGCAGCCGATTTTTGCACGTCCTGTGGGAGCGCCTCTGAAGTAACCATGTCGGATATAACAAACCTGCCACCAGGCTTGAGAATCCTGAAAATCTCGTAAAACACCCGATCCTTATGCTCTGACAGTGCGATTACGCAGTTGGAAAGAACAAGGTCAACAGTGTTGTCAGGCTGTGGGATCGACTCTATATGACCCAATTTAAATACCACATTCTCAGTCTGAAGTGTGGCTGCGTTTTTTTGCGCAAGCTCGATCATGCGGGGGGTCATGTCTATGCCGATCACATAACCATTATTTCCAACTTCTCTGGCAGCAAGGAAACAATCGATTCCGCCACCGGAGCCAAGATCTAAAACGGTCTCACCTCGTTGCGAGTCGGCAATTCCGACAGGATTGCCGCATCCTGCTGAAGCCCCAGTCACTTCGTCAGGCAAGGCATCTCGTTGATCTTCCGAGTAAAATTTGTCTGTAGCCTTAACTCGGCTTGCATCTGCAGATAGTTCAGCTGCACTCGAAGCAAGATTCCCGTAATAGTGTTTCACCACCGCTGTTATTGAATCAAGTTGCGCGTGGGTAATCTCAGAGGCCATATCATCCCCACAGCACGAATCTCCACAGCTAACAGCATCCGAGATAATTGGGGTTATAGTTCCAAAAGGATTCTCGGTAGTCATTTCAGTCCGTCTTCAAAAATTCTCGAATCAATAACCGTTGTTGTGCATCACGCCGTATCAACACCTGCTTCCTTAACCGCAACCGCTGTTTCAAGTTGCGGCAATACATTGGTCCACGCCTGAGCTGACGCTATGTAAGCCTGATGACCAAGTTCAGAAAGCGAATAAATTTTGCGATTACGACCATTAATTACAGCGAGTTCTAGCTCAACGTATCCTCCGGATTCGAGCTCCTTCAGCATTGGATAGATCATCGCATCGGTCGGTCTTGCATCGCCGCAAAGCGCAATTCTCGTGGCGAACTCATAACCGCGCATTGGTGAGGAACTCAGCTAATACAACATAAAAATCGCAACAGGTTTTTTCTATTTAGCGACTCCCAGTATTCAATACTTACGAGGTCATTCGCGGATTTAGTTCATGTGGTCATTAAGCTGAACTCAACTCGAAATTGTCGAGATATCGAAACAAGAAAATTAGCTTATGCCTAGGGACACAATATATAGGCACAATAGGTATGCCAATGGCGTTTGGACTCTTTGAAGTCCAGATTGCGACGAAACCAAAGTAGGCAATCGATAAAAAGCTGTAGTGAGCGAGAAGCTATAATCCGCTCACCGTGGCACGGCATTAAGACCAACTTTTATCGACCTACGCTTATCGGAACGCCTCTCTCTCATGACCACCACTCCTGCTAAAACTGATGATCAACTGTTCCTACTAATTGATGGACACGCAATCGTCTTCAGGGCATGGTTCGCAGTTCGAGATCACCTGATCACCTCGACGGGACAGAACACAACAGGTGCTAGCGGGTTTATGACAATGTTCCTCAAGACGATTCGTGAGCAGAAACCCACACACATTGCCGTGACGTTCGACACCAAGTCGCCAACGTTTCGAAAGGAAATGTTTCCTGAGTACAAGGCACAACGGCAGGAAGTGGATCCTGCCCTTCACGAACAAATTCCGATCGTGAAGGAAATACTCGAACCACTTGGCGTCCCTGTCTATGAATACGATGGGTTTGAAGCCGACGATCTGATCGGCACTCTCTCTAAACAGGCGACTGAACAGGGCTATAAAACGCTGATTCTTACCGGAGACGCCGACCAACTCCAGCTGGTCGATGACGACACCTCGCTCCTCATGTACACCGGATTCGGCGACATGAGGAAGTATGACCCGCAAGCAGTGGCCGATCGGTACGACGGTCTCGGTCCTGAGTTCATAGCAGAGATCAAGGCACTCGAAGGCGACTCTTCCGACAACATTCCGGGGGTACCCGGAGTTGGTAAGAAATCAGCTCGCGCCGTACTTAACAATCTCGGTCACTTCGACTCACTGTTCAGTCGACTCAATGAGGTCGAAAACATTGAAGATTTGCGCGGAGCGAAACGAACAATGAATCTCCTCGAGGAACATCGGGAGACTGCCGCTACAGCGCTTGTTCTGACCACGATCGTGCGGGATGTACCGGTGGAGTTTGATGCGGAAAAATCCCGCTTCGGCGACTTCAAACGAGAGGATGTCATTAAGGCGCTCATGAACTACGAAATGCGCCTCGTCGCCAATCGGCTTACAAAGCTAGGCGAATCGGGTGAGAGTGACAGACCCCCTGCTGAACCTGAAACCGCTCCGGGATGGGAAGCGCCTGAGTCACCCGTCGGACAGATCGACATGATGGCGGATGAATCGGGTGCAGCGAAGGTCGATCCGTCCGTGGAACCTGAGGAAGAAAAACCGCTAGGTGAGTACGAGATCGTCACCGATTTAGCGGGACTGAATGCGATGATCGACGCCCTCAAATCCAAAGGCGAGTTTGCGTTCGACACCGAAACCACCGGACTCGATTCGATGACATCGGATCTTGTTGGGATCTCCTTCTCTATCAAGTCAGGACACGCGTGGTACATAGCGATTGGTCACAACAAAGGTGCTCAGGTTCCTTTCGCTGAAGGATTAGCAGCACTCCGCCGAATTTTTGAAGACGAATCGATCAAGAAGATTGCACATAATGCCAACTACGACATGATGGTCCTCGCCGAAGCGGGAATCTCTGTGAACAATTTGGCGTTCGATACTATGACCGCCGCAGCGCTGTGTGGTCGTCGATCTATCGGTCTGAAACAACTCGCACTCGAACTATTTCAGGCCGAAATGACTGAAATAAAGACTCTTATTGGTACGGGGCGCAATCAAATAACAATGGCCGAAGTTCCGATCGACAAAGCCGGGACATACGCAGCAGCCGATGCCGATTTCACCTGGCGGTTTTACGAGTACTTCGAACCCGAGATCGACAAGCATGAAGCCCGCTACGTGAACGAAGAAATTGAGCTTGCTCTGTTGCCCGTGATTATCGAGATGCAGCGCAATGGGATGATCATCGATAAAACCGCTCTTGCTGAAATGTCTGAACAACTTGGAGCAGATATTGAGCAAATCAAGCAGGCAGCTAACGCGATCGTTGACGGACGGGAGCTCAATCTCGCTTCAAACCAGCAAGTTGCCGCCCTTCTGATCGACGAACTGGGTGCTCCGAAAACCCGAAAAACCAAGAGGGGTTGGTCGATGGACGCTAACTCTCTCGAGAAAATCAGAGAAACTCAGGATCTCGACGATCGGGTCTACCAGATCGCTGATGCCGTTGCGAAATTCAGAGAGCTCAGCAAACTCAAATCCACCTATGTCGACGCCCTTCCTGAACTCGTAAACCCACAAACAGGTCGAGTACACACCAGCTTTAATCAGGTCGGCTCCGCCACCGGACGGCTTTCCAGTACCGATCCGAATGTTCAAAATATTCCAGTTCGAACAGAACTGGGGCGACGAGTGCGGAAAGCATTTGTCGCCGATACCACCAATGGCTGGCAATTCCTTGCAGCCGACTACTCGCAAATCGAGCTCAGAATCCTCGCCCACCTTTCACAGGAACCGGGACTGCTTGAGGCCTTTCACAACGGCGAAGACATTCACGCTGCGACGGCTCGCGCAATGTACGACACCGAAGAAGTAACCGCTAACCAACGACGAATCGCCAAAATTCTGAACTTCGGTGTGATCTACGGACTTGGACCAGTCGGTGTGGCACGGCAGACCGACCTGACACGCCAACAGGGACAGGAGTTCATCGATCTGTATTTCGGTAAATACCCGGGAATCCGAGACTATATTGAACAAACTAAGCAGTCAGCCAGAGACGACGGATTCGCGCAAACAATCACGGGCCGAAGACGCTATCTTCCTGACATCAATGCAGGCCACCCAATGCATCGATCTGCGGCAGAACGAGTCTCTGTAAATATGCCGATTCAAGGCACTGCAGCAGATGTGATCAAGATTGCAATGGTTAACATTTCGAACGAAATGAAAATCCAAAAAATGCAGTCAAAAATGTCGATACAGGTTCACGATGAACTGATCTTCGAAATAGCGCCCGGTGAACTGATGGAAATGCAATCTATGGTCACCACGATGATGCCTGCTGCAATGAACTTATCCGTACCGCTCCTCGTCGAAGCCAAGACCGGACCAACTTGGGGCGACATGGATTCAGCGAACTAACCCCTTCCTTCAGCATTACCTTAGCATCAGGCTCACGCCTGCGCGGTGCGGGCGCGCGTGATACGTGCGGGTGTGCGTGATGGGGTGCCGCCGATACCCGGTAGGCCCCCGTCTAGAAAAGATATGTGAGTGTCAGGGGGCTGAGCCGTTGCGGTGTTGGTTTAGCCTCATGTGGAACGCGCATCGGAACGCACTGCCTTCAGAGTCTTTTGAAACGGATGGTGGCTGTTGTCTTGAATGTTTAACGGGAGTTAAAGCGATTCGATTAGGGTATGTTCTAATACCCAAGGTTCTTCATGGGTAATCCAAGTCACAAAAGCGTTGTTGTCCATCCACTCTGACGGAGCCTCTTCGCCATACGAAGTGAACGTCATCCGTCGCCCAATTACAACTCTTCGCAGTTGTATCTCTAGATCAGATTTTAGTAAGCATCCGAGCGAAAGTCGTAGCGTGGAACCTTATACTCCACATCACCAACACCTACGAACCTGGCATTGTGAGAAGCCCCGTCAAGGATAAGTGGGAATTTAACGCCCGTAATCCGACCTCACAATCCCAAAACATCCTCAGCCAAAGTGCCACTGTAAGCCTCTTAAAGGACCGCAGTGCGCCAACTGCGCAACCTATCTTGACTGCACCCATCGACAGGGCTCAGGATGAAAACAATCGCATCATCATTTCGAACTCACCAAACTCCAAGCCATGCCCGAGCTACCTGAAGTTGAATCACTCCGACGCTACCTCGTTAGAGAAGGACTTGTCGGCAGTACCATCACCTCGGTAAAACTCGAAACCAAGCCCGAGAGTCCCGGTGGAACTGGCACGATAATCGGGGCGAATAACGCAAATGGCCAAACGATAACGAACATTACCCGCCGAGGAAAGCAACTCGCACTCGAGCTGAACGACTTCGCGCTTGGCGTTCACATGGGTATGACTGGGCAGCTTCACTTCCTGTTACCCGAAGAACCCGAACCTCGATTCACCAGAGCGCTCTTCACACTCAACTCGGGAACACGACTCGCACTCATTGATCCTCGTAGATGGGCGAAGCTCCAGCGATTCGATTCATCTGCAGAAGCCTTCGACGGCTTAGGTCCTGACGCGCTCGACGACCGCCTAACAGCTGATGATTTCGCCGGACGATTCGACAAACGGACAGGTCAAATCAAACAACTTTTGCTCAACCAACAACTTATCGCCGGAATAGGAAATATCTACGCCGACGAATCTTTCCACAGAGTCAAAATATCACCCGCACGACGCGCTAATACGATCTCAGAATCTAAGTTGAAGTCACTTCATAAAGCAGTGCGTGAGTCTCTCGAACACGCACTAGAGTTCATCCTGAATAATCCAGATGAATTTGGACGCCCCTACATAGTCGACGCATACGACGATCGAATGCAGCTACATCGCAAACTAGGATCGTTTTGTCCCCGATGCGAAATCCCTTTGGTCACAAAAAAATTCGGTGGGCGAACCGCTTACTTCTGCACCAGCTGTCAGAAATAAGAATCATTTGAGCGATGTTCTTTAGTTAAACCCAACGTCGTCCAAATCTTCGGACTTCCGGTCTCGCAGACGATCACGTAATGCAATCCAGAACAACAAAAAAGCACCAACTGCTGTCACCGACCACCCAATCGCATAGAGAATCCATGACTCCTCAGTTGCGATCAGAACCACAATTCCGATCGCAGCCAGAACCGCCCCGGCAAGAACCAAAAGCATTGCAGAACTTTCTAGAAGTTGACCCATATTCCCTCATCGATCAGTGAAGCTGCACCCGAAAAATAATCACTGCTTGCCGGTTGAGAAACCTCACTCGCGCATATCATCGTCGATGTAAAACGAAGGCTACACCAAACATCCGACAGGAATTTGTGAAGTTTCACAGTTTCAGATTCGCGCATGTTGCTATTAGACTATTTGTCTGTGCAGTTTTGCTGGGAAGCCCGGCGAAACGTATGCCCCTGCGGAGGGGTGGCAGAGCGGTTGAATGCGCTTGTCTTGAAAACAAGTATGTCGGTAACGGCATCGCAGGTTCGAATCCTGTCCCCTCCGCCATTTTTCCTTCTCGCCCGCGGGCTCTCGCACTCATGTGCTGCTCCCTCCCGCTGCCCACGCCTACTCAACGTTAACGCGCTGATATACTCGACGCCACTATGAGCCGCCAACGCGTTTTGTACCTAAATACCGTTTCTCGAAGTCTCAGAGCTGCCGTCGTCGGGTTTGCCTTACATGAACCTGAAACGTCCGATGCTCCACAGGTCGAAGTAGATGCCGTAATTCCATACCAATCGGTACACGAGGCGATTCTCGACGGCTGGCGAGTAGTTCACTTCCCCGATCAACGACTCGATATCAATCCAGAGCAGGTCGGTGCGTTTGGCTACGAGTTCATTCTCGAGCGTATGGTGGGCGAAAATGACTAGTGCTTCCAATCTCGGCCTATTGAACGACGACCAAGTAGCATCGTTCATTATCAACGGCTACATCATCGTCGAGCCAGATCTTGCTGCTGATTACCACGAGAGCATCATCTCTGCACTCCGTGAGATGCCTGAGAATCCAGGTGGACACATCGTCGAGGCTCTCCCGGAAATCATCGGAGTGCTTGAGGATCCAAAGGTTAAGGGCGCGCTCACGAGCCTCCTCGGACAGAAGTACGTTCGTGATCCCGGCGGGCATATACACATGAATCCGCCGCTGACTCGCGGGCAACCGTGGCACCAGGACGAACGGTTTGGTCGCGGTCATCAGGACAGAGATGTCGATCACATACGTCAGCTCATGTTCATGTACTACCCGCAGGATGTTGACGCTGAAATGGGACCGACTGTCCTACTTCCGGGTAGCCACCGTCGAATATCTTCGCCAGAAAGCATGGTCACCCTGGTAAATCTAAGAGGACAGGCGTTCTCAATAGTCAAAGCAGGTTCGGTTCTGCTAACTCACTACGATATATGGCACGCCGCAACCGGAAATAAAAGTGATCGCGTTCGATACATGATCAAGTTCCCGCTTAGCCGGACTCAGGAGAACAATGAGCCGTCATGGAATCACGATCCAACTAGCTTGCCTGCTGTCAGACAACGCCTCGACGGTGAACACCCATCGTTGTTATCAAGGAACGAGTACGAAACCGATCACGCGTTACGTGTTCGCACTTGGAACAACATCGCCGGAACCGCGGCCATGCCCCTTCAATCGGGCGAACACTTGGGAGGTCCATGGCCCGTATCCGGCGGAGCAACCACAGCCTCACGCCAACGCCGAGACATGCCTCAACTAGGTTAGTTGAACTGGTCGGCGGTCCTCGTTCTGCCGAGCAAAGCCTTGCATAGACGCGCAACCACCTTTCACGGAGTAACAAATGTTCGTTGGGACTCAGTACCCGATTCATAGCGACACCGATTACGAGGTTCTTGCTCAGTTGGGCGTGAACCACATCAACGGATTTCCACCAGGCGCTGCCGAAACGTGGAACACCGACGTTTTGAGTCGATACCGAGAGAAAGTCGAAAGCTACGGGATCAACGTCGATATGGTGGCTCTCCCAATTGGCACAAAACCCGAAGACAACCAATCCCCGAACATTATGCTCGGTATTTCTCCAGACCGTGATCGTGAGATTGAAACCTGCCAGAACATCATCCGAGCTTGTGGCGAAGCAGGCATACCGGCAGTCAAGTACCGCCTCTTCATAATTGGGATCACTAGAACAGAAGCCCGGCGCGGCAGGGGTGGAGCCCTTCGATCAAGCTTCTATTACGACGAAATCGATCAGCACGAGCCACCAGGGGTATGGGGTGAGGTTTCTGCCGACGAGTACTGGGAGAGAATCGACTACTTTTTGGAAAGAATCGTTCCAGTCGCTGAAGAATACGGTGTGAAGTTAGCCTGTCATCCACATGACCCGTACACCCCTGATGGATACCGCGGGGTAAGGCGAGTTCTTGGCACAGTCGAGGGAATGAAAAAGTTCGTGCAAATGCACGAAAGCCCGCTGCACGGTCTCAACTTCTGCCAGGGTACGGTTTCCGAAATGCTTGAAGACCCTAGGAGAGAGATTTTCGATGTGATCCGTTGGTTTGGAAGCCGTAACAAAATCTTCAACGTCCACTTCAGAAATATCGCCGGGCGCAAACTCGCGTTCGAAGAGACCTTTCCTGATGAGGGCGACGTGGACATGTTGCAAGCAGCATGGGTCTATAAAGAAGTGGGATACAAAGGCATGCTGATGCCCGACCACGCACCCAAAATTTCCGGAGAAAACTCGGCAACCGTCGCATTTGCCTACTGCTACGGCTACATCCGGGCGGTGCTGCAATCCATCGACGCGCTAGAAGATTAGCGGCAACAGTTTGTTAACCCGTTCCTGGGTCCAGCCCAGATGGTGTGGAAGAAAGAGTTCGGCACGGATCTAGAAATCTCCGGCCCGGAAGCTGTGTCGTACCAGTAGACGACTGACGACATCACCGCGATCATCAGTATCAGCGGAAAACTCGAAGGTAACGTTCTCTACGGATTTAGCGACGAAGTATCGGCTGGAGTTGTACGAAGAATGATTCGCGAAGACATGGACGCTCGCGACCCTATGGCTGTCTCAGCATTGGGTGAAATCGCAAAAGTCATCACGGGTAACGCAGCCAGAGAACTTGCTGCGAACGGTTACAGCTGGCGACATAAGTCCGACGGTGTTGATCGAACCTCGTCGCTCGACGCTCACTTCTACAGTACCGGAGCAGATTCTCGTAACGTTCAAGAGCGATATTGGTCTTCTGAGCGCAAGAATTGGCCTTTCAATCAACGCTCGATACCAAGAAAGCACCGCATAGCACTTCTTGAAATCATGCAATCAAAACGAACTCGCCTTCTGGCGGGTTCGTTTTGTTTAATCTTAGTTTCAATCTCACCTTCAGGCACCCGTGGAATGCCGGATTTCGTAGACACTGCTCAAACCCGTCGGTACGATGATTAGCGGCTCTGAATCTAAGGAGCACCCCAAACTATGCGGCACTGCGCATTTCAAGGGGCTCAATAACAGTAGATAAAGCGGGTAATCGTTCGTGAACATCCACGAGTATCAGGCGAAAGAAATCCTCGATAGGTTCGGAGTCCCCACTCCTAAAGCTGAGGTTGCATCGACCCCGGAAGAAGCGAAAGAAATCGCCTCCCGCATCGGCGGAAAAGTTGTAGTCAAGGCACAGGTTCACGCCGGTGGACGTGGAAAAGTCGGCGGCGTAAAGCTGGTTGACTCGCCCGGAGAAGCACAAGAAGTTGCTGAGGGATTGATCGGTTCACGACTCGTTACGAATCAGACTGGCGCAGCTGGAGTACCCGTCGAAAAGGTAATGGTTGCCGAAATTCTAGATATCAAAGAGGAGCTATATCTTTCGATCGTTATTGATGGAGATCTTGGCTCTCCGGTGGTCATGGCAAGCACCGAAGGTGGTGTGGAGATTGAGGAAGTTGCAGAAGCAACTCCGGAGAAGATCTTCAGAGTTGCTGGCGATCCGTTGATCGGGCTCACCACGTATCACGCCCGTGACATCGCTATGGCGCTCGACGTGCCAGCAAAGTCACTTCGAGCCACAACTAAGTTAATCTCTGATCTATACAACGTATTCGTTGAAAACGATTGCTCGCTGGTGGAAATCAACCCACTGGTAGTCACGGAAGATGACCAGGTAATTGCGCTAGATGCCAAGATCAACCTGGAAGACGACGCGCTGTTCAGGCACACCGATCTCGCCGGACTACGTGACCCCAACCAGCAAGACCCATTAGAGCAGCGCGCCGACCAGTCTGATCTCGCCTACGTAAAGCTCGAAGGTGGTCGAGTTGGATGTATGGTCAACGGTGCAGGTCTTGCCATGGCGACCATGGACATCACGAAGGCCGCTGGTGCTGATCCAGCGAACTTCCTCGATATTGGTGGTTCAGCAGATCAGAAACGAATTGAAGAAGCGTTCAAGATCATCATTGATGACCATGATGTCGAAATGATCCTGGTAAATCTATTCGCCGGAATAGCTCGTTCAGACGTGGTCGCCCAGGGGATCGTAGCTGCAGCACGCGAAACCAACGCGACGGTTCCCATGGTTGTTGCAATGCGAGGAACGAACGCAGAAGAAGGTATTCAGATTCTTGCCGATTCAGGACTCAACATCACCGGAGCGCCCGATCTTGCTGGAGCTGCCGAGGTTTTGAAAGAGAAGTTACTGGAACTTGGAGACTCCAACTAATGTCAATTCTTGTTGGTGAAAACACTCGCCTATTGGTTCAGGGACTTGGTCGAGACGGGAGCTTCCAGGCGAGTCGAACTCGCGAATATGGCACAAACATGGTCGCCGCAGTTCACCCTGGACGCGACGGTCAGAAATTCGAAGATAAAGTGCCATACTTTTCTACGGTCGCAAAAGCGGTTGAAGAAACCGGAGCGAACACCGGCGTGATCTTCGTCCCTGCCCCGTTCGCAAAGGACGCCATAATAGAGCAGGTCGATGCCGGACTAGAGCTTGTAGTATGTATCACCGAAGGTGTACCTGTACTCGATATGGTCAAGGTGATGGCGTACATCAAGGGCAAGCCGACACGGCTAATCGGTTCTAACTGTCCAGGCGTCCTAAGCCCAGCTTCCAAAGCGAAAGTTGGAATCGTTCCGGGGAACATCGTCCGGCCCGGCAACGTTGGTGTAGTCTCTCGATCTGGAACCCTCACTTACGAAGCGATCGCGCAGCTAGTTCAGCACCGCATGGGTCAATCAACCTGTGTTGGTATTGGTGGTGACCCGATTCACGGCACAACTTTCACCGACGTGCTTGAGCTATTCCAGGCCGACGACGAAACAGAAGCGATCGTTCTTATTGGCGAAATCGGCGGGATTCGAGAACAACTAGCGGCCGATTACATCAAGGAGCACGTGACGAAACCGGTCGTTGCAGCAATCGCTGGATCATCTGCACCTCCAGGCAAGCGCATGGGACACGCCGGAGCGATCATTACCGGTAAAGCCGCTCTCGCGTCCGAGAAGAACAAAGCTCTCGAAACTGCCGGTGTCCACGTCGTCGAATCACCCGCTCTCATTGGCGCCAAGATGAAGGAAGTACTCGGGTAAACCGGGACTCTCTCTATGACAGTTTCACAGCGCTACGTTCACACAGGCAAGATTGCCCTGAACGTAGCTGAGTGGGACGCGCCTGCAGATGATTCACCGAAGATGGTTCTCATCCACGGCTACGGTTCGAACTGGCATACATGGGGACGGGTCGTCGACAAACTATCGTCGGATTTCCATCTTTTCGCGGTCGACTTGAGAGCTATGGGACGAAGCGGTCGCTACGGTGCCAACTCGACTCGCCAAACGTGGGCAGATGACATTGCCTCTGCGTTACCCTTTATTGCAAACGAACCCGTGTATCTCGCCGGACATTCACTTGGCGGATGGGTGACAGCAGCGGTTGCATCTCAACACCCCGAATTGGTTGCAAAAACGATTCTGGTTGAGCCGTACTCTGGAGCTTACTCGGAAGTTCGTAAACAGGCTCGCCAACGAAAACCTGAACTCCGATCATTACGCGCCCAGCAAATCCGTTCAGCGAGAACGCCAGAAGATCTGATACCTGCTGTTTCAGAACAGTACGAAGGTGCGTCGGAAGACAGCATCAGGCGAATTGCCGAGATGTGGTTCCAAATGGACCCTATTCTTGAAGAAGGACCGATCAGTCGTGGCGAAGACATCGAAACGTTTGATGAAATGTTCTCGTCGATCCGGTGCCCAACGCTAATGATCGTCGGTGCGGCAGACAAGGGCGGGATCCTCTCTGATCACGAGGCACAGCGAGTGATCAGCCTGATTCCGAACGCTGACCTGCTCTCCTGGACAAAAGTTGGGCACTCCCCACATATCGCACGCAACCACGACTTCATTCGCGCGGCGAAACGTTTCTGGGCTAAATAGCTTCTCAGCTGCGGGATAGCTGCTCGATCACAATTGACCGATATTCTGAATCTAGTTCAGAATGACGTCGCGCTAACCTGCACGAAACTACGGACACGGTATGACTCAATATTCCGAAAAGAAATTTGTCGCCAGCACTATCGAAGTGAACTACGCGGAGGGTCCAAACAATGGTCCGCCCTTAGTACTGATTCACGGGATCGGAGGATTCTGGCGGAATTGGGAACCGGTCATTGATCAACTTTCGACTGACTGGCATGTGTACGCTGTCGACCTGCGTGGGCATGGTGACTCTGGTCGAACTCCGGAGGGATATCGCTTTATCGACTATCCAATAGAAATCGTCGAGTTCTTGCGGAACGTAGTCGATGAACCCGCGTTTCTCGTTGGTCACTCACTTGGAGCAATTACATCATCAGGGGTTTGCGCAGTGACTCCTGATCTGGTTGCTTCCGCGGTCCTCGAAGACCCTCCTCTCTATGTCGAGCAAACCGATCGATTCAAGGAAGTACTCGAGCTTCGCAAAAAGAACCTGAGCCTTTATGAGTACAAAGTAGAACAACGTAAGATCGACGACTCGGCAACGGAAGAAGTCATAGAACGTCGAGCCAACGCGATATACAGAGTCGATCCTGACGTTTGGGTACCAGCGATTGAAGGAGGAATCGCCGAAATGTGGGATCCAGATGCCGTGCTCGCCGAGATCAAAACACCGGTTCTATTGATGCAAGCAAATCCCGATATGGGCGCCGCAATAAGCGACTCCGAGGCAGGGCGCGCCGATGATCTGCTCGAGAACGGTCGATACGTGAAATGGAACGACGTTGGACACGGCATGCACGACGCTCAGCCCGAGAGATTTGTCCAACTGGTGAACGCCTATTTTGGTCAGGTAATTCGGAAAAGAGCGCAAGCTTAACCAGTAACGTTCTCGGCTGACTAAGCGAAAAAGATCAGTCGAACTACGTTCAAAATCACCGCGCCCAGCACGCCTGCTGCGATGTCATCGAACATAATGCCCCAGCCTCCCGGCCACGCTTCGACACGCCGAATACCGAGAGGCTTAAGGATATCGAGTGCACGGAAAAAAACGAACCCGGCAAGCATCCATTGCCAGGTCACTGGTAGGAACAGTACGGTAACCCACATTCCAACCCACTCGTCGATTACCCCTCGTTTTGGATCGTGATCTTCTTCGGAGTCTATGTACTCTGTGGCCCAGATTCCTGCAAATGTGGCGACGATTATCAGTGCGAAATACCACGGCGAATCACCGGTTCCGTTAAACCCAACTGAATCCAACAACCAGTAGGCGACCAACGCGGTAAACGTCCCCACAGTTGCCGGTGCAACGAATGGCCATTTTCCCGAGCCCAAACCCGTTGCAATCGCTTCTGCAACGAGTGAAATCACTGGATTCTTCGGGTTGTTGGTTGAGGAACTATCCACAGAGCTATCCAGTGTTTTTCAGGCCTGCAGCAACGCCATTAATCGAGAGCAACAGTGCCCTCTCACCTGCGGGTCGTGTTCTTTGGCTAAACGTCGACGCGCCAGCAACCCATGTACCGAATCGACGTGCGCGTGTGGAAGGCGAACGACTAATATCTAGCGTTTCCAACTGGTCGTCTAATGCCTCTTCAACCTCCGCAATCGCAAACCGGAACATATCTTCCATGTAGTAGATGATGTTTCGGGCTTCATCGACAGGTTGAGGTCGCACATGGCGAAGTTCGTCAGTTTGAAGAATCTCTTCGATCACTTCAGACAGACGACGATCGATACGGCGCTTCTCCGATCCCAACAAAATAGGGTTCGATCGATCGTTTAACAGTTCACCAACTCGTCGGAGCTTGTTCAAAATCGAGCGACGGGCGGCTTCAGTTGGGTGCGCAGTGTAAACCGGACGCACCTCAATACGTTCAATCACATCCCTAACTTCGTCGCGGGGAATGTCCGCTGCCCTCACGCGGTCAAATGCTTCTTCGAGCCACTCTAGCCGTGCCCCAGCGACACCTTTGAACTCGATTCGGTGATACTGCTCGGCAACATTCGCGAGGTGAAAGTAACTGGTGAACGGTCGAACCATGCGAATCACGTGCCATAGTGATGATTCGTCGAGCTTTTTGATCAACTCGTCGTGGAGCTTCTGGTTCGGCGACTCTTTGAGTTCACGCGTTGTCGCCCTGACATACTCGATGAGCTCATAAAGCTCTTCGCCCCACAAATTCCGCAAGCTGTCGCCGAGCATCTCGCCCATCCGACGGATATCCGCTCGCAGGTCGGCATCTCCGCTATCGAACTGAGTAATTTGTTGCGTGCTCATTCTCTCGACCTTGCGCCCTGATCCAGTTTTACGATTCGTATTGTTCTACAGCCAGGCTTTTGCCCAACCTAGAGTCTCTTCGGTACTACCACTCGGACCGTATTCACAACCTACCCAGCCGTCGTAGCCAATCTCATCCAGCCAGCCAAGAATGTGATCGTAGTTGATCTCACCAGTTCCAGGTTCATGGCGACCGGGATTGTCTGCAATTTGAATGTGCTTGATCGATGATAGATGTTCCTGCACCGTCAGAGACAATTCACCTTCCATGATCTGCATATGGTAGAAGTCGTACAGCAACGCGAGATTCGGATGCCCCGCCTCGGCAATCGCATCAAGTCCACCACGAGAAGTGTTCACAAAAAATCCCGGCTGATCTCTAGTGTTGATTGGTTCGACAAGCGCGACTACCCCGACCATTGCTAGTTCGTCAGCCGCGTGGCGAATGTTGTAAATGAATGTCTCGTGGGCTTCTTGCGGGTCAACATCGCCGATTGGACCGCAACCAATGTTCACGCCAATGCAGCCCAAGCCCGATGCGTACTCAACTGCCTTTGCCGTTCGCTCTGCATAGAGATCTTTACGATCAGCTCGAAGCGCTATGTTGTTAATGCCACTGTCGGGGTCGCTCACAGGGGAGTTAATGATCACATGCTTGAGATCGTTCTTTTCGAGCCTTTCTACGATCTGGTCGATCTCCAGCGGATAGGGCGCTTGAAGCTCCACACCCTTGAAACCAGCTCGCGCTGCGGCGTCGTAGCGATCAATCAGATCATATTCGTTGAACATCCACTGTAAATTGGCTTCGAGCTTAGGCATTCTAGGTCCTTAAAAGTGATAGTCGCTCCGATTATTCCCGAGCGACGCGAGAGCTTTAATCGCACTGCCACGACGACGGATACCCGCTCCTGACAGTGCGATTAAATCCAACGTTCCGTTTAGAGGTACTTTGCTGCCCATCCGAGTCCGGCAACAGTGTCACCAGCAGGCATGTACTCGCAACCGACCCAACCGTTGTAGCCCTTTGAATCGATATAAGGCAGCAGGAAGTCGTAGTTTATTTCACCCGTGCCTGGTTCGTGTCGGCCTGGGTTGTCAGCGAGCTGAAAGTGACCGATCACGTCTAGGTTCGCATCAATAGCACGAGTCAAATCGCCTTCCATGATTTGCATGTGATAAATGTCGTACTGAACCTTAACGTTTTCGGCACCAGCAGCCTCAACGGCGGCGCGACTCTGGTTATTTCGGAAAACGGCGTACCCGGGGATGTCTATGGTGTTGATCGCTTCTAGAAGCACGGTGATGTTTGTGCCAGCAACTGCGTTCGAAGCAAACTTCAAATTGTCGACCAATGTAGCGTGCATTTGATCTCCACCCAACGAAGAATCGGCCTTTCCAGCGAGAACTGTTAGTCGCTCGCATTCGAGAAATTTTGCGTACTCAAAAGCCTTTCCAACTCCGTCCTGGAATTCGCCAACTCGATCAGGGTGAATTGCGCATCCACGATCGCCCGCATCCCAGTCACCGGCAGGGAAGTCGAAAAGCACCTGTGTCAGGTTGTGCTCATCTAGCTTTTCCTTGATCTGTTCCGCCGGATAGTCATACGGGAACAAATATTCCACGCCCTTGAAACCTGCCTTCGCAGCCGCTTCAAATCGATCGAGAAAATCTACCTCGTTGAACATCATAGAAAGGTTAGCGGCGAGTTTGGTCATCTGTAGGGTTTCTCCGTGGAACTCAAGATCGCGATCTCAAGAGGCAGTCATTTTCATGCGCTACGCGCGGTCATCGCGCAACGGCAGTACACAATCATACTTGCTGATCCACTGCCGATGACGGCGTTGGATTCAGCAACTCCCGTGTCGCAGGATCAGTAGTAGATCGCCGTCCCAACACCGCCACCGGCAGCTATACCATCACCGTTAATCGCGATCGACATAGGGGAAGCGAGCATGGCAACTATGTAGGCGATATCCGAAGCGTCAATGATCGTCCGGGATGAGTTGCCTTTAGCAATATTCTGCTCAACTTCTTCTTCGCTAATACCTTCCGCCTCCGCTCGTCTTGCCACGACGCCTTCTGTGGCTTCAGTTCGAGTCAGTCCCGGATGCACGACCGTGACGTTGATTCCGTGCGGGCCGAGTTCGTCAGCAAGATTCTTGGTCATCGCGGAAACTGCGACGTTGCGCATTGAACCTACAACAGTACCCGTACTGCGGGAAGCGAGCCCCGATATGTTGATGATCCGTCCCCATCCCTGATCAGTCATGATTGGCGCAACTTCACGGGCGCATCGCAAATAACCCATGACTTTTACGTTCATATGATCGTTGAAGTCTTCCGTAGTGACTCCCGACAGAGTAGGCACTGTGCTTTGACCACCGGGTCGAGCGGCACAGTTGACTAGAATGTCTATACCACCAAGTATCGATTTCGATTCGACAGCGAGGTTGCGCACGCTTTCATCTGATCCTGTATCGACGACGACGCCAGTTACCATCGAACCCGTTTCATTCGTCAGTTCTCCGGCTGTAGCGTCGAGCGCCTCCTTGCCTCTTGAGGCGATAACTACCGATACACCTTCTTTGGCAAGAGTTCGAGCAATGGCTTTGCCGATACCACGACTTCCACCGGTTACTACCGCACGTTTTCCAAGAAGCTTCAGGTCCACTGCGCTAATCCTCCATCACGAGTTTGTAAATATGGCGCATTGTATTTCGAGTCGACGGAAGGCGTTTGGCCACGATCAACCTTCCCAATGTCATCCCGATAAAAATCTGGACCGACCTCCGAACCACGTAAATCGACGTCTTGAGGCAACGAGGGACATGGGGAGGAGTCACGCAAATCGCAGCCAAGCGTAATCCCTCTCACTTAATCGAATCAACCCACACTCTAACTCCCTCCCTGAAAGGGAGGCAGGACACGAACTACCTATCCAACTACGCCCGGGCGTTGCTTCCAGAAATTCGTCTCGCCTTCGAACGCGGTGGCGAGCTGAAGCAATCCCATCTCATCTCGAGGTCGACCCACCAACTGCAACCCAACCGGAAGTCCATCGCAGGTAAACCCTGCAGGCAAGGACATCGCGGGAAGCCCAGTTACGGAAATCGTGTAGCACGGCCACATCCAATCCAGATACGTCTCTGGCTTGATCCCGTTAATTTCAAGCGGGTACTCCAAATCGATCGAAAACGGTGGTACCGAAGTAACCGGCATAGCAAGGAACTCGTACTTGGTAAAGAACACCTGTAGCTGCTCCCAAAGCCGCGTCCTTAGCTGCTCTGCATGGGCTACGTCGATTGCCGAAAGCTTCATACCTTGCTCGGCATTCCAAATCACCGTTTCTTTCAACTTGTCTCGGTGATCACGCATGTGTGACTTGTGCTTGATAGCGAAACTATACGCACGCAGGGTCTGGAAAATCTCGTCAGTGTTCGAAAGATCAGGTTCGTCATCCTCCACGATCATCCCCAGATCTTCGAAAACGTGCTTTTGTGACTCTGTCACTCGGCTGTTTTCTGCGTCGATTGGCCGACCACCCAAATCCTTGCTCCACGCAATTCGAACACCTTTGAAATCTCTCTCAAGAGAGCCGATAAACACATCACCAGATTCTCGCAGCGACAAAGGGGAGCGAGGGTCATCACCCGCCATCACTCTCAACTGAAAGGCAACATCATCGACAGTGCGACCCATCGGGCCTTCAGTTGACAGGTTCGACCATCCAAGGTCGCCACCAACCGCTGGCACTCTTCCCGGAGCCGGGCGAATCCCGACGACGTTCGACCACGCAGCCGGGTTACGTAACGATCCACCAAGATCCGAGCCAGTGGCAATTGTCGTCATTCCGGTTGCGAGTGCGACACCAGCTCCACCCGAACTACCGCCGCAGGTTCTACTCAGGTCATATGGATTCTTTGTTGTACCGAAAACCGCATTAAAAGTTTGAGATCCCGCCCCGAATTCGGGGGTGTTAGATTTGCCTGTAACAATGGCCCCAGCCGCCTTGAGCCGCTCGACAATAAGAGCGTCGTTTTCAGGAACATTGTTTTCGTAGATCGGTGAGCCGTGAGTCGTAAGAATGCCTGCAGTGTCCTGAAGATCCTTCACCGCGACTGGTAGTCCGTGCAGCGGACCTAGCTCATCACCTCTTGAGCGAGCTTTATCGGCTTCTCTTGCCTGTTCCAGAGCCGATTCGGAAACCATGGTGACCATCGCATTTACAGCCGGATTCACCTTTTCTATCTGTTCGAGGTGCGCCTGAACAAGTTCTTCCGAAAGCAACTCTCCAGAGGAAATGAGTCTCGCCTGCACACGCGCGGTTTTGAATATCAGTTCTGACTTTTCCGACTCTCTCAAGGAACTACTAGCCAACTATCGATTCCTTACTCATAGATTTTCAAATGTAAAAAACAACCCCTGATTCGAAATGAACTCGGGGGTCTCGATAGTAAACCTATTTAGGAAATCTTAGGCGACTACCACCAGGTCTTGCCTTCGATTTCTGACTGTTTGAACTTGAAGTCTTCACCGTAAATACCGGTAGACAGGTACTTCCAACCGCCGTCGGCAAACATTGCGACGATTTTGCCTTCTCTACCTTCGCGTGACCACTTCTGAGCGATCTTGCGCGCTGTTGCGAAAGTGGCTCCTGAAGAGACACCGACAAAGTAACCCGCATCGGTCAACAATCGACGTGTCCAGTAGAACGCCTCTTCGCCTTCGACAAGAATTCGGCCGTCGAGTTTGTCGAGATCGAGAATTGGCGGGATGAACCCGTGTTCGATCGAGCGAAGTCCTTGCACCTTATCGTCGGGATGCGGAGCCGTAGCAACAATCTCGACGTTCGAGTTGTGCTCTCTTAGTGCCTGGCCCACCCCCATAAGGGTTCCACCGGTTCCGAGCCCGGCGACGAAGGCGTCAACGTCCGGAAGGTCACGAGCAATTTCGGGACCAGTGGTCGTGTAATGAGCTTTCGGGTTGGCGAGGTTTCCGTACTGGTACGGCATGAAGTACGAAGGATTTTCTTCTGCCAATTGCTTGGCAACGATGATCGACTCGTTCGTCCCCTTGTCTTTGTGAGACAAGATCACTTCGGCACCGAATGCCTCAAGCAACTGGATTCGCTCAGGTGGAACGCTGGCCGGCAACACAACCTTGACGTTGAAACCCTTGATTCGCCCGATCATGGCAAGACCAAGCCCGGTGTTACCCGAAGTCGGTTCAAGAATAGTGTCTCCGGGCTTAATCATCCCGTCACTTTCGGCGGTTTGAATCAACGAACGGGCGGCTCTGTCTTTAACAGATCCCGTCGGATTCACTGATTCGAGTTTGCCGTAAATCTTGATCTTTGGATCAGGACTGAGCATTGAAACATCGACCAACGGCGTGTTGCCAATAGCTTCAAGCGCGTCAGATTTCACCGGTGTGAACGGAGCGACAAAAGTTTTTGCCAAGAAATTAGGTCTTTCGTGAGTTCGTTTATCTAATCAAGTCCTGCCCGATTTCTAAGACAAACATGATGCCCACCGACTAGTCGGCCAACACAATCTGCTCTTCAACTGGCTCGGGAGGAAGAATGCCACAGAATATCTCGTAATCGATCAGCTCCGTGACTTCTGGGTTCTCTCCGCAAAGCTTGCACTCTGGATTCTGTCGAATCTTTATCTCGCGGAAGTCCATCGTCAACGCGTCGATCAGAAGCATTCGGCTGGTAAGAGGATCGCCGACTTCCATTGCGAGCTTGATGACTTCGAGAGCCTGGATTGAACCAACCAGTCCAGGAAGCGCGCCAATTACACCGGCTTCAGCACAGTTAGGCACTTCACCCGGAGGTGGTGGGTCTGGGAACATGCAGCGGTAGCAACCACTACCCGGCTGATACGTTGTTGCCTGTCCATCGAACACCAGAATGGCTCCGTCGACGAGAGGCTTCCCAGCGAGATACGCCGCGTCGTTTACGAGATATCTAGTGGCGAAGTTGTCCGCTCCGTTCACGATAATGTCGTAGTTGGGGATGATGTCCATCGCATTGTCGGAATTGATCGGTTCCTCGTGGAGAATTACGTTCACTTCCGGGTTATGAGCCTCAATGGTTTCCTTAGCGGAAACGACCTTTGGCCGCCCGACGTCTGCATCGGTGTGCAGAATCTGTCGCTGAAGGTTTGAAACGTCTACAACATCAAAGTCTACGATTCCGATCGTGCCTATACCGGCGAGTGCGAGGTAAAGCGCCACCGGTGAACCTAGTCCACCTGCGCCTACAATCAGCACTTTTGAATCGATCAGTTTTCGCTGGCCTACGCTACCAACGCCGTCCATGATCAGATGACGGCTATAGCGCTGTACCTGTCCGGGTGTGAGTGGCGTGAAGCCGTTGGTCTCTGCCATGTCCCTGTCATTTCCTCTTACTTATCTATGCCCGATAAGTCTCTCGAAATTTGCGCCATTTCTGTACGCATTTCGTCGCTGTATCGGGGCAGTACTAATGAAGTTTACTCCGCATATTGACGCATATCGCCCTCAAAATCCGGGAGCGGCGCGCCAATTCGAGAATTCGAGCCGCATTATGGGAGTTAGATTCAGTTTGAACTTGCCGGGTGCAACCGTTTTCGGGTTGTGAGCCTAAAAGTCCGTTTTTACTTGTGAAACAGCTGCCATCGACATTTGCTGGTTCATCAGTTCACTGATTTTTACTTTGCTCAAGTGCTCGAGCAGCATTGCTTCCACATCACTCCAGAGCTCGCGCTGCGAACAAGCCCCGGAGAGCTTACAGCCGTCAGGCTCTTCGACGCAGTCGATGGGAGCTAGAGAATAGTCGACCGAGTTAACGACATCGCTGACCGAAATATCATCCGCAGCTCTGCCAAGACGATGGCCGCCTTGCGGGCCACGTCGGGACTCGATCAGCCCCGATTTCTGAAGTTCCGAGCAAATCCTAAGCAGGTAGGGCTCGGGAATGTGCTGCGCGGTTGCAATATCGGACGTGGAAGTGAATTCCGAATCGTTTTGTTGCGAGAGATAAACGAGGGTTCTAACACCGTAATCCACCTTCATCGGAACAAGCATCGTTCGAAACTCCATCCTCGTTCCGGTTACTGATTGAATCGAGATTCAAACGTACTAGACCGAACAACAAAATCGATCAAATTCAATCGATTATCAAGTGCAATATTACCACTGGACTGGCTTTCCTGACCTAGCGAGTCAGCTTTTCGCTGGTTCGAAAGATCAAACTCAACAGGGTCGCAAAATATTCGTTACGAATACCGTAACCCGTGATACCGTTAATCGATGTGCATCCGAGATATTGAACTCGGAACGTCACTTTCAAAATCAGATTTCTCGATAGGAAAGACCAGTTTTTGGTCCCCAACCAGCTCCGAAGTAACGGGAGAAGATATCAATGGAAAATATAACTCTCAAAGCAGATGTTAGAACAGCGCTTGGTAAAAAGAACCGAGCACTGCGCCGCCAGGGAATCACTCCCATTCATATGTATGGACTCAACGAAGATTCAGAGTCGCTTCAGGCAGACTCATCCGATCTTTATACTGTTCTCCGAGCTGCCGGTCGAACCACTCCAGTCACGCTTCAGGTAACTGGAGGAAAAGACACCGTGACCATCGTTCGTGAAATCGCCCGTCACGCGGTCTCTGGTGAAATCCAGCACGTCGACTTCCAACGGGTCGACGTCCAACAGGAAGTTGAGGCCCCAGTCCCAGTCGTACTTACCGGACAGGAAAATGCTCCGGGTACAGCTGGAGGTGCGGGTGTTGTAACACAGGGTACGTTCGAAATTCTTGTACGTGCCAAGCCTTTCGACGTACCTAACGAAATCGTAGTCGACTGTTCTGGTCTCATGGACATCGACTCATCTATTACGTCTGGTGAATTAACGC
This sequence comes from Dehalococcoidia bacterium UBA1328, assembly GCA_002306815.1. Lineage (GTDB taxonomy): Bacteria > Chloroflexota > Dehalococcoidia > Lucifugimonadales > Lucifugimonadaceae > Lucifugimonas. The sequence continues at coordinate 73,165 of DBTA01000037.1, read as the reverse complement.
TTCCGAACGGAGTAACCCTCGCCGGTCCAGAAGAAGATCGAATCGCGTGGATTCAGCCACCACGTGTCACCGAGGAAGAAGATATCGTCGCTGAAGGCGAACAGGGTGAAGAAGGTGTCGAAGGTGTCGAAGGTGAAGAAGGCGACAGAGCCGACGGCGAAGAAGAGTAATCCTTCTTACACAAAGAAATTCAAAACGCCGCAGCCGTCGGTTGCGGCGTTTTATTTTGCCTGTTTACGTATTCGATGAACCGATTTTCCAGTTCAACTCCTTGCACGAAAGCCACTGCGAATTTAGTATTCAAGTCGCGGTCGACAAGGCATACGGTCCTGTCTTTCGCACAAACTGAACAAAAAAGAAATTACTCAATGGCTCAGGGGGGCTCGGATGGACACCATCCTAATCGCCATCCTGGTTGCCCTAGTTTCGGTTGTGATAGGAAGTGGATTGGGCTTCCAGCTTCGCAACCTCCTTTCGGCAAAATCACAGCGAGCAGTTGATGAAGCATCTGCGCAGCAAATGCGCAGAGCCAACGCTCGCAGCAAGGAGATTCTTCTCGAAGCAAAAGAGCAGGCACTTCAGGTCCGAAGCGACGCTGAAGCCAGGCTTAATGAGCAGAAGTTAGAAATACAACGCCAGCAGAGTCGACTTGAAGTACGAGAAGAAACTCTGCAAAGTAGGTCAGATTCGGTAAAAGAATTAGAAGCTGACCTTGGCAATCAAAGAATCGACCTCGCAGAAAAGCGACGTGAGATCGACGATTTGAAGGTTCAAGCGGGAGAAAAACTCGAAACCATTTCGGGACTTTCTATCGCAGATGCCAAACAACAACTGCTAGACCAAGCAGAAGAAGATATCCAGTTCGAACTGGCACGCCGATACAGGGATGCCGAACTAGAGGCACAGGATGAAGCTGACGACAAGGCGCGGGAGATTTTAGCTGCGAGTATGCAGCGGCTTGCGGCGGGAGTCGTTTCAGAAGCTACTGTCACGAGCATTTCATTGCCGAACGACGAAATGAAAGGTCGTCTTATTGGTAGAGAAGGCAGGAATATCAGGGCTATCGAAGCCGCCACTGGAGCCGATCTAATCATCGACGATGTGCCCGAGACTATTACGATTTCCTGCTTCGATCCTATTCGCCGTGAGGTGGCGCGGGTTGCACTCGACCGGCTGATTCAAGATGGCAGGATTCACCCTGCTCGAATTGAAGAAGCGGTTGAAAACTCCCGATCGGAAGTCGACGAAACTGTGCGCAGAGCCGGTCAGAAGGCCATGTTTGACGCCGATGTAAAAGGTCTTCACCCTGAGTTAGTGAAACTGGTTGGACGTCTCAAGTATCGATACAGCTACGGCGAGAACGTACTTCAGCACTCGGTCGAAGTCGGTTTAGTCGCTGGAATTCTGGCATCACAAGTCGGCGCGGATCCACAGGTCGCAAAGACAGCCGGTTTCCTTCACGACATCGGTAAAGCAGTGACCCACGAGGTCGACGGACCACACGCAGAAATCGGTGCCGACATTGCGAAGAGATACGGTCAAATAGATCGCGTCGTAACGGGAATTCGCGAGCATCACGATCGAGAAATGACCACGGTTGAGTCGTTTCTGGTTGCGGCAGCCGACGCAATTAGTGCTGCGCGACCGGGTGCTCGACACGACACGGTGGATAACTACATCAAGCGTCTCGAAGCGCTCGAAGATGTGGCTCGTGGCTTCAATGGTGTCGAACGTGTATACGCCATTCAAGCGGGTCGAGAAGTTCGGGTACTGGTTGATCCGGAAAACGTAAATGACGTGACTGCTTCGGCACTGGCACGAAATATCGTCGCCAAGATCGAAGAACAGCTCGTCTACCCGGGTCAAATCAAAGTGGTCGTAATAAGAGAATCACGCTCTATCGAAGTGGCGAAATAACCGAGATTCTCACAGCAGGAGTAACAAAAAGCCCCATCGAAGATACCGCTGGATATTTTTGTTACTCCTGCCCCAAAATTTGTAATTGCGAGTAGCAAGGAACGAACTGAGTGGTGATCCACCACGATCACTCACCCACACACGCCATCTCTGTAATCACACCACCAAAACCCCAGATCCCTCGTCAACTCGAGATATCGCGGTGCTATCTCGCTCTCGCGACACACCATCCCTGAATCAACACAACCGAAACCTACTCCACAAAACTTGAATTGCCTCCGTACATGCCGCATTGTTGAGGTTGTAAGCGCGCCGAAACCCAAAACAAACCAAGCCTAGAAAGGCTCACATGCGTGTCCTGATGATCGGCGATGTAGTCGGCAGTGGCGGCCGAAAAGCCGTCAACTCACTACTGAGAGATCTGAGAAACGAACTCAACATTGACTTCATAACCCTCCAGGGTGAAAACCTTGCTGCGGGAATCGGCCTCACACTCGACACGGTAGAAGAGATGAGGGAAGCTGGGGCGGACGTGATTACCACAGGCAATCATGTATGGGCCAAACGAGAAATTATCGAGCACTTGGATGACCCGTTCCTACCGGTGCTGCGTCCGCTGAACTATCCTACGGGCAACCCGGGCCGGGGCGCTACCGATGATTCGGGCCCGATCGCCGTAATCAACCTGATTGGTCGAGTCTGGGTTGGTGAGTTCGACTCCCCTTTCGCCGTTGTTGATGATCTACTTGCCGGAGGATTCGGTCAGGGCAAACCAATAGTTGTCGACTTCCACGCCGAAGCTACCAGCGAGAAAGCCGCACTTGCCTGGCATCTCGATGGCAGGGTTGCCGCTGTAGTCGGCACCCACACCCATGTTCCAACCGCCGATGCGAAAGTCCTTCCAGATGGCACTGCATTCGTAACCGATCTCGGAATGGTAGGGGCGGTCGACTCGATCCTTGGCGTTGAAGTCGAAGGTTCACTCGCCAGATTTCTCTCAGGTAGAAGACAACGGATGCAACCACAACGTTCTGGGCTAATCAATTTTAATTCCGTTCTCATAGACATTGATGAGTCGACAGGACTAGCGACATCTATCGAACGAGTGGACAGGCAAGTAGAAGTTTGAGGGATTCAAATGGTCAGCGTGCACCCGGAAGCCGTCACGACCCGAGGACTCCCGCCGTTAGACCGGAATGGAGGGTCGAGGTCGACCTACACTTACACACGACAGCATCTGATGGGACGCTCTCTCCAACACAGCTAGTTGATCAAATCGCTTCGACTACTCTGCGCATCATCGCGATCACTGACCATGACTCAACCGATGGTGTTGAGGAAGCGGGTGAAGCGGCGGCCAAACACAGTAATCTGACCGTCATACCAGGGATCGAACTTGGAACGGCTACGAACGATTCTGAGCTACATCTGCTCGGATACTTCATTGACATCCACAATGAGTCCCTCCAATCGAAGCTCAACCAGTTCCGAACAGAAAGAGTCGATGTAGCCAGAGCCATGGTCAACAAACTGGCCGAGATAAAACGCCCTGTTTCGTGGGAAAGAGTAATCGAGATGGCAGACGGATCAGTCGGGCGTCCACACATTGCTCGCGCAATGGTCGAAGCAGGACATGTTCAAACCGTAGGAGAGGCCTTCGAACGCTTTCTCGGCAATGATGGAATAGCTAGATTTCCACGACCAAAATTGCACCCTGTCGACGCGCTACAAATGATCCACGCGGCCGGTGGCGTCGGAGTAATTGCACATCCACGAACGGTGAATCGAATTGAACCTCTGGTAAAAGAGCTCGCGAACGCCGGACTCGCTGGAATCGAGGTTTACGCCGAAAAATATTCCAGAAACAAGCGTGACTCGTACTTAGATATTGCGACCAAACACAATCTCATCCCGGCCGGTGGCACCGATTTCCACGCTCTGGGAGCGAAGAACGAAACCGTTCCCGGCGCAAACGGACCTCCACCCGACACGGCAATAAAACTTCTTGAATCAGCTAGGCGGATGCACGGAAACAACATCGGAAATGTCCCTGAGGGAATGTCATGACCTCGGATTATTTCTTGATTTCCATTGCCGTTGTTGTTGGCAGCTATCTAGTTGGTTCGTTCCCGAGCGCAATGCTGATCGGAAAACTGGTAGCTGGGGTCGATCTAAGAAAGCATGGAACCGGAAATCTGGGGGCGTCCAATTTGACCTCACAGGTCAACGCCATTTGGGCAACCCCTGTCATAATCTTTGATATTTTCGCAAAGGGATCGCTGCCAGTTCTGGTCGCTTCCGATCTTGTTCTCGGACTCGGAGTCGGTGTCGAAGCTGCCGCTGCTTTGGCTGGCATTACCGGTCACAACTGGTCGATTTTCTCGGGGTTCAACGGTGGTCGAGGAATGGCGACCATGGTCGGCGCAACGCTCGCACTCAACTTCCCTGTCCTGATTGCTTACGGAATCGTCCCATCTCTTGGGGTTCTATACACACCTTGGAAAGATTCGGCCGTATGGTGGTTCATCGCACTGCTGATTCTTCCCATCTGGGCTGTGCTTCTGAACCTGCCGTTCGAACTTCTTTGCTTTGCATTTTTGTTCTTGCTGGTAACTTTCGCAAAACGGATAACATCCAACTCACTGAGGGGTAAAAACGGTGAGATAACCGCCCGACTGTTGGCAACAAGACTGGTTTTCGACCGTGACATCCTGAACCGAGAGGAGTGGATCGAGCAATAATTGCACTCTCGGTTTGACGAAATATCTCCACAGTTTGTGGGTATCCTGATTAGTTAATGACCAACGAATCCTTGAACAACGTCTGCCTTCGGCATCCAGACACGACCTCGAATCTCGGTTGCTCTCGATGTGGCGATTTGATCTGCCCGCAGTGCATGGTTCAGTCTCCAGTCGGAGCTCGCTGTCCCGACTGCGCGACTATCGGTCAGGCTCCTATTTTCAGAGCGACCACGACCGAGTTCTCGACCGCTGTCCTGCTATCGATGGCAGGTGCCGTTGGGTTTGGAATCGCCTACGGACTGGTCGTTTGGATTCTGTGGGTGCTTCCGCTCGGATTCATGATCGGGAACGTTGCGGCGTCGTTCATCATCGCTCTAGGCGGCGGACCCGTAGGAGAGTACGTACGTCGAGTCGGGAAGTACAAACTCGATGCCCGCTTACGAATCGTTGCGGCGTTCACGATGTTCGCCATCTGGATAATCGGATTTTTCGTAGCTTCAATATTCGGGGTATGGAACGGCGTATTTCTCAACATCGTCGCTTATATAGGTCTCGGAGTTGGAATTTACGTGGCAATGAACAGAGTGCGACCGTAAAACCAGATTCACTCCTTATTAGACGTTTGTAGGTATGATCCCGCCGACGCCCTCTGACTGGTATCGAATAGCCTCATCAACCATGTCGTTCAACGTAAGCGTTGGCGCATATCCAAAATCATTTTGAGCGGCAGCGAGGTCATATTCGTAAAACGTTGGATTCATCGCAAGGTCGACCGTCGAATACGGTATTCCAGTTTTCTCAGAAATATATGGAATCAATACGTCCCATGTGAACGGCTCTTTCGACCCAAGCTGATACACATTGCCGAAAGTTTTCTCATTTCCAACTATTTTCTCGTAAGCGTGGACAATGTCGCGCACTTCGATTTGGTGCTTCTTCCACGGACGACCATTGGCGTCCCTTGCAACGATTAGACGCGTTCCACCATCACTCTTCGCATCTTCTGCCTTTAGAACTTCGTAAGTCGCCTTACCAGCATCGTCGGTTCGGTTTTCGAATTGTTTTAGAAAAGTCTTCAGGTGGAATTGTTGGAAGTTGAGGATCTCACCAGCACCCCACACATTTGCGAAGCGAATGATCGTAGCACGCAAATCATGGTGCGACCGATATCGATGCAACAAGTTTTCGGAAAGTACCTTTGAATAGCCGTACCAATCAGTGGTCGAAAGCGGCAACGAATCTTCTTTGATCGGTTCGGCAATTCCACCTTGGGGATACTTGAACATCGTCGCGTCGGTACTGGTGATAATTACATGCTTGAGCTGATAGCCAAGACCCAGCGAAGCTTCAAGAATGTTGAAAGTGCCTTTCACGTTTGTATCAAAGTACTGCTCTGGCGTGAACGGTCCTCCAGCTTGAAACGCAGCACCGAGGTGTAGAACAACTTCCTGACCATCGACAGCCGCGTTCACATCTGCTGAGCTAGCCAGATCACCTTCGACTATTTCGGCCCCAACCGATTTCATCTTTTCTGCCTGGCGATCACCTGGCCAAACAAACCCGCGGACGTAGTGCCCTCGGTCCAGAAAGTTCTGCGCCACATTCGCTCCAACTCGCCCCGTAATGCCCGTGATTAGAACTTTCATATCTTCAGAATTTTCCTAACTAGTTGAGATTAATTAGCTAGCTAACTGATTACCGTTTCATGCTGTTTATAGACGCGATCATATAGTTCGGAATCCACACTCACGGCAAGCCCGGGGGAATCGGGCACATTGTACTTGCCGTTTTCGAACACATATTCCGGGCCGTCATACAGATCAAAATCCAGAGTTGAGTCTTCGGCAATAACGAATCGTTCCGTCGCAGCACCGAACTGAATATCAGCACGCAAACCCAAATAAGCAGCGTTGTAGTTATGAGGGGCAATCAAGGTCGAATAATCCGAATCTTCTATGTCCCTCACCAAAACGTGGAATTGCCAGAAGCCCATGTGGAGCATGTCAGGCTGTATGGCGTCAATCAGCCCTTCCTCCATCAGTTGCCAGTAGATGGTTTGACGACCTTTGTGACTCTCGCCGTCAACGATCATGGTTGAAGGTGTGTACTTGTCACGCCACTCATTGAGCTTGCGATAGTCGGAGACATTTTCGGTCACCATCTCCTCCATCCACATCACGTTTAGGTCGCCAATTCCACGGACGAAATCTTCGAGGAGATCGAGTCGGGCGTCGTACCCATTGTTGGCGTCAACTAGAATTTTTATGTCATCGCCGACCGCGGATCGAACGCTCTCGACAACCTCGATATCACGTAGAGTTCCCGCATTCGGTTCGAACCACTTCCCCGGTCGACCCAGCTTCAGCTTGACCGCAGTCCAGCCTTTTTCGACCGCCTAAGCTGCCTCTCTGGCGACTGCGCCGGCACCTTCAGCAGGATTCACCAGATCCTGGAAGTAAAGACTCGAGTCGTATCCTTCGACTTTGTCCCGTACCTTGTCCCCAAGCAGACTGTGCGAAGGCGCATCGAGTGCTCGTCCGATTAGATCGAACAGAGCTACATCCAGAAAATCATACCGATCTATCAGGTCCGACCATCGTGGGTTTATCGCGGTGACTCGTCCTGCGTTCACCGTGAAAAAGCTCGAAAGCTTTAGCCCGATAAGATCCCTAAAATCGTTGTAAACATCGAGCAATCTTCCACTATTCATAGCTGGTCGAGCGTTGCTGATCCCCTTCAAGCCCGAGTCAGTGAAGATTTGAAGCAGCCACTCCCTCTGGTTGTATCCGTAGTTCTCGCTCTTCGAGTTGCGACCAACAATACGGCCACTGGCGGGCGAACCGAAATATGTTTCAACCGGGGTGATGGTGATCTTATTTATTACGTGCTGATCGAGGTTTTTGTCGGCCATGTCTAAACCCCCATCCTATTCTCGTGCTTCGCATGCGGAGCGTATCCAGCTTCGTCGATATCCATTCCCAGTCCGGGTCCAGACGGTAGCGAATAATCTCCGTTAGTCATTTCAGGTAATTCGGTGAGGTAGTGCGGAATCACACGCTCGTCCTCAAGAGTCACATATGTCTCAGACGCCGCACCGAAAGTTATGCTGGCGTAACTTCCAAATGATCCGTTCCCGCAGTTGTGCGGGACCGTGCGTACGCCAGTGCCCTTTAGTTGCCGTTCAATGTCCATCCACCCCAGATAACCATGCCCAACAATGTCAGGCTGATAGCCGTCGATCAAACCCTCATCAATCAGATCCTGGAACACTTCGGAAATTGGGTTTCTATCGACTTCACCGCAAGTGAGCAACGCGTCAGATCCGTGCTTTGCCAGCATTTCTCGCATTGCCCGGTAGCCGGCAACATCGTGAGTGATCATTTCTTCGAACCAGAAAATATCTGCTGGCGCGACTTACTTGATTAACTCGTCCAGCAAATCAAGATGGCCGTCGTAACCAAAATTGGCATCGACGTAAATCTGTACGTCAGGACCTACCGCGTCACGAGCACCAAGAACGACTTCAATATCACGTCTTAATCCTGCTTACGGCAGCATCCATCGACCACCGCGCCCGAGTTTGATCTTGACAGCGCGCCATCCGTCGGCAACAGCTTGCGCAGCTTCGTCGCCGACTTGCAACGCTCCATGCTCGGGATTCAGGAAATACTGAAAATAAAGGGTGGTGTCGTACGCTGGCACGGAATCGTGTTTCCTACCACCAAGCAGATCGATAGCCGAGACGCCTCGAACCTTGCCCACAAGATCAAAAGCGAGAATCGTCATCCACCCGTTTCGGAAATACCACTTCTCCATTCCAGGACCGGCTCCCGTCACAACACCATCCGAAATCTCAAGAAGTTGATCGACTTCGCGTCCCAGAAGCGCACCCTTGATGTGCTCTAGCATGCTTTCAACAGAGCCGTCGCGCATGAGTCGATTCGCAATCGAAATCCCTTCGGCTCCGCTTGAACTTCGAGCTCGTACAACCCATTCGAGTCGCTGAGTGCCAATGTTGTCGATGTAAGCGTTCTTGCCCAGTTCTTTGCGGTAACTGGAGGGAATCGGCGTCACCGTTACAGATGTGATTACTTCTGATGCCATATTTCTTCGCAAATTTCTATCAGTAGGCGTGGGTGAGAACTCGGCTCGACTCAATACCACCCCAGGCAGTTCAGATTTGCCCTTTCCGCACCGCATGACCAGTGCGTGAGCCAACCTGCTCGCCGTTTTTCACCGCAAAAGACCCATTCACTATCACGTGTGGCATTCCTTGCGGTCCAACCCGAGGATTCTCGTAAGTCGCTCCGTCAATAACTGAATCCGGATCGAAAAGAACAACGTCGGCGAAGTATCCTTCTTTGATCAATCCTCGATTCGGAATATCAAACTTTTCAGCCGGCATTTGCGTCATTTTGTGAATAGCATTCTCAAGCGAAATGACACCTTCTTCGCGAACGTACTTGCCCAAAACTCGCGGGTAAGTTCCCCAGGCACGAGGATGTGGTTTAGAGCCGCGATCCAAACCATCGGTGCCGATCATGGTCGAATCATGAGCCATCACCATACGCACGTCGCCTTCATCCATGCCGAAAGCGGCAACGAGGATGGCATCTGAGTATTCACTTAAAAGCTTGTTGGCCGCATCCTCTCCGGGTAGATCAAATTCTTCAACGAAACTCTGTAATGTTCGACCTTCGTACTCATCGTATCCAGGCACTGAGCAGAGCAGAACTTCGGAAGGATCTGATTTACCCATCGCCCCACCCTCGCTGGAGTTGAACGTCCCGTTTTGCACCAGTGCAAACAACATCGTGCTGCGCGCTGTATACGGGTACTGGTCTGCTGTGACATCCCTGCCCTGCGAGACAGCCTCTTCAATCATTTCCAGCGACTGAGAAACCATCCCCCAGTTCGTTTTGCCAACCGATTTGTGGTGCGATATCTGCACAGGTGTTCCGCTGGCTTTGCCAATGTGAAGTGTCTCTCGAACGGAATCTAAAAGACCCGCTCCTTCGTCACGCATATGCGAAACGTAGACTCCGCCGTATTTGCCGACGATTTCACCAAGCGCCACAACCTCATCAGTACTGGCGTAACGACCGGGTTCGTAGACTAAGCCGGTAGACATCCCGACCGCGCCCGCCTCCATTCCCTCTTCCACGTTCGCGAGCATGGCTTTGAGTTCGTCATCAGTCGGCGGACGATCCGCAACACCGTTCATTGCTTCCCGGCGAGCGGTGTGGTGACCTACCAAAGCAGCGACATTGAGCGAAGGAGATGTTTTTTCGACTTCATCGAGATATCCAGAATAACCGGTCCAGTCGGGAAGCTCAACGGAAGGTTCATTGATTGCCTTCATTTGAATCTTGCCAGCTTCTGAGCCTGCAGCACCAAACCCACAGTTTCCGACGATAACGGTCGTAATCCCTTGAAGAATGTTGTGGCGAACCTCGGGCTCTATGAGTACGTGAAAGTCGTCGTGGGAATGAACATCAATAAATCCCGGAGCGAGCACCAGACCCGACGCATCCAACGTCTCGGCTGATTCAGCTTCAACTGCCTGATCAACAACCTCGATTCGATCTCCGCGAATACCAACGTCGATCACCGATCCAGGCGAGCCTGTGCCGTCAACAACCATTGCACCTTTTATGACCAAATCAAGCAAAGATCAGTTCCTTCTTCGTTTGGTTAGCATGATCAGTTGAGCAGCTGATCGGCGATGTATGCAGATTTTTTTGATTTACGCCGACGTTATAACTCTCGTGGTACGGCAACACAATCCGGAATGATCTTGTATATCGCTTAAATACGAGCTACCTTCACCCACAACATGTGCTGGCTCTTCTTCGCATCCCGGCGCGATTAACTCAAAACGGAACGGATCAATCTCAATATGCCTGCACCAACCAAAATCGAACGAGTCGAAACAATCCTCTGGGATCGATGGCTTTTGATCCGTGTTTACTGCGAGGACGGAACGGTTGGTATTGGTGAAGGCGGAGTTCACGGCTGGCAACGACCTACCAAAACTATGGTCGACACCATGGCTGAGTACCTTGTTGGGCAGAACCCGGATTTCATTGAACACCACTACCAGTGGCTGTATCGGTCATCACACTTCATGGGTTCGGTTGTACAGGGAGCGCTCTCAGCGATCGATATCGCATTGTGGGACATCAAAGGCAAGCGACTGGGAGTACCGATTTATGACCTTATAGGTGGTCGTACACGTGACAAAGTTCGCTGCTACATGCACGTCGGCGGTGCAACTAAAGATGAACTCGTGGCAAGCGCAATTGCCGCGGCAAAAGATGGATTTACCGCCGTTAGATTCACGCCATTCCCTCCCGATTACTACCTCCACAAGTCTTATACCGAGTGGGCGGAAGAAGCAGTTGACCGTGTCGGCGCGGTAAAAGAAGCGGTCGGCAGCAACGTAGATATTTGTGTAGAAATTCACCGCCAGATGAACCCGTCAGAAAGCATTTGGCTGGGTCGACGTCTTGAGCAGTTCAACCCGTTCTTCTATGAAGACCCAATGCTTCCAGACAGTCCTGCTCGCATGGGAGAAGTAGCCGAGCAGTGCAACATTCCCATTGCCACTGGCGAAAGATTTACGACAATCTTCGAATATGAACAGTTGTTGAGCGCGAACGCAGCCGCGTATGTTCGTCCTGATTTGTGCCTTTGCGGTGGACTATCTGGTTCAAAGAAAGTCGCGGCGATGGCAGAAGCAAAACACGTCAAAGTGATTCCTCACAATCCGCTTTCACCAGTCAGCACTGCAGCTTGTGTTCAGCTTGATGCCAGCATTCCCAATTTCGCACTTCAGGAGTACACCGGCGAGTCCGAACCTCCCAAGAGCGATCTTCTAGTAACGCCACTGGAACTTGTCGAGGGCTACCTCATCGTTCCTGAGGGACCTGGACTCGGGATTGAATTGAACGAAGAAGCCTTGTCAGGACCTGAAAACCCGAAAGTGCTCGACACACCTATCGGCTTTGACGGAAGCGTTCAGGACAGGTAGTTTCACCACTCGCTATACAACATTCGCCTAACGCTCAATTAGGTCGTTTTCGTGTCGACATAGCCGCAACGCTTCGCGACCATCAGACTCGGTTTTTTTATCGCATCCTCTGTCGTGATGGTGTACAACTGCTTCCGCAAGGGAACAGGCACCTGCTTAAGGAAAGAGAGTACCAATCGGTTAGCAGCCGTTGCACCCACCGCCGATAGTCAACGACACCTGTATGTTTCATTGATTGTGGGTATAAGTCTCGGCCTCTACACAGACCATTAATAAGCGACGAGACTACGAACACCGAACATGTCATCCTGAATGCATTTTCAGGATCCAGGCGGGTAGGGAGGGGACAGAACCACCACCTAACTCCCTTCTTCGAAGAGAGCAGGACTAGCGAAGTATCTACTCTGAGTCTGCTCTACCGAAATCATCTTCTACGCGAACGATGTCATCTTCGCCGAGGTAATCGCCCGTTTGTACCTCTATAATCTCAAGCGGTTCGACGGAAGAAATATTCTCTATTCGGTGATGGACATTTCGTGGCACATGCATCGCCTGCCCACGACCCAGCGTGTGCTGATCCTCATCGACCGTCACCTGAGCCGTTCCACGAGCGACGACCCACGTTTCGTCTCTGTGTCGATGCCACTGTAAAGAAAGACGCTTCTCAGCCTTCACCGTCAACCGCTTAGTCTGAAAACCGGGACCGCTCGTGAGAACCTCGTACGATCCCCATGGACGTTCCACTCGTTTCTTCTTAGTAGCTGATTCAAACTTAATCTCGGTCGTCGATTCCGGTTTCTTTGCCAAACGATGATCCCCAAAAGCGTGTTCTAAACCAGCTCACGCCTGCTGTTCGATTATATGAAGATGATTTTATTGTCTCGAAGGCAACAGGTCACGCGATAGGTCTAAACGATTTTCTACGGTGGTGGAACGATAACTCGCTTCTTCGCATCGTAAATGTGAATTTCATCAATAACGGTCCCTTTTAGTTCGAACTTGGCGTACTACGCAATTCGAACTTGAACCGTTTATCGACCGATGGTAGTAAGTCGTCCACCATGGGTGGAATCTGGAAGGGATGCGGAAACTTCAGGCGGCTTTCAGATTACAAACCGAGTTTGTCCCGCGCAATCATGCCCTCGGCAATCTCTGCGGTAATTGGCGTAAGCAATGTATTGTCCGTCTCTATTTGTTGGTGCAGGAGTAGTCCCATCTTTCGAGATTAAGCCCGCGCGATATTGCGCGCGAGCCTGGATGCCGTACCCTTCCGTTGGCTGATTACACTCGCAACCGCAAATATCAAAACTTCTCAGCAGGCCAATCAATCGATGCAGGATCGCAAACCAAACATCCTATTCATACTCACAGACCAGCAGCGCCGTGATTCAATGCGCGCCTATGGAAACAACTGGATCAAGACTCCGAATCTCGACAAGCTGGCGGAGAAAAGCTTCGTGTTCGAGAACGCGTACGTGACTCAGCCAGTTTGCACACCGGCGCGCGCTTCGATCATGACTGGTCTCTACCCGCATGCCACTGGGCTTCAGCGAAACAACATTCCACTTTCTCGCGATATCCAGACGATTGGAGACATGATTGACGACGAGTATTACAACGCCCACATGGGTAAATGGCACCTCGGTGATGACATGGTCGCCCAGCACGGATTCGACACCTGGGAAGCTGTAGAAGACTTTCAGCGAGTACGAATCACACGCAAAGAGTATCGATACCAGGAAGCTCCCTACAACAAGTGGCTGCGGGATCACGGTGTTGAGCCGCCTTCAATGAAGATTTCCTATGAAGGTTGGGTTGGTGTCGCCGACCTCACCGAAGAACAGACCCAGGCTGGGTTCCTGGGTCACACCGCGTCGAAGTTCATTCGAGAATTCCCAGATGGCGACCACGCACATAAACCATGGATGCTGTACGTCAACTTCTTCGAACCTCACCCACCATACACGGGTCCTTTGAACGGGCTTTATGACCCCGACGAAATCGAAGTTGGACCCGGATTCCGCACACGACCAGACTCGGGATCCCTGGTGAACCGTCTTCGCTCCGACTATTACATGGGTGGAGGCAATAATCCTCTAGGTGAAGCCGGCGGCGACCACCACGATACGACCACGGAAGAAGGCTTCAGGAAGCTTCGAGCACAGTACTTCGCCAACGTAACGTTAGTCGACAACCAACTTGGCGTAATTTTCAAAGCGCTGGAAGAGAGCGGACAGGCCGATAATACGATTATCATCTTCACAAGCGAGCACGGAGAAATGGCCGGTGACCACGGCATGCTCGAGAAGCGTTCCCTGTATGAAGAGGCATCGAACGTACCGTTCCTAATGTACGTGCCATGGATGAACAACGGCGAGCAAACCAGGGTTCCAGGCTCGGTTGGGCAGGTCGATCTCGTTCCAACTTTGCTTGATCTCTCTGGAAGCCAAATCCCCGATCATGTCGAAGGCAAATCTCTAACCCCGGTTCTGCGCGGTGAAAAAGACCTTTCAGACAACGATGTCTTCATTCAATGGAACGGAATGGGTGACCGGAATCTCGGATCACCTGAAATCAATCGCATGGTTTCGGTTCCATGGCGAGGGGTTGTTACCGGAGACCGCTGGAAGTTGAATCTCTCACCGGGTGATAAGTGTGAGCTATACGACCTAAACACCGATCCTCACGAGTTGACCAACCTGTTCGACGAACCGGAACATAGCGACCGAATCCGCGACATGGCAGCGCGAATCCGAATCTGGCAGGACGAAACAGGCGACGACATGCCACTGCCGGCAGTTTAAATACCCTCTCCCTCGAAGGGAGAGAAGATAAGCCGTGCCTGCCATGGCTTAAACATCTCGCCCAGCGGAATTGTGTAGCCAGCACTTATAGACCTAGGAACTGATCGATATGGGAAACCCCAACACTCGAAATGTGGGCAGGTTAATAGCAATACCGGCTGCCGCAAGCACCCTGATCATCTTGCTGGTCTTGATGTTCTTGGTCGTGTGAAATTCCTAGCGATCTTTCATCGCTGAGAAGAGAGCGCCCTCTAAACGAGCGCCATATCCAGCTGCCTGATACGTGAAGGATCAACGGAACTCCAGTAGCGATCGAAGACTCCCTGCGTTTCCTCGTAAGTCCTTGCTCCAAATAGTTCGACTCGGAACGACCGGACTCGCTCCCGTCCGCCAGCGTACCAGGAAAGATGCTTCTGCATTTGAACCAGTCCGACGTGCTCCGGAAACAGCTCCATTATTAGCTGAACGTGGCGATTGATTACGCGGGTCTGGTACTCGTACTTACCCTGTTCGTCTAATTCGTCAAACGACTCATCGAACACCCACGGCTTGCCCATCGCTCCACGACCGATCATCACGGATTCAACGCCGGTTTCAGCAGCCATACGACGCGCATCAGTCATCGATTTAACATCACCATTTCCAGTGATCGGAATATTCACAGCATCAACAACCTGACCGATCATCTCCCACTTTGAAAGCCCACTGAATTGTTGAGAGCGAGTTCGTGGATGAACGGTTATTGCGTCAATCCCGACATCCTCTGCCATTTTGGCAATTTCAACCGCATTGAGATGTTTTTCGTCCCATCCGCTGCGAATCTTAATCGTGAACGGGACGTCGATTGCCTTGCGCATTGCTGCGAGAATCTTCGCTGTTTTCGGC
Organism: Dehalococcoidia bacterium UBA1328; assembly: GCA_002306815.1. Taxonomy (GTDB): domain Bacteria; phylum Chloroflexota; class Dehalococcoidia; order Lucifugimonadales; family Lucifugimonadaceae; genus Lucifugimonas. The sequence goes on along the minus strand of DBTA01000037.1, from coordinate 57,785 downwards.
ACATCCTTCATGAGAGCTGACCCACGCCCTGTCTTCGTGATCTTCTTGACAGGACATCCCATGTTCAAGTCGATGATGTCGGCACCCTGGTCTTGTAGCCACTGTGCGCCAGGTACCAACGTTTCGGCGTCGGCACCGAGAATTTGAAGCGCTATCGGCTTCTCTTCTGGGAGGTACTTGGCAATGTCGTAACGGGTCTTAGTGTTCTTGCGAAATATTCCTTGCGCGTCGATCTCTTCGCTAGTGGTTAACTCACTACCGCACTCCCGCGCGACCATACGGAATGCGGCATTTGAGATGCCCGCCATAGGGGCGAGTCGTGCAAGACCCTTTACTTCAACATTGCCAATGAACATCTATTGAGTATACGAAGAAGACGTATGGCACAGGTATTCACCGACTCACCATTCGTAATGATCTACTGTGAACCGTTCCACGTGATCTTCTGCAAAGCGCTATTTAACTAGCAAAACTCACATTCCGACCAGGGTTCGTCTAATATCTTGCAATCTAGCTCAGATTGGAAAGGTATTCGACCTATGGCAACAGCACTGACGATCAATCGATTCCCCGTGATCGCCGCCCTTGCATCACTAGTGATTGCTATGAGTCTTGTTTCCTGCAGCAGCTCTGACGAAACTTCATCTGAATCCAAGCCTGAAGCGCCAGCCAAACCGGCAATTGTTGTCCCCGCAGGTCCGGTCCAGGTTTCCGAAACGCTAGAAGTAACCTCGAAAGACGGCGTGCTGTTCGACCTAAAACTGGCGTTGCGAGTGTTTGACCAGAACGGTTCAAACGGCCGACGTGACGATGCTGAGATTCTGACTCCTGACAAGACCGAATATCAGGGAATATTCAACGACGGTCCTGGGACTCTTTTTATCGTTAGCTGTCTCGCCGACGTGTGTCAGGGCGACGATAAAACCGCGACGTTCGAAGTTCGCTACTGGGTTGAAGAACTCCCTGACCCACTACCTGCAGGCGTAACCCTGCCAGGTGGCTAACTCGCAGCTTGAGCCGGTCCATCGCTTCTCTGACGGTCCGGTTCGCTTGAGCGGATTAGTTCTTCTTCCCGCTCAGACATCAGGTGAGCAGTGATCGCCTGCATTGACTCAACATGCACGTGCGCATTCGCACCGAGAACGACTGACAAACGTGACATTGTCTGGGCGCTGTCGGCCTCGACCAGAACCACAAAGTCATACTGACCAAGCGTCGCGTACCTAGAAAGCAGCCTTGCTCCGGGAACTTTCACCGTATCGCAAGCTTCCGCAAAGTAGTCGGGATTCTCCACGCAGGCCTGTAGTCCGTCGTCGGTTAGGTTTGCGAGAAGAAAGAACAGCATCGAACGGGCTCCACATCAGTAACAGTCACCAGCTGATTCGAATCGAAGCGCACGATCGCTGTAGTTCACTCCGAGCTTCCGGTGTTATGGACAGTGTGCCGCTTCCCCGCAGATTCGGTGCCAATGACCCAAAAAACCGACCGCAGCTCTAAGAGAAATACTCTCTGTCCTGGATGTCGGGAGGATTACCGTCCACAAACTGCTGTTGTCGCCACATTTCATAAACGACGATCGAAACGGCGTTGGAAATGTTGATGCTACGATTAGCAGACACCATGGGAATTCCGAGTGTTCGTTCAGCCGGAAATTTGGTCAGAATATCGTTCGATAACCCTCGACTTTCTGAGCCAAAAACTACCGAATCTCCATCACGATAATCTACTCGATCGTAACGAGTAGGACCACCTGAAGTGGTCACGAAAACTCTGGTCGAATTCACACATTGTAAGAACGAATAAAAGGACTCGTGAACCGTTACATCGACTAGGTGTTCGTAATCAAGATGTGCCCGCCTCAAAGCTTTCTCGGATAGTTCGAACCCAAGCGGTTCAACCAAATGCAACTGCGCTCCGGTGTTGGCACAAAGCCGGATAATATTTCCGGTGTTTTGCGGTATCTCCGGCACGACCAAGACCACGTTAAATGTCATGATCTACGGCACCTTAAACATCAAGTAGCAAACTGAAGATATTCCTAGCTGTTCGTCTTTTTCCACTCTTCGTACTCTGCTCGACCTTCTTCAGATAGCGGGTAGTACTTCCGGAGATCTCCACCTTCGGAAAGCTTGATACGGGTGAATTCCTCCCACTCAGCATGCTCTCCACCGGCTTCGGCAAGTTGTTCAGCAAGCTGTCGAGGTACGACTACAGCTCCATCGTCATCGGCAATCATGATGTCGCCAGGAAGAACGAGCGTTCCGGCACAATCAATTGGAACGTTGTATGCAAACGGGAACTGAACAGTCTGTGTGTGGCCGTAAGGAGTCACTCCCTTGAGCCACAAACCGAGGCCCAGCTCTTTAGCTCCACCATAGTCGCGAATTCCACCATCAATGATGACACCGAGTCCCCCTCTGCCCTTGAGGTAAGTGAGCATCATGTCGCCGAATACGCCACTGCTGATCTCGCCTCGACCATCCACCACGATGATGTCCCCATCTTTAGCGTGGTAAAGCGCGTGGCGGTGCACCTGTGATTCGGGATCGCGATACTCGCCTTCCGGATATTGGTCTTCACGCTTCGGCAGGTACTGCAAAGTAATGGCAGGACCAACAACCGTTTTGCCCGGTGTGAACGACTTAATTCCGTCTAGAACCGAAGCCTTAATCCCCAGCTTACGAAGCTCACCTGAAGCCATTGCACTTCCGATACCTTCGAGACGCTTGATCAAATCGGGTGATGGACGTTCTATATCGATTTTTGGAATAGGAGTTTTGATGATCATTGGAGAAAATTCACCTGAAGTATATGGTCAACCGAGAGTAGCGGATTATGCGATATTGGCTACGGGCTTCGAGCGACGGGTATTGTAATGTCAGATTCAACTGAACTGACAAGGTTCCTAATACGGAACCATGCCACTATTTTCGAGATCGTTGATGAAGCTCGTGATTCCGCTGTATACCCCCGGGCAATACTGCATCGATATTACGGGTCCGGAACCAACATACGGGTAGATTCAGCCTTACGGGCGCAAACGCGCAAATTCACTGATATGAACAATTCACGTTCCAGTCGGACACCAAACGACTTCGAATGGACCAGTATCAGAGGTGCATAGAAGCCGCAGCGCCAGAATCAGGGGTGCAATTAATCATCAGATAATGCACGGACAGTCCTTTGCAACAGCTCAATAGACGTTGGAACCATCCGACTGAACCTCAATGGCAGCTCCGATGCGTTTTATATAGGAGTCGATGATGTCGAAGGAATACTTATCAAAAGCATTCACATTCGCCGGGGGGGGGGGGCGAACTGAGATTATCTGAAGATTCGAATCGAATGAAAATCATCTGGCCTTATTTCCAGAGAGTGTCCCAGTATGAATAGCTACTTAAACCAACATGTAAACAAGTTTCACCAGTATCGGTTCGAAATCTGTCTATGCCTTCGGACCGGCGTATGTGGCATCAAACGAAGAACGCTCGTACTGAATCGGCCAGTGCTCCGACTTACCATCGAGTTGAGCCTGTGCGTACAGCGGCCAATATGGGTTCCGCATTAGTTCTCGACCAATAAACACCGCATCTGCGTTGCCCTCAACAAGAATTCTTTCTGCCTGATTGGCCTCGGTGATAAGTCCGACAGCACCTGTCATGATCTCAGCTTCTCGGCGTATAGCATCGGCAAATGGCACCATATAACCCGGGCTTGGGTTCACAGTTTGATTCGCCGAGTTTCCGCCGGCTGAAGCGTCGACCAAATCAACACCTGTGTCTTTCATCCATTTCGAAAGCTGAATAGCGTCCTCGATGTCCCAGCCGCCTTCGACAAATTCTGTCGAGGAAATTCGGACAAATAATGGTGTCGACTCTGGAATCGCGTTACGAACGGATTCAATCGTTTCCAATGCGAATCGGCAACGGTTTTCAAGTGATCCACCGTACTCGTCTTCGCGTGAGTTCGATAACGGTGACATGAACGAACTGGCCAGATAGCCGTGAGCGAAGTGCAACTCAATTACCTCGAATCCAGCATCTAAAGACCTCACTGCGCCTTGCGCAAAGTTCTGTGAAATCTGATTGATCTCAGATTTTGTCAGTTCATGCGGAACTGCGTACGTATCGTCGAATGGAACGGAACTAGGGCCAACGATCGGCCAGCCATCCTCTTCCGCTTCGAGGTTTCTTTTTGGGAAGTCCCAGGGTCGTGTGTAGGAAGCTTTGCGACCACCGTGTGCAATTTGAATGGCAGGTACCGCCCCCTGGCTTTCGATAAATTTCGCAACCGGCCGCCAGGCATCAATATGTGCATCAGACCAAATTCCCGGGCAGCTAGGAGTGAGTCGCCCAACAGGAGTAACAGCGGTGGCCTCAGCCATCACCAAACCTGCACCCCCAACGGCCTTCGATCCAAGGTGCACCATATGCCAGTCCGTCGCAAGCCCGTCGGAATCGCACGAGTACTCACACATTGGGGAGTAGAACACTCTGTTCGGGATGGTCACTCCGCGGATTTCGATGGGACTGAATAACTTGCTAATGACCATAATTCCTGTGAATGTATCGTTGTTCGCTACGGCTTTTTTTGGCAGCGGTAGACAATTCTGACAGCAATTTCTTTAATTGCGATATTACCCGTCATAGGGTTCCGATGTTTTCCAATCAATCTACAGCTACTTAGCATCACCTCTCTAATGGCATCGAATCAACTCCCTAACGTTGTTTTCATAATCGCTGACCAGATGAAGTGGTCGGCTCTACGAATGTATTCCAACATCGGTATTGAAACTCCGGCACTTGAACGTCTCGCACACGAAGGTGTTCGATTCGAAAACGGAATCACACCACATCCACTATGCGTCCCAGCACGGGTTTCTATGATGACCTCCCGCTTCGCGCACTCAACCGGGGCAAGACGGAACGAAACATTAATGCCTCCGGGGGAACTTCATGCATTCCGTATCTGGAAAGATCTTGGCTACACGACTGGTCTCATTGGCAAAAATCACTGCTTCATCCAGCGATCCGACCTTGAGACCCTCGATGTAAGACTCGAAATATCTCACGGCGGTCTGTCAAAAGATGATTACCTTGGAGAAGACCCTTCAGTGCAAGGCATGGAGTGGGTCACACCAGTTGAAGTCATCGAAGAATCTCACTCATCTCGATCTAACATGCGAGGTGGCAGCGGTGCGGGTAATTACATCGTTTCAGACCATCATCTGGACGGCTATTCATCGAGTGCGATTCCAACTCAGGTCGAATCATTTCTTGAACGAGCAGCGAATGGCGATACCTTCGATGGGAACGGTGAAACAGGCGGCCAGGAAAAGCCGTTCGCTATCCAAGTTTCCTTCCCCGATCCTCACGCGCCAAACGAGGTCCCTCGTAAGTATGCAGAAATGATTCCGCCGGATTCGATATCGCTTCCGCCATTGCGTAAGGGCGAGTTTGAAGACCCAAAGGCTCCGGAACGAAACAAAGTCGTCTACGAAATGCTGAACCTCGAAGGCAAATCTGAGGACGAGGTTCGAAATATCGTAGCGACCTACCTTGCAATGACCCGGTTTGTAGACGACGGAATCGGTCGGATTCTCGACAAGCTCGACGAACTGGGGTTACGAGAGAACACCATCGTTGTCTTCACAGCCGATCACGGCGATTTCGCTGGAGAGCACAACATGTTCGGTAAGGGTGGAGTGTACTACGACAGCCTTGTTCGAGTTCCTTATATCGTCTCGTGGCCGGACGGGGGGGTGCTTCAATCTGCAGTGAATGACTCGCCTGTGAGCACGATTGATTTACTCCCTACTATCCTTCATTTGAGTGGCGTTGCTGACTTCAACTCATACCCGCTCGACGAACCGGGACAGGAAACTTCCTCACCGGGTCCACGTGTTCTTATCGACACCAATTCCGAGCTAATAACCTCGGAATCACTCCGGCGTTTACAGGGCAAACTCCTACCGACGGTCACCAATTCTTCTGAACGAATTGCGGCGTTCTCTGAGTACGGAACCGGGGGACCAGATTTCACACTATAGATGCTTCACGAGCTGCCAGAATCCTACGGTTCTCCGGCGGTGATGGGTTCTCTGTGGGCACGTGAAGCGGAAGGTCGTCGCAAGATGGTCCGCACCCGAGAATGGAAATACGTAACCGATCTTTCGTCGACCAGCGGGAGAAATACGAATGGATCGACCGCCCACTCACAAGACGAGCTCTACGATTTAAACAATGATCCGTGGGAGCAAACCAACGTCGCTCATAATCCTGACAACGTTGCGGTTATTTCGAACATGAGAGCGCTGATTCTCGATTGGATGCTCGAAACCGAGGAGTACAATCCCGTTCCGCTGCCGACTGTCATTGGTCGTGGTCCTAAACCCAATATCGACACGAGCAATTGATTAGCTTAAAAACATCAACGGAATCACTAAATGAAACTCACCAACCCAGACAACATTCGTGCCATAACCAGAGAGTGGAAAGGAGACCGCGATGCGAACGGTCGACCTCTCGTCCCCGACGACATTCTTGAGCGAATGAAACTAGTGACCAGCGAAGAGGCGTGGGGCACCTGTAAGCAGAACGGCTACTCAGCACAGTTCGCAGGCAACTGGATGAACCTCCACCCTGATCGTGTAATTGTCGGTAGAGCAGTAACGTGTCGATGGGTTCCTAGACGTCCTGACGTACACAATTCGATCGACGTTCAGGGTGAAGAGGATGATCGTGTTGGATTCCAGAACTCCTGGGTGATCGATGAACTTGAACAGAACGATCTGATCGTGGTCGACCTGTTCGGCAAGGTGTTCAATGGTACTTTCGCAGGCGACAATCTCGCGACCGCGATCAAGTCCCGATCGGGAACCGGAATGGTGATTGACGGCGGTATTCGGGACACGCAGCGAATACTTCAAATGGAAGATTTCAACGCTGTTGTAAGAGGCGTCGACCCATCAGCGATTCTCGATGTGAGCATGCCTGAAATTAACGGCGTCACACGCATTGGCGAAGCCACTTGTGTTCCGGGTGATGTCGTTCTAATAACCAGCACCGGAGTCGTGTTCATTCCACCGCAACTTGCCGAAACAGTGGTCGAACGATCGGAAAACATCCGACTCAAAGACGAGTTCGGTCAGCAACGAATACGTGAAGGTGTGTACACCCCGGGTGAGGTCGACCGCGAGTTCTCTGATGAAATGAACAAGGACTTCGAAGAGTGGAAAGCCGAGAAGATCAAATAGGTGTTCTTTGCCTACATTCTCAGAGCCAAACTTAGAAATAAGGAAACAACGATATGAACTACGTTGAATTCGGAAGAACCGGTGTAAATATCAGCCCACTCGTCCTTGGCACGATGATGTTCGGCGGTCGAGCCTCGGCTGAAGATTCCTACGAGATGATCGACTACGCACTCGATCAGGGCATCAACATCATCGACACAGCCAATGTTTACGCCGGCAGCAAGAGCGAAATGATCGTAGGTGATGCATTAAAACGAAACGGTAAACGTAACGAAGTGATCCTTGCGACAAAGGTCAATGGCGCAATGGGCGACGGACCGAACGATGTAGGAAACTCACGGCATCACATCATTGAGCAGTGCGATGCCAGTTTGAAGCGAATGCAGGTTGATCACATCGATCTCTATCAGTTCCATCGACCGTCAAAGCACATCGCCATAGATGAATCGCTTAGAGCAATGGACGATCTGATCCGAACCGGAAAAGTCCGATACATCGGAACTTCTAACTTCGGATCATGGCAGGTAGTCGAATCGCTCTGGGCTTCCAAAGAGCTGGGGTTGAACCGCTTTGTATCCGATCAATCTCCCTACAACATGGCCGATCGTCGAATCGAACGCGAACATCTCCCTATGTGCCAGACCTACGGACTCGCCCAGATTCCGTGGAGTCCACTCGCCGGTGGAGGCCTTACCGGTAAGTACGCCAAAGGTTCAAAACACCCTGAAGGATCGCGATATGCCGACGAAACCGATCCAAAGAAGCAGCTCCGAATGAGCAACACTGTGGTCGACATCGTGGATGCTCTCGTTCCTATTGCCGAAGCGAAGAATTGCACAGTCACACAACTCGCTCTTGCCTGGGTAATGAGTCGCCCCGGCGTGACAGCGCCGTTGGTCGGTCCGCGTACGCTTGGCCAGTTGCAGGAAAACATGGGCGCAATTGATGTCGAGATTGACCCAGAAGTCGACGAAGCACTCGATGGAGTGGTTCCACCGGGCGAACACGTTGCGGAGTACTATGAAGCGAGCTTCGCTCCAAACGATCACCGTTGGTAGAAATTAGACAGCCAGATCACCAACAAATGAAAAATCTCCCGATTTCCGAGAAATATTTCTCAAACTGGGAGCCTTTTCATTTGTTCGATTCAGCAGCTAATTAACCAGCAAATCCTTCGATTGCGAAGCGCTCAAGCGCCTCTGGAACGAGGTTCACACCGAGACCCGGCTTGTCTTCAGGAATGTGGAGGTGGCCCTCTCGTATGTTTAGAGGCTCATCTATGAACTGGTTGTAGTCGCTCAGATCGTAACGGCTCGTTTCGAGCTTGTAGAAGTTCGGCACTGTCATCATCACTTGCGCACCAGCCATTACGTTGATCGGTCCGCTGGCATCGTGTGGTGAAATCGGAACGTAGTACGACTCAGCAAGAGTTGCAATCTTCTTTAGCTCGGAAATTCCGCCTGTCCATGTCACGTCGGGCATCACGAAGTCCGCAAGTTCCTTTTCGAACACCTCAATGAACTCCCATCGGGTGAAAAGGCGTTCCCCGACCGATATCTTGGCATTGATCCTCTCACGAACCTGGCGGAGTGCGTGGTTACTTTCAACCGGTACCGGCTCTTCGAACCAGAAAATGTTCGATTGTTCGAGACCCAGGCACAGGTCGATTGCAGTCGGAACGTTGTACTTGCCGTGAGCGTCAATGAGTAGCTCAGGAGCCGGACCAATTTCGTCTCTGATCGCCGCCGTTATCTCCCACGCTTCTTCGAGACCTTTCCGAGAAAGTTGACCATCGACATAGTGCGCATTGCCTTCCGGAATGTTGTGCATCATCGGGTCGAACTTGAACGCTTCATATCCAGCATCGACGATGGCGCGTGCATCTTTTCGCGCCTGTTCCAGATTAGTTGTCGCCGGTGGGTGCGTATAGAGCGCAATGCGATCTCGAACAGGGCCACCCATCAGCATGTAAATCGGCAGGTTGATTACCTTGCCTCGGATGTCCCACAAAGCAATATCGATGGCGCTGGCAGTTGCCGATACCGCTCCGCGGGTGCCTACGTAAGTCATCGTTCGAACGTTGTCGATCCAAATTCGTTCTATGTGTGCAGGATCTCGGCCAATAAGGGTTGCCCCGACCTCCCGAATCATGTGTGCGATAGAACGATTGCCAGCAACACCAGGGTAGGTTGTGACCTCACCCCAACCAGTGACACCCTCGTCGGTGTCTATCTGGCAAAAAAGCAGCTCTTTCTTATTGTCCTCGGAAGGCTTCTCGCCGGGTCGTTCACTCCACGGAACGTGAATAATCCATGGGCGGACAGCTGTAATCTTCAATTTCGCACTCCTGCTGCTTCTGTTCTCACATCAAAACCGGCGCCGACTTTACACGAGAGTTGGCGACTACGTAAGACGAAATCTCACTGCCGAATTGAAAGCGAAGCGCAGGAGCAACACGCTTCTAGGTGGACAATCAACCAGCAACAAGATAGCTGATACTGACGCCAAGCGCGTCGCCGATTGCTTTTAATGTGGCGAAACTAACATTCTGTTTGCCGTGCTCCACAGCACTAATGTAGCTGCGATCCAATCCTGCCTCATTGGCCAGGCCCTGCTGACTAAATCCGCGGTCTTTTCGAAGGGACTGGATACGGTCGCCGAGTTCAGCAAGCATGACCTCAATCGGCAACGAGGTTTCATCGAGATTGAAGTGTTGCCTAACCCACTCGATCGCTTTTACAGCATCAGTCCCATGAAAATCAGCTGTGCTAAGGGATGCCTGGTGAGCGGCAGCCCCGCCGACCGCAATTGCAGGCGAGTTATCGAGCTTTTTTATCCCATCTATCGTCGACACAGCATTCGGAACAAACTTTTCAATTGTGACTGACAGCCCCACCAAGTCGGGAGATTCTTGCTCTACTAGGTCGACAACGGTATCTATCGGAGAGTCCGCTCCCAAAAACTGAACATCCCAACCGTCAAAACGAAGCAGATCAGCAAACGTAAGTCCGCCTATCACGTGGTTGTCACCCTGGACTGAGGTGATGATCGCTTTCCGGCCGATTCGTTTTCCATTTACATAGAAGCTCTGGGCTTGATAGAGCAATCTGAGAGCAATCTGCGTCGCCCGATGTTCTACGGGAATAGCCAATTCGCCTGCGTGCCATCTCGTTCCAATCTCTGCCAGGCAGTGGCCAACAACATGCACGTAAACGAATGATGGCTCCCACCGCTTAGTGATCGTTTCATTTACTAGGCGTAACGCAGCGACTTCGTTTCCTTCTAACAGGGCAGTCAGAAGTTCCTGCCTGATTTTTTCGAGATCTGGTTTTCGTGGTCGAACTGAATATTTATTACTCATGCGAACATTTTTTCATAATTGCGGACTTTACACCACATACCTGCCATTATAGTATATATTCAACAAATTACTTTAGTTGCGATGCATATACCCATTATTCCGAGATACTCCCAGTTAGTTGTAGACAGAAGAAGTCGAAACGTACGCTCTCTGTAAAGTAGGAGTCATTCTTGCAACTGTGAGGACACTTATCTGGGGATTAGACAGTCTGTTCAGGTTCGATCTGATAGCACCTGTTACTAAATCGACCTCTGCTGAGGTAATCAATGCGTCGCACGTTTTTGACAAGGTTTTGACATCAGTGGATTACAACTAAATTAGGAGCGCTTATCTAAAGTGCATATCAGGCCGAGATCTGAACGGACCAAACGGAAAAACAATTTCCGCTTACTGGTTTGAGTCACCGAAATTTCGGCGGTAGCGACGATTCCCGAATTTGGTTGATCGATTCGGACGGCGGGGGATACCTTTTCTGAATCCACGGTCGACATTTTTTTGAGTTCAAATATGACCAAGTACCTTTTCAGTTCTTCGACAACGAGGGGGGCCATAGTCGGCATTGTCGGCTGGTTCCTCCTGATCGGTTTAGTTTCATCAGTCGCACCGTCTCTCTCGGACGTGACGACCAATGAACAAGACGAGTTCCTCCCGGCAGGAGCTGAGTCGGTTGAGGCTATGAAGATTCGCGCGGAAAAATTCCCCGCATCCGAAGGTGTCCCGGCACTCGTGGTATTTAGCTCCGTCGACTCTGCTTCCAAACGCAGCTCTGCGGTCGCAGAATTCACCTCGACCCTACTGGGTTCAGACGCTCCAGAATCTATCAGCTCGATTTTGTCCCCTTCTGAGTCATCAGTAGCGCAGGCAACCCTGGTTTCATCTGACGGATCCACTTCGATGGTGATTGTGACAATTTCAGGAGTTCCGTCCGAACCAGAGTTCGGTGAGGCAGTCAATTGGTTGTCAGAAAAAGCCTCGGAATTCGGAGCAACTCTCGACGTTGAAACAGCAGTTACGGGTCCTGCAGGAATAATCAATGACGCCGTAAAGGTATTCCAGTCAATCGACCTACGAGTAACGCTAATCACAGTTGTTCTCGTTCTCGTGCTGCTGCTGGTGATTTACCGATCACTCGCGCTCGCGATCGTTCCGTTACTCGTTATAGGAACAGCACTGATACTCGCCCAATCTGTAGCTGCATTGCTATCTCAACAGTTTGACTTACCGCTCAACGGTCAGGTGACTGCGATCATGTCGGTGCTTGTGTTCGGAGCAGGAACCGACTACGCACTGTTCATTGTTTCTCGTTACAGAGAAGAACTGGTGCACAATCCCGATAAGTGGAGCGCAATGCGAGTCACAATGTCGAACGTCGGACCTTCGATTGCAGGATCAGCTGGGACAACGATTGTCGCGATGTTTGCGCTCACGTTCGCATCGTTCGGCTCGTTCCGCTCACTTGGACCGATGCTTGCTATTGCGATATTCATCGTGCTTCTCGCCGGACTTTTCGCCATGCCCGCAGCGATCGCCCTGATGGGCAAATGGGCATTCTGGCCTCGACCATTGATACAGCAAAGCTCAGTGCGAACCACTGGAATATGGGATCGAGTAGGCCGCCTGGTAGCTCGCCGTCCACGGATCGTATTCAGTATCACGATGCTCGGAATAGTCATAGCTACTCTTCCCTCCTGGACCATAATTCCGAGCTTCAATTTCATCGATGGATTCCCGGACTCAGCAGAGTCCAAACAGGGTTACGGACTGCTCGCGGAAGCCTTCCCTCCCGGACAACTCGCACCAACTGAAATATTTATCGAATCACAAAACGCGTCGGTTGCAGACTCGTTGGAATCCATTGAGTCGCTTGCAGCGTCAATAGCTAGTACAGATGGAGTACTCAGAGTCTCGGGTCCGACTCGACCAATTGGTGTTCCTGTTGACCCTGAAACAGCGGCAATGCAAGGTGCCATTAGATACATTTCAGCCGATGGCTCAACAGCTCGACTGGAAGTAATACTCGACGACGATCCGTACTCGAGTGAATCGCTTTCGAACATCGTCGACGTTCGGGAACTAACAGAATCTTCGGAACTAGTTAGATCAGGAGCTGGGAGAGTACTGGTAGGTGGTGAAACAGCGGTTCAGGCTGATACAAAAGCTTCAATTGACGCAGATATTCGCTGGCTCGCACCGGTGTCAATTGTTGCGATCTTTGCAGTACTCGTGTTCCTGCTGAGGTCGATTGTGGCGCCTCTTTATCTGGTGTTCAGCGTGGTTGTTAGTTTCGGTGCCACATTTGGTCTATCGATATTCATTTTCCAACAGGTTTTTGGTCACTCCGGAGTCGCCTATTCAAACGGTGTCTGGATGTTCATATTCTTGGTTGCGCTCGGAGCCGACTACAACATTTTCGTGATGTCGCGCATTCGTGAAGCTGTTGAAAAAGAAGGATTCAGAAACGGAGTGGCGACGGCGGTCGGAAGAACGGGCGGGGTAGTTACCTCTGCGGGAATCATTCTTGCTGGAACATTCGCTGTTCTCACAACGCTTCCGCTCCGCGACATTTTCCAGCTGGGTTTTGCGGTAATGCTTGGCGTGTTGATCGACACGTTTGTAGTCCGAGCTTTACTCGTCCCGAGTATGGCGGCATGGCTCGGAGAACTGAGTTGGTGGCCGAACGGATCAGCAGTTGGTAAACATTAGGACGTTGCTACAGTGATTCCAGCCAACCGTTCCGCTTTATGATTCAACCGGCACTATTTCAAGTGAGCCACTAGTACAAAACAACTACCTAATTGGTGATACTCTGTCAACATTAGATCAAGCAACCAAAAAGCCCCCGCATTTGTGCGAGGGCTTAATACTGTCAACTGAATAAAACAAACACTTACTTGCCAATTGTATTTCTATAATCACAGTGGCTGTTATGGCCTCTTACCACAGTGATTGAATTACGCTTCCTCTGTCGCAAATGACGAGGTTTTCAGGATTTTGTAATACTTCACGATGAGGGATAAAACTAAAACCTGAATCTTGAGCTTGCTCGAAATGATCATCAACTCCTGAGACAGTTTCATAAACCTCTGTCAATACAAAAAGTGTATTTCCTGTTTCGATCCCATCATTTTTCTCTTTTTCAATGGACCAATTGAGAAAGTGTAATTCTTTATCGCCATTTCTGTGATGAGTTTCTTTCATCCAATCAGTATGCGCCTTAGCATTTTCCTTCATCTTTTCAACGTCATCAGATTTTATGGTCCAGATCCTAGTTAACTGGGTTTTTCCTTCGTACATACTAAATTCCTATTATTGGCAAGTTGAACCAGCGATTATTTAATATCTGCAATCGCCACCCAATCTAATTAAGAGTTTGAACCCAAGCATGGGCTACTGGTCCAATCCCTTCATCGTCCAATGCAGGGACTGTACTTATTTCACACACATCAGACCATTTCATTGCCCATTCGGTAATTAATGATGCGTTATCGGTTTCAGTAATAATGACGCCCCAAGTGTCGCCAGCCGCATGCCATCTCCCGACAAGATTTAGACCTTCAGGAAATTCTGCTGCAGGGTCTTGATTTACAAATCTTGAAACACAGTCACGCATGAATTCTGTGTTGACTTTGTATTTTGAAATAAATAACAAAACTAACTCCGAACATTAATATAAACTCAGTTTTCACTAATAATATATCCCTAACAAGGGATATATATTTGCACTTTATGAATTTATTATTACATTGCCACCATTAATTGATGTAATTGATGGCGATTACTAAACGCCGATAAATGATCTTTCACAGAAAGGGAATGGAAATGAGCCAGGTCGCATATGTTCAGGTCATAAATTTCTGTCTTGAAGGTATCACCCAGGATGAATTTAAAGGTATTGCAAATGAGGTAGCGCCAAATTTTGCTCAACTTCCCGGCTTGATATCAAAAGCTTGGCTAAGTGACGAAGCAAGCAATACTTATGGCGGTGTGTACTACTGGAAAAGTAAAGAATATTGTGAAGCCTACCGTGGCAGTGAGCTGTACACTCAGGCTTTAGTAAATAATCCTAATTTTACGAACTTGTCGGATAAAGGATTTGATGTTTTGAAGGGTCCGAGCAAGGTGACTCATTTATGATTAAACCAACGGCGTAGTATTACGCTTACGTTTGCAATCGAGGACTTTTCTATTTCAATCTAAGTTTGGTAGGCAGTTAATGACTCGAGTCTCTGACTTCGTACCTGCAATCAACGTAAACTCCGTTTCCGACGCAACCAGGCACTTAAGTTCATGCCGTATTAAGGCCTATTGCAGATCTGGTATCTGGCTTGTGTAAATTCCAAAATCGCAATCCCATCAGTCCAGAGTGCGAAATAGTGAACGACACGAAACTGGTTACCAAACAGGTGACAGCCGAAATAATCGGAACATTCTTGCTTGTTCTGTTTGGAACAGGCTCGGTTGCGGCAGCAGTGTTCACGGAAGCACACGTCGGACTATGGCAGGTCGCTGTCATCTGGGGATTCGGCGTCACGATCGCCATATACGTGACCGCTTCGGTTTCCGGAGCACATTTGAACCCGGCAGTGAGCCTGGCATTCGCGTTGCTCCGTCGAAAGGAGTTCGCATTTACCCGTATGTTCGCTTACTGGGGTGGGCAACTCATCGGGGCAATACTGGCGGGTGTTGCAGTACTAGCACTCTTCCACCCGGCAATAACTAGGTTCGAATCCCTCAACGGAATCTCACGGGGTGACGCAGGCAGCGAAGCAAGCGCTATGGCGTTCGGCGAATACTTTCCAAACCCAGCTATGTTTACGGGTGAAACGTTTGTTTCTCCTCTTCACGCATTCGCGGTCGAAGCGTTTGGAACCGCGGTACTTGTATTGGTGATATTCTCACTCGTCGAAAAACGAAATGTGGCGCTGCAGCACAAGGGCCTCGCCCCTTTTTTTATAGGTTTTACGGTCGCCGTGTTGATCGCTTTGTTTGCCCCTTTAACACAAGCAGGCTGGAACCCTGCGAGAGATTTCGGACCGCGAATAGTCGCGTTTATTGCTGGCTGGGAAGACATTGCGATCCCGGGACCCCGCAGCGGATTCTGGGTCTACATACTTGGACCTCTAATTGGCGGACCATTCGGCGGTCTCGTTTACGACTTCAGCGTGAGGTTAGGACTTGGCAAAGCGGACACAGAATCAAATTAACTCAACGTCTCAGCCATTGATGGCGTGAGTATGCAAGAAAACCCAATCAGCCAAGCCCTAATACGCCCGACTATCGAGTTGCGTTCTCCGCGAGAATTCAGGATGATTGCGCGCTCGAACAACACTCTCGAACGAAGGGACAAATCTTGTCGAAGTTACACGTTCTTGGATCAGGTGGACCGAGGCCAACTAAGTCGCGATTTGGGTCCTCCCACGTAGTCGACGTTGGCGGCAGAAAAATTATGTTCGACTGCGGCCCCGCAACCACATACAAAATGTCGAAGATGGAATTGCATCCTCTAGATATCGACTATCTTTTCTTTACTCACCACCACTTCGACCATGATGTTGACTACCCGTGCTTCATGATGACCAGGTGGGATGAAAGCATTGGCAAGGAAAATCCCCTGAGAGCTTTTGGTCCGAACAATACAGAGTCAATTACCGAACGGTTGGTGGGCGAAAAAGGTGCTTTCGCATATGACATCGACGCCCGCACCAACCATCCGTTAAGTAAATCCACATACCAGCTTCGAGGCGGAATACTTCCGAGACCACGGATGAACGTGATGGCCCGGGACGTAGGACCAGGAACTGTATTCACAGGAAATGATTTCGAAGTAACCGCCGCTCCTGCAGAGCATGTCGAGCCATATCACGATTCATTGGCATATCGACTCGACACTCTAGAGGGCTCGATCGTATTCACCGGCGATACCGAGCCGTGCGAACGTGTCGTTGAACTGGCGCACGGCGCAGACGCTTTGGTATCTATGTGTGGAAACTTTGAGTCGGTTTACGACTCACGCCCAAACGATATCGGCCAAACTGGCACGCTCGGTGCTGCTGAGATGGCCGCCGAGGCCGGGGTGAAAGAACTATTTTTGGTTCACGTTGGACCTGATCTTTCGGCTCAAAAAAACCGAGATAGGGGCATCGCCGAGATAAAAACCGTATTCGACGGCAAAGTCGTGCTAACGGACGAACTGGAAACATACGACTGGCACAAACACGATCATAGTCATGACAATCCGGTGACCGGTCCGGAAGCGCATCCACACATTCACCGACACTAGAGTTGAAATCCGGTTTGTTAGGTGCTCACAAGCTCTGAAATTGGCACTACAGACTATCTAGGGAATCACCACAGCTGGCGGGGATCATGACGAATCGGATGATGTTTCTCTCGAAGTGTATTCTCTATGTAATCCAATAGTATTCGACACCGTGTTGATACTGCGCTCAAAACTGACGAAGACAGGACTAGAACAGAATCACACATCTGCCGCGAGTCCCACCAGCTTCAAGCTTATTATGGGCTTCTGTTGCTTGCTCAGCACTGAATGTTTCAGCAACTCGTAATGTAAGAATTCCTTCTTCGACTTGCTTACTTAGATCATCGAGAAGGTCGGAGCGTTGAAAATAATCACTCACCGACGTCCTATGGAACCTGATATCACGTTCTCCTGTTCCCGCCCAATATCTAACCGAAGCAAAACTTCCGCCTTCTCTTACTGCACCAACCGATAACTCATTTTGAACTGAGCCATCCGCAAGTCCGTCAACTCCTTCAGGCACCACGTTTCTTATCTGTCGAGAAATATCATCACCCCTTGGAACTACTACGTCAGCACCTAAATCAGTTACCAGTTTTTTGTCCTCTGCAGATGAATCAGCTATTACTCGAAGTCCTGCGGCCTTAGCTAATTGCACCACGTATCCGCCGTAGCAACCTGCAGCTCCAGTCACCCCAATAGTTTGGCCGGCAGTCAATCCAAGTTGGTCAAGAGATTGCCGTGCAGTCAGACCGTTCATCGGTAAAGTGGATGCTTCAACTAAAGATGCTGTTTTTGGTGCACGGGATACAGCATCGACTGGCAGCACAATATTTTCACGGTATGAACCAAGGCCTTTTCTGGGTAATGTCATCGCGATTACCGAATCCCCGATTTCGAAATCTGTTTTGGTATCGGGTCCGATCTCATCAATCTGCCCCGCTAAATCCATACCGACAATAAATGGCTCAGGGTTCGTTAGATCGAATTTCTTTCCAACACGCAGCATGGTATCCACAGGATTTACAGCTACTGCTTTGATTCTGATACGTAATTCATTTCTTCCTGCGTGAACCTCAGGAAGTTCTACGATTTGTAGTACTTCTGGCCCACCTGCTTCAAGAACTCCTATCGCCCGCATATTGCCACCTTTACTACCAGAAGTTTTTAGCTATTTATTTTGAATACACGCAGACGCGAACCGTACAAGCCTGTGTCGCGTGCATGTCATATAAGAGTGGGGTACGAATTTGCGTTCCCCTATTAAGTAAGGACATTTGAGTAATTGCGCTAATAAACAGAATTCGTACCACCAGTAGCGATTTTTTCATCTCTTTTGTACGCCTTTGGAGTACCGCCTTTAAATCGGTATAACGCGTTCCGTGAGAATCCAAAAAACCTGAATGCTGACGCAACCGCTTGTCTGGAATTAGGTTTGGAGTGTCAATGATTTAGTATCTGCGACCTTGGATGGATCGCGGGTGATCAAGGATTCTTCGCGCCTGATCTCAAATCGCCAAGAACTTCGTCTATTTCATCGAACCTTACCGCGCGATTGTCCGATCCGATGACCGTGCTCTTCTGAATAATGATTCCAATTAACTCGCCATCCATGTCAAACAAGCCGCCACCGCTCATGCCGTTGGTGACGACAGCGTCGAACCCGTAGGTCGAAACATCTCCTGGAACGGTATTCCACCACGTCGAAATATGCCCGAAGCTGGTCATTGGAACCGATTCGGAAATCTGGCTCACATATCCAATCGCAGTCACCGGACTCCCTATCAAACCGTTCGACGTCCATTCGCTGCCGGTCCAGGTTGATCCTTCTGAAATTGGCACGACAGACTCACCGCCGCTCGACGAATAAGTCAACAACGCGAGATCTCTTGTCCTGTCCCATCCTTTCACGACTGCGTTTACGCTACCAACGCCCGGGATCGCCGCCTGAACTAGACCTACACCCGTTATGACATGTTCCGCAGTCAACAACTCACCTGGCGAAATGACGACCGCGGATCCAGTAGCGCCTCCGGCATCGATGTACACGACATGATCTTTCACGTCTGAACCACCGGAGAATAGTTCATGAAAATCTGCTCCATCGACTCCTGCAGGGCCGACAGGGCCGACCTCGCCTTCCGCTCCTGTATCGCCTTTTTGCCCCTTAGGACCTCGTTCGCCTCGCTCACCGGATGGACCTATCTCTCCTTGGGGTCCAGTTTCGCCTGAAAGACCTCGTTCGCCTTGTGGACCTGCAGGTCCTGTCTCTCCTTGGGGTCCAGTTTCGCCTTGTGGACCTGCAGGTCCTGTCTCTCCTTGGGGTCCGTATTGCCCGGCCGGACCAACAACACCTCGTTCGCCTTGTGGACCTTGAGGTCCAGGGTTTCCTTGCAGTCCCGTGGGACCTGTTTCACCCTGGCAAGCAAGCGCTGCACTGAGTAACAGCATAGGTATTAGAAGTTTAAGAACGGATTTCATGGTGTCACCGATGACTTGATTCTGGCGATGTACACAACATAGCAATTGATTGGCTCCACAGTCCTCGACTCTCGGAAACTAATCGACGTGGCGGTGAGAACGTATATGGATGTTAGAACTAACTCATTGCCAGTTAGGACGGATATCGCGTTACTGATTCATCCCATAAAATTATTCTATGCTAAAAAATACGAATCTCTTTTGGGTCGATCTTGAGATGACGGGACTGGGTGACGATCAGGTGATTGTTGAGATCGCTTCGTTGGTTACCGATGCAGATTTAAACATCCTCGCTGAAGGACCCGAGATCGCTATCCATCGCACACCCCAGGAAATGGCTCGCATGGAAGAGTGGCCGGCCAAACAGCACAAAAAGTCCGGGCTGATCGACAGAATCGAAGCTTCAAAAATTGATGTAGCCGAGGCCGAAAAACAAACCCTCGAATTCCTCAAGAAATGGACTTATAAGGGCAAGGCTCCTCTGTGCGGTAACTCGATATGGGTCGACCGAAGGTTTCTCCACAAAGAAATGCCTGAGTTGGAGAACTATCTTCACTACAGAATGGTCGATGTTTCTTCGTTCAAAGAGGTTGTTGAGCGCTGGTATCCGAAGTCGGTCCGTCCACCCTCAAAGAAAAATACTCACCTTGCGATGAACGACATCAAAGAGAGTGTCGAAGAACTGAAGTGGTACCGAGAGCACGTCTTCAACACCGATCTGGATGACTCAGACAGCTAACTACTGGATGCTGTATCCGCCATCGATCGGAATCGAAACTCCTGAAACGAACTGCGAAGCATCTGAGGCTAGGTAGATAGCAGTACCAGCTAGATCGTCTGGCTGTCCCCATCTCCCGGCCGGAGTTCGACCTTCTATAGCTGCGTAACGTTCCGGAAATAGGCGTCCAAATTCGTCCGTCATCTCGGTCACAATCCAGCCGGGCAATATCGCGTTCACCTGCACGTTGTACTTGGCGTAGGCAATAGCGCAACTTTTGGTGTACTGGACCACACCACCCTTGCTGGCTGCGTAAGCCGGAGCGTACGGCGAACCAAAGATCGACATCATCGATCCAATATTGATGATCTTTCCGCCTCCGCGTGTCTTAATGATCGGGAAAGCTAACGAAGTAACGCTGTGCATGCTCGTTATGTTCGTATCGATGACATCTTGCCAGTCAGATTCGGAAAGTAGATGTGGCTCGTCAGCGCGTTTGTTCGTTCCAGCATTGTTTACAACAATGTCAATTCCACCGAATTTTTCGACGGAGGCATCCAGGGCTTCCTGAATTGATTCACGGTCCTTAACGTCGCATTCCGCCGCAAGTACTCGATCCCCCGCACCAGCTTCAGTAATTTCCGTTACAGCAGAATCGAGCTTTGAGCGAGTTCGTGCCGCCAGAACAACGGCTGCCCCCTGCTCTACGAATCCTTTCGCCATGCCCAGACCAATACCGCCGTTTCCACCGGTAACGAAAGCCACTTTGTTTTCAAGGCTGAACATGTCGATCCCTTTCACGACGAAAATATTTTGGTGAGGTGTACAAAATTGATGGCGGGATTATCTCAGAGTAGATTATGTTGCGCGGTGCCGCCCATGTCCCGGCGCAGTCGCCTTTTTGGTAATAGAATTTCCGACTGTGCTGACTCGCGGGTCAACCACATAGCTCCAACCGATCATCAACGCAACTCCGCTCAATCTCGATATGCAAACTCTCCCCAACCCCGCTGGTATGCCAGAAGCCCTTAAGGGCGTTCAGGTTCTAGACTGCTCACAAATCCTCGCTGGACCGTTCTGCAGCATGCTTCTGGCCGACATGGGGGCAGACGTGATAAAGATCGAGAAGCCAAACGGCGGAGACGATACACGCCGCATGGGACCTCCGTTTATCGATACTGAGTCGGCAGCGTTCCTGGCTATGAACCGCAACAAACGGAGCATGGTTCTCAACTTCAAAGAACCTGAAGGCGTCGATGCCATGAAACGGCTCGTGAAAGATTCCGACATCATCATTGAAAATTACCGCACCGGCGTTATGGAACGACTCGGTCTTGGATACGAAGACCTTAAAGCCATCAACCCTGGAATTATCTACTGCTCAATCTCTGGATTCGGTCGCACGGGACCTTATGCGAATCGAGGAGGATACGACCTGATCGCGCAGGCAATGAGCGGAATTATGAGCTTTACGGGCGTACCCGACACACCACCGGTGAAAGCCGGAGTACCTATTGCCGACATGAACGCCGGCATGTTCTCGGTGTACGGCATTCTCACCGCATATATCAACAAACTGAAAACCGGCAAAGGACAATTTCTCGAAATTTCACTTCTTGAGGCCGCTCTTGCGTACACGGTTTGGGAGTCAGCCGGATATTTCGCAACGGGTGAAGTAGCTGGACCACTCGGATCGTCGCATCGAAATTCAGCGCCGTATCAGGCTCTGGCCACCAGCGACGGGCATCTCGTTGTCGGTGCTCCCAATCAACCCAACTGGGAACGCCTAGCGAAGGCTTTCGGCTGCGAAGAACTGATCGGACGAGAAGAATACAAGGACAACGCAGGCCGGCTGGTGAACAGAGCAAAACTCGAAGAAGAACTCGAACTCGCTACGACAAAGAAGTCGACGAATGAATGGCTGGAAATTCTCGAAGCAGCTGGGGTTCCGGCAGGTCCGATCCTCAACATGGAAGAGATCTGGGCAGACCCGCAAATCCAGGAACGCGGTATGGAAGCCCTTCTCGAACATCCAACCGCTGGTGTGATCAAAAACATTGGTGTTGCAGCCAAACTTTACTCAACACCGGGAAGAATAACTCGCCCAGCTCCACTGCTCGGCCAGCACACTCGTGAAGTACTTGAAGATGCAGGCTACAGCGCGGAAGAAATTGAGAGCCTGAATGAGTTAGGCGCCGCTGCAACCAACGACATCTAGTTGTCGAACTGCGCTCGCAAGTAGTTCACTAGGTGCCACATTTCGTCCTCGGTAAATGAGTCTTCCTGCCCTGGCATGCCCGCTTCAGATATTCCGTCACGTATGAACTCGTAAAGGATCGTATCGCTGTGCAAAGGTACGTGGACGATTAGATCTGCGGGCTCTTTTGGCAATCCCACTCCGGCGGTACCGTCACCCAGCCCTGAATCTCCATGACAAGCGGCGCACGCAGCAAAGTAGATCGGTTCACCAATCGCTACTGAATCAGCAGTTGGCGGGAACGGGTTTCTCAGGTCATCTACCAAGCCCAATCTCAACACGTGAACGTTGAGAATGAAGAAAAGACCGATCACGACTACTGCTACGCCAGGCAATCCCATAGACGGTTGAACACTTCCATCACCGAACAGGTTCGCCAGGATCCGCTTTCGCGCTGCCAGTAAAACAATTATTCCGCCAATCAAAAGCAGTTGAATTCCGAACAACAAATTGGCGGTGTCAGTATCGGGAGAGATAGCATCGGCAGCCGTTGACGCAGACGCTGCGTCGAACCTGAACGCCGTTCTAGAATCAAACGCATCTGGTCGCTGAACAACCACCTCTGCCTGGTACTCGCCTGCAATGTTGAGCTGAGCGTCTTTCAGTTCCCACAGTCCGTTGCCCTTATCTCGCAACGAAACGAACGGCTCACCGAGATCATCATCGACGAATTTGAGTCGCACTCGCACATCCACGGCGTTGTCGATAGGATCATCATTCGTTCTGGCGATTTGAACCCTAATATCGTTCTTTCCAACCTCCGCTGGTTCGATTTCGATATCAAAAACAGTAGCGTCAGCACTGTCCCGATAGCTGACGTGGCCATCAACACCAATGCCCATACGACCTGCGTACTGTCTCGCAGGTTCAAGGCTCGCCAGCCAACCTACGGCGACGAATACCGCAACGACGAGCCCAGTCTCGAACAGTAGGGATTTCCTGAAGGTCTGCTCTCCGCCACTGCCGAATCTTTTAGCAATACGAAAGCCGTTTGCTGCTGCCAGTCCGAACAAAGGGATGATTAGCAGAATCTTGCCGACAAGGAACCAGCCGTATGGTGTGGCGGTTGCCGCTGGAGCAGTTACCTGCATGTAGGATGAGAAAATCCCCGTAACAACTAGGGTTCCCGCGCTCATTACGGCAATTAGTGTGAATCTTGATACCGATGCATTTAACAGTTCCGACAAATCGACTGAAGTCAGATTTCTGAGAAGAATCGGTACCGATATCGCCAGATAAATCACACCGCCAAGCCAAACCATCGAAGAAACCAGATGGATGAAATCTGTTGCCGTGGCGAGGGTTTTTACCTCAGATGGCGATGCCGCATTGTGACTACTCGCAGAAATCAGACCCAAGAAAACTAGTCCAAACAACGCAGACAACTGAGCTATGAACGAATCTCCGACCAGGGATTGTTCATATTCGTCGTCCCGTTCTGTTGTTTCGAAGGCAGTCCGTCGCGCCAGAAATAACAACGCAACAACCGCTACGACCGCGATCATTCGATAAATCCACATGCGGCCCCAACTGCTGTCGAACGCGACTGTTCGTAGTATTTCGAAGTCGGGTGTAAAAGCAGAATCGCCCGATATCACCGCAGTTTGTTGCAGCAGCTGTCCAACCATCACAACAATCATCACGCCTAATGCTATTAGAGATAGTTTCGACCATCTGTCAGATGCCGTGGTCGCTGCTGACTGCCAGCTTTCGCGTGAAGATTCGCCAAAAACTACTGGCACGCTAACGACGATTTCGAAGATCAATCCGCCCATCACTATCGCCGCCGCTACGAATATCAGCCATCGCAACCACGGATCAGAAACGGTTTGGAGCAACGGCTGTTCTGCCGAATCTATTTGGGCTCCGGCAGAAATTGGTTCACCCACCGAGAACACGTACGATCCGATCACCTTGTGACCGTCAACTGCAGAAAGATTCTTCCAAACAACCGTGTAGGTTCCGTTTTCAAGTGGTGGGAGGCCAACGGACATTGCAGTAGGTTCTGAAGAATCTCGTGCCGAATCGTCGAGATCGACGCGCTCTGCTGCCGAGTTCAAAACGGTAATTACGCTGAAAGATTCCTCAATGGGTTCGCTGAACCAGATGATCACCCTGTCCGGCGATTCATCAAGCTCACTGTTGGGAGCGGGAACGGAGTTGATGTGGTTCGCGTGCGCCTCAACTTTCTCAATGATTGTGTTCCCAACCACAAACAGGATGACAAACGCAAACACTCCGACAAGCAGTTTCGACATCACTTTGCTACGAAAAAAGATTCGACTCAACGTTTTCGTTTTGCCCTTCGCTTCTTGCGCCGTTCGTCCTTGTCTTTGCTCGCTCTCCATGAAAGGTAGGCGAGACCGACAAGAAGAACACCGATCCCGCCGAAAATAATCAGTTCGTCGTACGCGCCAAATGCTCCGTGGAGCAAAGGCAAACTGACAAATTCGGCTGGGATCGGATTCATTTAGTTCTCCTAAAACCGCTTACGCTTTTTTGCCTGATCGCTGGAATGCCAGACCACCAAGAACGAGTCCGAGAGCACCGAGTATCAACGCAACCACACCAAGAAGCGTAGCTGTTGAAGCTGAATTGGCGGCATCAGTGGCGTCGACACTGGCTTCATTCGCTGTATCAAGTGCACCACGCGCCGCGTTTTCAGTCTCACGCGGAGCAGCCAACTGAATGGGGAACTGGACATCATTCGCTGGCTTGACTTCATCGAAAGTTGTGTTGCTCGACTCGAAGCTTTCGTCGATCTGTTGATCGTGAATTTCACCAAAGAATCGGAATTTGTACGGACCGGGCGATGTTGGAATGAACTCGGATTTGTAATGACCAGCGTCTCCCCAGGCTTCTTTCAATTGCATCACCTGGGACACAGACGATGCCACGTGACTTACTTCAACCTGCAATGAAGTTAGTCCACTCACCGCTTTTGAACTAGAGTGACCTGAATCGTCTCGCATTGAGGTCTCGACTTCGCCCAGCGGACCACTCATTACAACGGTCGCATCCGACGTCATGTTCATGAATCGCACCGTAGTACCGACCTGGATCATCGCCATTGCGGGCTGAAATCCATTCTCGTGAATCTCAATTACCACTTCTTCCGCAGTCGGGTTGTGGTCCCCAACCATGATCGATCCTTGCATTTCGATCGGGTGGGCGTGGAACGGAACAGTGAGGTCTTCGAAATCGTGAGTAAACGTGAACTCGTAATGCCCCCCGGCGGCAAGCTCATCGACAAAAACCTCCCCGTGGGAGACGAGGTCGATCTCATCGCTGATTCCCATTGCAATCCCATCACCATGGCTGTCATGGCCATGATCTCCGTGCTCATCTTCATCGAGTGAAGTCACACGAATAGAAACACCGTTAATCATGCCTTCAATCGCCGGTTCGTTTATGAACCCAACTACGAAGTTGTAGTCACCCACATCTCTACCCTCATGGGCGAATGCGGTGTTTGTACCGAATATGGCGAAAGCTACGGTTAGCAATAGAGCGGCGCGCGTGCGCCAATTAAAAAGAGACATTTCATGCTCCAAACAATGAGTCGGTATAAATTACTCGGACTCTGATAAACCTGATAGTTGCGTTAGGAAACGCGACGCGGTGGTCTATCCAATGGAGCAATTACATCGCCATCTGGTGCGAGTACTTCTTCGGTATATACCACAACAGTGTTCCCTTCGAACTTCGGAAGGTGTACTTCTAGAGTGGCACAGTTAAGCGAACTCAATCCGAAACCTGAACTGATCGAAGTCGACACTATAGAAGTGCCATCCCCGGAGTGTTCAAGGCTCTGGTCGGAGTGATCATGGTTAGCGAGAGTATGGTCGTGTTCATGCGATTCGTTGCCGGTGAACACGTGTGCGTGAGCGGGCGATCTGTCGACATAGTGGTGGTCAATCGCCGGACCAACCACTGGCGTAACCACTCCGAGCACCATTAAGCCTGGTACCAGATTCAGAACAAACGCGAAAATTATTCTGATCGATTTAGTTTTCGCAGTTGTGAACAAAAAATATTCCGTGATTTGGGGTTACGATTGCGAACCGCACACTTCCCAGTTTACCGCTGGTTCATCGGATGCAGGTATTCAGGATGAAGTTCGAGTTTCGGTGTCATCCTGAATTCATTTTCAGCAAGACAAACAGAACAAAAACGCCCATATATTCCAATCACGAAACGCTCTTATTGCTGAGTCTGTCTTTCCTGACTTATTGCAATGACAATCTGTATTACCACATATCCATCCCCTAAGACGGAGAATAACGCAACAAACCGCAAAAAGAGATACGATTCGTTGGGATACAAAACCTAGACGCATACTTCAGGCAAAAAAGCGATAATGGCAACCAGAATCAACCGTGCAATCGAGCTTCTTGAGCAGGACCAGCCTATCTACTACGACGGTGGCCATACCGGCCACGTCCTGACTTACGATCAGGGTCGTAAAGACGCTCATACTTGGGCCGATTACATCAACGTTGGCATGGAGCACGGCGCGTTCGATATGACCGGACTCGACAATTACATTAAGGGGCTTGTAGATGGTGGCCCGACTAATAGCGGACACCGCACTCCAGCTATCATTGTAGAAGCACCTGTTGAAGGATCATCAGAAGAGATCATCAGATTCAACGCATGGCAATTCCGCATGATACTCGCACGCGGAGTCCACGGAATCCTTCTGTGCCAGGCAGAAACCCCAGACGCTGTCAGGGCTTTCATCGAGTCGTGTCGCTACCCTATCAACATGGCTGGAGTCGGATACGGGCTAGAACGAGGGACCCGTGGCGTGGGCTCACAACCATCTTCAGCGCCCATATGGGGTGTCGATGCTGACACTTATGTCGACAAAGCCGATCCATGGCCATTAAATCCAGATGGAGAGTTGCTCCTCGGCGTAAAAATCGAAACCGTCCGAGCGTTGACGAATTGCGAGCAAACACTTTCCGTGCCAGGTCTCGGATTTGCTGAGTGGGGTCCAGGCGATCTACACATGTCTTTCGGAATCAAGAGAGAACCCGGCAAGCCGCTCGATCCTCGACTTGAGGAAGCTAGGGAACGGGTCAAAAACGCATGCCAAGAGAACGGGCTAGCATTCCTCGACGGCTGTACTCCCGAGAACATCGCCGAAAAAATAGACGAAGGTGTACGAGTAGTTGCTGGTCACCGGAAAGATACGGCAGAAGTCGGTCGCAAACACACCAAACGGACGATGCCCGTCGGGTAACAGTCCCGTCACTACGAGGGCAATTACAGGACGAAACGTCTTTACAACCCGATTCTGACACGTGGTCTATAGATACAGTGCCGTACCTGCTATTCCTCGCAAATCGATGTATTGCACTAGTCACGAAACACTGACTGTTTAGGAGACGACTCAAATTCCTCCACTAGGCTATCGCTTCGTATGGTCTAGCATGCTCACGGCCCAAGTCGCTTACAAAACGATAATCATAGGGGCAACATATAAATTTGCATCATCAAATAATGTTATCTATGGCCTCCAATGAAGCATCGATCGTAAGTTCAGCGGATCCGGGCGCAAATACTGAAACACCAACCTCATACCCGCCTTCTTCGAAAGCCTGATCGGTGGCGAGATAGTTGATGTGTCCGTTGCTAAATCCCGAGAACACCGTGTTTTTTGTACCAGATCGCTTTTTCACCGAATCGGCAAGTTCTGCGAACGGCTCTACAGGGACCGACACTAACACCGTTTCGCCAATTCTCATTGACTGCGCAGTGATTTCGATATGGCCGTCTTTGGTGTTAGCCTCGGACAGTCGAGCAAGGCTCAATTGAATGTTGGCACGCATCACTTTCGATACCGCTGCAGCCACGTCCTCTTCAGAAGCGCCTGACGACCTTGTATCAGCAAGTTCAGATTCCCTAACGGCGAATATCGATTCCGCTTCAGCGAGACTTAACACCTCCCGTGCTGGAAGTTCAACGGGAACATTGCTCACTGCAACGGTGTCATCCGGTTCACTTTTCGGCACATCTGTGTATATCCCTAGATCAGCCCCCGAAGTGAGAATTTTCTCGAGCCGCTCTTCACGTTCAAATGGATCAATATTTAGCCGAACCCGCGCCGCTTCTGCACCTAATTTAGATCCCGCCTTGCGATAAACGCTGAGATCACCGGTAAATCCGTCCAGTGGACCCTGGTTTCCGCTTGCACCTTGAAGGAAAAGACACAACCCGCCAACGGCGTGTTCAACAACCGAACGCATCGGACCAGGGAAGTCCGGTGTTACCCATTCATTCTCATGTCCCATTATCGTCGGATGCATTGCGTAGTTGACGATCGTCGCTATCGGATCTCCATTCGCATCATCGAAACTGACCACGTCGACATCGTGATCGACGAATCCGTCCCAATTACGACCAGTGAATAACTCGCCGTTTTCACGCGCCGGCCGACGATTTATATTGATGTTACAACTGCCACGACCGAATCCTGATCGGGCAGGCACCATCGAAGCTTTCGCATCTACTACCGCCTTTGCGCACGCGTTTGGGATCGTATTCCACCATTCGTTGGCAAGGTCAATGCCGTCTTTGATCCACTGACCAAAAGTGATGGGCCCTGAATGGGTGTGGGTATAAGCAAGTCGGATATTCCCAAACGGAATATCTGATTTTTCCGATATTAGATCTCGAATATCACGATCCTGCTGGTTGGTAAAAATGCCAATATCTACATCGACTATTGCCAATTCAACACCGTGATTCTTGACTACCAGTGCAGTCACCAGTAGCGGCATATCGTTGCCGACTGACACCTGATGGGTTTGAGCGCCCCACCCAGCATGGGCGACTCCGATTTTTGGGCTTATATCGACGCGACCTACGCCTGCATTCAGCAAGACGAACACTCCTACAATCTTTTTCCGACTAAGTCAGCGGAGTGTACGCGGGATTTTAATTACAGGGTGCATGATTACAATCGATCAGGTACGGTCACGGCGCCCGGATTCAATCGGTGGTCGAAGAAGCAAGCACCTTCGCGTCACATAGATCTCGCTTAGAGTTCACCATCTCGACGACGGAAACTATGTCACCATCACGAAGAAAAAAACTTACTACACGACATCCCTAGGCAACAAGGGATACAGGGTGCAGTAGATTTACTGCAAAGACAACGACTAACCAAGTAATGACTAAGACACGCGGTCGTATTTAATCAGAATTTCCGATCCACATTTCAGCCATAAGCTCGACTAAGCCCAGATTTTGCTTTCGAATTTGGCCTCGAAATGTGCGTTATCGCAGTAAGGTTTTGTCTTCGAGGCACCGCACCGGCAGAGCCGCAACTTTCCGTGATGCGGGTATGAGTTGCCATCTTCATCGAACAAATCAAACTTGCCACTGACTTCGAGAGAGTCGTCGTCCTGAATTCGAATTTCAACAGTCATTTCGCTACCCTCGATACGTCCATGAAATCGCAATCATTATGGGAGCCAGTGCAGAACGGTTTCTCCGTCGACTGACCACATCGACATAACCACGTTTCATCAGTCAACTCCAACTTGTTGCCCTCGCAATCGATCAGAACAAAATCGCCCTTTACGTGATAGGGACCGTTGTCACCCGGGAAAATAGTCGCCTCAGCCATACACTGCTACTAAAAAGCCAAAAAAATATTATTGGTACATATGAAGTTACTAATTGCAAGTTAGTTGCTAACTGTAATATTAATACCTGCCGTTATCAATAAGTTTTGCAGGGTCAGCTAACGTGGGTAAGCGGCGTCACGATTGTCGGACGATACAAGAATCCAGATAATTATTTGACTAGCGAAGATTGCACTCTATCCCGACTTCAGCGCAGTATGACTCAAACCACTCGATTACTTCTCGGTGATATGGGATGCCGTCTTTCATGCGCTTCTTCTCGTCTTCGTTTTCTACAAGGCCCGCGTAAATTACGCGGTCGAATCCGCTCGCCGGAGGAACATCAACAATAAACTTCAATAGATCGTCCATGTCGTCCAGGAACTTCTCACGATCAGTGAACGCCTCGATATCGTATGCCTGGAAGAAGTGACCACCTGGTGTACCGTGAACCGGTCCCGGACCGTATCCCGAAAGCTCGTTACAAATAATCTCGTTCATCAAGGCGAGACCGAAGCCTTTGTGTGAACCGTTCTCACGCGTTCCACCAATGTGGAGCAAGTAATAATCACCAGTATCCGGCGGGTCGATCGGATCCATGATCGGCTCACCATCAAGATCAGTGATCCATCCCGGCTCGATTTGCGCCCCAATTCGTCGCGCTAATCCGATCTTGTTGTTAGCGACCTGCGTGGTTGCCACGTCGAATAGAAACGGTGGCATGGAGCGCGCTGGCGCTGCCCAGGCAATCGGGTTCGTCCCCATAACAGGCTTTGAGCCGAAAGTTGGAACCGTCTGGTGCGATCCTCCCGCCGTCATGCAGTGCCCAATCATCCCCTGCTCTGCAGCCATCATTGCGTAGTAGCCGCACCCAGCCAAATGTCCGGAATTAGTTACTGCAACCGCCGCCATGCCAAACTCTTTCCCTTTGTCGATAGCGACCTGCATTGCCCATGGTCCGACATGAATCCCGAGCGCTCCGTCGGCATCGACCGTCATAGTGGTCTTCGATTCTCTCGTGACCTTAAACTCGGGTTTCGGGTTTAGAGAGTTCGCACCATACTCAGCAACGTATCGCCTGAGACCGTTCGAAACCCCGTGTGATTCAACTCCACGCAGATCGTTCTTGATCAACACATCGGTTGAAGTCACAGCGTCATCTTCAGGAACACCGTTGTGTCGAAATATCGCTTCGGTTGCCGCTCTCACGCGCTCCTGCGGCACGTATACACGATCTTGTTCCGGGACTTTAAAGCGCTCGAGCATTTGTGTGAATCCTCTTTCAGATCAGGTCTCATGTTTTCCTCGTTTGACGACAAGGCGTTCGCCGTTGCGGAGCGGCACAACTTTACATGCATCGCGACTTCGATCAAGTCACCTATGACTTCATTTCTTTGCCGAACTGAAGACCGGTAACCCTGCTGCGTTCAATTCTTCGTTCTTGTTGTTCCTGCCGCTCGTCTTTCTCACGACGGTTTTCTTGCCGAAATAAGCAATGACCAGGTAGATGTCTACAGTCGCTACGTACAACCCGGTGACCTACCTGCTGGACGCCCTTCGCTCACCCGTTTCAAACGAATGGGATACCGACACTTTGGTGATCGGTATAGGCGCATTGCTGGGTGTGGGTGTTGTCAGTATGTCGCTGGCGCTTTGGACGTTTAGATCTCGGCTACGCAAAAGTTGACTAAATCAACTACTCTTCCAACCGAACAGGGGTTCACATTACGAACCCCGGGTTCGCGGTCTAGATAACAGTCAACCCTCCGTCAATCGCAAAATTCGCCCCGGTCGCGTACGAAGCTTTATCACTTGCCAGGAACGTGATGAACGGCGCAATGTCTTCAGGAGTCCCGAGTCGACTTAGCGGGATCCTGTTTAACGCAGTTTCCTCTCTACCTTCCGGATCGGGATGATCGTCGTGATCGGGAGTGCGTTCCAGCGCTCCAGGGCAAATACTGTTCGCACGAATACCCTGCTCACCATCGTGAACCGCAATATGACGCGCCAGATTCACAAGTCCGGCCTTGCCGGTCGAATACGAAACGTTCGGTGTGGTACCTGTGAGTGCCGTTACAGAAGCCACAATAATCACAACGCCGCCCTCTCCCTGCTTCACCATTTGGGTAAGAGCATGTTTACAGGCGAAATATTGCCCCTTGTAGTTCGCGTCGTCGATGCGATCTCAAACCTCCTCTGGGAGAGCGTGAAGGTTGCGGTCTTCGTTGTGCATCTGGATACCAGCATTGGAAACCACGATGTCGAGTCGACCAAACTTTTCGACAGTTTGGCGAACCGCTGCTTCTACCTGAGACTCGTTTGTCACGTCAGTCGGAATAGCTATTGCTGACCCACCTGCTGAAGTAATTTCATCGGCAACAGCAACAACGCCGTCATCCGGCACGCCTGTTATCGCAACTGAAGCACCCTGCTCAGCCATCATTTGCGCAGTGGTCGCACCAATGCCTGAACCAGCACCAGTAATGAGGACAACTTTTCCTACGAGTTTTCCTTCGCTAATGTTTTCGATTTTCTTTCGTGAAATGTCGTCATTCGGTTCGATGCGAGAGCTAATGACCTGCAGCGTGAGTTGGTTTCGTTTGCGGGTTCAAACCGCTCTTAAGAACTCCATTGTCAGACGATATGCCGTTCGGTTCTGAGAATGGCCAGAGAACGTACTCATCCGGCGGAAATAAGTAATCGTGCCCTCGACTGGCAAGCCCGGTAAGCACGTCGTCACCGAATCTTGGATCTACAACCGGATCGTCTGACTCAACGTGTATTCGCGGCTGTTCGAGCGCTTCTTGTAAGTTCATGCCAAAGTCGACGCGATTCACAATTCCTTGAACTACCGCCGGCCAGATTTTTCTCCCTCCGGAACCGCCAATAGCCAGAACCGCACGACCGTCATAGTGAAGAATCGTTGGGGCCATGTTGTTCAGCGCCCGAGCAAACGGAGCTATTGAGTTTACGGTCCCGGGCATAGGAGCCGACCATCCCATAGCGTCGTTCATCATTACGCCCACACCAGGATTTATCACTCCGCTGAACGCAAGATTTGTTTGTGTCAGAACGACCATGTTTCCGTGTTTATCGGCAGTAGTTAGCGAAGTGGTTCCTGAATCTGGAGACGATCCTGCTCGTTCAGGAAATTCCGATGGCCGTTCCATCCCGGCGAACGACCACGGATCGCCAGAGTCGAACACGGAAGCTTTGGAAGGATCGATTTGTGCTCCTCGAGTCGCAGCATAATCGCTATTCGCTAGAACCTCGATCGGGAAGCCGTATATCGCTGGATCGCCCATGAAGCTAAATCGATCAACAGCGGCAAGCTTCACTGATTCGATCAAAGTGTGTAGAAAATCGACTGACCCGTGCCCCATCGCCTGTAAATTGAACTGGTCGATAATATGAAGAATCTCAACAACCGTTGGGCCCGCACAAGGTCCACCGACTGCGGAAACATTTAGCCCTCTGTACCTGCCAGAAAGGGCTGATTCGCTAACTATAGGTTTGTACTGTTCGAAGTCGGAAAGCCTGAGAAACCCGCCATTCTTCTCCACATCTTCGGCAATTCGTGCACCGGTCTCACCGCCATACATATCGCTTGCACCGACTCGCCCTAGCCGCTCGAGTGTTTCGGCGTGCTCTTTTTGGACGAAATGTGCCCCAACACCCAACGGCGACCCGTTCTTTAGATACACCTCGCGAGTTGCCGGGAATCTCGCGAGCAGCCCGTGCCGTTCCATCATGGCTAGAGCAGTCGTTCTCGAGAGTGAAAACCCTTCACGTGCCAGTTTCACCGCCGGTGCTACCGCTTGAACCAAGTCAATCGTGCCCCACTTTTCGAGTGCAGTAGTCAGACCGGCTACGGTCCCTGGAATAGCAATCGATGTGTACCCCTCGGTGTTGGCGTTGTCTTTGACCTTGCACCAGGAGAATCGTCTAGAAGGACCTTGCACATCGAACTCATCCTCAAGTTCATACATTTCGGCATGCGCCAGACCCGGAGCCTGCATACCAAAATCAATGGTTCCGCCGGCCGAACCATTCACGTCACCATCGAGGTGAACGTTCATAACCCCACCACCACCGATTCCGTTCCAGATCGGAAGCAAGACTCCGGAAGCGAAAGCTGTTGTAACTGCGGCATCAACGGCGTTTCCACCGCGCCGAAGTACCTCAACGCCAATAGCAGCAGCATCTCGATGTTGTGCCACCACCATTCCGGAAGTTGCTGTGACTTCCTGGTGACTCATAATCGGCAAACTTGTCTGCAATTTCATGGCTCCTGTTGCGCTGCGCGGGTGATCGGCGCCATGTTACCCGGGGTAAGCTTCTGGTCGGAGGAATCGAGCGTTTCATGGAATATCGAAATATTGAGAAAATTAGAGACTATGCACGGCAGCTGGCGCCGGTGTCCGATGAGGATATTGAGCAATTGGCTCAGCTCCTGAACGGCGTGCGGGACGCGGCTGATCTTATGGAAAGCCTTATCCAGCCGTTCGAAGGTGAAGTTGATGTTTCGAAAATGTCTCTGAACGTCGATGGAGACCAATCATGACAGAATCTCCTCACCTTCTTACACTTTCCGAACAAGCAAGAATGGTCAGGGAAGGGGATATAACCGCCGTTGAACTCGTAAAGGCGCATCTTGCCGAAATCGAACGGCTGAATCCCCGACTCAATTCGTTCATCACCGTCGATGCTGAAAATGCGATCAAACAAGCGGATGTCATCGATAAATCCAGAGCCGCTGGTGAGAAGCTGGGTCCGCTAGCAGGGGTGACCGTTGGAGTCAAAGACTCAATGGTCTGCGAACAACAGACAATTCTCGTATTCTCGAAGATTGGATTCCCTAAGAAGACGCTTCTACCGTCGCACGCCTGCGTGAAGCCGGAGCAATCATCATTGGAAAGACCAACCTGAACGAGTTTGGCTGGTCTCGACCCTCCGAGGCAGACCTATCACCACCACCATGGTCGCCGTGGAATCCAGAGCGTATGTCGGTGGGGTCTAGCAGCGGATCAGGCGCAGCAAGTTCCGCACGAATGGCGGCAGCGACTATAGGCACGGACGGAGGCGGCAGTGCCCGACTCCCCGCAGGCGCGCACAACCTTTACGGCATCAAACCAACACATGGGCTGGTGAGCCGACTCGGTATGGATCACAACGGTCACAGCGAAATATCACCGATCTGTCGAACCGCACTCGACACAGCAATGATGCTCGAAGTAATGGCAGGCTTCGAACCTGACGACGATATGAGCTGGCCTGCAGAAGTGCCGGGGTACACAGCGAACATTAAAGCTGACATATCCGGCTGGCGAATCGGCGTCCCAACAGATTTCATCGAATCTGCCCCTAACGAGGCCGATGTTGCAGAGGCATTCGTATCGTTCTTGAAACGGCTGTCCGTGCTTGGGTGCGAGGTTGTCGATATCGAATTGCGTGGCATGGCTGAAGCACGTGCGGCAAACTTCCTCGTGCTCAATTCGGAGGCGTACCAGCGTCACCAAAAATCGCTCCAGCAAGACTGAAACATCTACGGGCCAATCACCCGGGTTTATTTACTGCAAGGGGCGTTCCTGTCAGCGAGTGACATGCTGAACGCTACCGAGGTTGGTCGAGCATTCCGAAGTTACTTCTCGAAAACTCTTTCGGAGCAGAATCTGAAAGCCGTGGCAATGCCAACATCACCGTTCGCGACGGCAGAGCGTTCAAGGCGACGCGGCGAACACTCACGCGGCATCAACGCGTGTTTCACTGCGCCTTTCAACATCACGGGGCATCCGTCGATCAGTCTCCCCGCCGGATTCGGTGATGCTGGCATCCCGGTAGGCGCAATGCTCAGTGGCGAAATGCACGATGATCTGACTTTGCTGCAAATCGCTCATGCCTACGATCTCGCTACCGATTGGTCGTCAAAGGCTCCGCCTATTTGATCCTGACGATATGATTGAGTCCGGGCGATTTAACGCAATTCGACAACGGATTAAAAGGGGCTACCAGCACGATGATCGACACTCTGCAGGACGTTCTAGAAACGGTTATAGAAATGCTGTGCGCAGAACTATCGTGTTCGGAATCGCAACTCACCGACGGCAAGGTCCACATTTCTGTGCGCTCACCCAAGACACACGAAAATCCCGCACACCGACATTTCGACCCCCACCCCGGAAAAATTGGCATCGCCTCACTTGGTCGCGGCGGGATCGTTTGCGTCGACGAGGAGCATCTCGATTGGGCAGAAGAGATATTCGGCCCGGAACCTAAAACAACCCGTGATGAACTGTTCATGCCCGAGCGCATGGGAAAGATGGCAGATCTCGTTCGACCTGAAGGACTGCTTCTGTACGGACCTTTTCCAAGATTCGCTGTCTCACACAGCAGCCTGACCCATATTGAATCGCCTGCCGAATACAGTGTTCGAGTGGTTGGTCAGGAAGGCGCAGACGCTATAGGGCAACGCGCCAAATGGCACAACGCTATTTACAAAGTTCCGACAGAGACTGCGAGGCCGACTATGATCGCGGCCATAGCTGAGCGCGAAAGCGAGATCGCCGGAGTGTGTGGCGCTTCAGCCGACTCGCCATACATGTGGCAGCTCGGTATCGATGTCGCCCCTGAACACCGCGGACGCGGCATCGCACCGGCACTCACGTCGGCTGTCGCAGGGGCGGTACTCGATGAAGGCAAGATGCCCTACTACGGAACCTCAGCTTCCAACATCCCATCTATGAGAACTGCTCTCGCAGCAGGGTTCAAACCTATGTGGGTCGAGGTATTATCTCGTCCTGAAAACGAACAGTTCTAGACTCACTGTCGACAAATTCAGTTCACCAGGTATCCAACAACAACAGAAGAGAAACCCATGAAATTCGCGATTCTCGGTATTTCACACGAGACCAACACTTTTTCAAAAGTCCCAGCATCATACGAGGAGTTCATGAAGTCTCACATTGAACGTGGACAGGAAATCATCGACGAGTACGGCGAGTCGGAGTACACCATCTCGGGCTATCTACAGGCGGCAGAGGACTTTGGATTCGAAGCAGTTCCGCTGATGTACGGAAAGACCGGTCCGATTGGGACGATCACCAAGGATGCCTACGACCGGTTGACCGAAGAAATGTTCCAGATGCTGAAAGATCAGGGACCGTGGGATGCGGTGCTCATCAGCAATCACGGTGCGGCGGTGTCCGAAGAATTCCCTGATATGGACGGTGAATTCACTCGCACGGTACGTGAAATCGTCGGGCCAGATGTACCTGTAGGTATGACTCTAGACATGCACGCCAACGTTTCGAAAGATTCTGTGGCGAACACCGACGTTTGTGTCGTGTGGCGAACGTGCCCTCACCTAGACGCCAAGGTTCGTGGGTACAAGTGTGCCGAACTGATCTACCGAACCGCGAAGGGCGAGATCAACCCGGTTCAGTTCATCGAAATGCCACCAATGCTCGTAAACATCGTCAAGCAGTTCACTGGTCAGGAGCCAATGAAGGGACTGGTCGACGAGTGTGTCGAGGCAAACGAAATCGAAGGTGTTCTAGATACTTCAATCGCCGAGGGTTACCCATACTCTGACGTGGAAGAAATGGGAATGTCGTGGATCACCATTACCGACGGTGACGCCGAACTTGCCGAAAAGGTCTCGAAGGATCTAGCAGCTAGCGCTTGGACAAAGCGAGAAGAATTGAATAAGCAGGTGCCCAGCATTCACGAGGCACTAAAAATGGCAGAAGAGAGTTACGTGGGACCGAAGCCTGAAGGCGTTGAAAACTACGTTCCAGACGACGGATCAGCACTTGCCGAAGCGGAAGAATCTGAACACTCTCGACTTGGTCCGATCGTCCTGATGGACGTTGGTGACAACATTGGCGGTGGTTCATCGGCCGACTCGACTCACATCCTCAAGGTCGCACAGGAAATGGGTGTAACCGGGTATTTGCAGACTCTTTACGATCCCGAAGCAGTTGCTACATGTGTGCATGCAGGCGTCGGTGCGGAAATTGCCCTCGACGTTGGCGGTAAGACCGACGACATGCACGGCGAGCCCGTTCATGTGGTTGGAACGGTCGGCAACATCGACGATGGTCCGTACGAGGAAACTCGTCCCACTCATGGTGGATTCCGTTTCTATGACGATGGAAAGCGAGTGTTGTTCAAAACGACTGACGGCATGACGATCTTGCTGACTTCACGACGAAGTGGAAATACGGCACGTGAGCAAATGTACTCGATGGGAATTCGCCCTGAGGACTACCGAATCGTTGTCGCTAAGGGTGTGAGTTCACCTCGACCTGCCTATCAGCCGATCGCCGCGGAAATCATCATCGTGAACAGTCCCGGTGTAACTTCAGCTGACCTTGATACGTTCGAGTTCCACAGCCGCCGGATCCCGCTCTACCCGTTCGAAGAACCGACCTACCCACCTCAGAACTGACGCCAAGGCTCACGATGCCCGAGTCCCCTCTCCTTACCGCTCTGTGAGATAGGAGACGTCGTAGCTCCACCTGGTCACTGGGTGTAGGGGAGGGGTGAAGCACAATCCTGAATCCGCCAGCCCGTAAAACTGCACCCGGGCTCACCTACAATTAACCCCATGAAACCATGGATCATCGCCGGCGAAGCCGTATCGCCCGACGGCACCCGCCTCGAACTGGTCGAGCACGATGGTGAATACATCATCAAAGCCGACGGACTCCCGCTCATGTCGACTCGGATGCACCATTCCGAAATCGAACTCGCCCGACTCGTTTGCAGGAAACTTAAACCAGGCGCACGAGTGATGATCGGTGGACTCGGACTCGGCTACACGCTTCGCGCCGCCATCGAGCTACTTCCAAAACAAGGGACAGCCGTACAAGTGGAACTCGTGCCTGAAGTAATCGAATGGAACAGAGGCCCACTCGCACCTTTCGCCGACCATCCGCTAAAAGACAACCGAACGGAACTGGTCCAAGACGATATTTCACAAGTGATCAAGCGCTCGAAAAATGAGTTCGACGCAATCATGCTCGACGTCGACAACGGTCCTTCACCTCTCGTCGAGGAACGAAACAGTTGGCTCTACACAGACCATGGACTCCAATCGATTAGAACTGCACTTAAGAACGGCGGCAAAGTAGCAATCTGGTCAGCCGATGACGAGCCTAAGTTCGTGTCCAAGATGACGCGAAACGGATTCCGTGCCGAGAAACACCGGGTTCAAGCACACAACGGAAAAGGTGGAATTCGTCACATAATATTCACCGGTCGTAAAACCTAGATTGATATTGATCTCGAAATTCTTTGACTAAAAACCCCTCACGCCTTCGGTCTTTCGTACGTTGGTGCCGTGACTCTTGGCTCGTGTGGCCAGGGTCGATTCCAGCTTTCATATCCGAAAGTCGGATCCTGTGACATGTCGCCATTTTGAGCGAGTCGGTCATCCATTGATGATTCGATCGACTCCATAAGCTCTAAAGCCAACTCCGCTTCCAGGCGTCTCACCACGTCAGCGAATTCAGGATTCTCGTAAAGGTTCACCTGTTCCTGTGGGTCGTTCAGCATGTCGAACAACAACACCTCACCCGTTCGGTACTTGTGCAGCTTGTAGCGACCGTCGAAATTCATCCAGCCGTCGCCAAGTAGACCAATAATGTTGTCTCGACCCGATTCACCAGGCATGCCTTCGCCTGGCAAAGGTTGTGCGTCGTACCAACCGGGCTGTTCAATACCAGCCCAACTCAACATCGTCGCAGTCACGTCCCGAACGTCGACCAAGCCTTCCTGAACCTGACCCGACTCGATGCCGGGTCCCATTGCCATCATTGGGATTCGAATTGCCGACTCGTAAAAAGAGGCTTTTCCGATCAAGTTATGGTCGCCGAGATAGTCACCGTGATCTGAGGCGAGGATTACATACGTATTGTCGAGAAGTCCCTTGTTACGCAAAGCGTCGATAATCGCTCCGACCTCGAAGTCGATCTGCTGAACCAAACCGGAGTAGTGCTTGCGCACCGTGTGCTTCGCCGTGTCTGGAAACTCCGAATAATCGACACCATTCCATGGTCGCTTATTGCCGTCGACATTTCCTTGACGGAGCTTTGGAGTGTGACCCGGTACTTCAGGAGCCGCATCTGGGATTTTCGACTCGTCGATTCCTTCAAGGAATCGCTCGTCAGGATCGTATGGGCAGTGTGGTCCCGGGAAACCAACCATCATTGCGAAGGGCTGATCGGCACCGTACTCCTCAATGAATTTCACTGCTTCTGAGCCAACAAAACGATCCCATGAGTGCTCCCACGTAATGTCGTGGATCACTGCACCCTTGTTCTCGTGGTAGCCCTCCATTTCGTTGCCGTGGAGCTTCCGCAAACCATGTCGACGCAAGTAGTGGTAATAGTCATCGCGTACTTCGAGCCATCGCTTGTCTTCACAAATGACGCGGTACTGGAATCCTCTTCGCTCATCCCAGGGGTAGAAGTGCATCTTTCCGATGCCTGCAGTGTAGTAACCGTCCCCGCCAAGAATCTCGGGCCATGTGCGCAGACCTGCCTCTCGCCAGTCAGCACGTAGGTTGTGAAGGTTGCCGGTCACACCGTTTCGAACTGCGTTCATACCGGTCAGCAACGCGGTTCGAGCCGGGACACATATTGGCGATGCCGAGAACGAGTTGGTGTATCGAACGCCGTTTTCAGCTATTGCGTCGATGTTAGGCGTTTGAAGCCAATCTGCTCCATTGCATCCGGCGAAATCAGATCGAAACTGGTCTGGAAACAGGAAAACAATGTTTGGTCGCTGTTGCTCTTCTGACAAATTTACACTCCGCTCGATCAGACTCGGCGCGACAGGCGCGCACAGGAACTTTTGAAACTGCCGGAAGACTAAGCCAGTATCGACGCCGTATCAATCCCGTTTTACTTGAATGAACGTACCCTTGTGGTGGTGAGCACTCAATCCCTATCCAACATAGCGTCGAACATAAGCACTGACTTGGTTCGTCTTGGGCAATCCGATCTTCGGGTTAGCCGTGTTGGTACGGGTACTTGGCAGTGGGGAGGTGCGTTCTACTGGGGTTACGGACGTAGTTACACCGATGAAGATATTGATGGTGCATACAGAGCAAGCATCCAGAATGGAATCAACTGGTTGGACACAGCCGAAATCTACGGGCGTGGTCGTTCAGAGAAGATAATTAGCCAGCTAACTAATAGCGAGAATTCCAATCTCGATAAGGCAGTAGCAAAACCAATCATTGCCACAAAATTCTTTCCGTATCCGTGGCGATTGGGTCGAGGAGCGCTCAGACGTGCGCTCGAGGCAAGCCTGCGTCGCCTCAACACCGAATCGGTCGACCTTTACCAAATCCACTTCCCGTTCAAACCCAGGAGTTTCGAAGTTTGGGTTGAGGAGATGGCAGAACTTGCCAGTGAAGGTTTAATCCGGGCAGTTGGTGTTTCAAACTTCAGCGCGGAACAGACGAAAGTAGCGCACGAAATACTTCATAGACACAGAGTGAATCTCGCCTCGAACCAAGTTGGTTACAGCCTGCTTAATCGCAGGATCGAAGCTAATGGCGTCATGCAGACCTGCAACGAACTTGGGGTTTCTGTTATTTCCTACGGTCCGCTTGCAGAGGGATTGCTGACCGGAAAGTACAGAATCGAGAATCCACCGCCCTTCCTCAGAAAAGTGAGATGGGCTGGAAAAAAGCTAAAGCTTCTACCGCCTTTGATATCGCTAATGAACGACATCGCAAGCACTCACGGTGCGTCACACTCTCAGGTAGCTCTGAACTGGCTGATACAGAAGGGAACGCTTCCAATTCCAGGCGCAAAATCAGCAACACAAGCAACCGACAACTCAGCGGCTATGACGTGGCGACTGAAGACGGATGAAATCGAAGCCCTCGATGAGGAAACTACGAGGTTCCTTACTCGATGAGTGAATGGCGGGAACTTATTCCTGCGATCCGGGCTCAGCCTACGTTTCCGCATCGCTCACTGCTGGTTCTTAAATGACGGCTTGAATCTTTTCCTGCAACGATTCTGGATCGAGAGACGCCACAAACCAGGTTTCGACATCTCCATCAGAGTTTTGTAGGTCGAGTTCGATACCGGTCTTCACTCCGAGCACACTCCACATCTTCGCAATGCTGCGGCGATCGGGACGAGCCTGAGTCGCAGCCCGCGCCATCCGAGAAGCTGGAGTTGCCACACGCACCTCTTTCATATCGTCGAGATGAACAATTGCCGACTTCATACCGCGTCGAATATCCAGCTTGTCACCAGATAGTCTCAAACTCATCGACAGGTAGTTCAGCATCACATACAGCGTGATGAGCGAACTCAGGGCGAATGCCCCGTAGAACGCAACGGCTCCGCCACCTGAAACCACAGGCTCGTCTACAAGCCCTTTTACCGCTACACCTGTAAGAACACCGCCGGTGACGCCTAGCATGAGTCCGAGCAATCCGAACATTCGGCTCGACGCTTTAACCTGTTGGAAATAATTGTTGTTTGCCTGGGTCATTCTGGTATCTATTGAACCACGCCGAACCGCTTCACGTTTAATCACCCCCATACGCTCGTTTTCTAACGCGGAATAACGGGCAATACGAGATGCGAGGGATACTCCGGCGAGTGGAACACTGTTTGATGAGCGACTCTCAATTCGGCATCCGACCAGTAATCCTTGCCCGTGTTGTGATTGCGGTCGAAATTCGGAAAGTCCGAGCTGGAAACCGACAACCGGAGCTTTTGACCTGGTTTGAACAAGCACCCAATCGGGTTGAGCTTGATCGTATATTGAGCAATTTCACCGGGCTCCAGTAGCGTCGGATTCGCATAATCATGGCGGTATTGCGCTCTCATGATTCCGTACGTCAGGTTCACCGCCAGCTCATCCTCATAGACAACTGAGAGCTTCGCAGTCCAGTCAGTATCTGGTCCGTCAGTTTTTGCCCAGAGCTTCAACGACACGGGTCCAGTGATTTCTATTTCCGAATCGAAAACCCGGAAGTCGTAAACTAGGATGTCTTCACGATGATCGTGTGGGGACTGGTCAACCGGAGCCGCTTGGGAGTCGGACCTCATCAGGCTCATTACCGGATCACGCGGATCATAGGTGTACTGGTCCTTTTCAGATTCGCCATCTGAAGGTGCATCAGTCGAAAGCGAACCGTCTCCGCCAACAGTGTTGGCACTGCCATGGGAATGGAGATAGAACGGCGTGTACTCCGTTCTCGCCAATGGCCATTCGTTTTCACCACGCCACTCGTCTTCACCAAGGACCCACATTTGGACAGGATCCTCATCAGCGAGACCGTTTTCAACGCCCTTGATATCGAAGTCATACCATCTAGCAATCAGGTCGGCGTAGGTCGTCTCAGCTTTTGGGCCATAGTCGACCGGACCTATCTTTCCAGTGAACTGAGTAGCATCGTGCCCCCAGGGACCAATGATCAAGCGGTGTTTGTCTCGAAGAGCTTCGGGGCCATTCGTGATGAGTCCCTCATAGTGATCGATCGTGCCAATCAGTCGATCCCACCAACCGGTGATCTGATAAATCGGAGTTTGAACCTTTGGGTGAATGTCACCGAAGTGCTGGAATTCTTTGTTCTGGGCACGGTGGTACGCCTGAAGCTGAGGATCAAGTTCGGAAAACACTGAACTCGGGATATCACCTAACGGCAACCACCACATGTACTTGCCTCGTTCAACCTGGTTCCATCGCTTCGTTGCCTCGCCAGGTGTGGTCGCCCCATCGGTGTCTTCCGCCCTTCGGCGCATGTCGGCTGCCATCATGTACGTCCACTCGAGTCGGCGACCCGTTTCAAAGATTCCGAAGTTGATATCCAGAATGTTTTGAGAAATACCACTGGCTAGAGTCGATGCCAGGCTTGGTGGCTGAGAATCCAACATCATCCAAATCGCCCAACTGGCATTTGAGTGTCCCCATGTGCCCACGCGTCCGTCGCTCCATTCAAGTCGAGCGGCCCACTCGATCGTGTCGTAGCCGTCTTCGGTGTCGTGTGTCTCAGTTCGCTCCCGCCACATCCACTCGTAGTCGCCGTCAGAAGCGTATCGACCTCGGAAATCTTGCATTACCACGCAGTAACCTCTCGAAGCAAGATCAGTGGCAGTCTCAACATAACGCGGTGTTAGCTTCTGGTACGGCGTTCTACAGACCAAAGCCGGATATTTATTACCGTCTGACGGGTGGTATATGTCGGAGCGCAAAATCACTCCGTCTCGAGCAACCATTTCGAGATTGCTTTCAACCGTGACTTCGTGCGGTGTAGTGTGCGGATATTTCTTGCTGGATGTGGTCATTTCGTTGGTGTGGGGACTCAGAGACTTGGCAATAAAGACAGCTATCTAATCCTCAGGCCACGGCACTTTCATGCCCTCATCACCCCATACCAGCCGACCATTCCACGCCTGTGCCGCTTCGATTTCCCGCGGCGCCTTCATTTCGGCAGTCGTGAGTCGTGCTCCAATGTGCACCATCACGAGTTGCTTAACTCCTGCCTCAGCAGCTGTTTCAGCGGCACCAAGCACCGACGATGAAGCATCGCCGTGTGGATTGCCGTCCATACGATCATGAGTCTCCCAGCACATCATCATTAGCACGTCGG
Source organism: Dehalococcoidia bacterium UBA1328 (assembly GCA_002306815.1). Lineage (GTDB taxonomy): Bacteria > Chloroflexota > Dehalococcoidia > Lucifugimonadales > Lucifugimonadaceae > Lucifugimonas. The sequence continues at coordinate 13,188 of DBTA01000037.1, read as the reverse complement.
CACCTCGCGCGAGATCGGTCACCGTGTTACACGGAGCTGTGTCTCCCGTGAGAACCACCGAACCATCTGCAGTGTCGATCCGGTAAGCGAGTGAATCCAGGTAGGGCTGCACGTGATCCGCAGGTGCAGCCGTGACCTCCCACGACGATCCCTTTTTGATGCGTCCCGGTCCCAAGTTGCGAGGGTTCACATCCGGTTTCTGTCGCGGCAACTCACCGCCACGATCCTGGAACGTTATTTGCGATGCGGGGTGGTTGACTCTGGCGATCCAGTCGTGCGCAAACAGCCCTGTGTCTTCGTCGAGAATTCCGTTCGTGAACTCTTCAGTGAGTTTTGGGCCGTACACGTTGAGTGTTTTATCCCTGGGAACCATTTGATCCCAACGTGTCAGGATGAATGTCGGGAAGTCCGCGTCATGGTCGAAGTGATGATGCGTGAAAAAGACATCGTTGATTTCCGTTGTTGAAATTCCATTACGCGCCAGTTTCCAGGTTGTAGCCGGACCGCAGTCGAACAATAGCTTTTCGTCACCGATTTGAACCACATAAGAAGATCCGAAACGATCGGGCAAGGGAGTCGGAGTACCGCACCCAATGATTGTGATTTCTGGTGTCGATGGCTTCTTCGCGCCCATATCAGCTCCCCAGCAACTGCTGGCTGCTCACCCAAGCAACTCAATTGCAAGCCGCAGGGTACATGAAGCGCACCGTAACAACAGGACTTACTGACACCACAGGTTGGAGTTATTTCACAACATTTCGGCTGGAAATAGTTTCTCTAACCGGCGCTCATCGGGGATGAAGCGTCGGCATCACCTGAGCCGGCAGCCATTGCGACTTCCATCATTTTGATCATCCGTTCCTGAAACATTTTTAGCTGCTCTATAACGGCCATAAGCTCGTCGATCCAGTCGGGATCATCACGATCAATATCAACCCGGATTTGCATGTGACCAACATCCACGCCATTTCCAAGCTGCTTTTGCAGCGGCGCCCGAGCACCACCAGTGGGTTCTTTCAGAGAAAGCGTCGCTCGTGACTCCCGAGCGCTAATTAGTTCAACACCAACTGCTTCAGCCATCACCCGCATTCTGCTCGACTTCATTAGAAGCTTTACGTGGGTCGGCATAGGACCAAATCGATCGCGAATCTCTTCGTCGATGTCATCTATCTCTGCTTCGGTGGTCATCCTTGCTATGCGCTGATAAATCGAGAGGCGCTGAGCCAGATCCTCGATGTAGCTATCTGGAATTCTTGCATCTATTCCAATATCTACTCGGACCGTGGAGAACTCTAGCGCTCCCGGTTCAACGGATTCATTGCCGTCTTCGGCTTCTTTCAATTGTCGTACCGCTTCAGCAAGCAGTTTCGAATAGAGGTCAAAACCAATCGCGGAAATCTGTCCTGACTGCTCTGATCCAAGCAGGTTTCCAATTCCGCGAATCTCCAGGTCACGCAATGCAACCTGGAATCCTGCACCGAGTTCTGTTGCGGCGAGAATCGTGTTCAGCCGCTGCTCCGCCTGTTCAGTGAGAGATTTCGCCCGCGGGACCATCAGATAGGCATAAGCACGGTTTGTTCCGCGACCAATTCGACCTCGGATCTGGTAGAGCTGCGAAAGACCGAACATGTCCGCTCGATCAACGATTAGCGTGTTGGCGTTTGGCAAGTCGACGCCGGACTCGATAATCGTGGTGCATAAGAGAACGTCGAACTCGTGACGGTCGAATGCCGCCATCACTTTCTCAAGCTCGTCTTCCGCCATTTGACCATGACCGATCTGCATGGTCGCTTCCGGGACAAGCTTTTGAATCTTGGCGCCGATTAGTTCAATGTCTTTCACCCGGTTGTGCAGATAGAACACCTGACCACCACGGTCTAGTTCTCGCAGGATCGCCTCTCTGGTCAGGTCATCACTTTCTTCCGACACGTAGGTCCTGATCGGCAGCCGCTCTTCCGGCGGAGTATCGATCGTGCTCATGTCGCGAACACCGGCAAGCGACATGTGTAGAGTTCGAGGAATAGGAGTTGCGCTCAGGGTCATCACATCAACCTGAGTACGCAATCGTTTTAACCGTTCTTTATGGGAAACTCCGAACTTGTGCTCTTCGTCGATGATCACCAGTCCGAGGTCTTTAAATCTGACATCTTTTTGGAGCAGTCGATGAGTACCAATAACGATATCCACACTGCCATCGCCAACACCCCGAACTGTCGCCTTCTGCTGCCTTTCAGAGCGGAATCGCGAGAGCATATCGACCTTCGCAGGGAATGGTCCTAACCGTTCCTCGAACGTTTCGAGGTGCTGTTGGGCTAGCACGGTGGTCGGAACGAGGATCGCGACCTGCCGACCCGACTGAACAGCCTTGAAGGCAGCCCTTAATGCAATTTCCGTCTTTCCGTATCCCACGTCACCACAGACCAGACGGTCCATAGGATGCGGAGACTCCATATCAGCTTTAACCGCTTCAATAGTCGAAAGCTGGTCTGGTGTTTCTTCGAACGGGAAGCTTGCTTCGAGCGAGTCCTGCCACGGTGTGTCTGGCGTAGCTGCGAACCCTGTCGCAACTTGTCTTGATGCATATAAAGCGATCAGCTCGCCAGCAAGCTGCTCGGTTGCTTTCTTTGCCCGAGCCCTTGCCTTGCTCCATTCCTGAGTGCCTAGCCTTGTAAGTTTTGGCGCAGTATCGACAGTCCCGTGATACAGCTGAATCCGATCTAAGTGCTCAGTGGGGACATAAAGCTTGTCGTCTTCGGCGTATTTGAGAACCAGGTATTCCTGCCCCTCGCTACCCATGACTTCGGTGCCAACGAACTGGGCAACACCGTGTTCAACATGAACTACAAACGAGTCAGGCTTGAGTTGCTCGAGTGCGGGTCCTGTTCGTATCGGTCGCTTTCGTACGCGCCGTCGCTCTTTCTGAATACCAAATACTTCAGCGTCGCCAAGAATCGAAACCTCGGTTCCGTCTGGCGCCTCAATCGAGAATCCGGTAAAGAGATGGCCGGTGACAATGTGAATTTCGCCAGGTTCCGGTGCCGTAGCAATTTTCCTGACAAGGTGAGTCTCAATTCCGACTTCTTCAGCAAGCTCGTGGAATCGCTGTGCGTGGTTCGTTATAACGACCGTACGCTTCTTCTCAGGGATACCGTTTCGGACCACCTCGAGCGCGGTTTCCACACCTCCACTCAACAGTGCCGGGAGCTTAAGTGGCAGTGCCATCGAACCGCCCGGGATTTCTGAATCTATACCCCATGGGGAGAGAGTAACGCTCTTCGGTCGAGCATATATTGCATCAGAAATGAATCCCCACTCAACATGAGGTTGAGCGAAGCCAATCGGGACATCGCCGCGCTTCTCTTTGGTTTCACGGAGGGTGACCATCCGGTGATCTTGTGATCGTGCAGTCTCTTCAATCGACGCCGGTCGAAGCACAACCATCAGACTTTCGGCGGGCAGGTAGTCAAAGACTGTTCCGAGGTTAAAGAAACCGGCATAGAACGATATTTCGTCGAGAACTTCTCCAGCCAGCGCATGACTAAGTTCCGAAGGAATACGGCGTTGTGCCTCTTCGGAAGTACCAATCAGATCCATCTTGCCGAGCTGTTCTTGCACTCGATCCTGATCCGCGAGCCGTGGCAGGGTTTCAAGAGCCGGAGGGATAGTTACTGATTTAACTTTGCCGGCAGACCGCTGGGTACCAGGATCGAAGAGTCGGATGCTGTCAATTTCATCATCGAACAACTCGATTCGAACAGGTCGTTCCAGCGAAACGGGGAATATATCGAGGATCCCGCCCCGTCTGGAGAATGTCCCTGGAATCTCCACAGTCGGTTCGTGAATATAGCCCATTTCGACCCACTGTTTGATTAGCGGGCCGAGCTTGATTCGATCGCGAACGCTTAGAACGCGTATCGATGAGTCGAAAACTGGACGTTCAAGAGTCGCCTGAGACGCTGCATTGACTGAACAAATGACGAGAGGCTGCTTTGCACCCTCCACCTCTCCGCGCATCGCGGCGAGAGCTCTCAAGCGGTTGTGACTTGCTCCATGATCTGGAACGTAACGCTCAAATGGGATGTCTTCCGACTCGGAAAAGTGGAAGATCGGCGCATCGTCGCCCAGCCACGTAAACAGGCGATCATGTAGTTTGCGAGCCGACTCAGGATTCGGAGTCAGAACGAAAACGGGCGCGCCAGACTCACGCCAGAGTGTCGCCACCGTACATTCGGTGGCAGGGTCTGGTGCTATCACTGAAACACGTGCTCGTGGAGCACGAAGAATATTTAGTAGCGCCGCAAACTGCTCAGTTTCACCAAGCAGCGGGAGCAACCCCGACAGGCTCATTCGGATGAAACCCCGTTTTGTGGGTACCACGTGAACTTGACATGCCGTACGGTGAAACCATGTGAGGTCAACACCTAACTCACGCAGCTAAAGGACCATCGGACAAAATCCGGTGACCTTGGTGTAATTCCATGCTAGCACTGAGGGGCGACTACGTTACAAAATAACCATTACAAATTTTGGCGAGTATTGGGCATATGGTCGGATAATCGATAACAATCAGTAGATATGAATTTCAAGCGACCAAACCGAATAGTTGTGAAACTGGGTACCACCCTGCTAACAGGGGGGAAGGACTCGCTTGATATCAAAACGATCAGTAGCATATTCGACCAGATCGCAGCTATCAAAAATTCTGGTGTTGAAGTTCTAGTCGTTAGCTCCGGTGCAGTCGCGGCTGGTCGTGAATCTCTCTCGCGTGCACCCTGCAAAGGCAAGCTTCAGCGTGGTACGGTTGCATATCGTCAGGCTCTTGCTGCTCTGGGACAACCTCAGCTAATGATGACGTTCGAGCAGTTATTCGCTGAACATGGAATTGAAGTCGCTCAGGCGCTTATTTCTAGAGGTGATCTGCAGAGTCGTTCACGTTACCTGAATGTCCGTAACACGCTCGACGCCCTGCTATCCATCGGCGCCATTCCAATACTCAACGAGAATGATGTGGTCGCAGTTGAAGAGTTGGCAGGGTTGGTTTACGGCGACAACGATCGGTTGTCTGCCATGGTGGCAAACACGGTAGACGCCGATCTCCTGATTCTGCTAGGTGACATGGACGGTTTACACAAGACCGACCCTCACATTGACCCGAACTCCGAACTAATTCCTGTCGTTGAAGAGATCAATGAATCTATCGAAGACGCTGCGCGTGGTCCACACGATCAGCGCGGTAGTGGTGGCATGGCGAGCAAGCTCGATGCTGCGCGACTGGCGATGGATTCCGGAATTCCGATGGTGATCGCTTCCGGGCAAATCGAAAACGTGATCGAGTCTATTTGCGACGGCGAGCAAATCGGCACCCGATTCATCTCGAGGGTTTCGAGAAAAGAAAGTCGAAAGCGCTGGATTCTTACAGGTCGGTCAGAACACCGCGGAAGCGTCGCCGTGGACGCCGGCGCATCTAAAGCCTTGAAAAAGAACGGCAACAGCCTCCTACCCATCGGAATCGTGTCAGTTTCCGGAACATTCAGCCGGGGCGATATCATTGAAGTTACGGAAATCGACGGCACAACGATTGGATGGGGGCTGGCGGCGTATACATCTTCAGATGTTGAACTAATAAAAGGCGCGAAATCTAAGGCACTTCCTGAACTACTAGGTCACTACTACGGTGCAGAAGTAATTCATCGCAACAATCTCGCCCTCCCCTAGTTACTTGGCCAACACCGATTACCAAATATCAATTTCACGAAACAGTCGGAAACAGATGACTCTCACAACTCAGTCACTAGTAGATCAGATGAAAGCAGCGAACAGGGCTGCCAGGCAGCTGGCTTCAACTCCAAGCGAAGCTAAAAACGCCGCTCTGGTCGCGATTGCCGACTCAATTGAATCGAATTGCCAGTCGATCCTTAGGGCTAACGAGCAAGACCTTGAAGTCGCGACGCTAAACGGTCTGGATTTACATCTGTTGGATCGCATGACCCTAAACAATTTGAGGGTAAAAGCAATGGCAGGTGCTGCTCGTGACATAGCCGAGCTTGAGGATCCTATTGGCGAGGTTCTGGAAGAACGTATTCGACCGAACGGACTCAACATTCAGAGAGTTCGCGTCCCGCTCGGCGTGATCGGAGTGATTTACGAAAGCCGACCAAACGTCACAATCGATATCGCAACGCTCTGCCTCAAATCGGGTAACGGTGTGGTCCTAAGGGGCGGCAAAGAGTGCATCACCACCAACACCGTACTTGCGGGAATCGTGAAGGATTCAATCGAAAGCGTTGGTATTTCACGCGAAGCGGTCCAGTTCATCGAAACAACCGACCGATCAATCGTTGAAGAAATGCTCGAAATGGACGACTTGATCGATCTTATGATCCCACGCGGTGGCGCCGAACTCGTATATTTCGTAGGACAAAACGCCAAAATGCCAGCGATCACGGGCGGAGTGGGCGTGTGTCACACATACGTCGATGCTGAAGCCAACGTTGATCAGGCGGTAAAGATCGTTGTAAACGCGAAGACTCAACGCCCAACAGTTTGCAACGCAATGGACACCGTGCTGGTCCACCAGAATGTCGCACGCGAGTACTTGCCTAAACTCGCCACCGAACTTGGCATACGAGATGTTGAACTACGGGCTGATAGTCGGGCAATGAGTATTCTCGATGCCCTCGCCGGCGGAACAAAAGTAGTTCCCGCACAGGACGAGGACTTTGGGATGGAGTTTCTCGCGCTCATTGCTTCAGTAAAGATCGTTGACTCTATGGATGACGCCATGGAGCACATTGCAGAGTACGGGTCGAAACACTCCGAAGCGATCGTATCTGAGAATTCTGAGACCACTGAACGGTTCCTGACAGAAGTTGATTCGGCCGCAGTATTTGCAAACACTTCAACTTACTTCAACGATGGTGCTCAGTTCGGTCTGGGTGCAGAAGTTGCCGTGTCGACCAACAAGCTCCATGCTCGAGGTCCTATGGGTCTCAAAGAGATCACCACGTACAAGTGGAAGGTACGGGGCGACGGTCAAGTGAGGACGTAGATCTCTATGTCACAGTTTTACTTCGAACGAGAGGTTCGAACCCCCACCGGTGAGTGCTACACCATCCTTGAGGACGGCAAGCCAATCGGTCGCCTCGACCTCCATTTTATTACGGGATTGGTTCACGGGACGATGGTTGTATCCGAGTCTCAAACGCAGGACAGCATTGAAGAACTAATTTCAATGGTCGACCAGGATCTAACTGATGCGGTCGGAATCGAACGCGATGATCTGGTTATTCACGTCCATCAGGGTCGAGACCTCGGTGTATTCACACGCAACGACGCCGCACATCACGAAGGCCACTCCGACGAGAATCCACCGACAGCCGGCGTCTAGCTAACAACGAACCAGCTGGCCTTCAAAACACCTCACCTATCATCTTTCTTTACTTAGCGTAGGTATCTGATACGTTGACCCCTTACCCAACGCCCATTACGAAAAACAACGACAGCCAGCATCGCCTAATCTAGGAAAATCCCGCTCAGTACGACTGTCTGAGATTCCTCCGCTACGCTGTTGCTTGGGTCGAGATGAGGGTAGGAGATATTTCATTTTTACAGCGCCGCATTACGCGCATGCACGTTTCTGAGGCTAGTAAGGAAATAGTTTGAGCGTTCTAATTGCACTTACTAAATCAAGTCGATACTCAATTAATCGCCAAATGAAAAGATCACTCAATTATCGAATACGTCCAGTAGCGCCTGAATATAGCCATTGGCCTAGGCTCGGCCTTGATGCCCCCACTCGGTATCTCCGGTTGTAACCGGAACATGATCGTTGACTAACACTCCGTCGAATCCGACCTCTTTGTAAATTTTTAGAGAGCGAATCATGTCGACGTGACCCGTGTTTATGAACTCTTCTTTGAACGGCTCACCCGCATTCGAGACATTGCGGAAGTGAACCTAGAGGATCTTTTTTCGCTCGCCGAAGTAGCGGATCATGTCGTAAATACCCTCTCCTGCAGCGTCGTCCATTTCTGAGAAAGTCCCCTGGCAAAACTCGATTGCGTTGGACGGCGAATCAAATATTTCGGTAAGCCGCTTATAGGCGTCAAAACTGTTGAGCAATCTTGGCACGCCACCAACTGAATAGACCGGCGGATCGGCAGGGTGAATTCCAATTCGAATACCTTCTTCCTCGGCGACCGGAGTGATGATCTTGATCCAGTATTCGAGGTTATCCCACATCTCTTCTTCGGTGTAGACGCGGCCATGCGTTAGAGGTTCGTCGACGTGTTGAGAATGATTGTAGGCAGTTACTGTGGTTCCGGCTCTGTGAGGTGAATTTACGGGATTTCGCCAAACTCCTGATGGCATCCAGTTGTAGCCGAAAACCGGAATGCCCGCCCGAGCGATATTCCGCACGGTATGGATCATGTTTTCAATCTGCTCATCACGCTTTGGACCGCCAAGCATGATGTTGTCGTAAAACGCACTCGGAACGTTCTCCAGTGCTTCGAGGTGCAGACCATACGACTCGACTTTCTCCCGAACTACTACGAGATCATCCAACTCCCATCGTTCAACCCCAGGGACGACCGTGTAACGCTCGTGAGCTGCCTTGCCTGTGTATGACTGCAAAATGACATCCGTTGCACCGTATTGCGCCGCGAAACGGAGTAAATCATCGAGCGAAGTTTCACCAATTCCGTTTATGAAGTTGAATCCGAGTCGCATATTGGGTTCCCTTGAGAAGTCGTTCTCATTGCTTGATCGATCTCCGTGCGGATTTCGATCGTAATCACAGCACACGCTACAGTCCTTTGAGATGAAGGGGGGGGGGGG
>DBTA01000037.1:3072-4016 GCA_002306815.1 Dehalococcoidia bacterium UBA1328 | reverse complement strand
GGGGGGGGGGGGTAATAACTAATCAACCTCACAACAGTATTAATAGTCTCTCGAAACTGAAATTCCAGATTAAATGACCTCGATTCCGCCCGATTCTTCACGTCTCAGAATTCCACGGAAATTGATTTCCATTGGGAATAGTGATCGCACAGATCACCAAGAAACTCGAAGGTTCAACATCGTTAGCACGATATTTGGCACGCGACCGATCATCAAACAACTCGTGGGACAGTCGCTATAGCGCTCATAGCTGTGGCAATAGCCTCTGACTCGGAAGCGGCGAGCGAGGACTCAAATAGTGATTCGCCAATCGGCCCCAACCACAGCGCCAACCAAAGTTCCAGTAACACCAATGCCGGAACCGATTTCTACACCGATTCCTGTGGTTGGGTGCACCACCGATGGTTTAGTGCCAATCGACATTCCAGAGACACTTATCTATCACGCCGAACGAAAGCTACTTGTAGTTCTGGAACAGTTGTCCCCAATCGGTCATGAGCGCTTCTTGTACGCGCTTACGGCCGATCATAGGGAGCCAGAACTTGTTGTGGTAAACGTTCGAAGCCCAGTACGCCCAGGGCGCTATTGGTGATCTCAACAGAGCGCCTTCAAGCGGCTTCAACGGACCGTGGTAGATCATTTTCTGTCCACGGGAAGCAAGGGTGCTCTCGTTGCCTGCGAAGTTCCAGTTCACATCGGCTATATCGTCACCTACTACTTCAATCTCTGAAGGTTTGCCGACTCCAAGACCCATTTCGTGACCAATGTGGATCATCGGGATCGACATTGGATCGAGTCCCATCATCTTGGCTGCTACAGCATCAATAGCAACCTGGTCCGCTGATGCAAGAATTATGTTCTTGTTGTGAATGCGCATCGCGCGGGGTCCCGGACCATCGCCTGCAAACGTGCCATCCATCACCGCAAACAGACCTGAGTGAATC
>DBTA01000037.1:594-2766 GCA_002306815.1 Dehalococcoidia bacterium UBA1328 | reverse complement strand
CGCAAACAGACCTGAGTGAATCTCCTTCTGGATCTGAAGAAGATCAACAAGAGTTTCATGAATAACTGAGTGGGTCCAGTGACGGTAGCGATGCAACAAACCACCAAATGCGTTCTTTAGGGCGCCGGTCATCGTTGTGAAAACGTGGGTTTTCACTGTTGGAAGTTGAACGATGTTCGTCCCCGGAAAAACTTCTGGAATGTAAAGCCCGTCTTTGTATACTTCGTCAAGCACGAGCATCTTAGCCGTCGGTTTGTACGGAACCCATTTCACCGGCGGAACATCGAGGGTGACATGATCCAACCCTAACCGGTCCTCAACCAACTTGTGCTTGTTATTCTCACGTCCTTCTACCGGATCGACCACTACCGTGCCATTGTGAGCAGCAGTCAGCTTGTCGAAACCGTCCGCCACCAACTTTTGAGCTACACCGTCGATTTGCCACGGAGCTGTCGAACACGCGGGGTAGTAGTGCTGCCACGAAATGTTTACCTTGAGAAAAGTATCGATATCAGGCGTTAACGCAGACTGATAATCGGCGAGGTCCAGCAAACGTGCGTAGTCCTGAATAATAGTTTCAGGCTTCGTATAAATCACCGCCACTTTGCCCAGATTGGGTTCGGCGTGCGGAATGTCCGGCTGAGTCAGAACTCGCCCTTCGTCTCTGATCATAGAGACCATGTGAAATTTGCCCTATCTACTTTTGCCCTGGCGACTGTAGGAAGTACTTCGCGTGGATCGGGTGAACTTCCGAATATCGATCTATATTAGTGACATCGCACTAACAGACCAACCTCTGAAGGTAGAGTGACAGTGTATCTTTGATCTTATTCATAGCACCACAGACGCCGAGTCCCAAATTCAACAGGCTGATCCGCTTTGATCGTCGATAGTTGCACACACATTCTTCCCGAATCATTTCCGGCGAGACGAGAGACACTTTCTCGGTACGATACAACCTTCCGCAGCTTGTTCGTCGACCCTAAAGCCAAATTCTCGACAGTTGAAGGTTTGATCCAGTCGATGGATTCCGCTGGGGTCGACGTGTCGGTGTGTGCAGGATTCGGATGGACTGATCCTGAAATCGCTACAGAGTCGAACAACTACAACATTTCGGCTGCACAACAATACGCTGATCGACTGGTCGCTTTTTGCAGCGTAAATCCACTTTGGGGCGAATCAGCCGTTCAGGAAGTGGAACGCTGCCACGAAGCTGGGGCACTAGGAATTGGTGAGCTACACCCGAACACTCAGGGCATTATCGATGCCGATCTTGCGGCACTCGCTCCTGTATTCGACAAAGCCAAAGAGCTTGAAATGCCTATTATGCTGCATGCGTCGGAGCCAGTGGGTCACGGATATCCAGGCAAAGGGACGGTTACACCCGATCTTCTGATGGCGTTGGTGAACGCCTTCCCGAACAACAAACTCATCTTCAGTCATTTCGGCGGGGGCTTGCCGTTCTATGGATTAATGAACGAGGTGAACGCAGCACTGAAAAACGTCTATTTCGACTCGGCGGCATTCCCGTTCCTCTACCGACCGGAAGTGTTCGAAGTTTCCGCACGAGCCGTAGGTGCAGAAAAAATCCTGTTCGCCAGCGACTACCCGTTGGTATCACAAAAACGTGCTCTCAATGAATTCCGAGAAGCAAAACTCAGGGATGGTGATACAAACATTATTCAGGGCGTGAACGCAGCTGCGCTGCTGAAAATCGACCGTTAAGCAGTCGAATATGCGAAATTGAACTGGATATTAGTAACTCCAATCACGGGTATTTCACTTTTTACCTATTCAAATATTTGCTTCACCTAGGTTAGCAGCGTTATATTTGAATCAGATATGAACAACTCCCTTCGCAATATAACTACGAGCTCGCAGCAGACATGTACCTGTATGTGTACCTGTACGTTCACAGGGGCTTCTAGTTTTGTGTGTTGTACTTGTTGATCTAAGCGATTCAAAACGAACGAAATTCTGAACCCCTGCCGCAACGCTAGGGGTTTTTTGATGCTCGAAAAATTCCACCCTTCAACACACGAATATCTAAATAACAATCAAATGGTCAACATCTTCAAATCAGCAATATCTGGCATCCGTAAAGCACTCGATGCTGCGCAAGGACTCGGCATCGAAGCCGACCAGCTTCCCGCTTCCCGCAAATAGCAGCAC
>DBTA01000037.1:0-257 GCA_002306815.1 Dehalococcoidia bacterium UBA1328 | reverse complement strand
CGCGCACTCGGTATAGCCCTACCGTACAGGCAACGTCATATTGAGCCCGTGCTGAACTCGATTCAGTTCTCATTTTCGGGACCTAAACGTCAATGACGCTAATCTTTCTCGCTGGCACCAGTCCCTCCTCCTAGTGCGCGCCACGCGGCAAACGAGTAACATTCCGCCCCAACGGGAATCCGCGCAAAACGAACGAGCAACGAGGCGCGGTCTAGGTACGTTGACATGCCTGCGCTGACGGTCGAACAAAAAGAACA
>DBTA01000060.1 GCA_002306815.1 Dehalococcoidia bacterium UBA1328 | reverse complement strand
ACTCTCCTATTCATGACTCTCCTAAGTGAGTAAATCTCTCAGCAGTCGGCGGGTACTTCCTTAACGACCACTTTTCTACGGCGACTACTAGGGCGAACAGCAGCATTGCCATTATTGAAAGCACAAATATCGCAGCGAACACTTTCGCCGTTTGCAGTTGACCTCCTGCGATCTTCATTAGCCAGCCCAGACCGGCGCTTGACCCGAACCACTCGCCAATCACGGCTCCAATTACCGAGAATACTGCAGCAACTTTCAGTCCGGAAAAGAAACTTGGCAATGCCGAAGGAATCATCAACTTATTAAAAATCTGGATCGGCGACGCGCCGAGGGTGCGGAACAGGTCGACCATATCTTGCTCGACAGAACGAAGTCCTTGAACCAGGCTTATCACGATGGGAAAGAATGTAAACAAAACGATGATGATCACCTTCGACCGTATGTCTGTTCCAACCCAAATGATTAGCAAGGGCGCGAGCGTGATGATTGGAATAGTCTGAGACGCAATTATTAGTGGATATGTGGAGCGCTCAACTGTCCGCGACCAAACAATTGCGGTAGCAAGCAGAACCGCACAAATCACAGATATACCGAACCCAAGTACGGTTTCAAAAAGCGTGATCCCCGTATGGCGAACCAGCGAGTCGAGTGAATCGACAATTTCCGAGGCGATAACAGTTGGAGCGGGCAATAACCAACGCTGAATATCGAGCGCATTGACCAACACTTCCCATATCACGAGCACCAGTAGGATTGTCGCAATCGCCGGCGACCATTCAACGATCTTTGATCGCAATGAAGAAACCAGAATCAAATCACCATCTCCTCAGTTTCGAGGCTTCCGAGAATCGTCGATTTGAGATCCAAAAATTCTGAGCTTGATAAGAAGGTATCGTCGGCGAGCTTGTTGTCGTATCCGGTATGTATCCCCCGAACAATCCTTCCTGGGTTCGGAGCCATCACCACCACTCTGTCCGCCAGCAAAATCGCTTCCTCAACATCGTGGGTAACAAGCACTACTGCCTTCTCGGACACATCCAACACGTTCAGCAGCCAGCGTTGAAGTTGTTGACGTGTGATTGCATCGAGCGCACCAAACGGTTCATCCAGGAGAAGAACCGGGTTGTCGGGAAGAACCGCACGAAGCAGGGCGACCCGCTGTCTCATCCCACCCGACAGTTGCCATGGCATGTGATCGAGGACGTCGGCGATTCCGAATACTCGGGCGAGCTCACCAACAGCCTTAGAACTTTGCGAGGTACTTTCACCGCGTAATTCGAGTCCTAATCGACCGTTTTCGGCAACGGTCCGCCACGGCAACAACAAATCTTTCTGTTGCATGTACGAGATGCTGCCGAGTCTTTCCTTACGACCAGTCAGTCCGTTCGAAACAATCGTGCCAGTTTTCTGACTGAGCACTCCGGAGACGAGATTGAGCAGTGTGCTCTTACCGCATCCCGATGGGCCGACCAGCGCTAAGAACTCGCCCTTCCCGACTTCAAGGCTCACTTCACTGAGAATTGGCGAGTGCTCGTAATCGAAACCAACGTCTGAAACAGATAACAGCGCGCCAGATCGAGGGGGTGTATCTCCGTTAGATATTTGAGGCGGTGCTTGCTGAGAGCTCATCGTTGATGCGTTTTCGCCGGACATTTGTTTGTCTGGGTAATCTTCGCTTGGATGAGGCATTCGTGCCGGTTTCCTACGCTGGAATTACCCAGATCAGGTTCAAGGGTTGGCAGAGAATCAACGTCTGCCCTCTCAGCCCGGCTCACCCGAGCTCCCCGCGTGCAATCAATTCATTGCACTAGTAAAGTGAAACTTCACTGTAGCTAGTCTGGCTGCCGACGGATGCGATGTCAAATCCCTCCCCGTCTTATCCCCCTCACGAGTTTGTGGCATAGACATGCGCCCGCTAGAATGCGCTTACCCGATTAAAGCCCCTCACATTCGTGAAGGAACAGTCAGTAAGTTTTGGGAACCAGTTCGCTTTCACCAAAGGAAAATTTCGCCCGGGCAACCCGATGTCCAGATGAAGAAATAAATCTTGGCGCGGCGAGCCTCTACGCTGCTTCAAGCGAAACTCCTGACCTCGACGTCGTCGCCTACCAGGGTCGCATTGCGCAGTTCGGAAAACGCGTTAAATCGATTCTCACAGACCACCACACTAAATACGATTTCGTAAGTGCAATGCACGAAGTCCTGTTTGAAAAAGCAGGGTTCAAAGGTGATTCGAAACGCTACTTTGACCCAAAGAACAGTCTCCTTAATGAGGTGATTGAGCGTTTCAAGGGCAACCCGGTCGCGCTTTCAATTCTGTACATCGAAGTTGCCCGAGTTGCCGGTACGAATGTTGACGGCATCGCGCTTCGAAAGCACTTCGTCGTGGCTCTTGGTTCCGGCGACGATCGAATTTACGTCGACCCGTTCCACAAAGGTGGTCTCCTATCACGAAAAGAGTGTCTGGCAAGCATTCTTGGGGAAGGAAATCTCAAGAACGATGACTACGGGGATCTCGAACGCAATTTCCTCAAGCCAGTTTCCAAGCGTGCGATCCTCCGCCGCCTGCTCAGCAACCTGAAAGTTGCTCACGAAAAGCACAAAGACTACGAACTTGCGCTCTCCGCATCAGAACGAATTCAACTTCTCGATCCTTCCAACCTCCGAAATCTCAGCGAACTGGCACACCTCCAAACAAAAGTCGGCAACTTCGGAGATGCAGTCGACTCCCTCACCCAGTTCCTCGAACGCTCTCCTTCTGGGACAAACACTGAACAGGCCGAGAGCGCACTCCGCAAGCTAAAAGCTCTGGCTGCACGTGGTAGCGAAGAATCTCCCGAATAGGGAGAAACCAGAAAACCGCCCACGTAAACCGGTCGTATCCCCTACTGGTTACCTGAACGACGAGACGCGCTCGCGCAAGGCGATCGCACTGCACGGTCGGTCGGGTCCTGAACGGACGGGGTGTACCGCTTGAATTACCAGGGACTAGAAGATCTGGAACTGCTTGCGAAGATCGGTGAACAAGATAGAGAAGCGCTCGCTACTCTGTACGACCGTTACGGTCGGCGGGTATTCGCTCTCGCAGTTCGGATGCTCAAAGACCCGATCGGATCTGAAGAGGTTACACAGGACGTTTTCATGAGCCTGTGGCGCCGTGGTGCTTCGTACACGTCGAAGAAAGGCAAGTTCACAACCTGGCTGTTTTCCATCGCTCACAACCGCACGATTGATGAACTGAGAAAACGCCGACGCGATAGAAGTCGTGAAAACGATGATATCGACGATCATCTCAACATTCAGTCTGGAGACATATCACCGGCGGATACCGCGATTGCTCAATCCGAGTACGCACAAATCCGGGCAGCTATGGACGAGCTTCCGGAAGAGCAGAAAAACGTGATTGAACTGTCGTATTTCAAAGGACTGACCCAGACTGAAATTGCTAGTAAAACTGGCCAACCACTTGGCACGGTCAAAACCAGAATGCGGTTGGCACTTAAAAAATTGCGATCGGCACTAAGTGCTGAAATGGGCGCGCAAGTATGACCGAAACTACTGAAAAAAATAATCTTAAAGATGAGATAGATCCACGCTTCGACGACTTACCCGCGTACGCACTGGGTGCTCTCGACACCGACGAAGAGCGTCGTGCAGTTGAAGCTCTAGTCGAATCGGATAGCGCAGCACTTACTGAGCTGAACGGGTTGACAGAAACAACAAGCCGGCTCGCAGCAGTTGTTTCTCAAGTCGCACCACCAGCACATCTGAAACAAAGCATTTTGGCTCTCGCCACAACGGAAACGACGACGACCGACAAAGTCATCCAGTTCGAAGCTGATCCCGCTCCGGCGAGTCCGTGGTGGCAAAGGATGTTCCAATCTGGACTTGCGACCTCAGCAGCGGCGGCCGTGCTCATCATTGTCGTCGGAAGCGTACTTAGCTACCAAAATTCTCAAGTTAGCTACGAAATCGATACCCTCCGAAACGATCTCGCAGCAGAGTCGGTTCTCGTCGCTAATTTGCAGTCCGAGCTGTCGTCGACACTCGTAGATGCTGAGAACCGAGTTGCCTCTATGAAGTCCGAAATGGAGCACATGGAGAACGAGTTTGGTGCTACGACCGAAATGGTGGTTCACCAGGAAGAAATGGTTTCCGAACTCGCAATTGCGAACGAGGCGTTGCGTCAGGCTCTGCGCGATCAGAGCTGGCTCACCTATGTAGCAATGAAAGAGGGTTACCGGGTTGAAAGTTGGCTTGCGAGCAATAACCAACAGGTAACTTCTTCTGAATCAGCCGCTTCAGGTCTCATCGCGGTTCGAGTAGTCGGCAACGAAGCCGTTTTCCAGGTTCACGGACTACCTCAACCACAATCTGGAATGGTCTTTACACTGTGGCTCACGGGTAACGGGGATCCTGTTCCTGTGGCGCAGTTCGAAGTAAGTGAAATTGGCTCAGCCACCGTGGCATTCTTGCTACCTGCTCCGCTGCACTACTTCTCCAGCGCAATGGTCACTCAGGAACGTTCCGATGGTGTAGTCAACTATCCGACAGGCACGATGATCATGTCGGCAGATACCGAGTAGGTCATGTCTGACTACCGCTTCGATCACATTAAATGATCGAAGCGGTGGGAATCATTAGAATTCACACACGCTTTCGGTTCTAGTTCAAACGAATCTTAGTTTGTTCAGTACGCCTTGAATCAATGACAGCTCAGCCTCAGCCAAAAATCTGGATTTGTGACCGGTGCGGGACCCAACTGGTGGATCTGCACTGCAAACTCCGATGCGATCGATGCGGGTTTATGCGGGATTGCAGCGACCCATAGGGTTGCCCGATTAGCCGCGACAAACTTTTGACGTGAACTCTGCCTTCGGCACAGCAGAGTTGGGTTAGCATTTGTTCGACAACCATTGGTCGTCACCTACGGATTGGCCTACGCATTTATGCGATATACAGCTTCGATTCGAATCACATTCATAGCGTTACTGCTGACCGCAGTCATAGTCGGGTGTACTGAATCAGAATCATCGGCAACTGTGACGCCTGCCCCACCTCAAGCAACGGCTTTGGAAGCAGTCGAGCTATCCAAAATCGCGATGTCGAACCTCGATAGCTTCAGCTTTCAGCTAACGCATGATTCCGGTCACACCACCCTATCCGGT
Source organism: Dehalococcoidia bacterium UBA1328 (assembly GCA_002306815.1). GTDB lineage: Bacteria > Chloroflexota > Dehalococcoidia > Lucifugimonadales > Lucifugimonadaceae > Lucifugimonas. The sequence continues at coordinate 46,474 of DBTA01000060.1, read as the reverse complement.
GCGCTTGAGCTAACTCGAGCAGGTGGACTTGTCACGACAAACGGACTCGATTTGGAAGCCGAAGCGAACATTGGAAGAGCGTTCGTAAGGGTCGAAGCCGTTGTAATAGACGAACAGACTTGGATGACCAACCCGATAACCGGTGTGTGGTCAGAAATCCCACCCGAAGATAGTCCGTTTGCGTTTCTCGACCCGGTAAAGATGGTCGCCGATATCCTTGGCGAAACTTCAAACCCTGAGTACGCGCCGGAAAGTTCACCGGTCGGAGAGTATCGAATAACTGGAACTATCCCTGCGCAATCACTTGCCACGCTCGTCGGATCGGTCGATCTGAATGCGGCTCCCGCCGTGATTCTCAACTTCGATGCCAGCAGCAATCTTCTGAATCGGGTCGAAATCAGGGGCACGGTTCAGCAGGAGGACGAACCCGGTACCATACGCATCATCACGCTATCCGAGTTCGATAGCAACGTTTCTTTAGAACCACCGATCTAACCGATGCTCGTAAACCTTGGTCGGCTAATCTCTCCGTACAAGTTGCTCCTGCCCCTTTGCTTCGGGGTGTTTATTGCCGCCGACGACCAGACCGTGGTGGTGACACTCCTGCCGGATATGCTCGCCGATTTGCGAGTCGGGGTGAGTGAACTCGACAGAGCGTCATGGTCAATCACCGGTTATCTAATCGGATACACAGCGGCAATGCCGTTGATGGGACGGATCTCTGATCGAACTGGGTACCGCTGGTCGTTCCTGCTGGCAATGTCGGTGTTTACGCTCGGTTCCGCGCTGGTTGCCGTGGCTGCCGACATCCCCGGCTGGCTCTACGGGGGCGAACCTGAATACAACTGGCTGGTAGGGGCAAGGGTGTTCCAGGCTATTGGCGGCGGAGCCGTAATACCGATCGCAATCGCCGCTGCAGGCGAGCTGGTCGACAACCGACATCGCGCGATCGCCTATGGACTAATCGGAGCTAGCGCCGAAGCCGGTGGAGTTATCGGACCTCTCTGGGGTGGCGGCATCACTACGTGGCTATCCTGGGAATGGGCGTTCTGGCTGAACATTCCATTCACCGTGGTGGCAGCGATCTGGATTCTCCGCATACCACCTGGGCGCAGAAACAAGGTAAAGGTCGACGTACCTGCGGCAACGGTTTTTGCGATCGCTCTTGCTACCTCAACGCTGGGTCTGGTTCGCATTGGCGAACCTGATGCATTGATGGCGATTTACCTGGGTCTGGCGGTTGTGTTTACCGGGTTACTAATCGTAATGAACCAGCGATCAGACGATCCGTTGTTCCCCAAAGCGCTGTTCAGGCTGCCATCGTTCAACTATTCGAATATCACCCATTTTCTCGTCGGAGCGGTGCTCATCATAGGGATGGTGACGGTGCCACTCATGGCGGCCTCCGTGTTTGGCAAGTCCCCGCTCGAAGGCGGGCTTCAGCTTCTTCGCATGACTATCGCTATTGGAGTTGGAGCAGTCATTGGCGGTTATATAACGCAAAAATGGAGAACCCGTATCCCGTCGCTCGTTGGACTCGTCGTTTCCGCCATAGGATTTTTGCTTCTCTCCTCGTGGACCGTCGATATCGCCGAACCAGCGATGACCATTCACCTGGCGGTTACGGGACTGGGATTAGGTCTTCTGGTGTCCCCAATTGCAGAAGCCGCACTCTGGGGAGTAAGTGGAGATGAACGAGGCGCAGCGTCAGCATTGCTCTCTGTTTCACGAATGATAGGAATGACCGCTGGACTTGCCGCGATGACAGCACTCGGAACAGTTCAATTCGCAGAACTGGTTGCCGACGTTCCTGCGTTCTCACTCGATCCTGATGTGCAACAAGATATTATCGATAGCGCGACCAACGCAGGTGTTCAGGTGTTTACACGCTTTTACCTTTACGGGGCGGTCCTGTCATTTATCGCTATCGTTCCGGCATGGCTCATGAGCAGAAATAGATCTTCTCCGGATTAGGACGAGACAAACGCAACGCTCAAAAAAAGCATCTCTCCCAGTCCTAAATCCACAAACGACACCTCTCGCGAGATCTCGCGATTCCGCTGTCGCTCCACTCGGGAAGTGATCTATAGCTGTACTAGCAACGTTTTTTAGAGCAGACAAGGTCGCTGAATCAGAAACCACTAGGTACCTGAGGTCAATTCCTACTCTTCGGAATCGGCCGACTCTCTCTTCTGCTCCGCACGTCGCTCAGCTTCCAAACGTTCCAGATCGTAGGATCCATGATCCACGTACGACATTGCGTCTGCGAGGGCGGTATGCCCCGCTTGCTCTCGAATGGCTGTGTGCATCAGCTGGCAAACACGTCGGTAGTCAGGATGCCCCTGCTGGGCCGTGCGAAGCTCAAGCATGTGGAAAGCTTCGCGTGCGTTGAACTGCATCGAATATCGCAACTTGAATCCGAACGGCACAACGTACTGTGCAACATCTGCACCGTGCTCGTTCATCACCGAATCGTGGAAGTCGGTTAGGTGCCCCATCGCGTCGTCCCATCGCTGACTCCACCCCACTTCAGCAATTGCAGGCGGAGTCGAGTAGCCGTGCTTAACGCCTAACTTCTGCCAATCGATCGTCAACATGCGATGTCGTTGCAAATCTCGGAAGCTACCGAAATCGGAGAGGACGTCGAATCGATAGAACGAACGCTCCATACCCCTACCTGGCTTGTGTCGACGATTTTGTCTGTGACCGACATAAGCGCGAATAATCTCTGTTTTATCGTTTCCGCTCATCTCGTTGACGATCTGCTGCAATTGCGTGTCGGGAAGATCGGTGTGAGCGTAAAGAGCCGCTGCGGCAATCTTGTTTTCAGCTTCGGGATCCCATTCAACGAGTGTCACTTCGTCTATGTTTTCAGGTTCGGATTCAAGACCAGAAGCTATCCGCTCAATCGCCTCATAATTTTCTTCGAAGTAACCGGACCACGCTCCACCTCGATCAGGAAGATCAACTCGCTTAAGGAATGACGGGATTACTTTTCGAAGTTCAACCAGCATCATTCGGGCGTAATCACGCGCTTCTTCAAGCGGATGACTGTTCATTCGAATCAGCATCGCCTCAAACGCCTGACCCGAACCGAATATTCCAACGTTCGAAGTGGTCGCTGCTGGTAGCAAACCACGAGCCGAGTCGCACGCCTTCGCTCGAATCGAAGCGTTGTAAATGAACTTCGAGTCTCCCTCCTGCTGCGGGAACTGTTGTTCGAAATACGGAACGCATGAATGAACTAATGCTGAGTACTCATCAAACAACCAATCGATGGTCTTCGAATACTCGTCCGCGAGTGGACCCGTCTCGATTTCGGGAGGTGCGATGTAGCGGTACCGATCACCGAGTTTCTGGTCATAAAAAATGTATCGGGTCGACTGCTCCAAATAAGCGGCCAGTCGCCCCCACTCAAGAACCTTTGTCAACAAGTTCGAAGCTTGCTCGCAGGCAATGTGAGCACCACCAAGCTGAGCAACTGAGTCATCGCCGTATTGCGAAAAGACACGGTCGTACAGGCCTTCTGCCCTGCTCGTCGAAACGATCGACTGGTCGTTTTCGTCTTCGGAGAGTTCGCCAATCGGAATTTCCGGTTGATCGTAAAACTCGTCTATGAAGAGCCGACGGAGTGATTTCGGCGACCGGCTGTATCGGGCGAACAACGCACCCTTCACAACCTCTGGAAGATTTATCAGGGCAAAAACAGGCTCATCAATATTCGTGAAAAACCGGCTTAGCACCGCCCGTTCTTCAGTCGTGAATATTTCCCGTACGTACATCGTCCGTGAACCTATCTGCCTACCCCGAGCCGTAGCGCGGGAAGCAATTCCCGTTATCTCTCAACGAACCGAACAGGGTCGTTGCGAACTGATCGTAACGCTCGCCCAGAGCCTAAAGCATCAGGCGAGCTGGGTTCTCAAGCGTCTTCTGGAGCTCGCTCAGCAGAATCGCTGCTTCTGCCCCATCACCAACTCTGTGGTCAGCAGAAATAGTAGCGTTCATCATCTTGCCGACGACGATCTTTCCGTCCTTGACTATCGGTTTCTCTTTGACCGAGCCAACAGCAATGATTCCGGCGTTCGGTGGAACAATGATCGCGGCGAACGTATCAGTCCCGAACATTCCGAGGTTCGAAGTACCGAAAGTACCCCCGGTCATCTCTGCCTCTGTAAGAGTTCCGCCCTCGCCACGTGCTCGAACACCGAGATCGCGAACTGCTCGGGAAATCTCGAGCAGCGACATGTTCTGAATGCCAAGAACCGCGGGGACGATGAGTCCTTCTTCGAGAGCAATCGCTACGCCAAGGTTGATTTCCGAATGACCAATCAGCTTGTCGCCATCAAACGTCGAATTCCATTTTGGATGCTTGATGAGCGCAGTGGTTACGGCCTTTAGAACCATGTCATTCACAGAAACTCGGTCGTTGTTTCCTTCATCGTCAAGTGCTTCATTCAACTGAGCACGGAACGTCATTGCAGGTCCCATGTTCACTTCGTGAGTTACATAGTAGTGAGGAGTCTCGGTCTTAGACTTCACAGTGACTCGTGCAATCGCCTGGCGCATCGAGGTCAGCGGCGTGTCGGAGCCATCCATCACCACAGGAGCTCGTCCGCCGGAAACGACGAAGCCTGGTGACGGAGTGAAGTTTTCAACGTCAGATTTGGTAATTCGACCGCCGGGACCTGTACCTGGAACAGCCGCGATATTGATGCCTTTTTCTTCCGCGATTTTGCGTGCGATAGGTGAAGCCTTTACACGACCTCCGGGAGCTGCGACTGGTGTAGGAGCTGCGGGAGACGGTGCTGCAGGTTGTTCTGAAGCGGATGCCTGCGTAGACACTGCCGGTGCAGGAACGTCGGGAGCAGGCGCCGCTTCTTCAGATTCAGGAGCCGCCGCAACCTCAGGTATTTCATCATCTGCGTCACCGACATACGCTATGACTGTTCCTACGGGAACAAGAGTTCCTTCTTTGACAACGATCTTTCGAAGCAAGCCCTCTGCGTAGGCTTCCATTTCGACAACCGTCTTATCGGTTTCGATCTCTGCAAGCTTGTCGCCACGACTAACCGATTCTCCCTCGGCTATCAGCCACTTCGCGATGGTGCCCTCTGTCATGTCGGCACCCATCGAGGGCATTGTCACTTCACTGATCAAATCTGCACTCCTGCGGGAACGATTGGCTCGCAAAAATCGTAACTGTGGCGCACTCGCCAGTCGAGTTTAAAAAGACCTTCATAGAGGTTACACAAGAATCAGGCAAAGGTGACTCAAATTGTGACTGAATAGGAGGACTTCAGCAGCATTCGCCAACCCTTATTTCCGACGTTTCTCCAAACGTGAACGCTGGCGATGTGCCTTGGCGATCACTTTCATTCGGCGCTCGTGCTCTGTTTTAGCCCTAGGCGTGTTCTTCGTTTTTTCGTATTTGAGCTCTCTGCCCATTCGCAAGTACGAGTCGAATCGATCCTGCGAAAGGTCCCCGCTCTCAATCGCTTCTACAATTGCGCACCCCGTTTCTCCTTGGTGCTGACAGTCTCTGAACCGGCATTGCCCGAAATACTGTTCAACTTCGGCAAAAGTCTTCGCAATTGCCTCTTCACTACCCGACACGAGAGCTATCGATCGAATACCTGGTGTGTCAATGAGCACACCGCCACCGGGCAAGGGGAGGAGTTGTCGAGTAACAGTCGTGTGACGTCCTCGAGTGTCGGTTTCCCGTATGTCACCGGTTTCCATCACTTCTTCACCCATTAAATGGTTCACTAGCGTGGATTTTCCGACACCCGATGCGCCGATCAGAGCAACCGTCGATCCCGCCTGTGTATATGAACGAAGTGAATTTGTTCCGTCACCTGTGATCCCGCTAACGGCGAATACTTCGACACCCGGAGCTGATGCGTTCGCTTGTTCAACAATAGATTCTGGTGTTCCTTCTTCGAGCAGGTCTGTTTTAGTGATTACAACGATCGGCGTTGCACCGCTACCCCACACGAGAGCGATCTCTCTTTCGAGTCTTCCAACATTGAAATAAGTAGCAGCTTGAATAACGAATACTGTTGAGACGTTTGCCGCTAGACCCTGCTCGCCTCCCTGGTATTTGCCACGTTGCGCTCGTTTTCGAATGAGCAATGACGTTCGAGGAAGCACAAGTTCGATTTCGTCAGGGTTGCTTCCTTCACCCTCTCGAATCAGAACCCAATCCCCGACTGTAGGCTGCGCTGGCTCGATTTCAAAATCGTCAGCGTGGGCTATACGTGCGAAGGTGCTGCTCGCTCGATAGTCGGTTGCATTGGCGTGGACGAGTGTGGATATACCGTCGACTCTGGCTACTCGTCCAGGTACGAGCTCGTGATCACGGACGATTATCGTTTCAATTCTCTGTTGGACGGCGTCAGTAAGACCGTATCTAACAAGGTTTTCGAACGGACTTGAAGAGGCAGAGTTGGAAAAAGAAATATCGTTTTCTAGATTTTCGTCGGGCGTGATTAAGTTCAACGTAAGTGTTCCTCGAAGCACTCGGGGAAATCGGCTGAACGTCTCGGCATAAATATCTAGAAAAGAGACACGAGCGACAGTTCCGCATTCGCTTCAGCCGTGGGAGCGAATGGCAGGAATTCGAGTTCAGTTACATCCATTGAATCGTTCCTCCTTATCGCCGCCAATCGCCTTCATCGGGAACTGGTCCAGTCGTGACAAAGTCACTTTAACTGACCAAAGCTTACAGGTTCGTGAAAATCGGCACTCGCGACATCACAAGAATTAGTGAAATTAAAAAGTCGAGAAAAGAGCTCCCGGCGTTCGCACCCGGAGTACCTAAACTAAAGACCGAAGCCGTATTCTACTGCCCTCAGGATATCGTCGGCGTCCGTGAGAACTTCGCGCTCGAGTCCACGGTTGTAAGGCCACGGCACATCGTCCGAACCAACCCTCATTATCGGACCGTCGAGCCATTCGCTAGCACGTTCCTGAACTTCCGCTGCGACCTCCGCCATGATTCCACCGGTTCGGCGCGCGTTGTCGACAACCACCAGCTTGTACGTTTTCTGAACCGATGAAACCACTGTTGTGATATCGAGTGGGCTCAACGATCGCAGATCGATAACCTCGACAGAAACACCCTTCGCACTGAGCCTGTCGGCAGCCTCGTTCAGCGGGCGCATCCCGTAGCCGTACGACACGAGCGTTACGTCGCTACCCTCTCGGGTAACATCAGCTTTACCGATCTCGATATCGTAGTACTCGTCAGGAACCTCTCCTTTGGCACCGTAGAGAAGAGCAGGTTCAGCCATAAAGACCGGGTTGTCATCCTTGATCGCCGAACGTAGCAAACCAAGCGCATCGTAGGGGGTTGAAGGGCAAACGACTTTCATCCCTGGTACCTCAGCAAGCCAAGTTTCGAAGCTCTGGGAGTGTGTGGCTCCCAGCTGTACTCCAGCCCCTGTAGGTGCTCGAATGACCATCGGAACGCTGATCTGTCCACCAGACATGTACCGAATATTCGCTGCCATGTTCACAATCTGGTCGAATGCAACAAGCGTGAATGACATCGACATGAACTCGACAATTGGACGAAGCCCGGCAGCAGCAGCGCCAATACCCGCACCCAGGAAGGCCTGTTCCGAAATCGGCGTGTCCTTGATTCTCTCCGGGCCGTACTTCTTGAGGAAACCATCCGTAACGGCATAAGCACCGCCGTATTCACCAATGTCTTCACCCATCATGAAGATTCGAGGATCGTTGTCAAGCGCCTCTTCTAGGCCGCGTTTTAGTGCTTCTCTTAGAACGATTTCTGCCATGTGATTTATGCGAGTATGTCGGTATCGATTTCAGAAGGATCTGGTTCAGGGCTTCGCTCAGCGAATTCGACCGCCTCGGCGACCTCTTCGTCTACCCTAGCCTTGATTTCTTCGATCTGCTTTTGGGTTGCCATTCCCTTTTTGATTAGCAGTGCGGGGAATGTGTTGATCGGATCACGCTGCTCCCATTCCTTCACTTCTTTCTGGCCACGGTACTTTTGACCGTCAGCCAATGAATGACCAACAAATCGAAACGTCTTGGCCTCGATAAATTGGGGACCTGCACCTGCCCTAATTCGCGCAACGGCGGTTTCGGTTGCTTCTCGAACGGCCAACACATCCATGCCGTCAACTTCGGCGGCAGGAATTTCGTAAGTAGACATTCCAGGGTAAAAATCTATTCCACCGGCACGAACACGCTCGATCGACGAGCCCATTCCGTACATGTTGTTCTCAAGGAAGAATAAAACGGGCAACTTCCAAACCGCTGCCAGGTTCATCGTCTCGTGGTAGATACCCTGATTGGTAGATCCATCGCCAAAGAAGCAAATCGTTAGCCCGTCGGTCTTTTCGTACTGCTGTGCAAGTGCGAGACCTGCGGCGAGCGGCATTTGCCCGGCAACGATGGCATGCCCACCCATGAAACGCTTAGCAGCATCGAAAATGTGCATCGAGCCACCTTTACCCTTAGAAGTACCTGTGGCACGACCGAACAACTCTGCCATCGAGCGATTAACATCGACACCGCGAGCAAGCGCGTGACCATGGTCACGGTAGTGACTCACGATGTAATCGTCATCGCGAAGCGCAGATATGGCACCAACGCCGGTCGCTTCCTGACCCACATATAGATGCAGGAATCCTCGAATCATCCCGTTGGAGTAGTTCTCGCCGCACGCCAGTTCAAACTGGCGAATAAGAAACATTTGGCGAAACAGGTGTAGGTGGTCAATATTCGCCGCTACACCACTTTCATCCAGACCCTCGGAGCCACCTGCACCGTTCTTGGAAGACTTGAACCTTTTCGACGAGGGTTTTGAACTGGGTTTAGTGGAACTTGCCATAAATTATGCGATGTGACCGAACAAACTAGCGACGCTGACTAATCAACCCTGATCGATGGCTCCAGCGTCGGTGCAGAAGAGATCATTCTACCGGAAAAATGAGAATCTCTATTGTGATCCAAGTTTGAAGAAACCAGTTTTGCAGCCTCTAATACGTTAACAAGAAGCATTGATATGGTCATTGGTCCAACACCGCCTGGAACCGGCGTGATTGCCGATGCAATCTCTGAAGCACCTTTGAAATCGACATCGCCTGTTAGACGATATCCTCGCTTCCGAGTGGCGTCTTCGACTCTCGATACCCCAACGTCGATTACCACAGCTCCCGGTTTCACCATATCGGCGGTAACCGCTCCGGGAAATCCGGCGGCGGCGATCAGAACATCAGCCTGGCGAGTCTCTGCCGCCATATCTTTGGTGCCGGTGTGGCACACGGTGACCGTCGAGTTCGCGCCTGCTCCTTTTTGAAGAAGAAGTGCGGTCAGCGGCATGCCGACCAACTTACTGCGGCCAACGATTACGACTCTTGCACCGTTCATTTCGATGTTTTCTTCAATCAACATCCGCTGCACACCCAGTGGTGTAGCAGGTGCGAACCTCTGCTGCCCCAACATGAGCAGTCCTGCGTTTTCAGGGTGAAGGCCATCAACATCTTTCAGCGGGTCGATAGCGTGAATCACTGCGTCTTCATCAAGATGGTTGGGGAGCGGAAGCTGGACAAGAATCCCGCTAACTTTTGGATCTTTGTTGAGACCATAGATAATTTCCAACAACTCGTCCTGCGTTATCGATGCCTCGCGTCGAATGGTCTCGGTAGCGATGCTTACCTTTTCGCACGCCCGTTCTTTTCCTTTTACATAGGAGTGCGACGCTGGATCGTCACCAATGAGAACAACGGTAAGCCCCGGAACATAACCGTTCTCCCGCTTGAACTCCTCAACACCAGCGGCAACTTCTTCGTGGACTTTGGAGGCAACAGCTTTGCCGTCGATAATTCTCGCAGTCACTATCCAGGAGCCTCCGGAGGTGTTCAGTCGTCTCATTTCGTCTCATAAGGTCGACTGGTAGGAAATAAAGCGTGTGACGAATTTCGTAATCCGAAATTAAATCCTAACCTAGAAACTCGGTAACCAGTATCATTTCGAACAGCCGAATGAACTCAGCAGGAACCAATTTTCGCCGGAGGCACATTTCGAATGATCTACACCGGAATCGACCTGATCGAGATTCCCAGAATTGCCGGTGTTCTTGAACGCTATCCGAAGCGATTCCTGGAGAAGGTGTTTACCGAAGGCGAACAGCGATACGCTCGTGGTCGTGCACCCCAGCTGGCAAGCAGGTTCGCCGCAAAAGAAGCTGTAATGAAGCTTCTAGGCACTGGTGTTCGCGGGGTGCCGTGGAAGTCGATAGAAGTGACTCGCAAGCCTGGCGGACCTCCCGAAATCACTTTGCATGGATCTGCAAAAAACCGAGCGGAAAAAATGGGAATAACTCGAATCGCACTGAGCCTCTCCCACTCTAGGGAATTCGCTACTGCTTCAGCGGTTGGTGAAGCCAGAGATGATGCCTGGAAACCATGAAACTCGTAACCGCCGACCAAATGCGTGCAATCGAGCAGTCTTCAGTTGAAGCTGGAGTTTCGCTTGATGAGCTGATGGAGAACGCGGGATTGGCCGTCGCCGAGTCAGTTCGAGATCGCTGGGATACTCACAACGAACTGTTTGGGAAACGGATCGTGGTTCTAGTCGGCCCCGGCAACAACGGATCTGACGGCTTGGTCGCCGGAAGACATCTTTCGAAATGGGGAGCGAAAGTAACCGCAGCACTTTGTGCAAAGCGCAAGACCACGGATCCAAAACGAGAATTGGCTGAATCATCTGGTGTAGAGGTGGTAGACGCCACAAGCGATCCGAGACTGGATCGAATGAGTAAACTGTTGTCGACTTCCGATCTCGTGATCGACGCTGTGCTGGGAACAGGCACATCCCGTCCCATCGATAAATCATCGACGCTCGCATCGATCCTGTTTGTTGTCGTCGAATCAGCTGCCCCGGTGGTGGCGATTGATCTGCCAACCGGGCTCAACTCCGATTCCGGGGAATTCGATATTGCAGGATTGCCTGCCGATGAAACTCTGATGCTCGGTTACGCGAAACTTGGAGCTGCGATTGCGCCTGACTCTGCGTCTCTCGGCGATATATCTGTCCTTGATATCAGAGTTCCACTCGAGTTGGACTCGCAGATTACAGCCGAGTTGATCACCGAAGAATTGGCGTTGGATCTTCTACCCCTGCGCCCACCCGATGGTCATAAAGGCACATTTGGGTCGACGCTGATTCTCGCAGGATCCAAGCAGTATCTCGGTGCCGTAACTATGGCGATCGAAGCTGCGGTGCGGTCCGGGAACGGGCTAACGTTCGTTGCCACACCAGACTCCGCTTTTCGCTCAATAGTTGGTGCCGTTCCTGAAGCGATGTACACATCTCTTCCAACTGATAGTGATGGAGAGCTTTTGGCGTCGACCGCTGCATCGACAGCTCTCGATTTGGCTAATCGCACAACTGTCGTGGTCGCGGGTCCCGGAATTGGCACCAGCCCCGCTACCGCAGAATTCCTGAAAACATTTCTATCGCAGGTCGACGAAGCAAATCCTCTAGTTCTGGATGCCGACGCGCTAAACATCCTTTCTGGAACCCACGAATGGTGGACCCGTATTCCGAATCCTGCGATTCTTACACCTCATTCAGGTGAACTCGGCCGCTTGCTGAGTACCTCGTCAGAACAGATTCAATCGAACCGCATGGACGCTGTGATGGAGGCTGCAAAGAAGTTCGACAAAGTCGTGATTCTCAAAGGCGCGGCAACGCTGATCGCAGCACCAGATGGTCGAGTAAACGTTTCACCGTGGACCAATCCGGGACTCGCCCAGGGTGGCAGCGGTGATGTACTCGCTGGTCTGCTCGGAGGGTTACTTGCGCAAAGTCCCGATGAACTGTTCGAAATGGCTTCCTTGGCTGTGTTCGCTCACGGTTATGCCGCAGACCAAGCCCGAGACGAGTACGGCGAAACGGGAATGCGCCCCACAGACGTTATTCAAAAGCTGGGGCATTTTTATCGTGATTTCGCACAGTAAAACGCCGACTCCACGTTGATCTTACTCCACCGAACTTTTCAACCCGTTCGCGTGTATTTCGCTCCGCTTTCCCTGAGATCCCTCTTATACTGGGAAAATAGTGACGTATTTACTCGCCGTTGATATCGGCAACACGAATATCACAATAGGTGCGTTCGAGGGTCAGGAACTCACTGCAACCTGGCGCCTGGCTACACGCGAGACTCGCACGATCGACGAACATGCCTGGGCGCTTCAGGGCGTGCTTCGTTCAAAGAACGTCGAGCCCGACTCTTTCGACGCAGTCGTTATTTGCTCGGTAGTCCCTCCGCTCACTGAAGCCTACGTTGCCGCTCTCGCTCAAGTAACCACGGCCGAACCGCTGGTAATTGGTCCCGGAGTTCGTACAGGAATTCGAATTCACTACGATCGAACTCAGGACGTTGGGGCTGATCGTATAGTCGATGCCGTAGCAGCTCATCAGATTTACGGGGGTCCGCTGGTCGTCGTCGATATTGGAACCGCAACGGTGTTCGATGCAATTACGGCGGACGGCGACTACATTGGCGGTGCAATTTCTCCAGGTATGGAGATCGCCTCTGATGCTATGTTCCGCAACACTTCCCTGCTACGCCGTGTTGAAATGGTCGCACCTGATCGCGTTATCGGCCGAAGCACCGTTGCATCCATGCAATCGGGCTTCGTCTATGGCTTTGCCGAACTGATAGAAGGAATGCTCGCTAGATTCAAGGTGGAGCTGAACCCTGACGCGCCCGATGAGGTAACGACCGTAGCAACTGGTGGATTGGCAAACCTCATGGCTGAACACACTGAATCGTTCAACCACGTAAACCCTGATCTGACACTTGTTGGACTTCAAATCGTGCATGAAATGAACAACGCCTAGTCACCGGCTGGAAATCAGCATGACTCCTGTGGACAGTTCAAACCAACCCATTTCCCGCCTGCCACTTGAAGGCAAGAACGTCGTGCTGGGCGTGTCAGGATCGATCGCCGCATACAAAGCAGCCGACTTTACCAGCAAACTAGTTCAGACAGGTGCGACAGTTGATGTAATTCTGACCTCTTCAGCCCGAGAATTCGTCGGGAAGTCGACGTTCGAAGCTCTCACGCACCGGCCGGTAACGACCGGTCTCTGGGAGGCGAACTCCGAGCTCAGTATTGATCATGTCGCACTAGCACTCCGCGCCGATTGCCTCATCATCGCTCCAGCTACCGCGAACACCCTAGCGAAGCTGGCAGTCGGGATATCTGACGATCCGCTGACTGCGACATATCTTGCCACAGAAGCTCCGGTCATCGTTGCTCCAGCCATGGACGCCGATATGTTTGCTAGCCCTTCCAATCGACGAAATGTGGCGACGCTCGAGAGCGACGGAGTCAAGATCGCGGGTCCCGCCGAAGGGCGACTCGCTTCCGGACTCGTAGGTAAAGGCAGGATGGTCGACCCAGAGTATCTCGTCGGGCTCGTTCGACAGGCCATTGGAAGAAACGGAGACTATACCGGCAGGAACGTGATAGTATCTGCTGGTGGAACACGGCAGCCTATCGACCCAGTTAGATTTATCTCGAATCGTTCGACCGGCAAAATGGGTTACGCAATTGCCGAAGCAGCACGGGATCGTGGTGCAAACGTTACGCTCGTCACGGCGGCCGCCTTACCCGCTCCAGCTGGCTGCGATGTGGTGTCAACCGCAACTGTAGAAGACATGCGCAATGTCATAGTTCCCGCTTCAAAAAACGCCGATCTATTGGTCATGGCCGCGGCAATTTCCGACTTCAGTCCGGTAAATGTTGCTGACTCCAAGATTAAGAAGAAAGATTCGGGAACAATGTCGCTCGAACTTTTCAAGGTCGAAGACTTTATGCCGCTGGCAACAGGTCCCAAGCTTGTAAAAGTTGCCTTCGCTGCTGAAACAAATGACCTTGAAGAAAATGCGCAAGCCAAGGCGGCTCCCAAGGGCGCTGCGTTTGTGGTGGCCAACAACGTAATTGAGCCAGGTAGCGGATTTGGCACCGACACGAATAAAGTCACTTTTGTCGATGCAAACGGTGTTACCGAACCGCAGCCGATCATGCCGAAAGCCGACGTCGCTCACGCAATACTCGACCGCGCCCTCCCGCTACTTTCTGAATAGTCTGAGCTTTTCAAGGAAGTCTCTTTGCCCAGCTATCACCCTACCGTCCGTTCTCGCGCATAAAATATGCAGTTAATGACCAACTAACTTATGGCACGGTGTGCCTGCATAATCAAGGTGTTCGATGCGTCTTTACTGGAAGCAGAAGAAAAAGGGATTCGACCTGATCGTTGAAAACGATGAAGGCGATACGTTCTCAGTTGGTGGTGTACGAACCACTAAACGAGGTATCGAGGCGTTGGCAAAGACGACCGGTTACGATCCTGGCAGGGCGATTAAAGGACTCGACTCTGTAGAGGAAGGGCGCACGTTCGTCGAGCAGTTCGAGCCATGGCGTGAGTTCTTCCCAGGAGACATGCTTTCAATCGAACCTGATATTGTTTCACTGGAGAAATAGCCGCCATGAAAACAGTCGATAGCTCCGTTATTGAGGCGCTGGCTGCATACGATTCGGCGACTGTTCAGAACGCCGGAATTATTGTCCGTGGATACGTCCACGCTGACATCGACTACACCGACCCGCGACTTCGGCAGTATATCTCGCCAAATGAAAAACCTGCCGTTGGCTATGCTTTGACCTCGACCTGGACACCCATAACCGGTTCAAACAGCGATGGGTACGCAAGAACCGACTATTTCGATTCAATCGCCAGAGCAAACGTTCCTATAATCGTGGCCCAGCAAGACATTGATGAAGTGCCCAGCCGAGGTGCCATCATTGGCGATGGCATGGCATTCCAAATGAGCGCGCTTGGTGCGGTTGGTGCGCTGGTGGAAGGCAACGCGCGCGACATCCCGGGAATCGAAAAGGCAGGACTGCCATTGTGGGCGACTGGACGAGTTCCTGGACACGGTCCGTTCAACATGATTGAACACGAAATCCCAGTAACGGTCGCCAGCCTTCAGATCAATCCGGGAGACATTCTCGTCTGCGACGCGGACGGAGCGACACGAGTGCCGGTTGAAGAAGCGGTCGATGTCGCAAAAATGTGTGCCGAGGTTCGCGCTAAAGAAGCCGCCAGCCACAAATTTTTCTCGATGCCCAACTTCACGATCGAAAATTGGGAGGGGTGGAAGTCGAAGAGTTAGTGCTCTCCGAATACCATACAGTTTCCACTACCTGTTACTTCTTCGCTGGCTGTTCCGCGTGTTCGATTTGAGCCGTGTATCGCCAGTCCGCTGATGGCGTACCCTCAGCGAAATCAATAGCCGTTGCGCCACCTGCTGCTGCCACGTCATCGAGCACCAGACGAAGATCGTCTCTGCCTGACTGATCAGCTTCCAAAACAAGGCTCAAGAGTTCTCGGTTCAGGCTAACACCTGCTTCGGTTTTTGCTTTGCGAATTGCGGCGATGGCGTCGCAAGCAGCGTGGAACGACCCTTCGATCTCGGGTGCGCCGATCGCGTCCAATTCTTCGACCGTTGGCCAAGGACTCTTATGGATCGAAGGATGACCGGTCTCCTCTGCGAATACCCAGCTCCATACTTCGTCGGCAATGGTTGGTACAACTGGCGCAAACAATCGCAATACAACGTTCAATCCTAGCCGTAAAGTAGCGACTGCCGACGTCCTACCCTCGGGATCATCCTCTGAACGAGATCGCCGCTTGAGTAGTTCGATGTAGTTGTCTGTAAATGCTCCCCAAAAGAACTTTTCAGTCTCTTGAAGGGCAACCGAGAACTCGAATTTTTCAAACGATTCTCCGGCAATACGAACAACATTTTTCAATTCAGCGACAAACGCTTTGTCGAGTTCGTTGGTTATTGGGCCGTCTTCCGCCGTCTGCGCAAGAACGAATTTTCCAGCGTTGTACAGCTTTGTAACAAGCTTTCCGCCAATCTTGAAAATGGCTTCATCGTGGGCAGCGTCCGTGCCAAGCTTGAACGATGCCGACCAGTAGCGAACGGCGTCAGCACCAAACCTATCGAGCGTATCGACCGGCGTGATCACGTTCCCCTTAGATTTCGACATCTTTTTGCGATCCGGATCAAGAACCCATCCAGAGAGGTTTATGTTGTGCCAGGGAACGGTTTCCTGGTGCAACATTGCCTTGGCGATCGTGTAAAACGCCCAGGTCCGAATAATGTCGTGACCCTGCGGACGAATATCCATAGGGAATAACGAGTTCATTTCGTCATCCTCATCGCCCCAGCGAGCAACGGTTTGCGGGCTCAAAGACGACGTGAACCACGTGTCGAAAATGTCCGGCTCTCCCGTGAATCCTCCCGGAACGCCTCTTTGTCTTTCTTCATAGCCAGGTGCCGTCGCCGATTCCGGGTCAACCGGCAGCATATCTTCACCTGCAACGATAACTTCGTCGTACTTAGGCTCTCCCTCATCGTCCAATGGATACCAGACTGGGATTGGAACGCCGAAATATCGCTGGCGAGAGATACACCAGTCGACGTTAAGATTTTCAGTCCAGTTTTCGAACCGTTTACGCATGAACTCCGGATGCCAGGTAATCTGGCGACCCATCTCAATCATTTGATCGGTTTTGTCGAGCATTCGAACGAACCACTGACGGGTTGTTAGATATTCGAGCGGGCTGTCACCCTTCTCGTAATAGCGAACGGTATGCTGGATCTGCCGAGGCTCATCCTTGAGGGGAGCGCCATTACCTGTTGCCGAGTTTTCCGGCTTGCGCATCATTTCAACAACCAGAGATTTCGCCGACGGCGTGCGCTTACCAACGATTGTCTGGTAATTCTCGTTAGCTTTTTCCGGATTCAGGCTCTCCCAACCGTCATCTCCAAACTTTTTATCGAGAATTCGACCGTTTCGGCCCATTATTTGGCGAAGTTCCAGTCCTTCTTTTCGCCACCACGCAACGTCAGTCTGATCGCCGAAGGTACACACCATCAGAATTCCGGTTCCTTTTTCGGGGTCGGCTTCAGTACTTGGAAAAATCGGAACCTTGGCGAAGAATCCGGGTGTAACAGCGTGCTTACCAAACAATCCTTTGAACCGCTCATCATCCGGGTGAGCTGTAATACCTACACACGCCGCGAGTAGTTCCGGTCGAGTGGTTGAAATAACGAAATTCGTTACCGGTGCGCCCTCTTCAAACACTCCGAATTCAATGTCGTGATACGCCCCGCCCTTTTCACGATCCTCGACCTCTGCCTGGGCAACTGCGGTCTGAAAATCCACGTCCCACATTGTCGGTGATTCTAGCTGGTAAACATGACCTTTTTTGAACAAATCCAGGAAGCTGCGCTGTGCGATACGACGACTCTTATCGTCAATGGTTGCGTATTCATCGCTCCAGTCGATCGAGTAACCCATCCGGTCGAACGTCTCCTTGAAGACGATCTCGTCCATCTCGGTCACAACCTGGCAGAATTCGATAAAGTTCTGGCGGCTAATGACCAGCTGCTGGTTTTTTTTCAGACCGAGCTCTTTACGCGCTACCTCAACATGGAGGTTCTCGATGTAAGGAACGTTACGCTCCGCTCGTACGCCAAAGTAATTTTGAACGCGGCGCTCGGTCGGAAGACCGTTGTCGTCCCATCCCATTGGGTACGCAACGTTCCAACCAGCCATTCGCTTGTACCGAGCCAGCAAATCCTGGTGTGTGTAGGAAAAGATGTGACCAATATGTAAAGATCCACTCACGGTCGGTGGTGGTGAGTCGATCACAAACGACTTTTCGCGCGGCGCGTTCGGGTCACGCTTCTCCACTCCAAGTTCGCTCCATCGCTTGCGCCAGTACTGCTCGCGCTCGTTGATGTCGAAGCGCTTTGGTAGATCACTAAACAGTATCGATTTCAATTCGATTCTTTTCCTGCTTGACCATTCGGTCATAAATTATTCCGAATTTTCGGACACAAAAAAACCCATCCATTTCAGAAGCAATTTGCTTCATCAAAGGACGGGTTAACCGCGGTACCACCTCAGTTGTTCAAACCCAATCTGGTGGGAATGAACCGCTCATTCGGCTGTAACGGTGCCAACGGGCATACTTACTTGCTCTTTGAAAAGGTTCAGTGTGCCGACTCAGAGACGACTTCACGATTGCTCGGGCACCGGTTTGCACCAACCACCGGTTCTCTGAATCCCAGCGTTATCGCTACTACTTCTCGTCGAAGATGTTTCAATATCACTTTCAGATTAGCCGCTGTAAGACTCGATTGCAATGGCAAATTCTACTCACACTGGAAAGCTCAATTGAGAAGACGGTTATTTGGTCCGGCGAGATTTGCGACGACGTGTATTCATTTGCTTTTGCATTTCGTCGGATCGAACCATCGCCAATCGACGAATGTTGTTCTGTCGCATCCGTTCAAGCTTCGCCAGCCCTTTACGTGTATCACTGGCAATCTTCGCTGGGTCAGACTGCTCCATGCGCAGTTTGAACAACCAGTAAGTGAACGCGTCTTCTAACCCCAGACTGTGTTCATCTCTGTGGCGCCATCCGGGACGCGCAGGCCGGACCCCTGCTTCGAGCTTATAGACCTCCCAGAGCTGATCTATAGAGTTACCGTAGAGAGTTTCGTACGCCTGCTCGAGAGCCAGATCGCTCAATTGTCTACCACCTGCAACACGCCGATGCGTTATTTCCTCTTCTATTGCAGCGATTAGAGACTGCTCTACAGTTACGCCGTAAAAATATGAGAGGTGAGCTCGAAACTTATCGACCCCAACAGCTCGCATAAACTCGGGCTCTTCAAAGCCGCCGAATAACACGGGATCGGCAAGCCAGTCCCACCATTGTTGTCGATCAATCGAATGCCAACACTCGCGTAGCAACCTCGATGCCAGTAGTCGCCAATCAAACGCTTCTCCACCGATCAAGTATTCGAGGTGCTCTCCGTCGAAACGTTCGCTGGCAAATGGCCATTTGGCGATAGTTTCGAGAACAGACGTCTTCCATCGTTCGCCACCGATTTCGACAATCTCGAGCTCAAACTTGAGCTCTGCGATCATCTGACTGGCTTCTACAGCCAGCGCTTCCGTTGATGATTTTGTCTGTTGACTATTGACCACGTTATTCGTTGAATGCATAGCGTTGCGATTTTGGCAACGCCAGAAACGCCTTTAGCTCTGCGTATTGGAAGGTATTTATTACCCGATCGGCTTCGACCCAACCTCGAACGGCCGTGCTCACGCCGTACCTCATATTGTCGAACTGCCAGGTGCGATGCGAGTCGGTATTGATTGCAAAGAGTACACCCAGTTCATTGGCCCGACGTACGTGGTCAGCTCGCAAATCAAGTCGATCAGGCGACGCGTTTATTTCAAGTACCGTTCCGGTTCTGACAGCCGCTTCGAAAACTGCTTCTACGTCAATTTCAACCGGTGCCCGCTTACCTAGCAACCTTGCCGTGAGATGACAAATCACGTCTACGTGCGGGCTTTCCATCGCGTCGATGACTCTTTGGGTCATGGTTGCACTGTCCTGATCCATCCCGGAATGGATTGAGGCAATCACAATATCTAGATCCGCCAGCAACTCGTCTGAGTAGTCAAGAGACCCGTCCGGCTTGATGTCCATTTCAGTTCCGGTCAGTAGACGCAAATTGGATGATTCAGCAAGGTCTTTTACCGCATCGTTGTGGGCAAGAAGCATGTCGGGATCGAGTCCGTTCGCCACCGTGGCACTCGGTGAGTGATCGGTTACCGCTATGTATTCAAGACCGCGCTCGGTAGCAGCCTCGACCATCTCCTCCATGCTGAATCGGCCGTCAGACCAGTTGGTGTGAATGTGAAGATCGCCACGTATGTCATCCAGAGAAACAATCCAGTCAAAATCGCCAGATTTAGCTCGTTCCATTTCACTCTTGTTTTCCCGCATTTCCGGCGGCACAAAACTTAAGCCGAGTCGTTGGTAAACGTCGGATTCAGTCGACATCGGTACGAGAGACTGATCTCCAGCATCAAACAACCCCTTTGGAGTGAGAGACAAGCCCAGTTCATCGGCAATCTCAACAAGTGAATCACCATGATCGATCGACCCAGTTGCATATACGAGCGCCGACGCATAAGCGTCAGGTTCGACAATTTGGATCGAAAATCTCAGTCCTTCTAGATTCACGAAAATCGCCCTAGAATCATCGAACTCCAATACTTCATTAACATTGGAGAGCGTGGTGAAAGCGTCGATTATTTTTGAGGCGATCTCGGGAGATTCTGATTCGCAAACAAGATTGATATCCCCAACAAGTTCAGCGGCGCGCCGAAGACTACCTGCCGCTTCGATCTTTCCTACTTCACCGCATCTGTTTTTTAGCTCGGAGATGACCCGCTGGGAAGCGTCATTCGCAGATCCAAGTCCGATTCGGCTGCCCTGCACTATTCGCATATTCGCGTGACGAAGAATTTGAACTGCGCCCTTCTTGCTGATCCGAGGGAGTCGTTGAAACTCACCTGCCTCGATCGAAGAAGCTAGATCCCCGTAGCTGGAAATTCCGAGCTCATTCGCAGCAGTCACCGCAGTCTTGGGGCCGATCCCGGGGATCTGAACCAGTTCAAGAACTCCATCGGGGAGTTCTTCTAGTAGCTCATCTAATAGTCCAAGTTTGCCTGTGTTTCCAATTTCTTGGACGACTTGGATAATTCCGGCTCCAAAACCGGTAAGTTCGCCTAATTTTTCAGCATCATGTGCAATATTCGCGATCGGGTACGACAGGCTTTTGATCGTGTCAGATGCCTTCGAGTGAGCACGAACCTTAAAGACGTTATCGCCTCGTGCCTGCATTAGTACTGCAACGTCTGCCAGCACTTTTGAGAACGAACTGTTATCCATGCCCTAATAGGGTAACCTGCGCGCCGTGACACGGCATGCCTACTGAACTTTCCATTTGGGAGTTCGGCAATGACAAAGCTATTTGGCCTGCTTAGCCTGCTTACGCTGTAAACGCTCAAGCTTGCGACGTTCCGCTCGGGTCATCTTCTTACCGTCCGGTGTGTGAGTCGGGACAGAAGATAGACCGCTGCGGCCAGCCTGACCTCCGCCGTGCCCGGCGTTCACATTTGCCATTACCGACCGTTGGTTGGCAACGGCGCTGGCCTTCTGAGTTGAAACCCCGCTGGCATCTGCTTTGGTCGCAGTCGTTACTCGTGCCTGTGATTCATCTGGTTGTTGAGTGAGAGCAACTCGGAAGATTGTTCGTGCAACAGCAGACTTAATCGTCTCGTCCAGTGCTGTGAACATCTGGAACGCCTGTCTCTTGTAGGCAACCAGCGGGTCGCGCTGACCAGCTGCCTCTAGGCCGATTCCTTGTCGCATGTTGTCCATGGAAGTCAGGTGTTCGACCCAGTGCTCGTCGATGGTTCGCAACATGATCGTGCGCTCCAGTCGGTGTAGTAGCTCAGGACCGAACTCCTCGGTGCGCTTATCGTAGATCGTGCCGATCAGACCCAGAAACGCTTCTTCTGCTTGGTCGGGACGCATGTCATACACAGAGTCTTTGTCAGGAAAGCCATCGAACGTTGGGAAGACCATCATCAGGTCACGATACAACCCGTCGACATCGTAGTTTTCAGTCCCACCGTTGATCCGTTCGTTGACGATCGCCCGAACTTCTTCTAAGAGATACTCGGAGATCGTCGGGCGAAGATCTTCACCGTCGATAATCTTGTCGCGAAGTTGATAAATCACATCACGCTGTGTATTCACAACGTCGTCGTAGTCGACGAGATATTTTCGAATCTCGAAGTTTTGCGCTTCGACCTTGGTTTGTGCGGTTTCGACCGATCGAGAAACCATCTTGTTCTCAATCGGGACATCCGCTTCCCATCGGAAGAGGTTCATCGCACCACGAATTCTGTCTCCACCAAAACGACGCACAATATCGTCTTCGGTTGAAAGATAGAACTGCGTTTCGCCAGGATCGCCCTGTCGGCCGCATCGACCCCTCAACTGGTTGTCGATACGTCGTGACTCGTGACGTTCTGTACCGAGCACGAAAAGACCACCCTTTTGGACGATCGTGTCATGATCGGTATCCCATCCGGCCTCCGAAGGTGTGGTGACATCCGGGTTACCGCCGAGGATGATGTCGGTACCACGACCCGCCATGTTGGTCGCAACGGTAACCGCAGCGGCTTTACCAGCCTCGGCGACGACATTTGCTTCCCGCTCATGCTGCTTGGCATTGAGCACGTTATGAGGAATGCGACGTTTCTTGAGCAAATCACCCAGCAGTTCTGATTTGTCAATACTGGTTGTGCCGACCAGAACCGGGCGACTATCATTGTGAAGCTCTTCGATCCGGTTGGCAATCGCTTCCCACTTAGCATCTTCAGTCATGAAGATAAAGTCACCATGATCGATTCGCTGAACGGGTCGGTTGGTCGGGATTTCTACCACTTCCAATTTGTAAATCTTGTCGAGCTCTTCGGCTTCTGTAGTCGCCGTACCGGTCATCCCGGCGAGCTTCTCGTACATTCGGAAGTAGTTCTGTAGCGTGATCGTGGCGTAAGTGTTCGACTCTCTCTGAACACGCACACCTTCCTTGGCTTCAAGCGCCTGGTGAAGTCCGTCAGAAAATCGACGTCCTGCCATTAGTCGTCCGGTGAACTCGTCAACGATTACAACTTCCTGCCCCTGAACTACATATTCACGGTCGCGAGCATAAACGTGCTCAGCGCGAATAGCGTTCTCAGTAAAGTGAGACAGGACGTCGTTCTGGACGTCATACAGGTTCTCGATCTTCAGTTCTTTTTCGACCGCCTCGATACCTTCTTCGGTGAGAACGATCGTCTTTCGCTTTTCTTCAATCTCGAAGTGAACATCAGGACGCAATCGCTTTGCGAGCATTGCGAAGCGTCGATATTCCTGGCTTTGCTCTCTGGCAGGCCCAGAAATGATCAACGGTGTTCGAGCCTCGTCAATCAGGATGCTGTCGACCTCATCAACGATGGCGTATGAGCGACCTCGTTGTGTCCGACGTTCCGGATCCTCAACCATGTTGTCGCGAAGGTAGTCGAAGCCAAACTCGTTGTTGGTACCGTAGGTGATATCGCAGGCGTAAGCCTCTTTTTTGGTTCCCGCCACGAAGTTGTCTTCTGGCAGTCGAACCGGAGTTGCAGCGTCCGCATCTTCATGTCCAGCAAGCGGTGCGTCAGGGTTGAACACCCACGACGAATCGTTCTGCAAGCATCCCACGGTGAGCCCAAGAGCGTGGTGAATGTTGCCCATCCAGCCGGCGTGTAGTTTGGCAAGGTAGTCGTTCACGGTAATGACGTGAGCGCCTTTTCCCGTGATGGCGTTCAGGTAGGCAGGCATAGTACAAACGAGCGTCTTACCTTCACCCGTGCGCATTTCAGCGATCTTGCCCTGATGGAGAACAATCCCTCCGATCATTTGCACGTCGAATGGCCGCATACCCACCGTGCGACGCGATGCCTCGCGAACAGCAGCGAACGCCTCCGGAAGAATATCTTCTAGACTCTCACCTTCTGCATAACGCGCCTTGAAATCGGCGGTTACACCTTCCAGCTGTTCATCAGTGAGTTTTTCAAATTCAGGTTCGAGTGCGTTGATCTCGTCAACGATAACGCGAATTTTCTTGAGAGCCTTTTCGTTGGAGTCGCCAACGAGTTTGTTGATTAACTTGAACATCTACAGCTACAGACGAGTACGAATATTTGCTTACGTTGGATCGGATGAAATAGCTGTTCGATCAGTTATTGAACAACTCTCCGACCGAGCGACCTTCGTGGATTCGCCGGATCGCCTCTCCGATAAGCGGTGCGATAGAGATTACCTTTATCTTTGAGTTTACTTTGTCTTCCGACAAAGGCACCGTGTTGGTTATTACCAATTCTTTGATTTGCGACACACTGGTGATTTTGCGGTAGGCTTCACCCGGCAGAACGCCGTGAGTTGCCACAACGTAGATTTCTCTGGCGCCGCGCTCAACTATGGCATTGACAGCCGCAAGCATTGTTCCTCCTGTGCTGATCTCGTCGTCGAACAGGATCACCGGGTTTTCCCCTATTTCACCAATTACGTTCATACTCTCGACGCGATCCTGGTTTCCAAGCCGCCGTTTCTCAACGATAGCGAGAGGAGCACTAATCGCATCCGCGAAGTAACGCGCCTTCTTTGAAATTCCGATATCTACTGCGACAACTACCGGATCAACCAAGCCACGATCCTCGAAATAACTCACGAGCCCTGGCATAGCCGTCAGTTCATCGACCGGAACTTGGAAGAAGCCCTGGACCTGACCCGCGTGTAAATCGACCATGATTACCCGATCAGCACCTGCCGTTTCGAGCAAATCTGCAATAAGACGACCCGTAATGGGAACACGCGGCTGGTCTTTCTTGTCAGTCCTAGCGTAGCTGTAGAACGGAATGACCGCCGTGATGCGCCCCGCCGAAGCTCGCTTGGCAGCGTCGATCATGATCAGAAGTTCCATCACATTGTCGTTTACCGGCTCTACGGTCGACTGAAGGATGAACACATCGCGCTGGCGGACATTTTCTAGAATCCGGACGAAAGTGTTGTCATTGCTGAACTTGAACACTTCGATCTGACCGACGTCCTGCTCAAGGTATTCACAGATTTCTTCGACGAGGCTTGGGTGTGAGTTCCCAGCGAAGATAACCGGTTTTCCGTTGACCCCGTA
Organism: Dehalococcoidia bacterium UBA1328; assembly: GCA_002306815.1. Lineage (GTDB taxonomy): Bacteria > Chloroflexota > Dehalococcoidia > Lucifugimonadales > Lucifugimonadaceae > Lucifugimonas. The sequence goes on along the minus strand of DBTA01000060.1, from coordinate 21,756 downwards.
CATCAGTTCCCCTTGAACTCTGGTCGTCGTTTCTGGCGCAGCGCAGCCATGCCTTCAATATGATCCCCCGAGGATAACGTGATTGCCTCCGCAGCGGCAGACATTTCGAGGGAAGTTTCGAGATCCATCGACAACCCGCGCCGCATCATGGTCTTGGCAAGACGGATCGCAATAGGCGGTCCGGACGCTATGCGGTGAGCCATATTCTCGGCAGTCGAAATAAGTTCGTCTTCATCCACAATGTCGTTCAGAAACCCGAGAGATTTTGCTTCATCAACTTCCATGAAGTTGCCGGTGTACATCAGTTCAGCGGCTTTAGCTTGACCGAAAATCCTCGGATACAGCCACGTGCCTCCGTAGCCGGGGAACAGGCCCACGTGTACGTATGCCGCCATGAATCTTGCTGAAGGGGTCGCGATACGTAGATCGCAGGCGCAGGCAAGATCAAACCCGGCACCAACTGCTACGCCGTTTATCGCCGCAATAACTGGTTTTTCCATTTTGTGAATACCGAGGATGACTTTTTGGGCGAGCCTGAATCCTCGGCGTAGTTCTTCAGCACCACCGGTACCTGGCTTATGAGGTCCTCCGCCGTCACCGCCGTGCATTTCGTCGGTGTCAGCGCCTGAGCAAAACGCACGACCTGAGCCGGTGATAATCACAGCGCGAATCGAGTCTTCTCCGGCGACGGTAGCCAGCTCTTGGGCGAGCGATTCCAGCAGATTGTTACTCAGGGAGTTAAGTCGATCAGGTCGATTTAGCGTGAGAGTAGCGAATCCTAATTCGCTGTCTACTTCTCGTATCACGCTTGGGTTCATTTGAGCCTCTACCGGTTCACGATCAAGAAGAAATGGAGCAGCAGCTGGATCGTGATGAATAGCATGGGAATTCTAGCACTAGGCTCAGATGGAGGCGCCCGGCGTGACCCTTAAATTGAGGTAATGTCGGCGCGTTTCGTTTTGACAGAGACCAGCGTGAGATCGTATCTCTGCGCCGCTTGCAGTTTCACCCAACAACCAGATTGGTGGATAGCAAGTTTATTTCGTGGATTTGTTTTACTAATTGACCTGTTGCCCAGGTTCAACAATTGGAACTACAGGTGTGATTTGTCGCTGGAAGAGCTACGCCGCCATTTCTGGCGAGAGGTCTTTTGAGAACCCGTATTGCAAGCACTTCAGTAACGTTCCATGCGAGTCACTATCAGCGTTGATGTCGCCAGTGAACCGTGGGCATGATTTGAAGTACAGCATTGCGTCCTTCTTTCCCGTTGTTCAGGATCGAGTGCAAAGTGCCCAAAGCTTACTTAGCAAAGATATCCGTTAATACCATCCAGACCGACGCCGTATATGATTGCTAGCATCCAAATCCTCGAGTAGTAAGTTTCTTACCGATGCGGTGCGTCCGAGCTATTGCGACGATCTCAAATGATATCGTCGTACGCTCCCTGCTTAAAGCCGAAAACAATCTCGTCGCCATTGGTTAGGATCGGTCGTCGAATTAGTCTTGGCTCTTTGACCATCAGTTCGATGAGTTCGTCATCGGACGCCTTCCCGCGAAGGTCCCTGTATGCTTTCGAGCTAGGACTTCGCCACGCGAACATTTCATCAACTGAAGTAAGTTTGCTCAACTCTCGAATCTCACTATCAGAAAGCTGATCCTTGAAAAAATCTCGAAATTCGTAATCTGATTCCGATTCGTTGAGAGCCCGACGGGCTTTCTGACACGTACTTCAACGTGACCAGCAGAAGAACTTCAGTTCAGAAGACAATTTTTACCCTATCCTAAAACTTTAAGATGAAAATCATTGGAGTGAAATGCGCGATCGTATTCGTGTTCGAATCGATCCTGAGGTACGCTGCACCGTAACAGGTGATGGGATCAATGGATAACAAGTTTCACTCCAGCGGCGCAAAGATTAACGATAAATCTTCTCGAAGCCTGTTTCAGCGCTCCATCGGCATTATCTCGTTGGGTGCTGCCCGTCCCGGACAGCCCGGTTACGTAGACCTGAGTATCTACGCGTTCGGCCTGTCTGGAGTCTGGACAGGCATCGGCTCCGGAATTCTGCCATTCAAAGTCCTAGAGGTTATTGAATCTGAGAACGTCGAAATTCTTGGATACATACTCGAGAAGAACGGTGCACTCGGAATTATTTCGCTGCTCGGACTGGTCGTCGCAGCGCTAGTCCAGCTTGGTTCAGGAGCGCTTAGCGACCGGGACTCTCGTCTCGGGAAGCGTTTGCCGTATCTTCTGGTTGGAGGTCTGAGTCTTGCGGTAATGGCGGTTTTCGTTGGCACGACGACCACGTTTATAAGTTTGCTGTTCGTGATTCTACTGATGCAGATATTCGGAAACTTTGCTCAAGGCCCCGCCAACGCGCTTATTGCTGATCATGTCGAACCGACCGCCAGAGGCGAGGCATCAGGCATCCTCAATCTTTGGAGACTGCTCGGGGCTGGCTCGGTCACGGTAATCGTTCTCCAGTTCATGTCACGCTACGACGCAGAAACCTCCCCCGAATGGCTGTGGTACTCGATCATACTAATGATCGCCGTGCTGATCGTCAGCGTCCTGTGGACTGTAATCAAAGTGCGACCGAGTTCAGGCTTGTTTATTCCGACATTAAGAAAAAATTCCGGCAGCGACCAGGAATCTACCGCCAAAAAATCAAAAAAGTACCGACTTCCAATCACCCGGTCGTATCTTGCGTTTCTAGTAGCGCTTGCCTTCACTATCGCCGCTATGTCATCAATGCAGATTTATGCTCTGTTCTTTCTCCAAGACGTCGTAGGTCTTGAAAATCCTGCAGACGGCGCAGACATCCTCGTCGTGGTGATCGTGTTATTTGCGGGGGTGACTGTGCTGCCAGCCGGGCTACTCGCAGATCGGATCGGCCGGGCATACCTGTTCATCTTCGCAGGGGTTGCAGGAGTTGTTTCATCGTCAATGTTGCTGATTGCGAGTTCTATTGGTCCAGTACTGGCTATTGGTGCGTTGATCGGGGTATCTGTGGGTCTGTTCATGACACTCACCTGGGCAGTCGCGAATGACCTGATCCGTCGATCCTCAGCGGCTCGGGATCTCGGTTATACGAGCATTGCCACCTTGATAGGAGCCGCAGCAGCTAGATTCGCTGGTATCGGTATTGACGAATTAAACGATGTTTCTGAAAACCTCGGCTACAAAGCAATATTGATCTTCGCGGCAATTGCATTTGCACTTGCATCGGCAATTCTTACCAAGGTAGCCAGCTATCCTGTATACGGACGTTCGGTTTCGGTTATCGAGCCTTCGACGGTTGGATCAGGCTCAGCCGGGTCCGACTGATTCCACATAATTTCCGGACGACACATCGATATACTGAACGCCTGCGTTATCAACTGAGTCAATCATCCGAACGCTCAGACGTAAATCAGAATACAACACCTCTCGAATGGATCTTCCGCAAATGGATGTTTTTCTCGCCAGCCCACGCGGGTTCTGCGCCGGTGTCGACCTCGCTGTCGATATCGTTGATCTTGCTATCCAACAATACGGAACGCCCGTGTATGTGAAGCATCAGATCGTCCACAACCCGAAAGTAGTCGCCGATGTCGAAGCCAAAGGTGCGATAACCGTCGAAAAGGTAGATGAAGTCCCTGAGGGTGCAGTTGTAGTGTTCTCGGCTCATGGATCCCCACCTTCCGATTACTCGACGGCAAAAGAGCGAAATCTAAAGGTTCTCGATGCCACTTGTCCCCTCGTGACTCGGGTTCACAATGAAGCCAAGAAATACGACCGAGAAGGAAAGAAGATTGTTCTCATTGGTCACGTCGGACACCAGGAAGTCATTGGAACAACTGGGCAGGCGGACATGACGCTGATTGACGAGCGGAAGGATTGGGTACTGCCACACTGGGAAGAGGGAACAGAAGTTGCCGTTCTCACCCAAACTACTCTTTCGGTGAACGATACAGCGATCGCAGTTGACAAAATCAAGAAGACTCACCCCGATGCTGTAATCCGAGACGACATTTGTTACGCCACCACCAATCGTCAGGCAGCAGCCAATGAGCTTGCCGAAATGACAGATTTGGTGCTGGTGATCGGTGCGCAGAACAGCTCAAACTGCAACCGCCTTAAAGACGTTGCGCACAAGAAAGGCGTGCCTGCGTATCTCATTAACGGTCCTGAAGAACTTGACCCAAGCTGGATCGAAGGCGTGGAAAAAATCGGCATCACTTCTGGTGCTTCCACTCCGGAGAAACAGGTCAATTCGGTTATTGAATTTCTCGCCCCCAACAACGTTTTCCGGGTAGGACCCGGAGAAGAAAGTACGACATTTGCGATACCTCGCAGCCTTCGAGAAATGGTTGGAGACGGAGTTCGCAGCAGCAGCAAGGAAGAACTAATTCCCGATGAAGATAACTAGCGTCGAATGCCTGGTACTCGACGAAGAGTACCCGTATGTAATCCTTCACACCGATGAAGGATTCACAGGATTCGGCGAGTGTTTTCGTCGTGCGCCTTATGTTTCGAAAGTAGCGGTTGAAACAGTCTTTGCTTCGCTTGTGGTCGGTAAATCGCCGTTCGACTCGGAAGAAATCTGGGACAGCATTTTCAAGGCAGGAGCCGTAGCGGGTCCTCAAGGCGCTCTGCTTACTGCCGCGTCAGGCGTTGATCTCGCAGTATGGGACCTAAAAGGAAAAGCTCTCGACACTCCAATCTACAACCTGATCGGAGGTAAGCGCAGGGACAAAATAAAAGTTTACGCCAGCTCTCTCGCCCGAGACATAGCACCCAAGGATGAAGCACAGCGCGTCGCCCGCTTCCGAGACCAGGGCTACTCTGCCTACAAGATGCACTCAGCGATTCCCGGCAAAATCGACGACCCTCGTGACCTGACCATCGAAACAGTCAAAGCGATACGCGGTGAAGTCGGTTACGAAATGGACATCATGGTCGATGTGAACAGTGCCTACTCCGTCCATCACGCCATTGAAATCGGTAAACAGCTTGAAGACCTCGGTGTTTTCCATTTCGAGGAACCAGTTCATATCCGCAACTATGCAGGTATGGCTGAAGTAGCGGACGCGCTCGAAATTCCGATAGCTTCAGGTGAAAATTCGTTCACTCGCTGGGAACATCTGACACTCATCAGGGAAGGTCGACCCGACATTGTCCAACCTGACGTGGTAAAAGTCGGCGGAATCACTGAATTCCTGAGAATCGAGGCGGTTCTAACCGCCCACGGCGCGACGATGACAACGCACAACACGCAGCCTTACGGTTCGACCGCGGCGCACGCCCACCTGCTCGCTCCCAGCAACAACTTCCCGTACGCGCAGGAATACAACATCGAAGAAGTCGGTATACGAGACAACGATTCGATTCTCGACACTCCGTACGAAGTTGAAGACGGGTTTATTCGCGTCCCAGATGGACCCGGACTGGGACTGGATTACAACCTCGAAAAGATGCGAGCCCGCAGCAGTGACCGACCCTCAGAGCTTTCTGATGTGTGGGGGCACATGCAATAGGTCGTGCGCCTAGGCTCTTCCCGGAGCGTCGAATCCGGTCATCAGCTTAGGCCACCTGATGACCGAGAGCAACACGGCGATCAGCCCTCCCACTGAATAACCGGTGATTATCGCCGAGACACCGAACTGCTCGATCAACCAACCTCCAATTACCAGTCCCATAGGTAGCCCGTAGACCGCCAACATTCGTATCCCCATAACCCTGCCACGCATTTCGAACTTGGTGAATGTCATTAGCACTACCGACATGGAGATCATGCAGAAACTGATCGATGCGCCGATCAATGCCATCAGTCCCAGACCAATCAAGTAATGATCCAGTTGGGCGAACACAATCAAAAGCAAGTACCAGGCGGTCATCGTCAGCATCATGAACCGCTCGGGGCGACGAGAATTTACCGCCGACGCCATCAACAACGACCCAACGAGTGCGCCAACAGCGAACGTCGCCACCATTTGCGCGAGTCCGTTCTCATCCCGTCCATAAACGTCTCTGGCGACCACCGGCAACAGACCATTCGTCAGCGGAAACGCAGTTGCGTTTACTAGAAATGCCAGAAACATGATCGGCTGGATCACCGGGGAGTCAATCATGTACCTAATGCCCTGCTTCATCTCGGTGAACGGATTCACATGCTTCACAGGTGTGTTGGACCGAACCGCGCAAATACCCAACCCGAGTAAAACGCTGAAGGCGTAAAAAACTGTGACCCCAACATAAGCCCAGCCAAGTCCAAGTCGAGACAGCAAAGTCGCACCGAGTAACGCACCAACGATTCTCGCCGTGTCCTGTGTGGTTCTGGCAAGACCTGAAGCGTTCATTAGTAATTCACGCGGAACGGTGTCAGCAATTAGTGACTGCCGCAACACGTTGTCAGACGATCGCATTAGCCCGCCCATTCCCGCAATCACGAACACGTGCCAAGGTTGGATCAGATCGGTCGCCGCAAGAATTAACAATGCAAGAGCAGAGAGTCCAGCACCCGCTCGCAACGCATTGAGCATTATCTTACGACTAATACGATCCGCGATAACGCCAACTATCGGAGCCGTGAGCGTTCCGGTAAACCGAAGTGCGCCGAGTAGACCGACAAGAAATGGGGAGTCTGTCGCCACCAGCACGTACCAACCGAGAATCAGAGTCTCCATTTCCGATCCCCAGGTCATCATCGAATCAGCCGACCACTGAAACCGGAAACTCCTGATCCTGAACGCGGCGAATGATGACGGTTTTGTGTTCACCTCTGACCGAGTTGAATCCGTTGCTGAAGAACCACCCGCTCGACGGTTGGAAGGTCTATTCTTTGAACCATCTGAACTGTCAGCTAACATCGATTCGTGAACGTCCCTCTGAGAAAACCTGATTATGCGCCGCTGGTGATCTTATTCCTCGCCGTAGCAATTGTCGCCATCGGTTGTAGCAACGACACAACCGAGTTTCCGAAACTGGTGTTCGTCGATTCGCCGGATTGCGCTGATCTCAACCGCCAATCGCTGCCGGTCACCAATCTGACCCTTAACTCGAACGTTGCCAGCGCAGAAGTCGCTGTTGAAGTTGCCGGCACATCTAGTCAGCGCGCTCAAGGACTCATGTGTCGCGAATCCGTACCCAGTGGAACCGGCATGCTTTTCACTTACGACACTGATTTTTCGGACGGCTTCTGGATGAAGAACACATATGTGCCGCTGGAGATCCTTTATATCGATAGTTCCAGATCAATCGTCGATAAAATCTTCATGGCACCTTGCCCGAGAGGTGATCTATCAGACGGGGACTGGGAAGTAAAGTGCGCCACAGAAGCGGTGAACTACGTCCCAAAATCATCGTGGCGATATACGCTTGAACTCCCGGCCGAATGGCTCGATCAACAAGAACTAAGCGATATTGCCGAAATCGGTGGCACCGCTTCATGGGACTAATTGGTCGACAAAACATTTACCTGACGAAAGTACGACATTGGGAAACGAAAAACAGAGCGCAGTTTTAGCAGTAACGGACGGTCTCGGGTTCAACCGCGACCGCTCACGGAAGGTGGTGGACATAGCTTGGAAGCGCCTATCCTCAAGTGACCATGAGCTAATAACTTCCGCCGCTGAGCGAATCGGACACAACTCAGTCTGGGCGAAAAACATGCTTTACCCGGTCCATGTCGAGACTCTCGAACCCAAAACACCAACTCGAAAGGCGGTTACATGGATCGACGATCTCAAGACCTGCCGAAGTTTTCTCAATGCCGAGCTCGTTGAAAGAATCGACTCGCTTGTTGAAGAAGTAGCGGATGAAGAACGTTATGTGCCATGGGCAGCCGGCGCAAGAAACCTCAGCAAACTACGAAACTCAAACCTCTCCATTCCGACAAGTGCGGCAGGAATCTGGGCAGGATTTGAAGATCTCGAACCGGCCGTACAGGGGAACTCGGAAACCGGACATCAACAAATCGGCAACATGGAGTTGGCACCCCAACTGCCACTCGAAATAACCAATTCGATTGAAAGCGGTGAGTTTTTCAATAACCCGGCGTTCAATTCGACACTGACCGCTGCGAAGGAGCGAGGAGCAACCGTAAACTTCTGCTTCCTGCTATCCGGAGTCGGCGGAGGTGATGGTCGTGTCCACAGTGCCTGGAACCACCTTGAAGCGTTTCTTGAACTAGTTTTCGGACAACATAATTTCGCTCCCGACCAGGTTCAAATGCAGGCGATCCTAGATGGTCGTGACTCCGCTATTCACAGCTCGATTGTCGAAGAACAAGGCTCCGGTGACTTCATCGGTCAATTGCAATCACTTCTCGGCAAATACGATGCAGAAACGTCTTTGGCGTGGATTGTGGGGCGCTCTACTGCCATGGACCGTGACTATCGCGAAGCAGCCGCAATAGCCGATTTCGACCTGCTAACTGGGATACCGGTCGCAACCGTTTATGGATTCGATCAGCTCAGAGAAGCGATTGCCGAAACACACGCCAGAGGCAAGGTCGACCAAGATGTACCACCGATTGCGGTTAAACGAACTGATGGTTCGACCCCAAAAATCTCACAAGGCGATGCATTCATCGATCTAAACTTTCGCTCGGATCGCCAGCGATCCAAGATAGGGTCCCTCGCGGGTGCACGGGCATTCCTCGAATCCGAGGGAGCGGCTCGCGGTAGAGAATGGGATGGTGAATGGATCGACCACGGTCTTAATCTCGACTTATGTACGATCGCCGAGTATCACCCGATTTTTGAGTCGGAATACGGTGTTTCAGTTGCCTTCCCTACTGCACCAAACGAGGCAAACTTCCTTGCTCAATGGCCGGATTTGGCTAGCGACGACGAATACACACTTGTCGCAGAAAGCGTAAAAGCGTCGCACATGGGCTACTTCTTCCGCGGAAGACGAGAAGACCCAGTGTCAGGAGCCAATGAGACGAGACTCGTAACACCGTCCCACGGGGAAGAGGACGGGGTAAAGTCCGACACCGATTTCTACATCCACCCGGGAATGCGGGCTGAAGAAGTCAAAGCGGATGTGATCAAGTCGATCAACACCGAATCTTCCCGTTTAATTTGTTGCAATATTGCCGCCCCCGACATGATCGGGCACCTGCTTCCTGCACGCTACAAGGAAGCCAAGGAGGCTTATCGTGCTGCGGCCGACGCGCTGGTAGCGATGGCAGAAGCTAGTCAAGCGGCAGGACGACACTTCGTCGTGACTTCAGATCACGGAAATATCGAAGACGACACTTCGGCTCACTCTGTAAACGACGTCCTTACAACGATCGTTCGTCCTGACGGAGCGATAGCAGCAATAGGCATCCCTGAATTCCAGGCAAGGCTCTTCGATGTCGCGCCAACCATCCTTGAGCTGATCGGTGTGTCATCGACAAAACCGACCCCACCGTCGGGTGACTCTGGCAACTTCGTGGGCAGACCGTTAGTCGCTACCCAGTAAAGATTCGACTGCCTCTCCCAGTAAAAACTTTAGGGTGCTTTAGGTTTGGACACACAAAATGGGTGCTACCCCCAGAACAATCCGATCTCTCTCAGACGCGAGAAAGCCCCATGTGTATGGCAGAGGGCTTTCTTGATTAAAGATTCAAATCCAACAATTTCACCCGCCCCTGCCTGAGACACCTCCGGCGGAGCAAGTTACACGGTATTGCGACGTTCCCCCTCATCCTTCCCTGCCATTGCGAGGAGTGAGGGACGAACGACGTGACAATACACCGCCAACAAATCGTCCACCCCTTATGACACATTAAGCCCTCACTCCCCAAAAGAAGACCAAGACCAAGCGCGCGCTGGGCAGTAAACAGGTACTACCAGGCGATCTCACCACCATCGATAACGAGCTCTGTACCGGTAACCCATGCAGCCTCGTCAGATGCGAGATACAAAATCCCATACGCAATATCCAACGGTAGACCCAACCGACCCAGAGGAGTCATTTTCAGGCGAGCGTCTCTGATCTCTTTCTGAGAGTGAATATCCAGCGTCATCGGCGTGTCCGTAAATCCGGGATGAACCGAGTTCACTCGAATATTGTCTTTCGCATACTGAACAGCCGCTGCCTTGCTGAATGTCCGCGCTGCACCTTTTGAAGCATGATACGCCGCGCCGGCAGGCGAACCGACAATTCCAAAAATTGATGAGACATTGACAACGGACCCGCCGCCGTTCTTCCGCATCGCGGGAATCGCCGTCTTGGTACCCAACATTATTGCTGTAGAGTTCACGGCGAACACGGTGTCCCAGTTCTCAACGATGGTGTCCTCGACCGTTGCCCGACCCTTAGCTCCCGACATTCCAGCGTTATTCACCACGATGTCGAGTCGTCCCCATTTGTCCATCACCTCATCAACTACTTCGATCCAGCGGTTTTCATGAGTGACATCGAAATTTCGAAAGATGACCACCTCGCCATCAGCGTTGAGTTCCGATTCAAGAGCGTCGCCTTTGACATCATCAATGTCAGCAATAAATACTCGAGCACCCTCCTTAACGAATAGCCGAGTGGTTGCTTCACCAATGCCTGACGCACCGCCAGTCACGATGGCGGTTTTTCCGTCAAGACGATTTCCAGATGGCATATCTATGGTTCCTTTTCGATTCGATCGTCTAAGTCTTTGTCTCATCGTCTCACCGATATTCAGCGGCGTGCTGAATTCGATTTACCAGCAGTGCTTGAGCTACCCGACAACATTGTTCCTCAGTGAATCGGGATTGATCTCCAACCCAAGCCCTGGTCGATCAGCATAAGGCTGCCAGGTTCCGTCATCGTTATACGGCGGAACTTCCGCCCACCAGATCGGATGGCTGTTTTCTTCCGCTCCTAAAACTTCGACTACTTTTAGGTTTGGCGTCGCCATTGCGCAGTGAATATGAACCAGTGAAACCGCATGCGGAGCAACCGGTAAGTTGAATGCGTCTGACATAGCTGCAACCTTCATCCACTCTGTGATTCCTGTCACCCTGTGAACGTCTGGTTGAACAATGTCCGCTCCGCCAGCAACGAGCAGGTCTCTGAAGCCGTATTTCGTGTATTCGTGCTCGCCAGTTGCGACCGGGATTGTCGTATTTTGCGCTACCTGTGCGAGACCCGGAATATCGTCCGCCAGCACCGGCTCCTCGAACCAGGCGACATCGAATTGCTCAAATATTTGTGACATCTTGATCGCCTGTTTTGCGTAGTAACCGTTGTTAGCATCAACGTATATTTCCACACCATCTCCTACCGCCTCACGAACGGTGGCGAGTCTCTCAATGTCCTCAGATTCAGATTGACCAAAATCCTTACCGACCTTCATTTTCACTCGGGGAATTCCGCGTTCCACATAGCCGGTCATTTCTGCGACGAGTTCTTTTTCTGCGTAGTTGGTCCAACCGCCTGATCCGTAGATTGGCACGCTCTCATGAGCGGGTCCCAGCAATCTATAAATTGGCTGGTCTAGCGCTTTGCCTTTCAGATCCCATAGCGCGATGTCAACCGCAGCAATAGCCTGGAGCGCCACGCCTTTTCGCCCGTAACCGCGAACCCTCCAGAACATGTCTTGCCAGAGCTTCTCGATCATGAACGGATCTTGCCCAACGAGGAGATCACTCAAGTTGTCGTGAATTACCGCCTGAATCGACCGTTGACCCGGCCCGTATCCAAGTCCAATAGTGCCCTCATCTGTGTGAATCTGGACGAACAACTGGCTTCGACCCTTTGCGTTAGGATCAATGGGTGGAATAGTTGCGTCCTGGATCACGAATCCATTTGGATCGTGAAGGATCGTGCTAGTAATCTCGGTGATCTTCATCTCTGTCTAGCCTGAGCTTCCATAGATTGACCTGTTTCATGCCGACAGATTACCCGTTCTTGCTCTATATGGGTAAACAAGATCGTAATTCAATCGTCGTCTACTATGGAAATCAACGACACGTTCATACGAATTTGGTCGTACCCTGAGAGCCCTAGACCGCGCTAATTAGCCAAACCGCTCGTTTCATACGGCCCAGCTTAAATGACCACGACAACTCCGCAGAGTCCAAAATCTCGAATTGGTCAAGTGTTCTACGGCTGGTGGGTAGCTATCGCCGGAGCGGTGAACATGGTGATCAGCTCCGGTCCAACCTTCCAGGCAGCGAGCACTCTATTTCGAGCCATTGAAGACGAATTCGGATGGTCTCGGGCACTCGTAGCAGGAGTTGCATCATTTGGAAGATTCGGAGGGGCTCTATTCGGCCCGCTCGAAGGCTGGCTTACCGACCGATTCGGTACCGGTAAGATGGTTTTACTGGGATTCACTCTCGGCGGCGCCGGGATGATCTTATACTCTCAACTCCAAGGACCCGTACAGTATTACGCGGCCTACTTAATCATTTCTCTCGGTTTCTCTATGGGCGGATTCGTACCGTCGATGGCTGCCGTTAACGCCTGGATGCCTCACAAACGAGCAACCGCAATGGCAATAGTTATCGGTGGATCGAGCCTGGGCGGCGTTTTCGTTCCTGCGATCGTGTGGGGCATCAACAACTACGGTTGGCGAGAAACTACTTTCGTGATCGGAATAATCACGATCCTTGCCGGACCTCCAATAGCTTATATTTCGGGTAAACGTGCGCCTGAATACAGCACGCTGATAGCTCAGGTCACGAAAACCGACGATTCTGGTTCTAAAAAAACCACAGTTGTTCAACACGACTTCACAGCAAAAGAGGCACTACGAACCCGGGCTTTCTGGTCAATCTCTATAACTCACACATTGACTAACTTATCGGTCGGGGCGATCTCTTCGCATATCTACTTCCAACTCACTGACGAAGGTGGTGTGAACCTCAACGACGCCTCCGCAGCAACGATTATTCCGATCATGGCAGTGTCTTCTTTCGCCTTCCAAATGTTGGGCGGTTTCACCGGAGATCGGATGCACAAGCGAGCGATACTACCTGTGTTGATCTTGTTGCAAGGCGTCTCAATGGTCGTGCTCGCGCAGTCTATTAGCTACTGGGGAGCACTTGCATTCGCTTTACTCTGGGGTATCGGATTCGGAGGCCGCACACCGATGCTCCACGCCATGCGAGGCGATTACTTCGGCAGAAAACACTTTGGCGTGATCCTCGGGATATCGGCATTCCCAATGGCGATGGGAATGATGATCACACCGGTTATTGTCGGTCGCGTATTCGACACAACCGGCACATACGTCACTTCCCTCTACATGCTCGCCACGGCGTGTGCATTCGCCGCGGGCACGATTCTACTGGCAACCAAACCTTCCACTCCTGAAACTCGTACTTAGCTCGGCCGGGGAATCATTCCGCGTGCGCCTGCATCAAATTGATCATGACGCAACCGGGAAGTCTGCGAGTCAATTGCTCGCTCGCTCTGTGTCTCATATGTGACCACTACTACACTTTGCATTACATGGAACAGGAGCAAGCCGTTGGCCGATTCATCAATACACAAATATCCATCACACATAACAAGAAGCTGGACTGGGACTTTCGCCTTTTCTGCAATAGCCTGAGTGTTCGTCATGGCAATTGCTGTGATCTCCAAGCTCTTGATTGGACGTAAATTAGTGAGCTGATCGTTGCATTGATTGCTCTGGCTGTGGCAATTTCGGACGTGCTACGTGCCAAATGCCTTCTCAGCAATAAACTGCCAAATTGACCTCTGCCTTCATAACAACCGAAATAGTCACGTATAAGTAAAATTGTTTGGCCTTGAAACAATTCTGTTGAATAAAAGCTCAAATTTCCGTTCAACTTATACTTGATCCAAAAGTGACCTAAATGCGACCAATTGCTGAACTCGCGTCCGAAATGGGGCTCGACCCCACCGCTCTGGAACCGTACGGCCAAGACAAAGCCAAGGTCCCCCTAAACGCCTTTCCTAACGCCGACCAAAAGGCGAAACTTATTGTTATTACCGCGATAACTCCAACTCCCGCAGGAGAAGGAAAATCCACGACTGCGGTTGGATTGACACAGGGGCTCGCCAAGATTGGCAAAAAGCCCGTTCTGACCATTAGGCAACCTGCGCTTGGACCGGTATTTGGTCATAAAGGCGGAGGAACCGGTGGAGGAAAATCCACCGTTCAGCCAGCGGTCGATATCAACCTCCATTTCACTGGCGACTTCCACGCAATCGAGTCGGCGCACAACCTGCTAGCAGCAATGGTCGACAACGCTGTCTATCGAAATGCAATAGACGATTTCGATGCTTCAGGCGTTATTTGGCGCCGCGTTACTGATGCGGAAGACCGGGCTCTGCGAACCATCATGACCGGAGCAGGCGGAAGACTGAATGGTCCGGTGCGTGAGGCAGGGTTCGATATCAACGCCGCTTCCGAAATGATGGCAATTTGTGCGCTGGCAAGTTCTTACGAAGACTTGCGTGAACGGATTAGCGACATAGTTGTCGGATGGAAGAAAGACCGGAAAACCCCAGTAACAGCGCGCGAAATCGGCGGAGTCGGATCAATCATGGCGTTGATGCGTGACGCTCTAAAACCCAACCTAGTTCAAACAGCTGAAGGACAACCAACAATCGTTCACATGGGACCTTTCGGAAACATAGCCCACGGCTGTTCTTCTATCATTGCCGACCAACTGGCTGAGAACTGCGGAGAGTATGTTGTTACAGAAGCCGGTTTCGGTGCTGATCTTGGATTCGAAAAGTTCATGGATATCAAAGTTCGCCAGGGCGGTCCCGAGCCCTCAGCTGCTGTCGTAATTACCACCATTCGAGGTCTCAAGTGGCACGGTGATGTAGCACTCAAAGACATGGAAACAACTGATCCTGAAGCAGTTCGACGCGGGGCAGAAAACCTCAAGAATGCACTTCGGATCGTAGGAATGTACGGACTCCCGGCAGTCGTAGCAATCAACCGCTTCCCTACTGACGCCGCAGAGGAAATCGCAGTAGTCAAAGAAGTTGCGATACAGGCCGGTGCAGTCGGAGTCGAGGAAGCCAAAGGATTCGCCGAAGGCGGAAATGGAATGACTGACCTCGCCCAAGCCGTGGTTCACGCAGCCGATCAGCCTTCCGACGTAAAACTTCTCTACGATGACGATGATGACTATTTCGACAAGGTCGAAAACATGGCGAAGTCGCTCTACAAAGCAAGTAGTGTTGAATGGGGTCCGATGACCCGCACAACTGCTCGTCGATTTGCGGCTAACGGATGGAATTTCCCGGTTTGTATCGCCAAAACACACCTCTCGATTTCGTCCGACCCCAAACTAAAAGGGGCACCCTCGGGTCACACCCTGCCAATCCGGGAACTACGCATTCTTGCCGGGGCACGGCAGATAGTTACACTTGCAGGCGATATCATCACGCTGCCGGGACTCCCTTCGAAGCCAAACGCATGGGACATCGATCTCAACGACGACGGCGAAATAACTGGAATACTCAGCACTTAGCCGATGAACACTCGAATCACTCAAAGAAAAAATATGTCCTCAGACTCTCTTCCAACATTTACTTGCAAGGTTTGCGCCAAAGTCCTAACTCCCAGGTTCCTGCCGTCATCGGCACCGAACTGCCCAGCGTGCGGAGCGGATACTGCACCGAATCAGGCCGCAATAGATGCTGGTCTGACGACGTTCTGCGCGAACTGCCACACTAAAGGCAGTGTTTACGAGTCTAACGAGTGTACAAACTGCGGTGCCGCATGGGGCAACTGGTCGGGTACGGATGCCGTTGAGCAACTGCCCGACTCACCGATGGAAAACGATAGGGTCCTCTACGACTCATCACGCGGTCCTGAGGGCGGGACCGTACCTCGCTGGAAAATCGTCTAACCGACCGAGGTAATCTCAACTCAACTGAGATAAATTTTTCAATCCCTCACATTTGATTTCATTGATACCTAGTATCAGTTTTTCGCGGTTATACTAACTGGCAACGTGGAATACACAGCAGATGCGGACAATTTTTATGGAGACTATGTATCAATATTATGATGGATCATATGTCGTTGAAATTTTGTATTAACGGTCACGCTTGACGCCCTTACGGTTGCCTGCGAACGGAAGCATTAAAAACTCGTAGGTGGAGAATTATCGGTAACGACTAACACCTAACCAATCACTTAGATGACGCAAGAGATCGGTAAAAATGATGTTGAGGCTGTTTGAACTCTGATCGGTTAGGCCTCCATGTGACCGCCATCTACCTCACGGGGGGGGGCGAGGTGGACGGCGGTCACGAAATATCAATTAATGGGTGAATTAGAAATATGAATCAGCCTGAAACTGGAAGTCAATCGCCCGAGCGAGTTTTATCCGAGTCCTCATTCGAACCTCTCGAGTCGGACCCATTCGCCACAATAGGCAACTCCATTTCTCGCCATAAGATCGATCGTTTAAACATCAAGAAAATCATCGATAACGACGTCTTTAATCATCGATCTCGCGGTTTCAACATAGTCCGGCGAAACCTCATTGACAATACTCATGTGCACTCGATAGGGATCGTCCACATATGCAGAGTTACCCAACAGAGACACCTACGAAACCAGATCATCTTGCAACCCCTGAATCTGATCGTCAGCTGGGAACCTAAGAAACACGTTGTGATCCGATTTCCGAATTTGAATATCGTAGGTCACAGAGTGGAAATGGTTCGTGACGCGAAGCCACTGACCTAATGATGTCTAGCAGCCCCTATAGGCTACTAATTCCATACAACGTGCCTTTCACAGTTATGTGAGCCGGAATCTTGGCTCGTGCCTGACCCGCGGCACGTTCAATTTCCAGCAGCGGCTCAGTCAATCCCGGGGGAGCCGGAATTACGATCGCAGGGGCATACAAATTCATTTTTTGTAAGATGAATGGACGCATTGAACATCATTAACAGTTCCTCGGACGCGATGGTCAACCTGCCTAATGCGCGGCTCGGTAGTGGTAGGCAAGAAGATCTTCCCCAAAGTCGTGGGCGTAGTCTCGTAGTACGGAATGGATGTGATTCGCGCCGTTTTGCGTGTTGTCGTACTCGATGAGGAATCGCGGATGTCGAATCGCATAGTAGTGACCTTCGCCAACCGCGGCAGGACCAGCCCAGGCGAACGTAACATCGCCAAAACCAACTGATTCGACCTCTCGCCAGTAGTTCGACGCAAGGTCATCTGAAGCCCGAGTCACGTAGTGCTTCACAAGTGCGACCAACTGATCTCGCTGAGCATCTTGTAACGCACCAAATCCAATACCGACAGGGGCAATATTCGGATCGGCGGACCGAACATTTGTGGTCAAAATATCCGTAGGCGCTACGGGGTCGACAATCGCAATTTTCGCCTGATCAGTGTCCATCGAAGTCAGGAGTGATCTTGCCCAATCTTCTTCTTCAACCAGCGTACGTTGCCCTTTACGATCTCCGTGGCGTATCACTGCCGGGTTCGCTCCAAAAAACAACGGCAGAATCGAAACCTGATCGCCGTTAACTATGTTGGCCGTCAGTCCGATGTGGTGTCCACCAACCCGGAATCCCCAGGGTTCATCCGAGCTACCTGGAGTGCCAAACACACTGAACCAATAGCGGTCGGTGTGGCGCTCCCACCTCGAAACTTCGTCGTTGATTTTCTCCCATTCACCCAAAATGGTTTCCAACTCGATTATTCGATGTGCCGTTGCGGCTCCGCGAGTGCTGTAACCGGTTTCCATCAAAGTAAACGCCGCTTTACGCTGGTCGTCCGTCATCTCACGAAAACGCAATCCATTGCGATCGATTGGCGTGTAAGCCCACTCGTAACGCTCGTCTCCGGAAAACTCAAAAGAGGCGGAGCTTCGCTGAGAGTCATCGAGCGAATTTAGAAAATCGTTCGCTGCCGAGGTCATGCGTACTACGACATCAACGGCGGTGGAAGGTATTGGTGAGGACGTCATTCAATATCCTTATGTGTGAATTAAGGCGACTGCACACTATATGCCCAGATCCTGCAATATGCAGTACCACTCGGGTTGCCGGTTCGTGAATCTACTAAGCGATTCATTGTTACGCGGAGCTAACCCCACGGACCAAACAATCGTTCACACGTACCGCCAAGAATCATGTCGAAAAGTGCGGGATCTATTGCGGGTTGGATTCGTTCGGCAATCTCCCATCCTTTGTCATAGCCAGCCTGTTCAACAATGAACGGGAAGTCGGTCCCCCACATCAGTCGATCCGCTGAGTATGCATCAATCAAACGGTGAACCCAGTCGAACATATCGAAATATGGGAACTCTTGATTGGAAGCCCTTGGGAACTCGGAAAGCTTTACGTGGAGTTTTGGATACCGCGCCATCGCAATCAATCGCTCGAACTCAGGCGCTACAGCACTCTCAGGACTCGGTACGCAGTGACCAAAGTGATCGACTATTGCGTTGGTCTCCGGGTAAACGGCAGCAAGAGTTTCAACTTCTTCGAAATTTTGGGGGCTAATCAGAAAGCCGACCGTAATCCCCAGTTCACCAGCACGTTTGTACAACGCCTGTCCTACGTCTCCATTCATCAACTCGTCTTCGCGCCACAACGCTGGGTTGAAACGAACTCCACGGTAACCACGACCTACAAGTTCATCCAGCATCCCAACAGGATCGTGGGCTTGAGGATCTACGAGGCACATTCCGACGAATCTGTCTGGCCACCGACCCAGAGTGTCGTCAACGTAAGAGTGATCGAAGCCATGAACGATAGGCTGGACGATCAGCGAGCCCGCAATGTCTGATTTATCCATGAGATCGAGTAGGAACTCGGCATCACCTCGAGCTGTTGGAGGATCTTGTCCGGGACGGTACGGATACGCTTGCGGCTCATGCGCCCAGACGTGTAAATGGGAATCGATTTTCTTCATTTGAAATACCCGCTATCTCTGCCACCACCGGATGAATCCACGGCAGCCCCGCCTGGTCACCGGTCATTTGGAATGCCTCAGAGTCCGAATTGGCAGAAGCTTACGCCATCCCGGAAATCTCAGGGAGCGAAAACAACGCTGTTTGACAGCAACCATCACTCCTGTTTGTATCCCATCGCGCCTTGATTCCCGTCGTCCGAGTGATACATTCCCTGCAAATCACCGCAACTAAATGGCTCAAATCAAGCCGAATGACTCACCCCACAAGAATCGAGTTTCATGATCAAGCTAAGCCTTCAATCTCTTTCCTACCGCGACACGTTCAACGCAGGAAAGATTGACCTTCTGGGAATAATCGATAAAGCAGCCGAATACCAGATGGACGGCGTCGATCTGCACTTCACCCACTTCGCGTCTACCGATGATGACTACCTGGAAGAGATAAAGCAGGCATGTCTCAAGCGCGGCCTTCACATGTGCTACATCGGAGTGTCAAACAACTTCGGTAAAACTGGTGAAGAACTGCGAGAACAGATCGACCTGATGAAAATGTGGATCGATGTTGCCGCAAAAATGGGCATACCGATGGTTCGAGCGTTCGGATCGTGGCTGCCCGAAGGCGAAACCGAAGAAGAAGCATGGCCTCGATTGGTCGAGTCGACAAAAGAGGTGGCTGTATACGCTCAGTCAAAGGGCGTTGTAGTTGGCCTACACAACCACAACCACGGCTGCATTCCGGCAACAGGTGAACAGGTCATTCGACTTCTAGATGATGTCAACAACCCTTACTACTCGCACATCCTCGACACCGGTCAGTACCGCGGATCACCGGGAGCGTCGTTCGGCGAACGCGGTAAGGAAGACCCACAATGGAACTTCTACGGCTCAATCGAAACGTCGGCATCGCGAGCCGTTCACGTGCGGGCAAAGATTTACCGAATCGCCAGCGGTGAAGAAGCGTGGCTTGATTATGACCGGATCATGCCGATAATCAAAAACGTCGGATTCAACGGATGGATGTCGATAGTGTTCGAAGGTCAGGACGAACTCGACGAACCGAGTGCCGTTCCACTTGCCAACACCTACATAAGATCACTTCTAGACAAGTACAAGATGTAGTAGTTCACAGACGAATCTCGTGAATCTAATCTATCTCCAGGCACTGTCGTTCGAAGACCTTTACGGCAATACCGACGATTGCATCCACGCGGCTGCTGATATGGCAGCCGAGCTAGGTGTTGCTGGAGTTGATATTGAAGACCGTCTCCTCACAAGCTACGAACCCGAATACCTGCAAGAGCTTGCTCACTCCGTTGAAAGTCGGGGAGTCAGTTTCGGTTATTGCGGTTTGATCGTTCCATTCCATGAGCCGCTTTCATCCATACCTGACGAGATAAAGCGGGCGAAATCACTTATCGACGCGCTCCCCCACCTAGGTATTGGAGCGATTCGTGTCCCTGGAAACGGTGTGGTCAACGGTCAATCGTTGGAAGAAACGTTCGTCGCGGTGAGAAACAAGATCCAGATCATTTGCGATTATGCAGAGGATGCTGGGTTGACCGTGTTTCTTCACAACCACAATCACGGATCAACACCATCGACTGGTGAGCAAGTCCTTCAAATGCTCGAGGAAGTTGACAGCCCAGCACTTTCTTACGTCCTCGACAGTGGGCAATTCCAGGGCTCACCTGGATCGAGCGGAGGCAGTGCGCCTGACGACGAAGCGCAACCGCAACTGTATGAATCTATAGAAATGTGTGCGCCGCGAGCAAAAATGGTGCGCGCCAAGTTCTATTTCGCTGCGGATGGCGACGAGCAATGGCTCGATTATCCGCGTATAGTTAGAATCCTGAAATACGCCGACTTCGATGGGCCGATTTCAATCGTCTACGAACCGCGTGGCGATGTGGTATCCAAGGACGCCATGCATACGGCTGTCGCCTACCTAAGAAGGCTGTTTCAAGAATAATCAAATAGTTTGCCACGCGTGTGGCAGAATGCAATCTGCATGTTGTCAGATAAGGAATTAGTTTATGGGATCGTTTTACGACAACTCCATCGTCCCCGATCATCTTAGGCGTAACTTCGACGTCTACGACCGCATCAGCAAACTGGGGATCGACCTCGGAACTTTCGAAGCTGAAGTAACCAGCCTGAAAGGTGCCGGCATTAGCGGCATCGTTTTCCACGAGTCTGGTCTCGTTTACCTGTCTGGACACGGCTATGGCCCTGGCCAAATGTACGACGACCCTGACCGCATCAAGAAAGGTCAGGACGCTGCTGAATGGGTAGCCAACGCCATGATCAAGCGGCTTCACTGGGGCCTCACATGCGGTGGTGAAGGTGGCGACCTGAATGACGTCATTTACACCGTAAAAGCGCTTGGAATGGTCGTTTCAACCGATGTTGCGTTCAACGGCGGTCCGGCGGTCATGAACGGATTCTCGGAGCGATGGCAGTCAGTCTTCGGTGGCGGTAAGGGTGAGTTTGCCGTTGATGGCGAGGATCAGAACTACGGCGGAGTTCACGCCCGCAGCGCAATTGGTGGATTTACCGGTCGGTTCTCGATAGAGCCGGAAATCATCGTAGCCATTCCACCCGAACTTGCCAAAGCGATAATTCAGAACCGCGGCTGGATCTACCCTCTCCCTCCGGAAATGCTTGCCAAGGTTTCCGAAGATCTAAGCTAGGCTTAAACTAACAACAAAGCCCCTGGCGCTGAACTCCGTATTCAGTATTGTTCAGTCCTCTCACTGCCGATTTCACTGTCGCACGAATGTGATCCGGATTGGTAAGTGATGGCTTCGTTATGCTCGACCACTTTTCGGAACCGTAAACCCATAACGCTTTGAAAGCACGAAGATTGAGCGCAGGGGTGTACCGTCGGAGAGGTCGACGCAACGGACCTCTCCGACGGTACACCCCTG
>DBTA01000050.1 GCA_002306815.1 Dehalococcoidia bacterium UBA1328 | reverse complement strand
TCGAATCCAGGCCCGGGAGCCAATCATGTTCGAGATTAAAGCCGTGGTTCCCCCCCCAAAGCGAACCACGGCTCTTTTGCATTTGACCGACAAATAACTTCAGGGTCTGGTAACTCTCAAAGTTATCGGATGCTCGGCAACTCGTCGTAGAACGCCATCCTTGGCCCTTTTTTAAAGGGGCCCAGCCTAAGGGACATGAAAAATTACAGACAAAACAAAACGCCCCCGGCCATTGCCGGGGGCGTTTTCAATTACAGACAAAACAAAGGTGTTGTAGCTACTAACTAAACGCCCTTATGACCTGTCAACTCAACTTTCAGGCCAGCGTCTACAGCCATTGACCAGGGAGTTTCAACAACCCAGTGTCCAGGCTCCTTCTCGACAAGCGGTGGTCGCTCATTGGCATACTTGTGGTTAGGGTCAACCTCAAGCGGAGTACGCGACATGAAAACGTCACCCGGTGGTGGGTTGATCGGTGACACAACCTCACCTGGCAGGAGGAACTCTTCACGCTGAATGTCTGGGTGCGACGGCAGAGCCGCTGAAACCAGAGCGTTAGTGTAAATGTGCATCGGGTTATCGAAGATTGCTTCAGTCTTACCAGACTCCTGAACAACACCGAGATACATAACCGCCATGTCATGGCACATGTATCGAACTGTCGCTAGGTTGTGAGCAACCAGCAGGTAAGCCAAACCATGCTCCTCCTGCAGGTCAACCAACAGGTTCATTATCTGAGCTCGGATCGAAACGTCGAGAGCCGAAACTGGCTCATCAAGCGCAATAACCTTCGGGTTCAAAGCCAGCGCTCGAGCAATACCGATTCGCTGTCGCTGACCACCGGAGAACTCGTGCGGATACAGGTTTGCCTGATAAGGGTTCAAACCAGTCTCGCTAAGCAAATCACCGACTCGAGTAGCAATTTGACCCTTCGTCATTGTGGTCGCAATTTCAAGCGGCTCACCAACGATAGATCGAACACGCATTCGTGGATTCAACGAAGACCATGGATCCTGAAACACAGCCTGAACTGATCGACGGAACTCCGTCTTACCAGCCTTCGACATAGTGGATACATCTTCGCCTTCGTAGAAGATCTGACCGCTCGTTGGAGTTTCCAGTCCAAGCAAAAGCTTCAAAGTCGTGGTCTTACCACAACCTGACTCACCAACCAGACCAAAGGTCTTGTTTCGCTCAATATCAAAGCTAACGTCGTCGACAGCCTTCAGGTAAACCTTTTCACCGAAGCCGAGGAAGCCTCCGCCAACCTGGTACCACTTGCGAAGGTTTCGAATAGAAATAATCGCATCAGCGTTCGGGTCTACACCCGGTGCGCTTGGAATAGTTACGTTTTCAGCAGTTGTCATTTGTTAGTACCGATTCTCGTGGAACTTAGTTTCAGGTTCGCCGTTTACTCTTCGTCTTCTTCGTCTGGCATCAGATGCGCATACTTGTCGTAGTCGGCAACAGAGCTCTTGGAAAGCTGGACCCAGTGACCTGGCTCGACCTCGAGCAGCGGTGGGCGACGTGCAGAATCCTCATCCGTGAACTCTAGAGTTGATCGAGGTGCAAATGCGTCACCCGGTGGAAGGTTGTAAAGCAGCGGTGGCTGACCTTCGATCTGAGGCAGTCGACCCGTCTTCTCTTCCAATTTCGGGACTGAACCAATCAGTGCCTTTGTGTATTCGTGCAGAGGCTCGTTGAAAATAGTGCGAACATCAGCAACTTCGACGATTCGGCCAGCGTACATAACCGCAACCCGGTCACACATCTTGGCAACGATTCCGAAGTCGTGGGTGATGAAGATAATTCCAACTCCCTCTTCCTGCTGAATCTGACGCAGCAGTCGCAAGTAAGCCGCCTGAATCGTCACGTCGAGTGAAGTCGTCGGCTCGTCAGCAATAATCACTGCCGGGGCGGATGAAATACCGATAGCACCAACAACGCGCTGTCGCATGCCACCTGAAAGCTGGTGTGGGTAGTCCTTAGCTCGAGACTCTGGAGCTGGAATTCGCACCTTTCGGAGTGAGTCAACAACCTTGTCCCACAGCGCCTCACCTTTCAGACCCTGGTGAATATTGATCGCCTCACCTACCTGATTCTCAATACTGAAAACCGGGTTCAATGCTTGCATCGGGTCCTGGAGAATCATTGAGATTTCACCACCACGGACCTGAGTCATATCAGCCTCGGAAAGATCAAGTAGGTTTCGACCTCCAAGCTGTACTTCACCACCAACAATGTTTCCAGGAGGTGAAGGAACTAGACGCATCAGAGAGAGAGCGGTAACGGACTTACCTGACCCTGATTCACCCACGATTCCGAGGGTCTCACCTCGTCGAACGTGGTAACTAACGCCATCCACAGCCTTCACCGTTCCCCATCGGGTGGTGAAATGTGTCTGAAGATCCTTTACATCCAGGACAACCTCATCCTGCACGGCGCTTGCGCCGAAACCATCGGTGTCCACTCCTACAGGTTCAGTAGAAACTTCTTTCTCTTCGACTGTAGCGTCGGTGGATTCTGCCATTCTGAGTCCCCTGTACTAGCCGTTCGAACTTGAGGCACCTTGCCCTTCATTCGCATTCAACGACTCGTATTCAATTTTCAAATAAAACCGATCGGCTCGCGCGTTGAACCGACGTAAGTGTCGGGGAAGATACCAAACTTTGAAGACCTACGCCACCAGTCAACAAGCGTTAACGTAGCCTAAATCCCGAGTTCATCTTCAAGCTCACTTAGAGCCCCATCGATTGCGTTCACAATAAAGTCGATCTCATCCTTATTGATGGACAGTGGAGGACAGATCGAAATCACGTCTCCAGCACGGAAACTCACCATGTCGCGATCGAATAACATTTTCGGCAGCTTCTTCGCCAATCCAGCCGATGCTGGGAACGGAGTTTTTGACTCTCGATCCGCCACCAATTCAACCGCCGCTAGTAAGCCCAAACCTCCGCGAACATCACCAACAATTTTGTGGCTGAACAGGGACTGTAGCTGCTCAAACAGATAATTACCCATCCGCTTCGAATTACCGACAAGATCTTCTCGTTCAAAAATATTCAAGTTGGCAAGCGCGGCCGCTGCAGCTACCGGGTGACCACCGAACGTAATCAAGTGCTTGAACGTTTCGCCCGCACCACCAATAAATGCATCGGCAATCTTCTTGGTCGCTACCGCAGCACCAAGAGGAGCGTATCCACTCGTGATCGCTTTAGC
Source organism: Dehalococcoidia bacterium UBA1328 (assembly GCA_002306815.1). Taxonomy (GTDB): domain Bacteria; phylum Chloroflexota; class Dehalococcoidia; order Lucifugimonadales; family Lucifugimonadaceae; genus Lucifugimonas. The sequence goes on along the minus strand of DBTA01000050.1, from coordinate 30,356 downwards.
GACGGTAGTGATATCAGGCTGAACACCCCAGTTCATTGGGGCGAAATACTCACCTGTACGACCAAATCCAGTAATCACTTCGTCTGCAATTAAGATGACTCCGTACTGATCGGCAATCTCTCGAAGTCGCTGCCAGTACTCTGCCGGTGGCACCTGGATTCCCGCTGCGGCAGAAACAGGCTCAGCAATAATTGCTGCAACTGTTTCTGCACCCTGATGCTTGATAACTGTCTCGAACTCGTTCGCACACTTGATTGCGACATCGACGGGATCACCCGCGTAAGGCAATCGATATGAATCCCAGTTCGTAACGTGAATCGCACCTGGCATTAGCGGTCCCATCGGGTCAGCAGCAGGTGATCCACCCAGGCTCACCGACATTGCAGTCCCGCCGTGGTACGAATAGCGCCGACTCAACACCTTGTAAGCACCAGCCTTGCCATTGATGATCTGGTACTTCTTCGCCATCTTTACGGCAGTTTCGACCGCCTCAGAACCACCTGACACGAAGAACGATCGGGCCCCGTGATCCGGATACAGCTCCGCAACCTTGCCCGCAAGCTCTATTTGCGGAATAGTCGAGCTGCCAGCGGGAGGCGAATCGATCGCCGTCATTTGTGCATAGACGGCATCAGCTATCTCAGTTCGACCGTACCCTGCCGATTTGTACCAGAGCCCCGCCATCGCATCGAGATGGCGTTGTCCATCGGCTGTCTCAACCCAAACCCCCTCTCCCCGAACGTAGACCTTCAGATTCCCTCGCCAGTCGTTGATCTGGACGGCGTGCATGAACATGTGGTCACCAGCTATTTGCTGGAGTTCTTCGATCCGTTCACCACTAAGGGTTTCCGGATTAATAGTCGAAGTCATCGAGGTCTCCGTTGAGCGACAAATTAGGCAGCCCGCTTTCGAGTGCTAAACAATTCTAAAACCGGAACCCGGCCCGGTCTATCGATCTGCCATGAACTGCATCAAATACGATTCAGACTTATCCTTAACTACCTGCGACACAAACACCATCACAATTATCGACTTCGATCACTAAAACCATTTAATCCGGAGTCCCGTCGAAGGATGCCTCGCAAGAACCGCAAATGAATAATCAACGCTTCACAGAACAACAACTCGCCGAAATAAACCAGAAGCTTGAGATCGCTTCTACCGAAGAAGTTCTTAAATGGGTCGACGAAACGTTCAGCGACACAGCGGCTCAAATGTCGAGTTTCGGACTGGAAGACCAAGCGATATTCCACATTTACTGGAGCGTCAACCCAAAGGCGCGCCTCATGACACTTGACACGTTGCGCTTACCAACCGAAACCTACTCGCTCTTCGATCAAACAAAGCTCCGTTACAGAGTCGATGTCGAATTCTTTTATCCCGACATGGACGCCGTTGCAAAGATGGTTAAAGAAAAAGGCAACAACTTCTTCTATATGGGACACGCCAACCGGGAATTCTGCTGCGGAGTCCGCAAGATAGAGCCGCTCGGGCGTGCGCTTTCAGGACTCGACGCTTGGGTAACAGGACTACGCCGCGATCAGGGAATGGATCGCGGATCTATAGACATTGTTGAATGGGATACCGCTCACAACAACTACAAGATCAACCCACTCGCCAACTGGACGTTCGATGATGTCCGCAAGTTCGTCGACGAAAACAAAATCCCCTATAACGAACTCCACGACAATGGCTACCCGTCATTAGGCTGCGCACCGTGCACACGCGCAGTCCAACCCGGAGAAGACATCCGCGCCGGACGCTGGTGGTGGGAAGGCGACCCCGACGCCAAAGAATGCGGCATCCACATCGTCCAACCCCTAGAAACCTAAACCACTTTCTCTCCAGAAAAACCCTGACCCCATCATCCTGAGCCCCGACGAAGGGCTAGCCGACCCTCACTACCAAAACCCGCTAAACTCCCTCTCCATGCACGGGATCGAAACCCTCAAAAAACGCATCATATCTGGCGAGAAAATCGTCGGCGCGTCCGTCAGAATGTGGTCCACTCAAGACGACATCAATCGCACCCTCGAAATCCGCGACTACGACTTCCTCGCCGTGGACGCTCAACACAGCCCGTTCAGCGAACAAACCCTCGCTGATTTTTGTGAACTCACGAATGAAATTGGCATACCAACTCAACTCCGAATCATGCACGCCAATCAGGCTTACCTCATCGGAAACATGCTCGACCTTGGTCCCTCGATGATCGAAATCCCGCAGGTTGAAGAACTCGAAACTGTCCATGAGGCGTTCAAGAATTTCTACTACCCGCAAAAAGGTCGACGCAGTTGGGGTCCTTCCAGAAGCCCGCAAACAAACCTGTACTTAGACCGACTTGAATACGCCCGGTGGTGGAACGACCACGGTGTCCTCTGGATGCAAATCGAATCACTCCGAGGAATCGATCAGGTCAAGGAAATGTCACGGGCTGGAGCCGACATATTCTCGTGGGGACCAAACGACCTCGCATTTGACCGCGAGGCACACCCCGACCACGACCTAAAGACCGATGACGATTGCATCGAATTCGTGCTGAGTGAGTTGACCGGTACAAAATCAACTCTCTGCCTCAGAACATACGGCGACGACCAAATCGAACGTTACGAACGAATGGGCGCCACGATGTTCCTCGACGAAACCGCCATTGCTTCTGACCCTGACGTTTAGTCGATCATCATGATGTAGAGGGTTGTCACTGGTAACCACCCTCGCCCAGACCCATTCTCAAACATTTCATCCTTATCCCGGGCGAAGATTCACACCAAATTATCCCCGATGTAATCCCACTCAAAATCAAACCCAAGACCATCCCCTTGTGGGAGCAACACATTCCCCTCGCCATCCATCGGATCGCATGGCTCTTTCAAATAAAGCGGAGTCACATCGTAATCTCCTAGAGGGTGATCCGAAGGAAACAACAACCCACGCTCGAAAAACTCGCACGTCTCTTGAGTCGTCGATCCTAAAATCGCTGCATTACCAAACCCACCAACATGCATCTCGCATGCCAGTCCGAACGACTCGTACATATCCACAGCACGCCGACACGCCGTTAGACCGCCAAAATTCACATCAATACGACCAATATCGGTTGCCTTTTGCACCACCCACTCCGCACGCGAATAATGCATACCGGCGGCAAGCTCCGGACCACAGATCGGAATATCGAGCTCTCCCGACAAACGCCTGTAAGGCTCAACGGCGCGTTCATCCATAGGATGCTCGAAGAAGTAGTAATCCAGTCGCTCTAACTCTCGCCCCACCATGATCGACTCCTGGAGCGAATACACACCCCACGGATCGAGCATCAAAGTCATCGAATCGCCAACGGCATCCCGAACCGCCTCGCAAACTTCAATATCCGCAACTGGCGAAGCCGGCTTTCCCGGAGACGGCTCCAGGGTGTCGGGATCGGCATAGATATATGCATGAACCTTGAACGCTGTGTACCCGCGCTCTTTACTTTCCAGTGCGAGCTTCGCGTAAACGTCAGGCGAACCTAGGTTCGGAGCGGTTGAAGCATAAGCCTTCGCCTTGGTGCGTACTCGCCCCATCAGAGAAGCTACCGACTGCCCTGCCGCCCGCCCCGCAAGATCCCACAGTGCAGAGTCGATGTTGCCAACCAGCGCTTCAGAAAATCCTCGGTGCCCCTTCATCCACTCCCAGAGCATCCCGCGATCGAGCGGATCCTGCCCCACCAGTAACGGCTTTACCAAGCCTTCTATCTCTTCTGACTTAGCACCGTAAAAATAGGAGTGAACACCTCCGCTTGCGTAACCCTCGACGCCTTCATCCGTGACGATCTTCGTGATCGACTGCACACCATCTTGCTGTTCACAGTCAGTCCCGTAACCCCACTTGGTGCCGTGACTAAACACCGGAAGCCGAAACTGGATCAGCTCAACATCGATAATTTTCAATTTGGGACTCCGAGGGAACTAAAAACCAGAGCTAGAAGACCTACTCCGGGCGCAACCTTATTTCCCTACTCACCCCGTAGCCAAGCACCGCACTTTCGTCTCCAACCTGAAGTGTCACCACTCCTCGGTATGGAGCCACATCCGAAACGACAAGTTCTACCCCTGGCAAAACGCCGTTCTCGTACAGATACGCCACAAGCTCAGCGTCGTCCTCAGGGATACGATCCACCACCAGAGCCTTGCCAGTCGGTGCCTGATCAAGCTTGACAACACCTCTAGGCTCCCGGTACCCACTTCCCGGAATCGGCTGTCCAAACGGATCCGTCTTCGGATTTCCTAGTTTCTTCTGTATTCGCTTCTCAAGAGTGTCGGAAAGTGCGTGTTCCAACATGTGAGCTTCGGCATCCACCTCGTGCAACGGAACATCCAGAAGGTCGACAACCATTCGCGCCGCGAGTCGGTGTTTTCGGATCATCGACTCCGCCAAGTTCCGACCACGCGGGGTTAAATCAATGTCGCGACTGTCACCCAACTTAATTAGCGAATCCTTCTCCATTCTTCGCAACATACCTGAGACGGCAGGAAGAGAAGTGCCAAGATTCTCGCTCGCTGGGACCCGTCTAAGTTGCTCAACCAACTTCGAATTACTCACCTTCTCTCCCCGCTCTTGCACAACATAAATCGAGAGAAGATAGTTCTCCATCGCCTGCGTCAGACGAGGCGCAACTTGATTACTCTGTTTTGCCATAACCAACCCTACTATTTCAAACAACCGCCATTAAAACGAATCACGTCTACTTCTCAATGTTACGACAATACTTCGTATACAAGAAGTGCCATCCACCAATGCACTTCAAGCGTGTGGAGAGCTATGCTCGCGGCATGACAGCATCAGACAATCTTGACGTCACCCGCTGCTTTGGAACCGGATCGCCCATTTACGAGTCTTACCACGACGAAGAATGGGGCGTTCCAATCCACGATGACCGCCATCTTTTTGAGCTACTAATCCTTGAAGGAGCGCAGGCGGGTCTGAGTTGGGAGACGATCCTCAAACGACGTGAAACATACCGAGCTGCCTTCGACAATTTCGAGATCGAAAAAGTGGCGAAATACGGATCGGATAAGATCGCTGCTTTGCTCCATGACGAAGGCATAATTCGCAACAAGCTCAAAGTAAACGCGGCGATCAAAAACGCTAACGTCGCTCTCGATATCCAGAAAGAGTTCGGGTCACTCGACGCCTACTTCTGGGCGTTTGTCCCCGGTTCTAAACCTCTACAGCCCGACTTCAATTCAATGAGTGAAGTTCCTCCCGGTGACACAAAAGAGTCGATCGCTACGAGCAAAGACCTAAATAAACGAGGTATGACATTCGTCGGTCCCACAATCACCTACGCCTTTATGCAATCCGCCGGCATGACCAACGACCACCAAACAACCTGCCCCCGTCACCAAGCCTGCAAGGACATGGCGTAATTCCTCCAAAGCATTTTCCGACCGGATCGGAATTTCCCCGAGGGAGACCACGTCCCCTCCTCTTGTCAGCGAGAAGGGGAGGGTGTGGGTCAAACGACCATCTCCTCTAGAATCCTTTCACACTACAAGTCACCAACCACATTCAAAAAGTCGAACCATACCATCCGTCGCCCAGTAAAAAGGTACATCCTGAGCTCCGTCGAAGCGCCAGCACCAAAGACAAGCAGCCCACCAATTCAACCGCTACAAAACTCACACACCTCGCTATTCACAAAACCCAACACCGAACGTTAGTGTGAAAACAACTCCCATCCAACATCACCATCACCCGACCCCGGCAAGTTGCCCGAAAACACCGACCTCGACCCCAATCGCCCAATAGTTCGGCACGCCATTTCGCTGCTACTCCCCACCGCAGCGAACATGACCGTCGTACCTATCCTCTCCCTCTTGCTATCGGGAATCCTCACCCGAACCGAGCATCCCGACGAAGCGGTCGGAGGATTCTCTGTAGCCCTCGGAATTTCTATGTTCGTCGGACTCCCCCAACTTCGAATCCAACAACTCACCCTCGTCTACTTCGAAAACAGCGAATCTCTGAGGCAACTCCGTAAATTCGTCGGATTCTGGGTCGTACTCGTCACGGCAATAGCACTGGTAGTGGTCATCCCACCAGTTTCGGAATTCCTATTTACAACCGTCTTTTCAGTCAGTGGGCTCCTCAAACAAAACGCCTCAGAAGCTCTAATATGGCTCATCCCGCTCCCCGCGCTTCTCGTATTGAAAATGCACTACTACGGCGCAGTACTCCGTATCAGCCGACCTCGCCTAGCCTGGATTGGCACCGCCGCTGGAGCAGCCACCGTTGTAATCGCCGCGTTCGGCTTGTTCGCAACTGAGATAGTTGTAGGAGCGAGCATTGCCGCAATTGCCATGATTGCCGGAACTCTCGTCGAAACAGCAACCCTAGCTGTTCTTTCCACCAAACCCGTAAAACTCTTCAACCAATCGGCCCCAACGAACAACAACAGCGACCACTCTATCCGCTCAATGGCATGGTTCTTCTGGCCGTTGCTGTTCGCGGCAATGCTACCCGCAGGCACCCAACCAATACTCAACGCGGGAATGGCGAGATCTCCCGAACCTGAAGTTTCCATCGCCGCTGTCGCCCTAGCGTTCTACGTATTCCAACTGATAGCGGTAGCGACGAACGGAACCCAAAACACATCCCTAGCACTCTTCGCCAGCCAATACAACCCGTTACGAGTCAGACGGTTCGCACTTTCAGTTGGAATCCTCACGTTCGCTGTAGTCGCTATGATCGCCTACATTCCACCGATAACCCAGTTTGTCATTGGTGACATCATGGGCGCCGAAGGCCGACTCAACGAACTCGCTTCCAACGGATTCCGCCTGCTCGCCATTCTTCCGATCGCCCTCGTTATCGAGCAGCTCTACACCGCTGCACTAATGCGAACTCGAACAACCCGCCCCATCATTTACATCAACTCTTTGCGACTTATTACGCTCGCCTGCTGGGTTGTCGTAACCGTGAATTTCACGAATCTCAATGGACTCTGGGTTGGCGCGGGAGCGTGGACACTCACTCTCTTCAGCGAAGCAATCTACGCCTACATCTTCGGCCGAAACCACCTCGCTAAAGTAGCCTGACTTTACAAGACAGTCGGTTACTCCTCGATCAAATCATCCTTCCCTTCGAGAGAGGAAGCTAGAGTGTGGGTCTAACGACCCCACACCAGATAACTCGTCACCTCCGGAATTCCACCACAACGAAGAACCCACCTCACGCCATACTGAGGCTCTTCAAGTATGGCCAACACCACCAAAAATCAACACTCAATAAAGGGGCAATCCAGAAGCGTCATTCCGCCCTACCAGTCAGCGCCAAGCACAACATCAGCTAACGATGTAATGCGCTGCTGATCACCGCCATCGCCGTTCATCGTGAAAATATTCGAAGAATTTCCACCCTCGGATATGAACAAAATCGACGCACCATCATAACTCCAAATTGGAGCAGACTCAGCGACCCGATTCGAGGTCAGGCGAGTAGCGTCCTTGCCATCTCGGCCGACCACGTAAATCTCTGACTCACCAACATCGCCACTTAAATAAACCAATCTTTTGCTGTCCGGTGACCAATCATGCGGCGAAACGTCATTAACGTCGCTGGCAACGGTTAGATCGTCCTTACCATCCTTGTCCATCACGACAAGATCGACGGTGCCGTCGTCCTTAAGTCGATTGAATGCTATGAACTGCCCGTTTCGTGACCACCGAGGATTAGCCGCACGACCTTGAAACAAAGTGATCTCGTCAACTCCGGTCGGATTCCGGCGTCGAACAGCGCTTTGATCACTCTCGCTAACCGAGTACACAACCCACTCGCCATCGGGTGACCAATCCCCCAATCGCGCATCTTCGGTCGACAATGTCAATGACGTCAGTTCGGCACTCTCAATATCGAGAATCGATATTTCACCGCCAGCTCTACCGTCGAACTCCACAGCAATGCGAACGGAGTCCGGTGACCACCTGAATCCCGAAACTGGAGCTGAAGACCCCACCAACTGACGTTTCTCCTCGCCGCTTGCATCCATCACCCACAATGCCGGTGATCCATTCCGGTCGGAAATAAACGCAATCGACTTCCCGTCGGGCGACCACTCGGGTGAAATGTCCAAACTAGCTGAACTGGTCAGCCGTTCAGCAGCCTCATTGCCCGTTGCAATGATAAAAACATCGGCGCCGCCATCCGTATCAATACTGAAGATCACGCCGGAGGTGTCACCACCTGAGCCGCTACAACCAATCAGAACCAGCAGAAACAGTCCAACGGCTGCCGCCGTAAATCGATGCCTCCATATCTGCGAGCTACTAAGATTTTCTGTCGATGTACTACCGATATTCATAGATCACAATAACCGCTTGCAGCGACCAAAAAGTGAACGCTGCTGAACCGGAATAATTGCCCTACACAGGCAAACCAACCCGAAGATGATCGCTCAGATCGCCACCAGAATACACCACCCCATAATCAGTCAATCCTGCAAACATCCAGCTCGAGCGCAGCGTCTAAATCACACGGACTGAAGATCACTGACCAACAAAGAGGAGTAAAAACCTCTGAGAGCCATCAGCAGACTAAAAAGTACTGACATAGCGAGTCGACCGCGAAACCCACGTGTTTATGCCCATAGTCGTCTATTGAAATACATCTAAAGAAGAATGCTCGAATAAGCCTGGAACCTGGCTAGTTTGCCCCCAGTCCCCTGCCGACTAATCACGCACAGCCCTCAGGAACTCGTTACCACCCGCGTTGATCCATCCGCTCACACTTGTGTAGAAGAACTTCACTCCCTGCTCGACGAACCCACCAACGCTCTCGGTTGTAACTGTCGTCCCTGCAGTTCTTCCCGCAGCAATGATCTTCGAAATCGAATTCTCGATTGCCTCCACCACTTGAGGGTGCTCGATATTCCCAATATGACCCATGGACTGCGCCAGATCGCTAGGCGCCACATGGAACACGTCAATGTGATCAACCGTCAGGATTTCATCGAGGTTGTTCACGGCCTTAATGTCCTCGATCAAGACAATTGACATTGTTTGATCGTTGGCGCGCTCAAGATAATCAGCAACGCCATACGACTGTCTCGGGCCGAACATTCCCCGCCTGCCAATAGGCGCGTATTTCGTCGATTCAACCGTCAAACGAGCTTCTTCAACGGTATCGACGTGAGGAACAACGACTCCCATTGCGCCCATATCGAGCGTCCGATAAATCGTCCCGTAATCCGCACCCGAGACACGAACAATCGGCGTCATGCCCCACAGATCAGCCGCTCTCGAAAGATTACCAACGTCCTCGAAACTTACGGGACCATGCTCCGCTTCGAACCACACGGCATCGATACCCATTGGCCCAACGAAATCCACCAGTCCCGGTGTGTCCAAGCCCGCCAGGCAAACGGTGATTTGACCGTTAGACAGCTTTTCTTTCGTTCTATTTGTTCGCAATTCTGCCACCGCTTAGGTCTCCATATGTGATTGAACTCACGGCTCTAATCCAAACGCAAGGGAATAAGCCGAAAGAACCCGCGACCCAGTTGTATGTGTGACCGAACCGAGCGTTCCGATCCTCTGATGATCGTTACCACTGCTAACTCATCAAGTCGTCGATGATTATCTCGTTGCCAGTTCGATGCGACTCCTCAGTCGCCTCAAGTATGCGCAGCACCTTTCGACCGTAAGTCATAGGCGTCGGTGAATCGGAATCCTCACGACAAACAGCCTGCACGAAATCGTTGAACTGAACTTCCTGAGAATCGATATCGTCGAACGCTACCTCCGACCAGTCATTGTCCTGCTCAATCCAAACGCCTGTCTGACCGATTCCGCTGTAAGCCCGGCGATGCTTCGCCTGTCCGTTTGTGAAGTAGTAATCGGCACCGTATTCGGTGATACCGTGCGCCCACCCCATGCGAGTAATAGAAGCCGTCTTGCCAGACTTCCACCGAAAGAAGTGATGCCCCGTGTCGTCGGCATTCAAGTGTGGGTGTGTGTAGTTGCTGCTCGTTCCGCTTACAGAGTAAATGTCATCGCCAAGCAACCAGATCAGACGGTCGATCAAATGAGTGCCATCCATTTGACCCATTCCGCCACCCTTATCCTGCTCCAACATCCAAGGAGGACGAGAGTCGGGGTCGAGCGGCTTAACCCAAATTGCGTTGACCATTACCACTTCACCAAGATCACCTGAATCAATGATCTCCTTCATCTTGATGTTTTCGCCAAAATATCGCTGAGTATGAGCAGTCATTAAAAGGCGATTATTGGTCTTTGCACACGCCAGCATTTCGTCGCACTCGGCTGTGCTCAACGCCATCGGCTTCTCAAGGAACATGTGCTTGCCAGCATTCAAAGCATCGAGAGAAGCCTGATAATGCAGCCAGTGAGGCAACGTACCCACGACAATATCGATATCGTCACGCCCGAGCACATCGTGATAATCACCAACAAACTCAACGTTCGGGTAAGCGGTTCTTAGATCTGAAACTTGCTCTTCACGCGGCTCAGCAACCATTCGCGTTTCCGCACCATCGCTCGCATTTACCGAATCGATATATCCTCCGCCATGGCGACCCGTACCAAGTATTGCGACCCCGAGTGTCATTTTTCTCTCCGAAAGCGTGCAGTCACCGTCCGACAGCATGATTGAATATCTAATCTGTAAATTAGCGAAACAACTGCAATAGCGTGATCTATCGATCGAATCACCAGAACTGCTTTTATCCAGTTCTACGAGAGTCTATAGCGCAACAGGCGAAAAAACACCGAGACATTCAGCGCATCAAGGGTAACCAGAACAATCCCTGAGCATTCAACCCGAAAAACAGCACCGCAACCAATCCCAATGCAACACATAAAAGCCAAATATGTTTATAGCGAGATCTCCAAATCTTTGGGTAGAATTGCAAAGTGCGCTAGCGAAACAGAAATTGGTAATTGCACGATCGCAAAGGATCAAATCACCGACTAGGGATCGCTAACTACCATCTGGTTTGAAGACCTCGCGGTCAAACCAAACTAAAAACTCGTTCCCGAGTAGCTCAGCGGTAGAGCAGCTGACTGTTAATCAGCGGGCCGTAGGTTCGAATCCTGCCTCGGGAGCCATACTGAACTCAAACTGAAACAGACCTCGGATATTTCCGGGGTCTTTTCGCGAAATGGTCACTAACTGGTCACAAGCGTCTCAAAAGTGACAGATGTGTGTCACCCTGCTGGAGTTGTATGGACGAGAAATTGTTCCTAACGTAGAGCATTCTATAACTCAATCTCATCAATCGCTTTACGAAATATTTCAGGTAACTCAACAGATTCTTTGTCACTGTCACACGCGTTTCTAGGTGTATTTTCGTGATGGTTATGCCGGTGAGCTGATTCGATTTCGGTAGGGTTCTCATCTATGAATATTGGAAGAGATATATGAATAGCGAGCGCTATCGCGGCAGCAACGTCAGTAGAAACATAAGTAGGATTCGAAGAGACGTAAGACCCTGAGTCAGTCTGAGGTTCAAGCCGAAGCCTAGCTGCGATCCATCCTTCCTTAACCATCGAAAGGATGAGGCTAGCAATGCGCATTCCCGAGGCGCAAGCAACGGCAGTAACTAGATGGTGCTCTCCACATCTATCGGAAGACAAGCCTCTTATTTCTAATTCAATTTTTTGAGCCGTTTTCAACGGAAAACTAAGCTTAAATTTCTGTCCTTCTTCGTTACTTGAGAAGACCAAATCCGTTGATTGATTTGTTGCATTAAATAAAAATTTACCGGGAACAACTTTAATCAACAGCTAAGTCCTTTGTATGTACGTATTAATTAATTTCTAATTACGAATTATTTATTTTATATATATCAATTGATTAGTGTATGAATTATCCCTCACTAATCAATACCAAAATGGTAAGGAATTAATAGGCTTGCCAAGGAGAGGGTCGCGATTTCGAATCTCGTCTTCCGCTCCAGTTGGACCTGAACTAGAATAGTCCTCGCAGAAATGTGGGGGCTTTTCGCGTTATTGACCCAATAGCACCGAATAAATAGGTGATTACAGCAATAGTGGTAATTGCCTGGCTAGTCGGACGCAGCTTCGTTTAGTAATCGTTGCGTCCACCACCGATAGCCACTGACGCCTGTATGTTGTGGGTGGGAGTGGATTCGAGTCCCACAAGCCCCACTAAACCGTAAATAAATCGGCGGTTCCAACTTGAGAAACATCATCAGCGCGATAACTTCAAATAAGTGTTTCCATCACGAATGTATGGCATACTTCGCGGCAAATTGGAAAGAGAATTGGCCAAATCGGAGGCAAACAATTGGCACTTTACTTGTATCAGGCAGCTTACACGGCAGAATCACTTGCGGCTCAGATTAAGAACCCAGAGGACAGACTGACCAAGGTAAGTGAACAACTGGAAAGCACCATCGGCGCCAAAGTTATCGCTGGCGGATTTACATTCGGTGACTATGACATATCCGTGATCATTGAAGCAGTCGACGATGAAACAGCTGCAGCTGTTGCCCTTGCAGTCGCAGCAGGCGGAGCAGTGCGGTCTTCAAAAACCACGAAACTTTTGAACGGCGACCAGTGGGTTTCCGCTTTAACCAAAGCTTCTGGTACGGGATACACACCAGCGAAATAGCAGGGTACCCCTTACATAGGTTATAGCCCTGGCTCCGATCCGGGGATTCCTTTTTCCTTACCTAAATTCGCGCAACAACTATCGCCCGCCAAACCACGCCAGCGCATTCCTGTCAGTGAGTAATTTATTGGCGGATTAGTTGGATTGATTTGAATGGATGGCGAGAGTGGGCTTAGTAACACCTAGCAAGCTCTCATGTGGAACGAAACAGCGAAATACTATATTAAGCCAATACGGGCCAATCTAAAACCAAGATAGACCGCTGCCAAACCACCAATATTTGTCAGCAACATGTTGGCAGCGAACCAACCCCACTCCGTAGAACGCGCCATTTGTACGTTATCAAAAGCGAACGTCGAAAAAGTCGTGAAAGCCCCTAAAAATCCGACTAACGCCACAACCCGCAGGTTCTCGCTAATCCAACCTCGCTCTTCGCTCGCCGACCATATATATCCGAACAATAGAGCACCAGTCATATTTGCGGCGAAAACTCCCCACGGCATTCCAGCAGCAATGTCTCGCTCAAACAACGTGCTAATTACATAACGGGCCAGAGTACCTGCAGCACCAGCGAGGGCTATGTAAAAAATCTTTTCCACGATAGAAATACCTTGCAAAACCGGCAGCTCTTTACCACCTAAGCTCGAGTTTCAAAGTTTCTCGACGATTACCTTCAATAACTACCCTAGTATTTGCATACTCCCGCATTACCCATAGCCTCACAACTGCGCATCAATTAGAACTGAGCTCAAACAAAATCTTCGATGACATGAACGAATGCGTCCTCGATAACAACCCTGTCCTAATATTCTTCGAACGGATCGAAGTAAAAAGACAACCTAATCGACATCAATACGCGGCGGTGGATTCAAGACAGGGTGAATCGCCAGCAACTTCGCCGGCTCAGTACCCGCGTTGAAAATCCCGTGGCGAACCCCGATCTCGCACGTAAAGCAGTCACCTGCTGCCAGCGGAACATTGTTCTCGTCCGCATACACGGCAACCAGATCGCCCTCCAGGCAGAACATCGACTCTTCGTGACCCGGGTGATAGTGATTCGGCGCAATCGAACCTGGAGCAAACGTCAACTCGCTCATGTAAAGAGAAGCCGCGCCAACGAAATCCCCAACCATGTCGTAACGCATCACGCCGGCCATGAACTCGTAGGGCTCGTTGTTTCCGCGCACGAACACGCTCGCTGGAGGATCACCATCGGTGTACTCAACATCTTGAAGAGCTTCGCGTTCGGGCTCAGCATTCGGGTATACCGTGATCAACCTGGCCGGCGAATCACCCACGTTCTCAAGACCATGCCCTATGCCTTGAGGAGCCAGTACGCAATCACCCGAAGACGCTCGGAAGCGCGAAGAGCCCACTCGAAACTCCATCTCACCGTCGACCACGAAAATCGCCTCTTCCGTATTCGGATGCAGATGGTACCCGGAACGCACCCCGGGCTGAACGGTCAAATCCCCCACAGTCGCCATAGAAGCACCGGTTGAGTCTCCAGCCATGGTCAGGAGCTTGCCGCCCTCCATTGGGCTCGATTCTTCTTGATCCGCTCGTCGGAGAATTGTCATTCCAGTCACTCTCAAAACCGCAGCACATCACATGCCGCAAAAACATAACTAAACTAAAAATCGTGAGGCGACAGTGTACAAGGCTTCCCACCCCCACGCGCCATAACACCCAACAAAATCCACCTCAACGCGTACCCCGCAGCATCACAAGCGCCCCCATCCCAGACCCCTCGTAACTTCGGGAATTCCACCACACACCCCACAACGGCCCGACGCTGCTGGGGAGACCTTCGGCGAGGATGGGCGGTCGCGCAAACACCCTCCCGCACTCGCAACCAGGGAGCTAGAGGGTGGGTCAAACACTTCCATAACCCAAAAAGTGCCATACTGAGGCACTCGAAGGACGGCTGTCAAAGCGACATCCACCAATTCAAATAACGAATGTCGCAACCACCCACAAACCGAAACACCCTCTACCCGTTCAAAAACGGATGCACCACACACAACCGGGCAGAGACATCACCCTCGTTCGCGAACCCGTACTTTTCACCGGGCAGAACCACAGCACCGTCATCCGTGCTCAGCAACTCACGCTCACCAATAATCGACCGAACACTCCCTGAAACGACAAATATCGCAGTCTCAGCGTCAAACGACTCCACCGGCATCGAAGACCCCGGCTGAAGATCAACGAAATACGTATACGTCGATTTCGCCCCCGAAAAATCCCCCGAAAGCTCAACCTTCTCAACGCCCCTCACACCCTCCGCATACGAACCTCGTCGCGAATCAGCCCGAACAATCGCGGGATGAGAGTCGGCATCCTCAAGCTCTGGATCATCAATGTGGATCGTCTCCGGCGGGGTAAGAGGAAACGCCGTAATCATCCTCCCCACCTTCTCCGTTCGATTATGAAACGCATGCCCGGTGCCAGGAGGAGCCGTTACGGTGTCGCCCGGATAAACCGTCATACGCTTGCCATCAACCCAGCACTCCAGCTCGCCCTCAAGCATGATTTGCGTCTCTTCCGCACCGCCCGTGTGATAGTGATGCGGCACCCCGTAACCCGGCTGGTAGTAGAGGTCACCTACATGCAAGCTCGAGTGACCAAAATCGGCTCCCGCAAGGGCAAATCTCGGACATCCCGGGTACCGATCCGCTGCCTCTTGTTCACTTCGCCAGATAATCAAAATTCAAGTTCCTTTTAAACCCGGTACCTCTCGCACATACCAACTGCGATGACACGTCAACACTCTAAACGATTTCACCACCGAGAATCGTCAGCTTCGGTCGCCAACGTCGACCATATCGAACCTCTCCACGACCATCTGTCATGGGCTCCTCTTCCGACCCAAGCTCAACCACACACAAATCAGCAACAGCACCAACTTCTATCCGACCCAACGATTCTCCCATACCCAACACCTTCGCCGGCGCCGAAGTCACCCGCGACCAACAATCCTCGGCCTTCATACCGACTTCGATCATTTTCGAAACTATGTAAGGCAAATCATGCTCCAACCCATTCGAATAGTGATGCAGGTAGTAGTCAGTCGAAATCGTATCCGGCAAAAAACCTTCAGATACCGCAATTTCCGCGACATCAAACCCGAACGCCGCTGCACCATCTCCAACGTCGAACAGCACACCCCGCTCTCGCGCCTCCCATACGCATTCAAGTAGACGACCGTCCTCCGCAATGCTGCCATGACCCGAATAAAAGCAGTAAGTCATCACATCTCCGGGTCGAAGAAGCGCCAGCTGTTCGGTCAGCGGAACTTCAGCATTTTTGGTCGCACCAAACATCACCGGACACCCGACTTCGTCTGCAGCTGCAATCCCTCGTCGCATCACTTCAAGCGGATCTATATTCGGGTTCTGTATCAGGGCGATATTGAGAGAAACGCCCCAAACATCCGACCCTCCTCGCCTCACCGCATCGACACACGCTGAAACGCTCGCCTCGTCAATGCTGAAAAATCTCCCGTTAGGATTCGACTCACCTTCGGCACAGAAGTTCAACGCCAGTTTCACCCGCGTTCGTGAACCTTCGATCGTCTCGGAAACGTATCTATCGAGATTCCTAGCACCAGCATCACCTTGCGATAACACCGTGGTCGATCCACGGGGAAGCAAATCCCTGTCCGCGTCGATTCCAAACTTCGATCCCGATTTCGCAGGGTGGGCATGCAAATCGACCAGCCCCGGAAGCAACACGCCTTCAGTGAGTTCAACAATCCGAGTCGCCGAGATCGGAGCACCAATTGATTGATCAACTAGATCAACCAACTCAATCACGCCGTCCCGAACGCCAACTACACTCTGACCATCCACTCCAGAAGCCGCACAAAATATCCGAGGAGCCTTCACGACCAGATCAAACTGCTCTGCCAAATTGGGAACTCTCGTACTAAGTCCAGGGTTGGACGATCACCCGAATCGCGCCCGACGACCTCTTATCGTCAGTAACAGCAAAAGCCCGATCAATCTCATCAATTCCGAAGTGATGCGTAACAATCGGATCGACGTTCAGATGTCCAGCAACCAGCAAATCGAGAGCGGTCGAAAATTCTCGTTCGCTATTCCAGCTCGAAAAACTATTCGACCACTGGATCGAAATTTCTCTTTCCATCGCCAGAACCGGATCTACGGTTTGTGGCTTAGTAAACAACCCCAGCACGGAAACTACTCCGCCTCTACGAGTCATTTCCACAGCCTGCTGGATCAACTGCGATTGTCCACCGACCGTCTCAAACGTCACCGCAGCACCATCACCTCCAGTTACGTCCATCACTGCTTCAACGGGATCAGCGCTCGATGACACCACGCCAACGTCCGCAGATCCGGCGGCGACAGCTACGTCAACCGACTGTTGCCGCGTACCGATAAGAATCACCTTCGCAGCACCACTAGCCTTCGCTACTTGACCAAGAGTTAGAGCGATCGCGCCAGCGCCAATAATCGCAATGTCCTGACCCGCAATATCAGGCACGCGGTTGATCGCATGAACACCACACGCGTAACAATCGACCAACGCCGCTGCGTCGAAAGAAACATCATCAGGCAACACCGTCACATTTTCGGCAATGCAGACGTCGTACTGCGAATAACCGTGACTGGACTGCCGAACACCATGCCGCACGCCTCTATCCGGACATATGTGATATTGCCCGTCCTGACACCAGCCACACGAACCGCAACCGATCAAATGCTCAGCCTCGATACCGACTCGCTGACCAATCTCGAACCCGCTAACGCCTTCACCGAGTCCAGCGATCAGCCCTGAGAGTTCATGACCCTGTTGCCATGGCACATCCTCGCGCACACGGTGCCCTCGGTAGTTGTGCAGATCGCTTCCACATACGCCGGCCGACATCACCTTGAAAAGAACTTCTCCAGGTCCCGGTGTCGGAATCTCTTCCTCAACGACCCGGATGTCCTTACCGCCATAAAAATATGCGGTCTTCATTGTCGACAAACTGACCTACCCGCCAACTCGCTCAACTGTGGCCTCAGCACCACCTGGCACACCACCAAGCACAGTTGCATCACCGTCGATAAGACCCATAACGTTCACAGCAGATGCGGGACGAATCTCACCCGGCGCGCTCATTGGAGTCGCTCCCCAGAACAGGCACAAAGCGTTCCCGGCAGGCCAGTACGCCACTGCCCCCATTTCAACAGTTTCCTGTGCGTCCTCTTCTTCTTCCTCGTATACGGGAATGGAGAAATAAATCTCATCACCCCAGATATTGGCACTGCCGGTAATTGGCAACGCCTCCCACAGCGCATCCGAAGTCTGTGAATCGTTCAACTCGGCAGTTACCACGACCCCACCTGCTGAAATCTGAATTGCTCGATCGCTCATGCGACTACTCCACCGACGTATCCCGGTTCTTCCACGCCTGGTAAATCTTCTCGGTCTCTTCGTTGAACGGGTAGAAGAATTTCGGTGAAATACCTTCATTCTGTGTATGCCACAGAATCGCAGCTTCTACCTCATCGTGGTGAACACACTCCTCGTAAATCTCTTCAGCAAGTTGCGATGGCAAAACCACAACACCATCTTCATCACCAAGAATCACGTCGCCCGGCCAAACCAGCACACCGCCGCACTGCACCGGCTCGTTCACTTCGTAAGGGAGCACGTTCGGTTCGCCAATCGTGGGCGTACTACCTCCCCCGTAAACCGGGTAGCCGTATCTAGCCACTTTGTGACCATCACGAACTCCACCGTCAGTCACCAGACCAGCTGCCTTCTTCGAAAGAATTCGTGAGAAAACAACGTCTCCACCGGTCGAGGTCATGCTCATACCCATGCAGTCAGCAACCAGTACGTCGCCGGGAGTCAGTTCTTCTAGTGCATCCCATCTAGGAGTCTCGTTAAATCCTTCACCATGGCTGCCGCGAGTCACATGCTCTTGGAGGTCAGGACGAGAAGGTAAATATCGAAGTGTTACCGCTCTTCCGACAAGTCGACGTCCCGGAGCCAAGCTCTTGACCCCACTCATAAAAACCTTCAGATAGCCCCGCTTGGAAAGGGCTCCAAGAACCGTAGCGTTCGAAACACCTTCGTACTTCTTCAAAAGCTCATCTGAAACTCGAACGGCAACATCAACCAACGAAAAACTCCTAGCAAATCATGAAACACTCGCAATCCGAACGAACTCATCCAAATCGCCGGCGCAGTATACCCAAGTCGACCGCAAATACCCGACCCTGTTGGAGGGATATTCGGCTGATGCTGGGCGGCCGCACAAAGTCCTCTCTCCCTTGCAGGCAGCGAGCTAAAGGGCGAGTCTGTCATCCTCAAATAAAAAAACCACCCCATCAACCGTCACCTACCATTACCATCAGACTAGGAAACTCCAAAAATTCAAACCTCCAACCCAGCACAAACTCACATGAAAATTTTCTGGTACACACTCACCCCAAGATTCCGTGCATTCGCAGTCTTCATTGGGGCCTTCTTTCTAACTCAAGTCGGATTCGGTGCAACCGGACTCGCCCTCGATACTCTCCTCTTTGGTGTCTACATTGCCGCCTTCGTTGTCTACTTCCTTGCCCGATGGGGATTCTTCGCACGACGGGTGCCAATCAACCTCCCCAACCAAACAGAAGTCATTTACGAAAAATTACGACAAAACCCCGGTAAACGACGTACCGCTCCTGGTGAACCGGTAGAATTCATAGACCCTGAAGAAGCAGATGATGAACTTCTCGACGACGACCGTGTGATCGGTGTTTTCTACAACGGTGAAGCCGCCGCCTACCCGCTTGCAGCACTTGGGGTAAGAGAAGTTTCAAACGAAGAGTACGGCGACACTCCGATCAGCGTGACATGGTCGCCAGTCACCTACTCTGCCCGTGGCTTCATTGCAAAAGCAAACAACGAAATTCTCAACTTCGGTCGACACACTCACACCGTCTTCAACTCACCAGCTCTTCCCGAAAAATCAGGCAGCGATTTCATCCAGTTCACGGGTCAGGGAATAACCGGACCGTTAACCGGTTCCCAAGTGAAGCAAATCCCTGTTACTACAACCACCTGGATTGCCTGGAAAGAAGCCCACCCAGACACCGAAGTAATGTCGACCGAAGGTGGACCAGAACTCGATATTTTTGAGCGCTACTACGCTAACGACCGCAACGGCATCCACAGTCTCAATCCGATCGATAAACGACTCCATGGCAAAGACGTAGTCATAGGCCTCGATATGAAAGGCAGCGTGAAGGCTTACTCATACAGAGCACTGATTGATAAACCGCTTATAGAAGAATACTTCGGTCGCGAACCTATCCTCGTACTCCATGAACGAGCCTCTTCCGCAGCCGTGGTGTTCTCGCGCTTAGTCAATGGACAAACCCTCAACTTCAAGGGCAAGAACAAAAACCCGCACCGTCGATCAGCAGAAGTCACCGCTTCAGGCGAAGGCGAAAGAATTGAATACGAAGCATGGCTTATTGAAGACGAGCAAACCGGCTCTATATGGCGCGCCATCTCGGGCGAGTGTGTTGAAGGCGAACACAAAGGAAAATACCTCGAAATGCTCCCCGGAATGACGAGTTTCTGGTTTGCCTGGAGCCGCTTCTACCCAGAATCTGAACTCTTCGGCGCCGACTTCGATGGTTTATCGACCGAAAATTAGAATCTGCCGCATAGTCAGTGATCTTCATTAATGCCAGCCCCACCACCAAACAACCCATCGAACGGTCTCACCGGGATTGTTCTCGGCGGTGGTAAATCGCGCCGACTAGGTCTTGCTCAGTCCAAGCTACTTATTCATATCGGAGGCAAACTTGTACTTGCTCGCGTCGCCGACACACTTAAGAAATACTGTTCAGAACTAATACTCGTTGTACGGCCTGGACAGGAAGATGATGTCCCTGATCTCGGAATTGCGCTCAACATGCACATCGTCACCGACACCGAGCCTCACTTGGGACCGATCGCCGCAATTCACGCAGGTTTGTCAGCCTCAACCACCAACCTCAGTTTTGTCGTGGCTGGCGACCATCCATTCGTTTCAGGCACGCTAGTAAACGCCATGGCCGCGACTGCCACCGTCGACGGCACAGATAACGCTAGTGCGGTTGTCCCAAGAAGCAACGGAATCCTGAACCCGCTCCACGCAATATACCCGCGAAATCAATGGTTGCCTTACCTCACTCACTCATTGAACGAAGGCGAAGTTTCACCACGCCGGCTTATAGAAAAAGCCGCAGCCGCTGACTACCCACCCGTGACGATTTTCACCGATGAAGAAATAGAGCGATCCGATCCCCAGCGTATTTCGCTCATGGACATCGACACACCGGAAAATCTAACCGCCGCCAGAAAAATCCTCGACGCCCGACGCTTCACCCCCCGCAACCACTCCCTCCAATAACCCACACCCACGACGTCCCGACCTTGCCTGCCTTGAGCCAAATCGAAGGGGGGGGGGTAGGAATCTTCGACTGGGATCGACGGTGGAGCTATCTCCCCCCCGGACCGAAATGAGAGATAACAGCGTTCACCTACTCGTACCGCAACGCTTCAGTCGGCGTAATCGCCGAGGCCTGCCTTGCCGGTAGCACAGTGTTCAACAACGAGAACACCACCGCAACAAGAACGATAATCGTCACATTCATCCACGGAATCACAAACTTTACACCCTCAACATCCGCATTAATCGCATTGAAAATGTTCCATCCGATCAAGGCACCTAAACCAATTCCGATAGCCGAACCTAGAATCGCAACAACACCGGATTCCATCAAGAATTGAATTTGGATCATCCGACCCTTGTAGCCAAGCGCCCGCATCATTCCAATCGACTGTCTGCGCTCAACAACAGCCCTGAACGAAACAACACCAAGCGCCGCAACACCAACCAACAAACCAAGACCTATAAAGCCCTGGAACAGCTGGTTGAAAGCGTTATTTTGTGCCTGGTTTTCCCGAATATCCTCTTCCGTAGCCCTCGCCGTCATACCGTGATCAATAAACACGGTTTCCAGCAACCGAGCCATCTCTTCTGAGTCTTGATCGCCCGCAATTTGGAACTTGTGATTACTGAACTCAATCGGTCGCTTTGAGATTTCGTTCAAAACCGCGGGGTTCATGTAAATATCGGCGGAACCCAACTCAAACGCATCAGCGAACTCATCCATCACACCTATCACCGTACGATCCAGCGATATGCCAGAACTACCCTGACCAATCGGCGGTCGAATCGTAATCCCAACCCCCTCGAATTCGCCCTTCAGATCTGAGTCGATTCCGCTCATACGGAACGTAGTTCCAAAACCTGGCTCCCCACCGCCAAAATCGTCACTGGAAACAATATTTCCAGCAACTACTGCGAGGCCCGGATCAGCCGCGACCGCCGCCCATATTTCCGCAGGAGCATCCCCGTAAGCAGGATCCCAGTGGGTCAGCTTGAAGTTATTCGTATTGAGCCAAACGTCATCTGAAGCAATAATGCGGGCACCTTTGAACACAAGTTCATCGGAATCGCTCTCACGAGCTTCGACCTGCACCAAAGCTTGTGATGAAATCGCCGAAAAATCTGATGCTGACAGCCGACCGCCACTAGCTGCAAGCACTCCGTCAATATCGCCAATCGGCAACTCAGGATCGATCTCCGCACGAATATTAAACCCGCCTGAAACCAGATCCGGCTCATCTTCGATTGCGTTACCGAGGTTGCTCAGAATCGCAAAAATCATCAGGGTGAAAATAACTAGCGAGAACATTGCCAGAGTAAGTCCCGTTCGGAACCGTGCGGCCATTGGGTAAGCAATCGCCATTTTCACAACGGGTCGCAAACTGCCGAATCCACCAATCAACTTCGAGACTACCCACACGATTACATCGGCGTTGTGCATCACTACCCAGACCGCAGCGGCGACAAGCGACACCCCGGAAAGCAGAAACATTTCAACGCCACTAGAAAGTTCGCCGGTCAACCAATCGAGGGCGTCAAACGGCAACGCCCAGAAGATCAACATTCCTAGTCCAATGAACGTCATGGATACCCGCTTTTGCGGCTCCTCGCGGTATCCACGGCGATCCATCAAGCGTCTGACAAGCAAGCCCACCGCAATGATCAGCATCGTGGTACCGCCGGTGAACAACGCAGCATTGTCGCTTGCAAGTCCTTCAATGCCCTTGTCAGGATGGAATCCACTGAGCGCCATCAATAGACCGATCGGCAATAGCGGCCATCCTGAAGCGAGCCAAGGCTGAACCAACTTGTAGACCTTCCACACGAATACGGCGAGCCAGTAAACAATCGCGGCAGTGATTGCCTGAGCGACGACTGAATCCTCAACATCCGGTGCTGCAATAGCCGCGACGTTTTGCACAACCATCAGCAACCAACCAATTCCTATTGCCAGCGGCAGCTTCCATCCAAACCTAGCCCGACGCTTCCGCCAAGAATCAATGATTTGCGTAATCGGACCACCCAGCCATCGAAGCGCAGTGCGCAATCGCTTTCCAGCGACCGGAGTCTCGTCCTTCACAAATTCCTGACCCAGTCCACGAATAGCCACAACGATATTCAGCTTGCTGACCCGGTAAGCCGAAAAAGCCACGGTAATCGCAGTGAGGAACAACCCCGCACAGAAAGCAATCACTATCGACTGCAAGGTCACGTTGTAAGTAAACGTAAAGTCGTCTTCAGACCCCAGCGCGCCGATCATAATTTGCACCAGTGCCACTGATGCAATAAGCCCCAAAACCGTTCCCAAAGCTGCCGCACCTATCGAGTACACAATCCCCTCGTAGGTGAACATTTGAACCAGCATTCGACGCTTCGTTCCAACGGCTCGAATGATTCCCATCTCGGTCGTGCGAGCCGCTGCAAGCATGACGAAAACAAGGAAAATCAGCAGAAGTCCAACAATGATCGAGAACGACCCGAAGATGCTGAAAATCAACGTAATCTGCGAACCCACAATCTCCGCAATATCCAGCCCAAAATTCTTGATTGCCGTCGACTGCAACTCCACGAGCTGAGACATCGGCAGCAACAACGACTGCGCAAGTCGGGGATCACCAATCTCGTCAATCACACCACTGACTATCGCAAGGGTAAGTGTGTTGGTCGAAGCGATCAAAAACTCATCGGTTACTTCGTCGTTCTCGAGCTCGGTTACCAACTCTTCAAGCGTGTCACTGGCGAATGGACCCGCAGCAGCTCCTCCGCTTTCGTCGAGCTCGGCTTGCAAGCCTTCCATAACAACAGGAGTTTTCAGAGCGTCGAACAATGTTTGTGCGGCTTCACGGTTGATAAACGCAAGCTGCAAGTCTTCAGCAAGATCGTCTGAATCTTGTTCATCTACGCGTCGACCACCGGTTACCGAAACCTCGATCGAGTTGTACTGACCTGCTCGGTGGAGAACCTCTTGGATTGTGCCGATGTCCAACAACATTGACGACCGCGTCTCGCCATCACCTCCGGCAAGCCCTTTGTTCTCAACGATCTCGATAACCGTATACTCTGTTCGCCCCGAAGGTGCGACCAACGTGACCGTATCGCCAGCCTCGGCTTCGAGATCCTCCGCTAGCGCCTTGTTGATGATGGCTTCATCGGGATCAACCGCATTCAAATCAGCAAGGTTCCCGTCCAGATCACGAATCTCGCGGAACCCATCTAGCGATCCGGTATCAATACCCACCACGAACGTGCCAGCATTGGTCTTGTCCGTCGCTTCGTTCAAAACAGGTAATGTTTCGCGAATCAGCGGTGTAACCCCGTCTACCCGAGAATCTCCAGCCGTTTCGTCTCGAACGCGATCCACCATGGACGCATCAAAATAGTTGTCGCCAAATCGAGCTTCTATTGGCGACTCAAGCTGAACGTCAGTCTCTCCCACGGCATCCAGAACCGTGGTTCTAATCGAACTCGATACCGAATCACCTATCGCAAGCGCCGACATAATGATCGTAGTACTCAACATCAATCCGACAACGATCAAAACCGACTGCGCTTTGCGGCGCGGGATGTTCCTGACAGCTAGCTTCAGTAGCACTCGATTCCGCAGCGCCAACAAAAGAATCACGCCGATCACCGACACCGTTCCGGCAGCGAGAATTCCTGCCAGCACATCCATTTCAATCCCGAAGAGCTTTTCCACAGCTACCGCTCCCTAGGACTCACTAGAAATAGAAGTACTGGTCGTTGCCGCCGCGTTGCCGTTCGACACGACAACTCCGTCCGTCATGCGAACGACTCGATCGGCCATACTCCCAACTTCCTCTGAGTGGGTCACCAACACGAATGTCTGACCGTTCTCTTTGTTGAGTCGAGTAAGCAGGTCCATAATCTCTCCTGCGTTTGTCGAATCCAGGTTTCCGGTAGGTTCATCACCCCAAACTATTGCTGGGTCGTTCGCCAGCGCACGGGCAATCGCTACTCGCTGCTGCTGACCACCTGAAAGCTCCGCCGGCAAGTGATCAACCCGATCACCCAGACCGACAAGTTCGAGCTTCTCCACCGCTTTTTCTCGAGCTATTTTCTGGGCGTTACCTGCAAGGATCAGCGGCAATTCCACGTTTTCCTGGGCGGTAAGAACCGGCAAAAGGTTGTAAGCCTGAAACACGAACCCCATTGCACTGGCGCGGTAGTCACTCAACTTGTCGTCCGACATCGTCCGCAACAATTGACCCGCAATACTCACGTCACCCGCATCGATCGAATCAAGACCCGACATACAGTTGAGCAGCGTCGTCTTGCCCGAACCGCTCGGTCCCATCACGGCCACCATTTCGCCCCGCATAACCTCGAACGAAACGTCATTCAGGGCGTTCACAATCACATCGCGAGATCGGTAGGTTTTGGAAACACCTATGGCTGAAATAATCGGTTCAACGCTCCTCAATGATTCCTCCATAACTAAATTTGACTTAATAGGAGCAACTATGCTGGTTATGCTGTCAGTCCAACCTGACTATGAATTAACTCCCAATTTATTTTAATCCTCTAATGTCAAGACATTACATGGTTTATATGGAATGTTGGGCTAGCTTGGAATTAGCGCAAGTGGCCCGCAAAACCATACTTCGAAAGGGTGATTTTCGAGTTAGGCTTGGTATGCCTCTGGCAACTGACTAGCAAAAACCCTACTTTCCACGGAACCAACATGACAAGGCTGATCCTGATTCGACATGGCGAAACAAACTGGAATGTCGAACACCGTAAACAGGGACGAAACGATCAGCCGCTGAACACAAAAGGTGCAACACAGGCTGCTCTAGCCGCTGCCTATGTCAAAAACAACTTCAACGTGACGAAGGTATGGTCTTCGCCACTAAAACGTTGTTCAAACACCGCCGCACTATTCGATATGCCGGTCGCAACCTCCGATCATCTTCTCGAAATCGACTACGGAGATTGGGAAGGCAAACTTACCGAAGAAATCGAAGCCATGCATCCCAACTCGGTTAACGGCAGCGTCGACACGATGGATCCCCCGGGCGGCGAAACCCGCGCCAATTTGCCAGTGCGCGGCAATAAATGGTTGAATGAAGCGAAACTCACGTCAGAAATTGGCGACGTCGTTTTGGTTGGTCACGGCGGATCGATGAAAGGTCTTCTGGTGGCTCTTCTTGAACTCCCCTATCAGGCAATGGACAAATTCCTCATCGACAACTGTTCATTAACAGTTGTGGAAATATCGTCCGACCCTGCAATCCCGAACCGACTCGCTGTGCTCAATATCACGAGTCATCTATCAAAGACGAATTCAGTCGAAAAATTCCCATCCTCAGGCAGATCTTACTGATGGAAATAACAATAACAAACACAAAGCCCGCCCCTAAACTGTCGCCAACTCGAATAATAACTCCGACTCAGCAACCTCACCGAATCGCTCGACCAAATCACGACGGATCTCGGTCGACACTCCATCTGTGTAATCACCGATCGGGTGAACAACCCCATCAACCAGAGGCGCGGCGATCAAGCAAACGCTCTTCGCCTTTCCCGCAGCCTCCAAATTCCGCAAGTTGTTCACACCCACCGCCATCGCACAAACCACAACGTGATCAGCAGCATCGATCAGCCGCAAATGCGCCTCGTGCTGCTCATCAGTAATTCTCGAAAACGGAGGTGCATCGATATACTCAACATCGAGCCGTTCCGCCGCCTCACGATCAGAATCGCCAACCCCAAGTACGCCCGCAGTCACTTCGTACCCGGCAACTAACAACTGATGCATCAGCTCTCGCCCACTCCCAGCACCACAAACCAGGTGAACTTTTCGGCCAGATCCAATCAGCTCCTCAGATCCAGTCGAGTTCTCTTTGCCTATCAGCAACACATGCGGCTTGCCCGTAACCGGATCGGGCCCCACCAGACCTTCCACTCCAAACGCCTTTCGAAGATTGGCTGATGTCAAAACCTCCCAGGGAGTTCCATCTGCCAGCACTCGACCTTCGTGCAACACCACCAAACGATGGCAATACCGAGCCGCCAGCGAAAGATCGTGAAGAATCACGATCGCTCCGGCATCTTTGTGTGAAACTTCCTCGCGTACCAGGTCCATCATCAATATCTGGTGACGCAAATCTAGAGACGCAGTCGGTTCGTCAATTAGCAACAAGTCAGCCTGTTGCACCAGCACACGAGCCAACATCACTCGTTGTCGCTCCCCACCTGACAGAGTGTCCAACTTGCGATCCACAAATTCTGTCGTCGCAGTACGCTTCATCGCCTCCCACGCCAATTGCCTGTCAACCGATCCTTCCAGCTCGAATCGACCCAAATGCGGGTAGCGACCCATCAAAACCGACTCGAAGGCTGTGAACGGATGACTTTCTGCCATTTGCGGCATATAAGCAACCAAACGCGCCATATCCTGACGCGAAGCACCCTCATTAGCAACACCGCTCCGGAACACAACCCCATCAATCGCCACATCTCCGGAATCGCCTTCCAGTAACCCGGCGAGCGTGCGAACGAGAGTCGTCTTACCGCTACCATTCGCACCAACAACACCCACAAGCTCACCGCGATCGACCGAAATCGAAACCGACTCAATAATCAGCTTCCCATCCAACCGCGTCGAAAGACCGTCAACCTCGAGAACGCGTCGCTTAGCAGATTCCCTCCTCCCTTGAAATGAGGGTGTCAAAAGGTGAGTCTTATCAGTCAAACAATTTACCTCTGCAACTCAACCGATCCTCACTCACTCCAATGCGCAAACTCTTCAAACTCCACACCCTCAAACGCTGACGGAAATAGCAACTCCGCAAGTTCCTCAACACCCCGCACATTCCAGTGTGAAAGCGTCGTGTGCAGTCGAGGTGAAACGTAGTGAATCTCGCCGTTCTTTACCGCCGGAACCTCTACCAGAGCGGGACTCGACTGCAGTTCCTCAATAAACGCTGTCGCGCCATCAAGCGGTTGCGGAACAATAATCACATCCGGATTCATCGCTGCTATCGACTCAATGCTCACTTGCTGGTGCCCCTCAATCCCTGAGTCAGCCGCAGCGTTAACTCCACCAGCCTGTTCGATAATCCCACCTTCAGTAGAACCCGAGCCGGCTGCAAATGCCGAAGTCCACTTAGAAACCGATAGGACCCTCGGTCCTTCAGTGGATCCTAGAACATCCGTAATAAAGTTCATCCTCGCCTCGATTTCGTCAGCGAGAGCAATTGCCTCCTTCTCCGCACCTACCAGATAACCGATCAGCAAAATATTTGGCACGTTCCCTAGCGCAGAATTCTCAAGACTCGCCCGCACAACCGGAATTCCTGCGTCCTTCATCAGTGCGACCGTATCGGCATTGGTGAAACGGGACGCCACGATCACATCAGGTTCAAGCGCAACGACCTCTTCAGGATCAAACCCGATCATCAACGCGTCCGTAGAGAGGTCAGATATGTTCGACTGTTCTGGGTCAGCGAAGAAGCTATATACGGCGGTTATCCGATCAAAATCGACCAGTCCTGCCAGAATTTCGGAATGACCCAGTGAAAGCGAATGAATCTTCGTTGGTGCCTCATCGACCGTTATTACCCCTTCCGAAGTTTCCACACTTCGAGGCCATCCAAAGTTCGTCGGATCGACAATCCCTTCAACGTCTGTGAACCGTGAGTGATCGAAGGTCTCAATCTCTTCTGGCGTAGCGGTTGGGACAGGAGTCGCTGTTGGATCCGGCTTTGCAGTCGGAGTCACAACTATCGTAACTGTGGGATCTGGGACAGTCGTCGGAGGTACATTCGTCGCAGTTGGCTCATTCACCTTAGGGGTGAGAGTGGCAGTCGGTTCCACCACAGCCAAATCCGAGCCCGCCTCGCCTCCTTCGCCATCACTGCAAGCCACCAACATCACTGCTACCGAGGCAACGACCAATACGAACCTGAATCTCACACCGAAAAAACTATACTTCATTTCAAACCTTTCATTCCAACTAAATGCCACTTAATACGGCCCTCTAACCAATACCAATAAACAGCTACGCAAGCCTCGCCTTCGACTTCAACAACAAGTAAATGAAAAACGGCGCGCCAATCATTGCCGTCAGGACACCGACACGCATTTCGGCCGGAGAAAGAACGATCCTCGCGGCGGTATCAGCAACAAGCAAAAACAACCCGCCACCCAGTGCGCTCAACGGAAGCAACACCCGGTGATCAGCACCAACGATCAGTCTCATCACATGCGGAACAACCAGTCCCACGAACGCGATAATTCCCGAAAAAGCCACTGCCGCCCCGGTAACCAGCGAAGCCGAAACCAGCAAAACATTGCGTACGAAATAGACTCGAACACCTAGCGCTCTCGCTTCGTCCTCACCAACGAGCAACAAGTTCAGATCTCGCGAAACGAACACTGCCACCAATGCGCCAAACAACACAATCGGACCTGCAATTTGCACCGATTCCCAGCGCGCAGTATCGAACCCGCCTGCGATCCAAAAAATGATCTGACGCTGCAACATAAGGTCGTCGGTCAAAATGATGATCGCTGTCGTTACGGCACCTAGGAACGAACTCACCGCGATACCGCCAAGCAGCAACGTGGCCATAGAGAATCTACCACCCACTGAAGCGATCAAAAACACGACCGCCATCGTGATCGCTGAACCAAGAAAAGCAAATAACGGCAAGAACAATGTTGATATGGCGATAAGCCCCGAAGCAATCGCGGCAACAGCGCCAACAGCTCCCCCACTCGAAACGCCGATAATCCCCGGATCAGCCATCGAGTTACGGAACAACCCTTGCATGATGCCGCCTGAAATCCCTAGCGCGGCTCCGGCAATAAATGCGAGAAAAATGCGTGGCAACCGAATGCTCTTGATAATCGCCTGCTCGGTCGGTTCGGCCACAGATTCGCCAATGCCAGCAAGACTGAGCAAAGTCGAGGCAGTGTTCCCAAAGGAAATACTTAGCGGACCAACTGCAGCAGAAACAATTGCAACCAGCACTGAGGCAATGCTGAGCACCAGCGCGCCAACACCTAACCGCCTCATCAAAGTTGAGCCAGTCGATCTCGTTATCGCACTCTTTCCAGAATTGGCGTCCAAATAAAAAACCCTCGACTGCTTAGTCAAGGGTCCACCGGGCGCTCTACCTCTTTGCTTACTTTCGGACCATGTCCGCCGAGGAGAGTTAAACCCTGAGGCCACACCCTAGGCGGGGAGCAGTCGCTCAAGTTTCCTCGGCAGGTCTCCTGGCTTCCGGCGCATCGACACAAACTAACT
>DBTA01000059.1 GCA_002306815.1 Dehalococcoidia bacterium UBA1328 | reverse complement strand
TTGCCATGGTCACCAGTTGCTGTGATTGAGTACAGCCCTGCGTCCCAGCCTTCGAGATCAACTGTCAACTCCCAAGCACCGTTTTCGTTACCTACAGTGGTTGAGTCACCTGAGAGAAGAACGTCGAATCCGCCCTTTTTGGCAGCTACAGAAATCTGTTCGTCTTTGCCGAACCCTCCACCGATGATGGTGATAGTTGCGTTGCCGCCAGAAAGCTCAGCAGCGCCAGTGGATGGTCCAGAAGCGTCGAATACAGTTACGCCACCAATCTTGGTGGTTCCGTCCTCACCGTCTTCACCAGCAGGTCCCTTAGGACCGGCAGGTCCTTGAGGACCGGTTGCACCAGGAGCACCAGCTTCACCGGTTGCACCAGGAGCACCAGCTTCACCAGGGTTGCCGGGCTCACCAGGAGCACCAGGAGCACCAGCTTCACCAGGGTTGCCGGGCTCACCAGGAGCTCCCTGAGGTCCAGCTGGACCGCGGTCACCCTGACATGCGATTGCAGCCATGAGGGCGAACATCGTACCAATCAATAGGAAAGCCTTTAGCTTCCCGCGGAGCAGTCCTGTCATTGGGCCCCGTCCTCCAGTCTTAAAAAATTTTAAATATCGTGCCGAGTGCTGCAGCAGAACTTATTCTGTATTCACTCAAATTAAGTCTAACAAGTGCGTATTACCCGCAAATTACAGCCGCGGCAGATGGCTTACCGAAGGCAATGTTATTCGGGCGATTTCTCAACTGTCAAGCAATTCAGACTGAGCTTATGGTGGGTTTTTGTAGAACACAAACTCTATGCACCACTGTAATCCACCCGATCCGTAGGGTTGGGGTAAAGCTGGTACGCAACGGGGCAATGGCGCCACGATAGTCTTATGCTTTGTCTGTAGATTCCGTTACAAGCGTGATACTCTTAACCGGATGTGTTACCACAAGAACGAAACTAAAAGCAATTAAAGAAATACAAATCACATAAATCCCATCGATAGGTTTGCCGGCAACAGGTGCCGGGTATTTGCGAACTCGGAGAGCACTCAACTTGGATCAGTCAGAACGAAGCGCTGTAATTGAGAGATACAAGACTCACGATGGCGACTCAGGGTCGTCAGAAGTACAGATAGCGCTGCTGACGGCTCGTATTGACGAGCTTACAGAACACCTTCGCGGTCATAAGCACGACCACAGCAGCAGACGCGGTTTGCTGAAACTGGTCGGTCAGCGACGACGTCTACTAAATTACCTGAATAGTGAAAATGTAAATCGCTACCGCGATCTCATCGGTAAGCTCGATCTCCGTAAGTAGTAAGCGCCCCTTTAGGGGAGTTTTGTTCGTCAGGGCCCTTTATTAATATTCAAAAGTTTGGCCCGCAGGATTTTGAAAAATAAGAAGCGACAATCCCGCACGCTCAAGCCATTCACACCAGAAGTTTGTATTGGCCTGCCTGTGACGTGCGTTTGTGAATAGAAATAGAAGAAAAAATGATTAATCAATTTGACATGGAAGTTGGCGGGCGAGTTCTCAAGTTTGAACACGGTCGAGTGGCCGACCAGGCAGGCGGAGCAATCACAGTTCAGTATGGCGACACCATGCTGCTTGCTACCGCTACCGCATCAAAAAAGCCACGACCAGGAGCGGACTTCCTTCCACTCACAGTTGATGTGGCAGAAAAGGCTTACGCCGCAGGAAAGCTACCAGGCGGATTCTTCAAGCGCGAAGGTCGACCGGCAACAGAGGCGATTCTCGCTTCTCGAATGATCGACCGTCCGATCCGCCCACTATTTTCTAAGACTATCCATAACGAAATACAGATCATCGTTACGGTTCTTTCTTCCGATGGAGTTAACCCGTACCCGGCAATCGGTATTGTTGGTGCATCTGCGGCCTTGGCGATTTCGGACATTGCGTTCAACGACCCGATCGGTGCATGTGTGATTGGTCTAGTTGACGGCGAACTTGTGGTGAACCCCACTTACGAAGAGTTGCTTGTTAGCGACCTCGAACTGTTAGTTGCGGGAACCGGTGATGCCACGATGATGGTTGAATCCGGCGGGAATTTCGTTTCAGAAGAAGTTCTTCTCGATGCACTTGGGCTTGCGCAAGAAGTGAACGGCGCAATCGTAGAGCAGATCGTCGAAATTCAGGCGAAAGTCGGTAAAGAGAAGTGGGTAGCCCCTGAAGTTTCTGACGAGGAGAAGGCTGCTGAAAAGGCGACTCGTGATCTTGTTGGCGAAGAGTTCCTCAAGGCTTTGAAAGCACCTGGCGACAAAGCGACGCGACAGGCTCGTATGGATGATGTGATGGACGAAACCATAGAAAAGTTGTCCGAAGATCACGACCCGGGTCACGTGAAGTCTGCTCTGTATGCTCTCGAGACTGAGGCGGTTCGCACAAATATACTTGAAGATGGTTCACGACCAGACGGTCGCAAACTCGACGAGCTTCGTCTTTTGAACTCAGAGGTCGGTTACTTACCTCGTGTTCACGGATCGGGTATTTTTACACGTGGTGAAACCCAGATAATGGGTGTTCTTACTCTCGCCTCGGCAGGAGAGCGACAGCGGATGGATACATACGGTCCAGAGACCGAAAAGCACTTCATCCACCACTATAACTTCCCTCCTTACTCAACTGGTGAGGCGGGTCGATTCGGATTCACTGGCCGACGCGAAATCGGTCACGGCGCTCTGGCCGAGCGTGCTTTAAAACCGGTTGTTCCAAGCCAGGCTGACTTCCCTTACACAATTCGACTCGTTTCAGAGGCACTTGCTTCGAACGGTTCTACATCGATGGCAAGTGTGTGTGCCGGATCATTGGCAATGATGGACGGCGGTGTTCCAATTTCATCCCCGGTTGCCGGTATTGCAATGGGACTAATCACTGGAGACAATGGCAAATACGCTATTTTGACCGACATCCAGGGTGCGGAAGACCACTCGGGTGACATGGACTTCAAGGTGGCTGGAACCCGTGAAGGTGTTACCGCTCTCCAGATGGATATTAAGGTGAAGGGAATAACCTTCGAGATTATGAGCCAGGCTCTTGAGCAGGCTCGAATCGCACGCATGCAGATTCTCGACAACATGGAGTCGACTATCAGCGCAAGCCGCGACCATCTGAGCGAATACGCTCCACGAATGATTTCACTTTCTGTACCGACCGACAAGATTGGTGCAATTATCGGTCCTGGGGGCTCGGTAATTCGCGGCATGATTGACGAGTACGGCGTAACAATCGACGTTCAAGACGACGGTACGGTCGTTATTGGATCACCTGACCGCGAAAATGCCGACAAGGCCGAGGCTGCTATCACGGCACTTACGAAAGACGTTGAGGTGGGTGACAAGTACACCGGTCGAGTTGTCCGAATCATGCCTTTCGGAGCATTCGTGAACATCCTTCCTGGCAAGGACGGAATGGTTCACATTAGCGAGCTTGCTCAGCATCGCGTTCCGGATGTTGAGTCGGTGGTCAGCATTGGCGATCAGCTAGAAGTTATGGTCATCAACATTGACGGTATGGGGCGAATCGATCTTTCACACCGTGCGCTTCTTGAGGAAGGCAACGAGGGTGATGGAGGTCGAGACGACGCACATCGAGGTGAGCGACGAGAGTCGCGTGACCATCATGATAGAGGGGCAAGAGGGCGTGATGCTGACCGGGGAGGACGCGGTGGGCGAAGCGGCGATCGCGGAGGTCGTGGTCGAGACCGCGATGATCGAGGTGCCCGGCGGCGTGAACGGCGCGATTTTGATCGCGACGACCGTGGGCCACGATCTGACCGATCAGATCGCGACGGTGACGGTCGACGCGATCGAGGTTCACGACGACCAGCAGGCGGTTATGATGGCGGCAGCCGACGACAGGGTCCGCCTCGCCGACGCTAAAAAGTAAACAGAGAATTCAGAAGACGCGATGTCATCGGAAATTACAGTTGCGGTAAATGGTGCGCTCGGGAGAATGGGTTCAACCGTTCTTACCGCAGCGGTAGCTGAAGACGGAGTTACTCCCATTGGCGGTGTGGATATTGCTGCTAGTGGTGACATCATCGAAATTGCCGGTACATCGGTCTCTGTTCGTCTGACCACTAGTCTCGATGGCTTGTTTGAGTCGACGAAACCTGATGTAGTAGTGGACTTTACGAACGGTGAGGGCGCCAAAGAGTCGATCTTGACGTGTATCGACGCTGGCGTACGTGTTGTATCTGGATCGACGGGACTATCACCTGAGGATCTAGACGAGATTGGTCGGGCATCCGCAGCTAAAGGTGTCGGAGTAATTTCTGCGTCGAATTTCGCGATCGGCGGGGTAGTGCTCATGCATATGGCGGGTATCGCTTCGAAATACTTCGATTACGCCGACCTGCTTGAGAGCCATCACGAAATGAAAGTCGATGCACCTTCGGGGACGGCTCTCTCGATCGCCGAGTCGATGATTGAAGGGCGAGGTAAGGGCTTCAAACAAAATGTCGCAGAACTCCAAACATTAGATGGTACGCGGGGTGGAGATTTCCAGGGCATAAACGTTCACAGCGCAAGAATGCCGGGCCGAGTAGCTAGGCACGAGGTGGTGTTTGGCGCGCTGGGTCAAACGCTGACGATGATCCATGATTCGATCAACCGCGAAAGTTTTATGCCAGGTGTCATGATCGGTGTGAAGCACGTTGTGGATCAGGATTCGCTGGTTATCGGACTGGCTAGCGTTCTGGGACTCGACAAGTCCAAGCCGTAGCCAACCTTTGCATAACTGGTGAGTGTTGGCTTTCCCTAATCACTAATTACTACTGAACCACTGTTGGTGAGTCGCGCTGCTCGCTCTAATATCTAGTGTGAGCCGCGCAATTCTTGAGATACCGAAATGAACAGTAACGAAACTAATATCGCAGTTGTGGGTGCCACTGGTGCCGCTGGCGGTACAGCGCTCGAAATTTTGCTAGAGCGTAACCATCCCGCCGACAAGATCACGCTGATGGCGTCGGAGAGATCGGCCGGAAAGAAGATTCGCTACGGCGGTGCTGAACTTACTGTGATTCACGCGACTGAAGATGCCTTCGAAGGAATCGATGTAGCACTTTTTGCCGCAGGTGGATACGTAAGTAGACGACTCGCTCACAAGGCCGTCGACAAGGGTGTGTTTGTTATCGACAAAGGGTCGATCTTCCGGATGGATCCGTCTATCCCTTTGGTCGTTCCTGAAGTAAACGGCGATGACATTGACTGGCATCCAGGTATTGTCTCGACTCCGAACTGCACGAGTACTCCACTGGTGATGGTGCTCGATGCATTGCGGGCAGTGGCTCCGGTAAAGGCTGTCACCGTCGCCACTTACCAGTCGACTACTGGAACTGGGGTTGCAGCCAATGAAGAATTGCTGGAGCAGTCCCGAACCGTCCTTGACGGCGGTGAGGCGAAACCTGAAGTCTACCCTCACGAAATTGCTTTCAATGTGCTGCCGCATGTCGACGACTTCCTTGATGACGGATACACCAAAGAAGAGCACAAGATGCTTCGTGAATCACGCAAAATTCTTCACGATGACGAACTCCCGGTATCTGCGACCTGCGTGCGTGTGCCGGTCGAGGTTTCACACAGTGAGTCGGTGCAAATCGAGTTCGAGTCGGACGTTACCGTTCAGGAAGCAAAGCGCGTTCTTTCTGAGTATGACGGGGTGATCGTTGTAGACGATCCCTCTAAGAATGAATACCCTATGCCAATCAAAGCAACAGGTCGCAATGAGGTTCTGGTAGGGCGAATCCGAAAGGACATTGCTCACGAGAACGGTATTGCGTTGTGGCTTTCGTGTGACAACCTGCGCAAGGGCGCGGCGCTGAACGCTCTTCAGATCATGGATGAAGCGGTTCGCCGGGATGCGCTAAAGCCAGCATCACAACGATAATCACTTCAAAATATTTCACCGACGAGAGGTCGGTCACAAAATGGCAGAACTAGGGCGACTACTGACGGCTATGGTCACCCCCTTCACTGAAGAGGGCGATGTTGATTATGCAAGAGCACGCGAACTGGCCAAGGCGCTCTTGAAGTCAGGATCTGACGGTCTTGTGATCGGTGGTACTACTGGTGAAGCTCCGAGCATGGGCGACGACGAGCTGCTTCAGCTCTTTTCCGAAGTAAAAGATGTCATCGGTGAAGATGGTGCCGTAGTGGCCGGGACGACCAACAACAACACCCGCGGTTCGGTCGCGCTTTCTCGTGAGGCGGAGAAGGTAGGTGTAGATGCGCTTTTGCTCACGGTTCCGGCTTACAACAAGCCAACTATGGGTGGACTTTATCAGCACTTTACGGCTATTGCCGATGCAGTCTCGATACCTGGAATTCTCTATAACGTGCCGTCCCGCACATCACTGAACATGGACGTCGCTACAACGCTTCGTCTAGCTGAAGTGCCGAACATTGTTGGAGTGAAGGAAGCTTCGAGTGATCCCGATCAGATTGCCTACGTGATCAAAGACTCACCAGACGGTTTTAACGTGTGGAGTGGGAACGACAACGAGATTTTCGCGACCATGGCAACGGGCGGATACGGAATTGTCAGCGTCGCAGGAAACATCATTAGCGGTCAGATCCAGAAAATGATGGGACTGATCCTCGAAGGCGATGTCGAAGCAGGTGCAGCGGAACATCTTCGATTGTTGCCGATCTTTAACGCTTTGTTCTACATCACTAACCCCATTCCGATTCGCTACGCCATGAATCGTTCAGGATTTGATGTTGGCCCTGCGCGTTTACCAATGGT
Source organism: Dehalococcoidia bacterium UBA1328 (assembly GCA_002306815.1). GTDB lineage: Bacteria > Chloroflexota > Dehalococcoidia > Lucifugimonadales > Lucifugimonadaceae > Lucifugimonas. The sequence continues at coordinate 3,086 of DBTA01000059.1, read as the reverse complement.
TCCTGAATCCGGAGAACTCGAAGCGTTCAGCAAGAAATTCGACCCGATTATGGATCAGTACTCAATAGATCTTTCGGAGTAACGCGGCGTGTGGCTGGGCATAGCTATGTACGGTGTTCATTGAAAAAACGCGCTTTAAATTCACCGTTTCCGCACATTGTGCTGAATGCGCGGGCGTGCTGATTTGTGGCAATCTGACCGGGTTACGGCATGATCGACTTAGTCGCAAGGTAACTTGATTTTGAGTACTGGTCGAAAAAATATTGTGGTGATTGGGGGAGGCAGCGGGTCTTCAGCTGCGCTGCGCGGCTTGAAGGCGCACGACACCAGTCTCACTGCGATCGTCACAATGTTCGACAGTGGCGGAAGCACAGGTATTCTGAGAGATGAGTTCGGTTACCCACCTTTAGGCGATATCCGCCAATGCTTGCTTGCCTTGAGCCCCGGCGACAACGAACAGGTCGCAGTGCTGAACAGCGCACTGGATTTCAGATTTGATTCGAAGTCAAGTCTTAACGGACATAGCGTCGGAAACCTCATACTTGCGGCCCTAACCACCGTTTACGGCGGCGTTCAAGGAGCCATTGACGAACTGTCGTATATGCTCCAGTTGGATGGTCAAGTTGTGCCGGTAACCTTGGGTGAAGCGCATCTTTGCGCTAGGTTGATAAACGGCGAAGTCATACGCACCGAGTCCGCTATTGATCTGAGAGGTGCCAACGGACCTGGAATTAGTGAAGTATTTCTCGATGCCGAGGTTAAGCCCAACCCTCGAGCGATAGGTGCGCTAATGGAAGCAGACGCAATCCTCCTCGGTCCTGGAGACCTCTACACGAGTGTGATTCCGAACCTTCTTGTTGATGGCGTAAGCGACGCTATAAATGAGTCGGGGGCACCGGTAATTTACGCCTGTAATTTGATGACCAAGCTCGGAGAAACTTCCGGCTACAGCGCTTCCAACTTCGCATCACAAGTTGTCAGCTACTTAGGCGGGCGTAAGCTCGATTACCTTTTGGTGAATCACACTGAGTTCAGCAAGGAAGTTTTGGATGTTTACGCTAAAGAAATCGCGTCACCTGTCGAGTTGGACAACGGAAGTGCTGAGAAGTACGCACACCAGATTATGGTTGCGGATCTCGCCTACATCGACGGTCTAAGCGTGAGGCATAACTCTGGCAAACTCGCCGACATCGTGATGGCGTCCATCGAGGACCCGACTGAAAGACCGCTCAGTCACGACCTAGATTAGGCAGGGCTGAGCGGTCCAGATACGAATCAGAGTTGGTTAGTCGAGCAGGTCTTGAATGACCAGTGTTTCGTTACGGTGTGGCCCGGTCGACACAACCTTGACGGGAATTCCCACAACTTCTTCTAGCTTGTCCAAGTAGGCTTTGGCACCAGGGTTAATTTGTTCAGGCTTAGTGATAGCTCTGGTTGACTCGGACCATCCCGCTACTGATTCATAGATCGGCTCGGCGCGATCTAGCGTTACAGCATCCACCGGGAACTGGTCGGTGGGAACACCGTCAATCTCGTAGGCGACGCAGATCTTGATTTCGTCCCAGCCGTCGAGCGTATCGAGGCGGGTGATGATCATTCCGTCAAACCCGTTGACTCGGGCGGAGTACTTCGCTGCAACACCATCGAACCATCCGATTCGGCGCGCCCGTCCAGTTGTCACACCGAACTCCCCCGCCATTTCGCGGATTCGATCGCCTTGATCACCGTGAATTTCGGTCGGGAATGGACCAGAACCAACGCGAGTGCAGTACGCCTTGAAAACTCCTGCAACACCACCATAAGAGCTTGGTCCCATGCCGAGACCGGTGAGAGTTCCGCCAACCGTTGGGTTAGAACTGGTGACATACGGATACGTGCCATGATCGAGGTCGAGCAATGCTCCCTGCGCACCCTCGATAATCACGTTCTCGTCTTTATTAAGCGCGTCGGCGACCAGATTTTCAACTGGCCTAATGAAAGCAGACAATTTTGATGCCCACTTGTTAGTCAAGGCAAAAATTTCGTCAAGATCGACAGGATCGCCGCCGTAGATCTTTGTGATCACCTCGTTTTTGAAAGCGACTATCTCCGGAAGTCGCATAGCTAGGTCTTCTGGATCGAGCAGTTCACCAACCCGGATGCCCTGGCGTGAAACCTTGTCTACGTAAGCCGGACCAACACCACGGCCCGTGGTGCCAATAGCGGCGTTACCCCGCCGCTTCTCTTCCAGCTCATCAAGGACTATGTGATAAGGCATGATCAGGTGGGCGCGATCGCTCACCGCGAGCCGTTCAGGTGCGAGATCGTTCTCACCAATCTCTTTAAGGAGTACTTCAGGATCGACAACAACGCCATTACCGATCACATTCATTGCGTGCGGCCAGCAAATTCCAGACGGCACGAGGTGCAGTTTGAACGTGCCTGCGTCGTTGATAACGGTGTGTCCGGCGTTGTTGCCACCGGAGTATCGTGCGATTACCGCAGCGTTTTCGGCGAGGAAATCAATAATCTTCCCTTTACCTTCGTCGCCCCACTGGGCACCAATGACGGCGTATGCCGGCATCTCGTACTCCCTTGTTACGCGCCACCGATCCGCGTAGCTGCCAATTCTGAGTCGCGAACGGACCGGCCAAATAATGCAACAGGTTGTTGCGAATGAAGTATATCAGGCATGAAGGCCTGGATAGGCCTCGATGTCAGTGTCATCGGATTAAATCTTGGCCGGCGATTGCTTTATGCGACAGACCCGCAGTATTTGCCTTAAATTAAAGGAGTGATCACGGTCTGATGTCTACTCATTTTCAGCGCTTCAAACTCGCAGGAAAATTCACGCGATGATTATTGCGAGAACGCGAAAAGTATGGGTGTCAGAAAGCTCGTGAATATGGGTCGAAATCGGTATTGGAAGCGGAACCTAAAAAATCCGCGTCGAAATTCGTCATATTCTTGTTGACTCTCTCGATTTTGGCGAGGTAGAGTTCTTGTTACGCTCAAATGCAAGCGGTGCTTGTGGGGCGATTCTCGACAGCTTTTTTTGCAGTCGAAATATGTACTTTTACAACCGAACAGTGGATTCCGCATTCTCC
>DBTA01000020.1 GCA_002306815.1 Dehalococcoidia bacterium UBA1328 | reverse complement strand
GCTAAGACCAAGGCAAAGGCTGAACCAAATAAGAAGCCCACTCCAAAGGCAAAAGCAGCGCCGAAAAAGGCAGCTCCGAAAGCTAAAGCTTCTGCGAAAAAAGAAGAATCTAATACCGATGAAAAATCTGAAGAAAAGTCTGATTCTAAGTAATCTAACCGGCTAATTTCTTCAAATTCGAACACATTACACAGATAGTCGTGGCAACTTTCCACGGCTGCTGAATGAGGACAAAAACGTGCCAGTATCAGCTGCACAGGTAAAAGAGCTCCGAGACAAGACAGGCGCAGGAATCATGGATTCAAAGCGCGCACTGGAAGAGGCCGATGGCGACATCGCCAAGGCCGAAGCGCTCTTGAATGAAAAAGGACTCGCTTCCGCTGCGAAGAAGGCCGGACGAGAAACTTCCGAAGGACTTGTCGTTTCGTACATCCACACCGGTGGACGTGTGGGATCGCTGGTTGAATTGAACTGCGAAACAGACTTCGTCGCTCGAACCGAGGACTTCGAGGCTCTTGGACGAAACCTCGCAATGCAGATTGCTGCGATGAACCCGCTTTATGTTGATCGCGAGTCCGTTCCCGAAGACGTCGAAGGCGTCAAAGACGAGGAACTTCTGGTTAACCAGGAGTACATCCGAGATTCCAGCATGCAGATCGGTGAGGTCGTCAAAGAGACTATCGGCAAGCTCGGAGAGAACATCCGAATACGGCGGTTCTCACGCTTTGAACTTGGCGGATAATTGATCAACAAAGCGCCCGGCCAATCGGCCGGGCGTTTTGTAAATAAAACTTAGGAGAAACCAGCTAATGATTAATCCGGCATATTCACGTGTAATTCTGAAAATGTCCGGGGAGTCTTTTAAAGGAGCAGGGGAGTTCGGGCTTGAGGCGGATACTCTCCAATACGTTTCTCGGCAGGTTAAAGAAATCGCCGATATGGGCACTCAGGTTGGTGTCGTGGTCGGTGGCGGTAACTTTTGGCGGGGTGCCGATTACGAGCAAACCGGGATGGACAGGTCGACAGCTGATTTTGCTGGAATGCTCGGGACGATCATGAATGCGCTTGCGCTGCAAGATGCTCTCGAACGGACAGGCGTTACCGTTCGAACCCAGTCGGCGATCGATATGCCTTCTGTTGCTGAACCCTACATTAGACGCAGGGCAGTACGACACCTTGAAAAAGGTCGAGTGGTTATCTTCGCTGGGGGTACAGGGAACCCTTACATGACCACTGACACCGCTGCAGCTCTTCGTGCACTGGAGATCGGTGCCAATGCTTTGATTATGGCTAAAAACGGTGTTGACGGTGTCTACGACTCCGATCCGCTCAAAAACTCTTCTGCAAAGAAGTACGAGAAAATCTCGCACCACGAAGCTATATCACAACGTCTCGGTGCACTCGACAGCACTGCGCTGTCTCTGTGTATGGACAACTCGCTGCCTATCGTCGTTTTCGATATTTTTAAACCAGGGAATCTGGCGGCAATTCTTTCAGGAGAACATGTTGGTACGCTGATTAGCAGCGAATATACCGAGTAGTTTCGGGAATCCGATGTATTCTCGGTTTTGAATGCCGCCGGCGGGTGGCAAATAGCCTGACAGGGCTGTATTTTTCTTCTGTGAGTGTGACCCCTTTCACTCTCGCTACTGATAGGACTTTTGGGTAAAACCATGCTGGATGAAACTCTCTCCGACGCTAAGCAGCGAATGTTGGACACCGTTGAAGCGCTAAAAAGAGAAATGGCGAGTGTGCGCACTGGCCGTGCTTCTACAGGGTTGGTAGATTCTTTGAAGGTAGACTACTTCGGTAGTGAAATGCCGCTCAACCAGCTCGCGCAAATCAGCGTTGGTGATGCCCGTCTTCTGGTGATTCAGCCATGGGACAAGAACGCTGTAGACCCGATCGCGAAAGCTATACAAAACTCCGATTTGAGCATTTCTCCTAACATTGACGGTGCAATCATTCGGCTTAATTTGCCCCCTATGACTGAAGAACGTCGCATGGAGCAGGTGAGAGCTGTAAAGGCACGAGGTGAAGAGAGCAAAGTATCGATTCGAAGTTCACGTCGTGACGCACAGGACACCATCCGAATGATTGAGAAGGATGGCGAGGCTTCGCAGGACGACTGTCAGCGCGCTCAGAAAGATCTTCAGAAGCTAACTGATGATGCTGTAGCGCAGATTGACATAGAAACAGCGGCAAAGGCCGAAGAGGTGATGCAGGTCTAGTCGCCGGCACCAGATCATTTACTGGCGATAGCCACGTATCTCGTTGATGAGAGTTTTGCCAGGAGTTCGATGACCGCCAATCCGGAAACATCCAAGTTGAGTAACGGGAAAACACAGGTGCTCCCGCAACACGTCGCGATGATTATGGATGGAAATGGTCGATGGGCTGAAGAGCGAGGGTTGGACATTTCGGAGGGCCACCACGCAGGGTTTGAAAACCTTCAACGCGTGGTATCCGATTTGGCTCGGCGTGGGGTGAGTTACCTGACGATGTATGCGTTCTCGACCGAGAACTGGGATCGTCCTGAAGCCGAAGTGAACGGAATTCTCGATCTTGCTATTGCTGTGATTGCCCACGAAGCAGAGCAGCTTCATCAGAACAATGTAAGAATTCGTCACCTTGGGCGGGTCGATAGGATTTCAGATGAGTTACGTGGCGAGTTGGAACAGGCGGTTGAAATGACTGCCGACAATACGGGATTAACCCTCGCGATTGCCTTCGACTATGGTGGACGGTCGGAAATCGCTCAGGCAGCAGCGCGGATGGTTGCTGATGGGGTCGATCCTTCAACGATCGATGAGGGCAAGTATGCAGAATATCTCTACACATCTGGTATGCCCGATGTTGACCTGTTGATCCGGACGGGTGGAGATTTCCGGATCAGCAATTTCCTCTTGTGGCAGACCGCCTATTCTGAGTTCTATTCCTCCGATGTTCTCTGGCCAGATTTCCATGGTGAGCACATTGATCGAGCATTCAAATCTTTTGGGAATCGAGCGCGGCGTTTCGGAAAACGAATATAGTTTGCGGCAGTTGCTTTCAAAGTTTCACAATTTGGCTGCGATCATCTTCAAGGTGATGCAATCGGGTACGTAACCTCGTCACAATAACGATATAGCAAGATCGGAAATTTCGTTTGCGAATCCGAATAGTCAGCGCTGCGGTCGGCATTCCGGTTGTGCTGCTTGCGATATGGAGTGGCCTAACTGGAGTTGCAGTTTTGGCGATCTCTGCCGGGTTAGTTGGTGGCTATGAACTCGATCGGATGATGCGTACGGAAGGAGCGATATTCGGTGGAGTTCGCATCGTTTTTCTAGTGGCTGGTCCGGTGGCCCTTGCTTCTTTCGGAACATGGCTGGTTTCAGAACAACGGATCTCAGGTGATCACTTCCCAATAGCCGTCGCCGTCATTTTTGGTCTCACACTGTTGCTTCGAGGAACCGCAGTACTCGGTAGATCACGTAATGCTGCAAGCTGGGTTTACTGGGTTTTCGCCTTCTATATTGGAATAGCACTTTCACACGCGCCCGGACTAGTTCAGTTCGATCAGGGTCGAGAACTAATTTCGCTGGCTATTCTTTCGACGTTCGCTATCGATAGTGCCGCGTTGTTTGTAGGAGTGTCGATCGGTCGCCATCGCCTCGCTCCAAGCATTAGTCCTAAGAAATCGTGGGAAGGCGCGATCGGTGGACTTGTCGGCGGAATAGTCGCTGTAATAGCGATAGATATGGTGTTCGAAACCCGATTCTCGCTTGGGACTGCTGGAGTACTCGGCGCTGCGTTGGGGTTAACGGCTGTACTGGGTGACCTTTACGAATCATGGATCAAGCGACGCGCAGACGTAAAGGACAGCGGGACGATAATACCCGGACACGGCGGCATTCTCGACCGTTTGGATAGCGTTATTCCGAACATAGCGGTCGTATACTGGTTTGCCGTATGGATCTAACTGTAAATACGCCCGTGAAAAAGCTAGTCGTTCTCGGCTCAACAGGTTCGATAGGAACGCAAACTCTCGAAGTTGTCCGGGCGTTTCCTGAACGATTCGAAATCGTCGGTCTGGTCAACGGTCGAAACACCGAGTTGTTCAAAAAACAGCTCGAAGAGTTCAAGCCCGTTTTTTTCGACACTCTTGGTGATATTGACGCCAACTACGCGGGTTCGCAATTCGCTCCTGTAGAGGAAATTGTTTCTCGTCCTGAGGTTGACCTAGTTATGGCGGCAATGGTCGGTTGCGCCGGACTGCTACCTGTCATTGCTGCTCTGAATGCCGGCAAAGACCTCGCACTCGCTAATAAGGAAGTTATCGTCATGGCAGGCGACCTTCTGATGAAAGGAGCGAGAGAGGGAGGGGCGATGATCCTGCCAGCGGACAGTGAGCCTTCAGCGATCTGGCAGTGTCTTGAGGGTGAGACCAGCTACCCTTCAAGGTTGATTATCACGGCTTCAGGCGGTGCATTCCGTGATCGAACGTGGGAATCACTAAGTGATGTCACCCCGGAACAGGCGTTAAAACACCCGACTTGGAGCATGGGACCTAAGATCACGATCGATTCCGCAACGCTTATGAACAAGGCATTTGAGGTGATCGAGTCGCGTTGGATGTTCGATATTCCGTTCGACCAGATCGATGTAACGATTCACCGCCAGAGCATAGTTCACTCGATGGTTGAGTTTGCCGATGGCACAATAAAAGCCCAGCTTGGTCCGACCAGCATGTTGCAGGTGATTCAGCACGCATTGATGTATCCAGATCGACACGAAAACTCTGCCTTACCAAAACTCGATGCAGTTTCGATGGGGGCTCTCACTTTCGAGGATATGGATCAGTCACTTTATCCATGTTTTGAGCTGGCACTCGAATACGGCAAGAAGGGCGGAACCTATCCAGCTGCTCTGGCCGGTGCCGACGAAGCGGCCGTGGAACTTTTCTCAACCGGCAAAATCAGGTTTACTGAAATCCCCGATGTTGTGGCGTCGACTCTGGCAAACCACGATGTGATCGCAGACCCTAGCGTCGACGACGCAATCGAAGCGGCGCGGTGGTCAACCGAATCCACACTGAGTCGCCACAATCACTGCACAATTCTGAGCTAGCATTAACGTATATGTCAGAAACTGTATTCTTCGGTGTCGTCACCTTCCTTATAGTTCTCGGCCCGCTGGTAATCCTTCACGAACTTGGTCACCTTTGGACTGCCCGGCGATTCGGTGTTAAGACACTTGAATTCGGCTTCGGATTTCCACCTCGCGTTGGTGGTATTTGGACCGGTAAAACGTCGGTACATGTTGATGACCAAACCGTTTACGAAATCGACCGATATTCTCTCGTAGGCAAGACAGCGACCATTCGCACCTTGCTCGACGAACAGGGCAGGTCGGTCGCGGTAAGCATTCGTCCCAGGGCAAAAGGCGACGATGCGGAAGCCTCACAGGGCGGACTGATCATCACTGGCAAGATCAAATCGTTCGATGGAAACGAAATAATCGTTGCGGACATGCTTTGGTCTTTCAACTGGCTTCCTCTTGGTGGGTTTGTGCGAATGGTGGGCGAAGAAAGCAGCGAGGCAGTCGGTTCGCTGGGAAGCAAGCCACGCTGGCAGCGAATCGTGGTGATGGGGGCAGGAGCGTTCGTGAACGCGCTGATTCCATTCGTGCTGCTCCCCGTCGTCCTGATGATTCCCTCAGAAAAACCCGTTGGCGACGTAACTATCGTAAGCGTTTTCCCTGGTTCACCAGCTGACGAGGCCGGAATTCAACCGGGCGACAAGATTGTGAAGGTTGATGGGCGCACGATCGAAAATATCTCCGAACTTCAGCAAGCAGTGACCGTAAAACTCGGAGCACAAAGTACCTGGGAAATCGAATCGGGTGTGCCAAACATATTCGCTCGACCCGCCGAACCGCAGTACCAGTACACCGGTGATGTAGAAAAGGTAACGCTAATCCCTCGATGGAAGCCGCCGCGCAAGCAGGTCGTCGCGATTGCCACGAACCCTGAGACGGAAATTTCGCTTGCCAGTGCACGTGTCTTTGATGCGACTGTCGGATTGAACACGGTAATTAGCGTGGTTGATCAGCCTTCTGACACCCTCTATGAAATCTCAAATGAGGATGCTGCGCTTCTCGATCCACCAGCGTCGATAGGCGACATTCTTCGCGTTGTTGCCGTTGCCGAGGAAGCCGGCAAGCATATTTCTCTCGCCGACGCTCGGTTACACGACAATGGTCTGGGCATTAAGACCCGGATTCAAGAAGGTGCAACTGGAGTACAGATCTCGACAGAGAACAGCCAGATCGTGAAAAAAGGTCTCGGTCTTTTCGGGGCATTCCCGATTGGGTGGCGACACGCTCTAGACACGGCAGTTCTGACACGCAATGCACTGACGACGACTTTGATTGGTAGCTCAAACCCGCAGTTCGAGGGACCTTCTACGGTCGGACCAATTGGTATCGGCCAGCTCACCGGTGAAATTGCCGTGGCAGACGCTGGCTTCTCGGCAAAGATCATTACTTTTGCCACGTTGGCGGCGACGCTGAGTCTTTCATTGGCGGTTCTGAACATCCTTCCGATTCCGGCACTGGACGGTGGTCGAATCTTCTTAGTGTTCGTCGAAATTGTTCGCCGAGGTAAGCGAATCTCGCCCGAGCGAGAAGGAATCATTCACCTTGTTGGGTTCGCACTGTTGATCGGATTGATCGCTGTAATATCTGTTCAGGACGTAACGCGTATCATCAAGGGTGAATCGTTCTTCTAGTTGAGCGATTTCCTCGGTATCTCGACGCCGAGGTCTCTTGTAAAAACAGGACCCGATTACTTGACTCTCTCGCAGACTCGCCGCAACCAGTTGATCATCGCGGGGATATCGACCGTACTTATGGTTATCCTGTGGTCCATTGGAGATTTTTCTAGAGCAATGAATTTCGCGCTTCCAGGTGTGATCGTCGCTCTTTGGATTCCCGCAGCGTTGGCTCACAAGCAACGAGATGGCGGAATGGCCTGGAACATACCTATTATGCTGCTTGGACTCGCGGTCTTCACCGTCGTAGTTCGTGCAATCTGGCTGATGGGGCGCGGCTGAATTCACCGTATCGAGAACTCAAACAACTTCGATCTCGCTTCAATGACGGTAAAATTGGCGAATCTAAATTCTTGAAATATGACAACTGGAGCTAACTAAGTGGCGGCGAGAGACAACACCTACCCGGTGAATGTTGGCGGCGTAATGATCGGCGGTGGTAACAACGTTGTCGTCCAGTCGATGACTGATACGGACACCGCCAACGTCAAAGCTACGGTGGCCCAGATCAAGCTCCTAGCAGATGCCGGTAGTGAGATCGTCCGAGTTACGGTCAACAACTCCGCCGCGGCTGCGGCCGTTCCTGAAGTAAGTAAGCATCTTGCTGATCTCGGATGTACCGTTCCACTAGTGGGTGACTTTCACTTCATTGGCCACCGCTTGCTGAAAGACTCTCCGGATATGGCGAACACACTTGCCAAATTCCGAATCAATCCCGGGAACGTTGGGCGTGGTGCTCGCCACGACGAGAATTTCACTCAGTTCGTCGAAATAGCACGTGATATGGGGAAACCAGTTCGAATCGGCGTTAATGCGGGAAGTCTTGATCCTGATGTGATGGCTCAGAAGATGGACGAGAACTCTCGCTTGGCTGAGCCTCTAAGTTCCGAGCTTGTAGAAAATAAAGCCTTGGTCGAGAGCGCTCTTTCAAGTGCGGAAGCTGCCCTAGATATTGGACTCACACCCAACCAGGTAATTATTTCGTGCAAGGTTTCAAGACTTCCGCAAATGATTGCGGTTTACCGTGAGTTGTCTGCAAAGTCCGATTTCTCGCTTCACCTCGGTCTTACCGAGGCGGGCATGGGGCAAAAGGGTGTTGTAACCACCACCGCCGCGCTAAGTACCCTACTAGAGCAAGGGATTGGTGACACCATAAGGGCTTCTCTTACGCCCGAAGTCGGGGGCGATCGAGCGAAGGAAGTTCGTCTATGTCAGGACATACTCCAGGCTGTTGGACTTCGAAGATTCCGTCCTTCAGTTACGGCGTGTCCGGGCTGTGGAAGAACCACTTCGACTCTTTTCCGTGAGTTGGCGCAGGATATTCAGACCCACATTGACGAAAAATTGCCTGAGTGGAGGAATCGATACGCAGGTGCGGAGTCACTCCAGGTTGCCGTGATGGGATGCGTTGTTAATGGGCCTGGTGAGAGTCGTGCAGCCGACATTGGGATTTCGCTACCCGGAGCGGGAGAGGATCCGCGTGCACCTGTCTATATTGACGGTCAACGCACTACGTTCCTATCGGGACCAAACATCGCCACAGAGTTCATCGACATGGTCGAAAACTACGTCGAAACGACCTACAATAGGTAGTCTGCGGTCCTTAACCGGTCACACACACTCGCACAGTGAGATTATCTGAGTTTGATCGCCGTGCCGTAGGCGAGGATTTCTGACGCACCCGATGAAATCATCGACGTGGTGTAGCGAACACCTACAACGGCATCCGCACCCATTGCTTCGGCAAACTCGATCATGCGGCGGGTCGCCATTTCGCGGGTTTCCGCCTGCAGTTTGGCGTATTCCTGAATCTCACCACCGACGAGATTTCTCAACGCTGCCATGATGTCGCGACCGGCGTGACGAGCTCGAACCGAGTTGCCGCGTGCCACTCCTAGAATTTCGACAATTTCGCGACCTGGAAGATCCTGAGTCGTTGAAATAAGCACCGTTGCCCCCTAAAACCAAACTCGCGTCGCGGTCACTAGTCTTGATGCGTTCCAACTGCTGAGCATAGCAGACGAGAAATCTCAGGACATGTTCCGAAGATTGATAAATCGTGATGATCTCTGCCCCGGAGCGGGTACGTCGTGCTTACCATGTGGTTAATTTCGAAGCACACTATTTTTACAAGGAAGAACTATCCGGTGAGTACTCAGGAATTGAACTGGTATGAAATTGATCGGTTCTTAATGGGCGAAGCCTGGGCAGGTTCACAGATCACCAAACATCTCACGGAACTAGCGGATGTTATTGGTCCCCGATGGGGGGGATCTGATGAGGATCGTCGAGCGGCCAAATACATCAGATCTGAGATGGAATCTGCCGGTTTGGATAGGGCAGAGATAGAAGTTTTCAATCTAGATTCGTGGAATCACGGCAATGTTTCGATATCACTGCCTGACGACGGCGATCGACCGATCGGCGCACTGCCGTTCTTGCGATGTAAGCCGACCGACATCACCGCACCACTGGTTGATGTCGGACACGGGTCACCTCACGAAGTATCAGCTTTCGGAGATCAAATCCGTGGATCTGTTGCGCTCACATATATTGCTCCAGAACCATTCACGACTGCCGAGCCATTTACCGCCCGTATTGTTCGACTCTCCGAAGCGGGTGCTGCTTGCATCATTGCAATTGAGTCGAAAACCGGCGGAAGGATGGAGTATTCCAATTCCGATGAATGGTTAAATGTCGGTCCACAAAAGGATGCTGTCGCGGTCGTAAAAACCAGCTCCGAAGATGGCGCATATTTGCGTCGGATCGCCGGTGGAACTCCACGCATCGCCGTTTCGGTTGAGGCCGAGTATTTCAATACCGAAGCTTACAACACGGTTGCCGAGATCGAGGGCGCAACTAACCCAGAGCGACACTTGATTCTGGCGGGCCACCACGACACCGTGCTCAAGGCTCCTGGAGGAAACGACAACACTTCAGGGACTATCGGGGTGATGGAGACGGCGCGAGTCATGGCAGCGCTGGCTGCCCAGCAGGGAATACGTCCCGGTTTGTCTATCCGCTTCGCTACGTGGTCGGGTGAAGAACAACATCTTCAAGGTGCGCGGGCGTATGTCGCTCGACATTATGGGAGCGCAGCGTCACCAAGAGAAGACAAACCTTTACTTAACATCAATCTCGATGAACTCTCCACAGGGCACATGAAGGGGATTGTGTTGATGTTTCCGCATCTCAGGCATTTCATTCAGAAACATCTTGACACCATGAACGATGGGTTGAGATGTCACGTTTTGGCTCACATGGACGCACATTCAGATCATTTCCCGTTCGTTGAAGAGGCAATTGACGCATCGATCACGTGGCGATGGCGTTTCTGGGGGCGACACGAAACTGCGAATTTCCATCACGAGATCGGTGACGCTGCCAATAAATTGAACGTTCGTGAACTGAAAGAGTATGTCGGGCAGTTGGCAAGACTTCTTCTACGTCTTTCGCAAGTTGCCCCTGAAGACTGGCCCGAAAACCCGGTTTCGGTTGAGGACGTTCAGGCGATGATCGAACGGGATGCAGGAAAGCATCATCCGGCGTTTCACATTTAAAAACATTCAACGCCTATAGAATCTCTGACATGAAAGAGCGGCACCACCGAACTGATCGACAGCATACGAAAACTTGCACATGTACGACCTGTCACTCGAGGCGAATTGAGGCTGCTCGCCCGAAGGTCAAGAAGAAGCGCAAACCTAAATCGCAGCGTGGGAAACCGTCTAAGAAGCAGGTTGCAGACTCGGTAATTGCCGACGTTATGCACATGTTGAATCTCGACGAGAAATCTAAGTGAGTACAGGTATGAGTTCAAAGGCGAAAATAGGGTTAATAGGTGCCGGCTGGTGGGCTACAGCAAACCATCTGCCTGTTCTAGTTGAACGTGATGACATTGAGCTGGCAAGCGTGTGTCGACTCGGTGCCGACTCGCTTCAGCAGGTCAAAGATCGCTTCGACTTTACTCACGCGACGGAAGACTATCGAGAACTACTCGAAACACCGGACTTGAAAGGAGTTGTGGTCGCTTCGCCTCATACGCTCCACTACGAACACGCCCTTGCTGCACTAAAAAAAGGACTGCATGTTCTCTGCGAAAAGCCTCTCACAACAAGAGGTAGTGAAGCTCGTGAGCTGGTTACCGAAGCAGAACGGCAGGGCGTTGAACTGATGGTGCCCTATGGTTGGCACTACAGCGAGTTTATCCAGCACGCAAAGCGTCAAATGGATAAAGGAGCGATCGGTGAAATTGAATTCGTGATGTGCCACATGGCATCGCCAATTCGATCTCTTTTGGAAGGAAAACAGTTCCTTTCAACCGGTGGCGGCGCGGGTGAGAACATGTTCGAACCTGGTGCTGATACTTGGGCTGATCCGGAGATTGCGGGCGGTGGTTACGCGCTTGCGCAAATGTCACATTCAGCGGGTCTCGCTTACTGGCTAACAAACCTAGAAGCAGATTCTGTGTCGGCACTAATATCTTCGCCAACAAGCAAAGTCGAACTGTACGATTCGTTCTCAGTTAAGTTCAAAAACGGAGCAATAGGCTCGTTTAGTGGTGCCGGAGCCCTGCCTGACAATCAACAGTTTCAGCTGGACGTGCGGGTTTTTGGATCCGAAGGTGTCATGACGGTTGATTGTGATCGAGCTCGACTAGAAATTCTTAGGCATGACGGAAACAACTTCGACATGAAGCTGGAACCAGACGCCGGAGCATATTTCGGTGGTGGTCCAACGGCAAACTTTGCTGACATTGTTTCCGGTAAAACCAAGACCAACTGGGTACCAGGTTGGGCGGGTATGCGAGCAATCGAGATGATTGACGCCGCTTATCGTTCGGTCGAATCAGGTAACACTGAAGCCGTATAACAGCACTGCAATACTCGTGGGTTCTCCATCCACCCATGCAGATTCTGCAATCATCCTGTGGGCGCACGTCTGAGCCGATGAGGCTGTTTTTAATTCCGACTGGTCATAGGCGTTATTGCGTTGGGTATCTATCGGATAATCCAGACAGAGTCCGTATACTCATCTTTGTACGGTAATCAAACTTCCAGCATATACGACGCTACTGGAATTATTGCGCTTGACTATACCCTCTTCCTCAAATAGGAAATTCAAGATTCTTGTAATTGAAGACGATCGCACTCTTCGTGAGGCTTTGCGTTATAACCTCGTAGCTGATGGGTATGAAGTTGTTGCGGTCGAAGATGGTGGTGACGGACTGGTAATGATGCGTCAGGAAGGTCCTGATGTTGTCGTTCTTGACCTGATGTTGCCGAGCTTGAACGGTATTGAGGTTTGCAAGGCGATCCGAATAGACGGATCGATTGTTCCAATCATCATGCTCACAGCACGTGATTCTGAGATCGATCGGATCGGTGGTCTGGAGTCCGGCGCGGACGACTATGTGACCAAACCTTTCAGTATGCGAGAGTTGTTGGCGAGGGTTGCTGCTCAAATCCGGCGTATGGAAATGCTGAGCACGGTTTCAGGATCATCTGAGGATGAAGTACTGGATCTTGGAGAGCTGAAGATCAACCGAGGAGCTCGATCAGCCACGTTGCAAGGGAAAGAACTAGATCTTCGACCTCGTGAATTCGACCTGCTAGCGCACCTAGCCTCAAATCCGGGGCGGGTTTACACCCGAGATCAATTGCTCCGAGACGTATGGGGATTCGAGTACTCCGGCGATACGAGAACAGTCGATGTGCACGTACGATGGCTGCGGTTGAAGATCGAACAAGATCCGTCAAACCCGGTATGTCTCGGAACCGTTCGCGGGGTCGGATATCGACTTAACGTATGAGCAATTCGCGCAAATTTAGTTAGACCTCCAGAAGAGACTCGGAGAGCCTGATGGGAAACGTATCGATAAGATGGCGAATGCTCGTGGAAACGAGTCTTCTCGTGATCCTGATCGCAAGCGCGTCACTTCTGTTCGGCGTAATCGGAACCATTCTCGCTGGGATTCTGGCGCTGATCGCCGTCGTTTTCCTCTCGCTCCATCTTACGAATCAGTTTGCAGAAGTTACTGACGGCGTAATCAGAGCAACGTCGATCGAACCAACACACCGACTCGATCCTGCTGGACCGGCTGAACTGGCACGGATTGCTCGTGCTGTTAATCGACTTATGGATCGAGTTGGCGAAGAGACTGCTGAAGACTTTGCTGAGCGTATTCGTCTCGCTTCTATACTCGATTCGATGCAGGAAGGTGTTGTAGTTGTCGATGATCAAGGAATCATCGAATCAGCGAACCCGGCGTCTATAGAGATGTTGTTGACGGCCGGTGATGTTGAACCCGGTATGCAGCTATCGACACTTACGAATCATCCAGATGTCATCAATGTGATTAACCGCTCCATCGAAGGCGATCGAACGGTTTCTGCCGAAATCGAATTGTTCGACAACAGTCGGATCTTGCGAGCGGTATCAACGCCTTTCCCTCGACCCGAGACTGGCGCGGTTCGAGCTTTGATAATCCTCACTGATCTGACCGATGTTCGTCGTCTGGACACGACGCGCCGAGAGTTCGTTTCTAACGCCTCACATGAACTTCGGACGCCCGTTGCTGGCATACGCGCTTCTGCGGAAACGCTTCAACGAGGCGCAGCTGAAGATCCTGAAGGGCGCGAGCAGTTCCTGAAGATGATTCGGCAAGACGTCGACAGGATGGATAAATTGATCACGGAGATGCTCGAGCTATCCCGGCTCGAATCGGGAGAGTCTCCACTTGAACTGGAGTTGGTTTCACCCTCCAAGCTTGTCGATGACTCGATTAGTCAATTTATGGCGGTTGCGACTGAGACTGACCTAAAGCTTGAATCCACCGTCCCTCACGATCTGCCTGAGGTTTCTGTCGACCCAGAAAAAATCGGTCATGTGTTCACAAATTTGATTAGCAACGCCGTTAAGTGGACACCTCCTGGCGGTGTAATCACGCTGAACAGTTGGGTCGATGAGCGATCGATCTGGTTTACGGTTTCGGATACCGGACAAGGGATAGAGCCGGAACATTTACCGCATATTTTCGAAAGATTCTTCAAGACCGACCCTGCTCGGACACAGCCGGGCACAGGACTCGGGCTCGCCATAGTTAGACATCTTGTCGATGCACACGGTGGAGCAATTTCTGCTTCCAGCACCATCGGTGAAGGCAGCGAGTTCGCTTTCGCCATCCCACTAGGCCGTTCATAGCTGTCGAACCGATTTAGCTGGGTCATCAGTCCGGGTTTAGCTGTATTTCGATTTAACGAATCTTTAACTGAAATTCAGCGTTCTTTAATCGTCATTTAACGGAGGCGAATGACTGTGAAGTAGGACTCTTCACTAGGAATCGAACAAGACCGAACGACTTACATACCTTGCTGGTGAACGAATGGAAGATAGAACAGAGTAAATGAGAATGAAAACAAAAAGATATTCAGAAACCGTGCTTTCACTAGTATCGATATTGATGGTCGCAGTCATTGCCGCTTGTGGTGGTGCTGAAGGCGGTTCTTCCGAAGATCCTTCTGAAATAGTCATTGACGGGTCGTCAACGGTATTCCCAATCTCACAGGCGGTCGCGGAAGAGTTCCGCCGAGAACATTCACACGTTCAAATTCCTGTTGGTATTTCCGGAACAGGCGGTGGATTCAAGCGCTTTGTAGAAGACGAGACAGATATTTCCAACGCGTCGCGACCCATCAAAGAATCGGAAGCAGCTCTTGCCGAACAAAATGGAGTGTCATTCACACAGTTTGTGATCGCTTACGACGGTCTCTCTGTGGTGCTTAACAAGTCGAATGATTTTGCCGAGTGTTTGACCACTGCAGAATTAAAAATGATCTGGGAACCGGGATCGCAAGTCAGCAACTGGAACGAGGTGCGCTCGACTTTCCCCGACAAGCCACTTCGTCTCTATGGTCCTGACACCGATTCGGGAACATTCGATTACTTCACGGCTGAAATCAATGAAGAAGAAGACGCCAGCCGATCCGATTACACCGCAGCTTCGGATGACAACGTCCTTGTTCAGGGTGTTTCTGGAGACCAGGGCGCAATGGGATACTTCGGTTACGCCTACTACGTCGAGAACTCCTCGCTGCTAAACGTTCTGGCGGTCGATGGTGGTTCAGGATGTGTCGTTCCTAGTATCGAAACTATCAACGATGGTTCGTACTCGCCACTGTCTCGTGAGATGTTCATCTACGTCAACAACTCTTCGATGGACCGACCAGAGGTCCGAGACTTCATCGAGTTCTATATGAACAACGCAGGTGAGCTTGCAGAAGAAGTTGGATACGTCGGACTGTCAGCCGCCGATTACCAGTCGCAGCTTGACCAACTGAACTAACTCCTGACGTAAGATCAGGCGTGAAAATTGGCTGATCCCTAACCGACGGTTAACAATTGACATGCACTCTTGGTCGAGGAGAGCGAGAAACTCATGCTCACTAAGAGTGTTTCGCGTACAGGCGATATGAAATCGATATCGCGCCACAGAAATTTTTACCCGAATCATTAGATGGCAACCGCAGTCAAAGTCGGAAAAATGCAGGCTCAGCTCGATGCTGTAGCTCGAAGACGTAAACGGCAGCATAGGGAACAGACAATCGTTTCATGGACATTGCGCGCCGCTGCTGCGATTTCGATTTTTACCACCGTCGGAATCGTAATCATTCTGGTCGCTCAGAGTATCGGGTTCTTTGCGGAAGTTTCGGTATGGGACTTCTTAACCGGAACCGAATGGGCACCGCTTTTCTCACCTCAGAAATTCGGAGTGCTATCGCTCGTTGGAGGAACTCTTCTTGTCGCCGTGATTGCGGGTGTTGTTTCTTTAACCCTTGGACTTGGCGCGGCGATATTCCTGTCTGAGTACGCCCCCGAGCGATTGCGCCGTATTCTGAAACCGATTCTGGAGGTACTCGCTGGTATCCCGACCGTTGTATACGGATATTTCGCACTAACGTTTGTGACTCCGATACTTCAGAACATCTTTGGGCACGATCAGGTAATCGTGTTCAACGCATTGTCCGCAGGCTTGGTTATGGGACTCATGATCATGCCGATGGTCTCAACATTGAGCGAAGATGCCATGGTTGCGGTGCCACGCTCACTTCGTGACGCAGCGTACGCCCTTGGTGCAACTCGATTCGAAGTCTCGACCAAAGTTGTAATACCCGCTGCTCTATCAGGGATCGTGGCGTCGTTCATACTCGCTGTATCGCGGGCGATTGGCGAAACCATGATAGTGAAGATCGCTGCAGGGGCCACGCCGAACCTCACGCTCAACCCCCTTGAGAGTATTCAGGCTATGACGGCGTATATCGTTCAAGTCAGTCTCGGTGAAACTCCGCAGGGATCACTGGAATACAAGACGATCTTCGCGGTTGGCTTGCTGCTGTTCGTAATGACCCTAGCAATGAACATCGTTGGGCGATGGGTAATTTCTCGATTCAGGCAGGTTTATGAATAAGTCAGATACTTCTTCAGTCAGCCACAATAGGTCACATCGCTTCCGGGTAATTCGTGACCAGATGTTTTTCACGACCTTCGTCGCGGCCGTAATCGTTGGCATTCTGGGTTTGGCATCACTACTTATCGATGTCCTGATAGACGGACTACCATTCATTGATTGGCCGTTCCTGAGCAGCTACGCATCACGCAAACCGCTGGAATCGGGAATTCTCGCTCCTCTTGCCGGAACCGTCTGGGTAGTGGCAATGACCGCCCTGCTGACGATACCGATCGGGGTCGGTACCGCGATCTATCTTGAAGAGTTCGCTGCGAAAAACCGAATCAACAGGATGATCGAGTTGAATATCGCTAACCTTGCCGGAGTGCCCAGTGTGATTTACGGATTGCTTGGTCTCGCCGTATTTGTTCAATTTCTGTTCAACGGCTCTCGCAATGTAACCGCCGGCGCTTTGACTATGACGCTCCTGATCCTCCCGATCGTTGTGATAGCTTCGCAAGAAGCGATCAAAGCCGTGCCGTCGAGCTACAGAGATGCCGGCTACGCCATGGGTGCGAATAAGTGGCAGGTTGTAAAAGCGATCGTGCTGCCACAGGCACTGCCAGGAATGATGAGTGGAATTATCCTGGCGCTTTCGCGAGCGATTGGTGAGTCAGCGCCGATCTTGATCATCTCGTCACTTGTATGGGTTACCTTCGTCCCAACAACTCCTGACTCCAAGTTTACGGTTCTGCCGCTACAGATTTTTACGTGGGTAAGCCAGCCACAGCACGAGTTCCGAGGTATTGCCGCCGCTGGGATTATCGTTTTGCTGTTGGTGTTGTTGAGCATGAATGCCGCAGCGATCTGGATTCGAAGCAAGTACCAGGTTCGACCTGATCAATAACTGGAAGCCGGTTATTAAGCTCTATTCGATGTGGGTATCATATCGCTCATGCCAAATCACTCGGATAGATCTGCTTATTTGCGTTGGCTTTCAGACGATCTCAAATCGGCCATTTCCCAAGGTCGAATAGGGATTCCGAGATTCGTTTGATGGTTCGACCGTTAATGGCGGCTCGGAAGCGGTGACTGACGGCATCCGAATTTGCAGTTCCATCCGAACAGTGCATCAACGTCCATTGAAGACTGTGATTGAGTTCAAATTCGGTGTAGTCCGTCCATCAAAGACTGGAGTTGACCGCCACAGTCCACCTCGGGTGGCTGTCAATGTGGCTGTCAAGCCGCGCACTTATCCTGGGGCAACTTTTCCTACGGGTCTCCGGGCCAAACTTTTCACCGACAATTCGCGCTCTGACTCGGACCGTGTTTGCATCGATGATGGTAGCTTTCTGCCCACCATAGAACGTGAGAGCCGCTGCCGCAGAGTAATCGCCAACACCTGGCAACTTTTTGAGATCTTCAATTGTTTTTTTGATTCGACCGTTTCGGTTCGACAGCACCCTCAGTAGGTCGACAACGTTGCGGATGCGCCACTGGAGCGCTAGCGGTGTCAAGATCGCATGAAGATCTGAATCTTTCGCGGACCTTAGCGACTTGAGGGTGGGGAATGTTGACATGAGTTGTTCGAACACAGGACTGACTTGATCCGCACGTGTTCGTTGGAGCATGCATTCGACGACGAGTCCCTGCCAAAACGGTAGCCCTCGGCGCCAGGGGAATGAGCGTTTGTTGTTCGCTCCCCAACTGAAGAGATTGACCCGAATCTCCGCACGAAGGCTCGCAGGTAGTCTGTCGTTATTCACTGTTTGAGTTCACAGAGTGCAATCCTCGATGTCGATTCGTTGATTCCGGTTGAAGAGGCATAGTCGGTATACCGGGAGTTTAACGTAGATTTACATGAGATTTGTCAGGTGAAATATCATTGATGCATGCGCAGCTAACTACGGAGCGCGGAGTCGCCGATTTATGGGTAAAACCTTTTGGATGCTTGTGACGACCCAGGAAAACCTGGACATAACCCGCGAGCGCGGCTTTAACATGCAGGGCGTTGACTCGAAGAATCGTAAGAAAGCGGTTCGGATGGGACCGGAAGACAGAGTTCTGTACTACGTGTCGGACAAGAAGGGATTCGCCGCCACGGCAACTGTGATATCTGACAGTTTCGAGGACGATGAGCGAATCTGGAAACATCACCGGGACGAGGAAACGTTTCCTCATCGTGTCGAACTCAACCCAGACGTGGTGCTCGAAGAATCGAGTTACGTCGACGCGTTTCAAATAGGTCCCACGATGGAGTATGTGAAGAAGTGGCCTCCTCATCTCTGGCCTCATGCGTTCTACGGCATGCTGCACATCATTCCTCAGCGCGACTTCAATTTCTTAGAAGCCGAGTTGCGTCGAGTGAAAGGTGAGTCCGGGACCGGCGAGACGGAATCGCCTGAACAAGCTGCGGCTGAATCAGCGGACGCAGTTGAGGGTGCTGTTTCAAAGGATTATGTTTATTCGGAATCTGAGCCCGAGAAACGAGGCAAACGGCTTCCGGTTGCGCGTAAAAACCGAAAAAGCTCATACCGCAGGCGAAATCAGAAAAAGAAGTAACCGATTCTCAGTTTTCGGGAATCGTGATTACTCGCCCGGTACCATCAACTTACGATCGACCGGGTTGCCGTTGTGGTCGACCCATCCTGTTGCTGACGTACTCGATTTCTGTGGGTCAGGTGCGCCTAGTCCAAAGTTGTCAGTATAGAGCGGTGCCAGTCGATCGAGTTCAGCCTTCGGAATATCATCGATATCGCAAGCAGCGGTGTATTCGTCGATCTGTTCGATACTCGTCATTGTCGGCAGGCAGGAAGCCATGATTTCTGGAATCAGAGTGAACTTAACGGCTATCTGACCAACAGTTGCCGGTTTACCTGTGAACAGGAAATCGATCTGTTGCAGCTTTTTGATCGAGTTCTTAAGCCAGTGCATGCGTCGGTATGCTCTGTGGTCGGAAGGATCAAACGGACTTTCGTCGAGCACGGTGTCTTTCGTGTATTTGCCGTCGAGCATTCCTGAAGCGTGAGGCACCCGAGAATAAAGCCCGACACCCTGCTTCGTTGCCGCCTCGATCATCAGGTCGGCAGGGTCCTGTTCGAGGATCGAGTAGATCACTTCGGCAGGAACTTTAATGTCGTTGATCGTGTACATGCCCTCTTCAAGCCAACCGATGTCAGGACCGACCGCTACTGCGTAGTGCCGAATTTTCCCCTCAGACTTGAGGTCTTCGAGTGCAGCAACTGTGTCTTCACGCTGAAGAGATTCAAGTCGTGGGTTGTGGAACTGATACAGATCGATGTAGTCGGTATCAAGTCGTCTAAGGCTGTTCTCGCAAGCTCGCTTCACGAAATCTGGATCCCATATCTGGGGACGTTCCTGGTGTCCGTGTCTAGGAGCTTCAATGTCGTAGCCGAACTTAGTTCCGACGACGATGTCGCTGCGTTTGTCCGCCAACGCTTTTGGAAGAATCTCCTCACCGTATCCGGCACCATAGGTGTCAGCGGTGTCGTAGAACGTAATTCCTTTTTCGTAGGCGTGGCGGAGCAGTTTAATGCCCTGTTCTTCATTCACCTCGCCCCACCAGTTCATGCTGACACTCCACACACCGAATCCAACCTCGGAAACGGTTAGGTCGGTCGACTGTAGCTGGCGGTATTTCAAAGCATTATTCCTGTCTGATTTTTGGCTTGTCAGCTATCCAAGATAACTAAGCGTTTACGGTTTCTGTCGTGAGAGAGGCGTGGATTTTTGCGACACGTTCTGCGAACTCTGAATCAGTCAACGCTGGAGTAGCGTTTTTGAGGTCGATTCGGTCTGCAAGTTCGACCCATGATTTGCATCCCGCGTATGAATCTTCGACCGGAATGGTCACCGGTTCGGTCAGGCGATATGCCCGAACGATCATGAGCTTGAGCGGTTCCCTCGGTTTCCAACTGAATCGCTTCACCGGAAACTCTTTCGACCATATGTGGTGTTCGTCGAGCGCACGAACCTGCTCTTCTTCGGAAATATAGATAGTTTCGGCCAACTCGCAGTAAACCGAGATTGGAACTTCGGTGGTGAAGTCTGCGCCTGGCGTGGTTCTCAACATGTGCTGATATTCGTCCTTCAGCAGTAGCTCACCTTCGTGAAACAGGCCGGGGTATAGAAGGAACTGTTCGTGTTCGATTTTAAAGTGGCGTCCGTCTTCTCGAATGCCACCTTTGCGAAGCATGAAAATTTGTTCACCACTGCCGAGGGCTTCGGAGGTGACTGACCATTCTTTTAGACCGATGTTCGATGATGTCGGGAGCATGATTTTTACTCGATTACCTCTGCATAATGGTTTTCGAACTGCCCTTTTGCATGTGGGTAGTAACGCAGAGACCAACGGATTTTATCGCGGGATCACTTATATGAGTTCGCTGATGGTATGTTTAGTTGAGAACGGGTCGAACTATGTTCGCGCGTTGCCCGAGGATTCGGAGTGCGTTGGAAGTGGTTGACTCCTCGATTTGCGCAACCGCAGATCCCCTAAGCGTCGCTAGTTTCTCGGCTACCAACGGTGTATCACGAGGCTCAGTCCATTTGTCGCGGTTTTTCTTGAATGTCTGGGGGTATGCATCGGTTTCCAGGAGCAAGCGATCCTCAGGGGTTTTGATAGCAGTCTCTTCAAGATCTGAAATTCTGCTCAGCGTTTTAGCAAATGAAATGTGAAACCCAAGATCCAGTAGTTCTTTAGCGAAATACCATCGCCCCTGAAAGTAATGAGCAGTACCTCCTAACTCACCAGCACCGGATTCTTTGAGTATCGAAACTGCTGCATCGCGCGCGGAGTGTGCATCGTAATCATCACGCTCTTCACGAATGTGAAAAACGATAGGTAACGAGTGCTTTCTGGCGATCTCGATCTGGTTGAAGAACGACTCGGCCTGCCAATCGCGGTCTGGAGAGCGCTTCTGATGGTCGATCCCGATTTCACTCATTACAACTACTTGCGGTGAAGCTGCCAGTGCGTCAAGTTGAGCCAGGTCGTCTTCGTTGAGTGATCGAGTGAGATCGGTCGGGTGAACGCCTACTCCCGCGAACACGTGTTCATATTGCGACGCCATCTCTATTGCGAGTCGGGAATCTTCTACCGTAGTCCCGGCTGTGAATATTCCACCGACGCGTGCTTCTAAAGCCCGATTAACAATCTCGTCCCACTCTGAGCGAGAGTGCTGATGAATATGTGCATGCGTGTCGATCAACATTGGTAGGTGAAGCGTAAAAGAGGACTGGTCATTACCGGAACTTGTGAACGAGAGATTTTGCCCACGATTCGATCGCTTGCCAATCACGGTGGTCTCCTTCGGGAGTCGGTGCGAATCTGTCGATCAATCTCAGATACCAGGGAAGATTTGCGCGCTCGAAATAACCGTTGAACACATCATCGGAAACTACGTTCAGTTTTGGTGCGACTTCACGAAGGTCGCCAACAAAATCTTCGTGCTCCTGTTTTGCGGCTGGCTGATTCTTGACACCTAGCGTTCCCACGGAAAACAGAGCAACCGGCCGGCCGGAGATTCGTTCCGAGTTTATGGTGGCAAAAAGGCCGGCAGTGGCGAGCCATTTCCGACCGTAAATGGGCGATCCAATTACGAGTGCATCGTAATTGGTGGCATCGATAGAACTGGTCGCCTCGGTAGCAATCGCATCGAAACCGGCCGTGTTTAGCTCGCGGGCGATCGCTGAAGCGATTTCACGGGTCGATCCAAACCGAGTTGCGAACGCGACTAGAACTTTGGTCAATAATCAGAATTTTCTGGTGGGGGATTAATCGTTGGCGAATTTTCGCTACTGAAGTATCGCGCCATCACCTACGCGGAAGCTCTGAGGACCGAGTGGAAAGCGGCTGGAGCTGTGATTTTATGGAGATCCCCTACATAAGAAATATTAATGCTCATCGTCGATAGACTTCCACTAGCGTCCGTACGGGTGTAAGTTGCCAAACATCGACAGGTGGAGTTGCTTTTTCGTTTAAACAATCGACCAGGGATATCGAATAAATGCGCGCAGGATTCGGACAGTTTCAGCAGGCGACGCCTGAATATCTTCAGTTTGCACAGCAGTACGGTGCAACGGACATACTTCTCAACACCCCGGCGCTGCCGAACTACAACGGAACCTGGTCGCTTCACGACCTTGTGAACCTGCGACGAAACGTTGAGAACTACGGGATGAAGCTTTCAGCGCTCGAAAACGTTCCAACTCAGTTCTACGACCATATCATGCTCAATGGTCCGAAGCGTGATGAGCAGATTGAGAACATGATTACGACCGTGCGCAACATTGCTCGTGCCGGGATTCCGATATTTGGTTACAACTGGATGCCCTCGCACGTTTGGCGAACACCACCGAAGCAAATTCGAGGTGGCGCAATGGCAACTGCCTTCAACTACGAGCTGGCCAACCAGATGCCTCTGACCCACGATCGGGAATACACCGAAGAAGAAATGTGGGAGAACCTCGAGTACTGGATCAAAATCATTATCCCGGTTGCCGAGGAAGAGGGAATCCGCCTCGGAATTCACCCGTGCGATCCACCAGTCGAACAACTCGGCGGCATCCCGCAGTTGTTCCGTTCGTACGACAACTATCGTCGATACCTCGACATTTATCCGTCAGACAACTGCGCAATCGAGTTCTGCCAGGGAACCGTTTCCGAAATGTTAGATTCCGAAGGCGACGCGCTGTACGAGTTCATTGCCGAGATGGTGCAGAAGAATAAGGTGCTTTACGTACACTTCCGAAACGTTTCCGCTCCGAATCCTGAAGACTTCCACGAAGAATTTATCAACACAGGGCATGTTGATATGTACCGGGCGATGAAGACCTACTTCGACAACGGTTACGACAGTTTCTTCATTGATGATCACGTCCCTCAAACGCTCCACGACACCCAGTGGGGCCACCGTGGTCGAGCGTTTGCCAACGGTTACATCCAGGCAATGATCGAAGCTGTGACCAAGCAGGCTCAGGGCGAATTGCAGTGTTGAAAGACCCCCAAGCAGCCGTATTCTCGGTCATTCAACCAAACCCAAACTTCGATCCGTTCGAGTAGATTCGATCTCTGAACAAAGACTACAAAAGCCGTATGACGAGAATCCTCCGGCTTTTTTTGTTGCTGATTCCTCACAAGTTCAACTCAAATTGAGCTATTACCAACGCTGTCACGTGCTACATTCCGTTTGCTCGCCAGAACCGAAGATATGACTCTGGCGTCGCGGAAATATTTCGAGTCGACACTAAGAGATTCCGGTCAATCGACTCACGACTGATGAAAAGGTTGATCGCATGGAACCAATGGTCGCTCTGCACGGTAATCCGACCGACGAAGTTCTTCAGGTAGCCGCCCAATTCGGCATCGAAAACATCCTCGTTTACGGTGGCCCGGGTTCGAGGCACATTAAGTACCACGAGTACGTCGCACTTCGAATGAAGATAGAGTCGTACGGACTCAAGCTGGCAGCAATTGAAGGTGGATTCTCACCAGATGTTGCCTACTACGACGTGATCTTCGGCGGTCCTCGCCAGGACGAACTCATTGAGGATCTTCTCGAGCAGGTTCGAGATATGGGGCGAGCCGGTATTCAGATCTACGGTTACAACTGGATGCCAAACAGCTGGGGCAGGGCGCAATCGACTATCGTTCGAGGTGGCGCGCTTGGTACCGGCTACCAGTACGACTGGGAGAACGATCGACGTCCTGCGACTTTCCCTGATGAAGAGATCACGGAAGAAAAAATGTGGGAAGCGTTGGAGTACTGGATCAAGGCATTAACTCCGGTTGCCGAAGAGGTTGGAATGCGGTGCGGAATTCACCCCGAAGACCCGCCGGTTCCACAACGCGGTGGCGTTCCCGGTTTGTTCCGAAGTTTCGCTGCGTTCAAACGGCTCGTGGAAATCGTTGATTCCGACTACAACGCAATCGAATTCTGCCAGGGAACGTTTAGCGAAATGCCAGGTGAAGACATTTACGAAATGATCGACTACTTCGGCAAACGCAAAAAGATTATGTACGTCCACTTCCGCAATGTGAGTGGGCAGGCGCCATCGTTCAACGAAGAATTTATTAACACTGGCTACGTCGACATGAAACGAGCCATGCGAACGTATCGCGACGCCGGTTTCACTGGCAATTTCATCGACGATCACTGTCCGCTGATGACTGATGACGAAGACTTCCCTGGCAACCTGGGGGGATACCGGTCGCGACTGTTTGCACAGGGCTACATTGCCGGTGTAATCGAGTCGGTGAAGAAGGAAGTCGAGTACGGCGGTCCGGTCGATATGAGCAAAGTTGCGAAAGGAGCTAACTAATGAGGACCGGAATGGGACTCAACAGCTCCACCAACCGTGAGGCTCTTCGCTTCATGGCGCAACTTGGCGTGCAGGACGTTGTTTTGAACACGCCTCCCGTACCAGTGCGCAACGGCAAGTGGGAACTTCCTGATCTTGTTGGCCTGAAGAACGGGATCAACGAGTGGGGGCTCAAGCTTACGGCTATCGAGAACACGCAAATCGATATGCGACACCACATGATTGCCGGTGGACCTCGGTTCGACGAACAGCTCGAAAACATGCTCGAAACCATCAAGAACATCGGTAATGCCGGTATCCCGATGTACACCATGAGCTGGCGTTATCCACGGTTCTACCGAACGGGACACGTTGACGTTGGTTGGGGTGCTCTGGGTACCGCTTACGATGCTGAAGTAGAGAACTGGCCACGAGTTATCGATTGGGATCTTTCGCTTGATCGGGCATGGGAGTGCTTGGCAATCTGGGTCAAGGAAGCCACTCCAGTGGCAGAGAAGTACGGGGTAAAGCTGGGACTTCACCCCGTCGATCCGCCAATGCCGGAGGTCGGCGGTGTACCGCAGCTCTTGTTCAATTTCGAAAACTACAAGCGACTTATAGATATTGTCGATAGTCCATATAACTCGATCTTGCTTTGTCAGGGATCGTTCTCGCAAATGTCGGATGCCGATCAGGACAACGGCGAGAGCATTTACGACATGATCGAGTATTTTGTGAAACGGGAACGGGTTCTTTACGTGCATTTCCGCAACGTTTCGGGCACCGTCCCTAAGTTCCACGAAACATTTGTCAATAAAGGGCATGTCGATATGTACCGGGCTATGCGTATTTACGCAGAAAACGGATTCAACGGCTTTTTTATGGATGACCACGTTCCGATCACAAAGGGCGATACAGCCTGGGGACACCGAGCAAAGGCTTACGCCAACGGGTACATCCAGTCGCTAATCGAGACAGTGACAGACGAGAGCTTGTATGGACTGCATAAGTAGTCGGTGGTAGAGGAAAAGCCCACACTCTGACTCCCTCCCTGTGAGAGAGGGAGACGAGGAACAAATTACGAATGAAAATTGAGAAGATTGAGACGTGGCTGGTCAGTAAATGGCTGACCGTTCGAGTTACATGTGACGATGGCACTTACGGCGTTGGCGAAGGCAACTTTTGGAGCTACGCCGATGCCACAGGGGTGATAGCACATCGGATGGAAGACGACATTTGTGGGCTCGATCCCCGTGACGTCGACCGAATCTGGAACGTCGCCTATCGCAAATACTCTTTCCGAAGTCCGGCGATCACCGCGGTTATAAGCGCCATTGATATGGCACTTTGGGACATCAAGGGCAAACGTCTTGGTGCGCCAGTCTGGGATCTTCTCGGGGGCAAAGTGCGTGACAGGGTTCGCACCATTCCTTTGCTTGGGTCATACGGGTATTCGGGACCGCTCTCATCTCCAGAAAGCTTCGCTGCTGCGGCTCGAATGACCAAGGATGACGGATTTACGGCTCTCAAGATGACACCGTTCCCTGACAACTGGGGTGAACTTTCGCACGGGGAATTGATTCGCCAGAACACGGCGATTGTCGAGGCGGTTCGGGAAGAAGTTGGCTGGGACTTCGATATAGGCATCGAGATTCATCGCAACTTGTTCCCTGGCTCGTCAGTTGTATTCGCCCAGCAGATCGAAAAATTCCTACCGTACTTCTACGAAGACCCAATCGCTCCCGATTCGGTTGTCTCTGCGGGATTGGTTGGCGACAAGGTCAACATTCCTCTGGCACTTGGTGAACGAAACAACACGTTGTGGGAGTTCCGCGAGTACTGCGCTTTGCAGGGAGTGAGTTTCATCAAGCCCGATATTGGATTGGCTGGCGGATTCTCCCACGTGAAGAAAATCGCGGCAGTTGCCGAAAGCTTCCATATAAAGGTCGCTCCGCATCACTTCCTGGGACCGATTGCCAACATGGCAAATACTCACATTGCGACCGCTACTCCGAACTGGGATGTGAATGAGTTTGCACCCGAAGTCGGCACTTTCAAAGCAGACATCGTCACGAATGTTGTTGAGGTGAAAGATGGCCACTTCATTCCGCCGGAAGAGCCGGGGCTGGGCATCGACATTGTCGAGGAAGAAATGGCGAAGTATCCCTACGGAGCTGGCGATGGTGAATCAGCACGTCGACCCGACGGCGGACTGGTTTTGGGGTAACATGACTTCATCTGAATCACTCGGTCGTCTTGAAGGCAAGGTAGCGATCATTACCGGTGGTGGCGGTGCAATGGGTGGTGCTCAGGCTCGGTTGTTCGCAGCCGAAGGTGCCGCTGTTTGTGTTGCGGACAACCGACTGGAACCCGCCAAGGCTGTGGCGAAGGAGATCGTCGATGCAGGTGGCCGCGCCATTGTAATTGAACTGGATGTTCGTGAATCAGCGGCGTGGCGCGACGTTGTTTCTCAAACGGAACGAGAATTGGGACCAGTGACTGTTCTGTGCAACAACGCGGGAGCGAACTTCCGGGTTGGTTTCGAGGAACAAACAGACGAGCAGTTTGAGCTGATCATGGATGTTGGTTTGAACGGCGCTTTCTTTGGCATCAAAGCTGTAGTGCCTTCAATGCGCAAAGCGGGTTCAGGAGTGATCTTAAATATGGGATCGCTCGCCGCTATTCGACCCGGCGGCGGAAGCCCAGCATATGCCGCGCAAAAAATGGCAATGGTGGGACTGACTCGATCAGCCGCAAATTCCTTTGCTAAGGACAACATCCGCTGCGTGATCATTTCACCGGGTCACGTCGACACACCGTTCATTCGCGGGAACACTGAACACAGTCCTAACAGCTGGGAGACCAGCATTGATAATCCCGAAAACTTCAATCGACGATTGAGCAACACACCTTTGGGTCGGCTTCAGCAGCCTGAGGATATTGCGAACGCATTCATGTTTGCCGCGACGGACGATGCAGCGATGATTACCGGTTCGATGATTACTGTCGACGGCGGTGCAGGTATGTAAGTGCGAATAGCAGTTCAAGAGGTATGACCGTGACAGAAACCAAAGGCGAATTCGGCGTAATTATCGAGCGCAACATAGACATACCGATGCGTGACGGAACGATTCTGCGCTCTGATGTCTGGCGACCCGATGCCGAAGGTCGATTTCCTGTTCTGATCGAACGTACGCCATACGACAAGGGCGGCTCTTCTGAGTCGAACCTGGGAGCGGGTGAATTCTACGCCTCTCACGGTTATGTAGTAGTGATTCAGGACGTTCGAGGTCGGTTCGCTTCCGACGGAGAATTCTATCCGTTCAGAGACGATGGAGACGGTGAAAACCAGGATGGATACGATACCGTTGAATGGGCGGCCGAACAGTCGTGGTCGAACGGTAAAATTGGTACCATTGGCGGTTCTTACTCCGGTGCTACCCAATACAGAATGTTGTCGACACAACCGCCTCATCTGGTTGCCCAGTTTGCCCGTCAATCGTCGGCGGATTATTACGACGAATGGGTTTATCGAGGCGGTGCATTCGAGCATGGTTTCAACACCATGTGGACACTAAAGCACACGGCGACCAACGCCCGAAAACTGGCACCTGTAGGGTCGGAAGACGAAGTCAGCGCGCTGGTGAACCAGGCATCTGATGATTACCTGAAATGGCTCGAAAACCTGCCTATTTCTCCGCTGCCTCCAGTCGAGGATTTACACAACTGGTATGCCGAG
This sequence comes from Dehalococcoidia bacterium UBA1328, assembly GCA_002306815.1. GTDB lineage: Bacteria > Chloroflexota > Dehalococcoidia > Lucifugimonadales > Lucifugimonadaceae > Lucifugimonas. The sequence goes on along the minus strand of DBTA01000020.1, from coordinate 8,091 downwards.
TGGCTGAAACACCCGAATCACGACGAGTTTTGGGAGGAATTCAGCAACTCTCGATCGCATGATCGAGCCAACGTGCCTGTGCATCACTTCGGAAGCTGGTACGACTGTTTTCTCGCTGGCACGATTCGCAACTACGTGGGCATGCGGGAAAAGGCCGCTACCCCTGAAGCCAGAACCGGGCAAAGAATGACCATTGGACCATGGGTACATAATCCTGGTCCCGCTGATATGCGTGAGGCTGGTGAAGTAGATTTTGGTGAGCAGGCGATTCTCGGGTGGTTTGATACTCGATTACGCTGGTTCGATCACTGGCTGAAGGGAGCCGACAACGGAGTTGACACCGACAAACCAGTAAAGCTGTTCACCATGGGTATCAACGAGTGGCGCGAGTTCGATGAGTGGCCACCTAAAGAAATTAAGTACACGCCGTTCTATCTCTCAAAAGGTAAGTCGGGCTCGGTCAACTCCCTCAACAACGGCGTTCTCAGCGCAGAGGAACCCGGATTGTTCGGTGAAGTATTCGATGAGTACGAGTCGGACCCTGAGAATCCGATCCGGTCTTTCGGAGGCGGACACCTCGGTGACGATAACGGTCCGCGGGATCAGCGTGGCCATGAGGATGGAGTTCTCACGTACACGACAAGCGAACTTGATGAGCCGTTGAATGTGACTGGACCGGTTAAAGCGATCCTCTACGCCTCATCAAGTGCGCTGGATACCGACTGGGTAGTTCGAATCACAGACGTCCATTCTGATGGCACTTCAATGTTAATTTGTGACGGCATCCTTCGAGCGAGGTTCCACGAATCGTTCGAGAATCCAACTACTCTGGTGCCGCACATGCCAACGAAATTCGAAGTTGATCTATGGGCCACGAGTCACGTGTTTAAGAGCGGACATCGACTGCGAGTGGCGGTGACCAGTAGCGGATTCCCAAGATGGGATCGCAACTGGCAAACGGGCAAAAACAACGCGTTAGAAACGAGCGGAATCAAAGCGCAAAACCGTATTTTCCGCGATGCTATGCGACCGTCTCACGTATTGCTGCCGTTGCTTTAGTGCAACACTCAATTCTTGCGATAGCTTCGCACCCGCAGAAGGCAACGCAGGAGCCGACGAGCAAGCCGAAGCGACCGAAGGTGTGGGCGAAACGGATCCGTCATTGGCACCAGAACCGGCACTTACTGTGTTCGGGTGCAATGTGCCGACCGGAGGAGACTAAGCCGTGGGCGCTGTAACTGCGGGTGCAAACTACATGCTGGCCTCCGCCGGTTTATTCGGATTGATAGTGGCGAGAGTGCGACCGAAGCGACGCGAGAAACATTGAGTTAAACCGAGCGTTACATGGCAATCGTAAGCGCTAGTTTCTAGAGATACGGACCACCAGGTCCCCAGTCATCCTTGCCGGTGAGTCGCTTCCTCATTGCGCGGAGCTGCTTCGGCATCATAGCGTTCGATTCCCAAGTTTGATCCACGCCTTCTTTCTGCGGTTCACCTTTCACGATGATTTCGATAAGCGCGGGTCCTGGTTGCGAAAGGATTTCTGGCAACGCGGAATCGAGAGATTCGATATCGCTGAACCGGTGCGCTGAAACATATCCGCACGCCTCAGCCGCTTTCGCATATTCCACTCCGGGAGCGGGAACGGGTTGCCCTCCGGTAATTCCGTAAATGCCGTTGTTGAACACTACGTGGTAGAAGTTTTCTGGTGCCATTCCTGCAATTGTGGCGAGCGATCCAAAGTTCATTAGCAGGGAGCCTTCGGAATCGAGGCACAGCACGCGCCGCTGCGGGTCACCCAACGCCAACCCAAGTGCGACAGACGACGCTTTCGACATCCCGTTGGAGATACTGATGTCGAGGTCCGGTTCGGTAGAAACCTGATTCCAGTATCTGGTTTGAGTCATTGTGGTGACGCTCACGGCGTCGCCCCTTGATTCGTTCAGGACTCGGCAGGAATCGGCGTAAGTAATCATCCAGCACCTCCCGTGACTATTTCAGCGGTTTCTTCTTTGGCATATTCAGTTCCGATCGCAACTGCAACGGGCTGGTTGGTCCTCGCTGCACGGTCGAATGCCAGCGGAACGCGGTCGAGATCTTCGTCGGATTCGACTACGAAATAGTCAACCCGCCACAAGTGCAAGAACGGTTCGAGAATCGTCGCCGCCGAATCGGGAGTGTCACCTTTGCGGTTGTGACCCCGGTATCCGATAAACATCACAAGCGGGAGACCGACCCCAAGTGCGAGGCCACGAAGCGAGTCTCCGGCTTCGTAAAGACCAGCGTTTTGGATTGAAATCACCGGGTTCTGTCCGGCGATAAATAGTCCCGCAGCAACCGGTATTGCTTCCCCTTCGCGTGAGACGGGGACAACTGTGATGGACGGCTCTGCCATCAGAGCTTCATACATGTGAGCCGTCTCAGAATCGGGGAGCGTAACGTAGTGCGACACTCCCTGCTGCACGAGTTGGTCTACGACGTTCTTTGGGTGCAATATGCCGTTAATCAAGCGGTAACTCTCGCCTTCCTCGGTGTTTTCGTCAGTTGAATGAATCCCGACACTTTTGACTATAAATTCAGAATGGAAGATTAGCCCCGGTACGCTCTGGACGCAACCGTTAGAAACGGCGTTAAGTGCTGGATGTAGTTTTGCTGGGACGTCTTGTCACGCCAAGCAATACGATCGCAATTATGGCCGCGGCGGTGAATGTTGGGAACGTCGCTTCGTACGATCCTGTGTAATCAAATATGAGTCCAGCACCCACTGCACCGATCGCCTGACCTCCGCTTACGAAGGGTTCAGTTGCGCCTCTAATCGCACCCAATGAGCTTCGACCGAAGTAGTGAGCGACCGCTACTGGAGGTACGACTAGCAGTCCACCGAGTCCAATTCCAAACAAAAGGGCGACTGCGAACGCCATTGTTGGCGTGTCGACTAGCAAGAAAAGCAGCGCCATGCCACCGAGCCAGGCAGCGGTGAGTGAGTAGACAAGTTTGACCGGCAGTTTGTCGAGTAAATTACCCCAGAATATGCTGCCGACAGCGGTCCCTCCCGCCATTACGGTCAATGCGGATGCGGCGATAGAAGCGCTGATTCCGTGATCCCGTAAGAACGCCGCCTGGTGGATGTTTACCCCGGTGTGGATGAAGAAGACCAGACCACCAACGAATGCAAGCGTCCACATTGCAGGAGTACGCATCGCCTCTTTGAGAGTCCACTGTTCTTCTTGCTCTGCGGCGGTTTTCGTGGGTTCGTCATCGCCGTCGCGAGTGGGTGACACGTCGCCGTCTGGAGTTAACCCGACATCCTCGGGTTTGTTAACAAATACGAACAGGGTTAGAGGAAGGGCGAGAACCCATACTGAAATTCCCATCCAGAACCATGCCATCCGCCAGTCGCCTCCACTTGCGTTCATGAAAAGCTGGGCAAAGAGCGGAAACAGCCCCATTCCGAGCGAGTGCGAGACTCCAAGAATTGACGAAGAACGTCCTCGGAGTCGAACGAACCACTGCGCGACGGCTGTAGAAGCACCAATTTGTAATGGCGCCTGGAACATGAGTCGACCGGCACCGAACAGGAGGTAAAAGCTGATCGGGTTTGTCGTCCAACGCAGCGACAGAATTACCGCACCAAGCAGAAACACGGAAGATGCCATCAACACTCGCGCACCGTAGCGCTGGAGTATCCAGCCGGCTAGCGGTGACACGAACATTGAAACGACACCGGCGGCGGCGGCCGCCCCGACGATCAAGGTTCGACTCCAACCCAATTCTTCGCTCATTGGGAAGACGAACACGGCTATCGTAAGAGTCGCCGCGGCGTTCCGGACGAACATTGTAGACCCAGCGGCGAGCACGACTGCCCATCCGTAGAAGAACGGGGTACGGCGTGCGATGGCGGCTCTTGGATCAGTTTCGAAGGGTTGTGATGTTGCCATTTACTGCTGGATAAATAATCTGTTCAATGTGAAGGCTGGATGCTACCAGTCCTGGAGGATCAACAGGAGCCAAAAAGTTGACCAGAAAATGTCACGTCCGCTGATAAAGTGTTTACCCGAAAGAAACGATCAGAGGCGGAATCTGATTTTTTGATGCCAAAATAAGGCGACGCGCCAGGGCAATGAACTGGTTTAGCAAGTAGGACAAGAGCTACAAACGAAACATGTCAACTGATTCAACAGAATTCGACGCGAAACGGACTTTCGAGACCATTAATGGAAAGGTCAATTACTACGATCTATCGGTCCTCGAAGACGCTGGTTTAGTCGATATTTCCAAAACCCCGTATTCGATACGAGTTCTCCTCGAAAACGCTTTGCGCAAAGCGGATAGTGGCCCTGCCACAGACGAACATGTGAAGCTGGTTGCTTCGTGGCGACCAGATGCCAAGCCCGCCAGCGAATTCCCGTACATGCCGGGGCGAGTTGTATTACAGGACTTCACCGGAGTTCCGGTGGTTGTCGACATTGCTGCGATGCGAGATGCGGTTGCCAACGCTGGCGGTGACTCTTCGATCATTAATCCGATCGTCCGCTCTGACATGGTTATTGACCACTCAGTGCAGGTTGACTATTTCTCGAACGCTGGTGCGCTGGCGATGAATATTGAGCGGGAGTTCGAACGCAACACGGAGCGTTACCAGTTGCTCAAGTGGGCACAAGGTGCTTTCGACAATTTGAAGATCGTCCCACCAGGCGCTGGAATCGTCCACCAGGTGAACCTTGAGTTTCTCGCCGAAGCTGTTCTGACCGAGGAAACCTCAAACGGTGAACGTATTGCCTACCCGGACACCTGTGTAGGAACCGACTCACACACGACCATGGTCAATGGTCTCGGTGTTCTTGGTTGGGGTGTTGGAGGAATCGAAGCCGAGGCGGTAATGCTCGGACAGCCGTATTACATGGTCGTCCCAGAAGTTGTTGGTGTCCGACTAACCGGTGCTTTGCCTGAAGGTGCAACCGCTACAGACCTCGTTCTTGGTATCGTCCAGATGCTTCGTGAAGAAGGTGTGGTCGAGAAGTTCGTGGAGTTCTACGGGCCTGGTCTCGACAGTCTGCCGCTCGCTGACAGGGCGACCATCGCGAATATGGCTCCTGAATACGGAGCCACATGTGGCTTCTTCCCGATCGACGATCAAACTTTGAAATACATGCGTGACACCGGTCGTGACGAGTCTACTGTCGAGGTTGCAGAGAAGTACGCGAAGGCCAATTCGTTCTTCTACGACCCTGACAACGAGCCAGAATATTCAGTTGATTTGAGCTTTGATCTTTCAAGCACAGTTCCATCGTTGGCGGGACCAAAACGTCCACAGGATCGACTGGCTCTTGCAGATGTTGGAGAGAATTTCGAAACTTCCTTCAAGGATGCTTCTGCCGCCAAACACGACGTAGAAGTCGATGGCGAGAAGGGTGCGGTTGGAGACGGATCAGTTGTTATAGCGGCAATTACCAGCTGCACCAACACATCCAACCCATCGGTAATGGTTGGTGCAGGATTACTGGCGCGCAACGCTCTAGTACGCGGACTGAAACGCAAGCCATGGGTTAAGACGAGTCTTGCACCGGGATCAACGGTGGTGACCAGATATCTCGAAGCTGCTGGACTCGACAAGGATCTTGATGAACTAGGATTCAACACGGTTGGGTACGGTTGCACGACTTGTATAGGTAACTCTGGTCCGCTCCCACAGCAGGTGTCTGATGCTGTGAACGATCACGAGCTAACCGTAGCTGCCGTAGTTAGCGGGAACCGAAACTTTGAAGGTCGAGTTCATCCGCAGGTGAAGGCGAACTATCTTGCTTCGCCAGTTCTGGTCGTTGCCTACTCTCTGGTAGGTCGTGTTGACTCAGATCTGGTTCACGAACCGTTGGGTGAAGACGACCAGGGCAATGATGTTTACCTGAAGGACATTTGGCCCTCGCAGGGGGACATTGCTGACACGATTGCCAAATCATTGACTGCCGACATGTTCAATGAGCAGTACGGTATGGTGTTCGAAGGTTCTGCAGAGTGGCAGGATTTGCCAGCTCCCTCTGGTCTCAACTTCCAGTGGGATCGCGAGTCGACTTACATCCAAGAGCCTCCTTATTTCGAGGACTTCGGTGATGAGCCGATGGTTCGACCGGAAATCGAATCGGCTCGGGTTCTGGTTGGATTCGGCGATTCCGTAACTACAGACCATATTTCGCCGGCTGGATCTATTCCGCCTAGCGCACCTGGAGGGCAGTTCCTGGTAGGTAACGATGTTCCAAGAAGAGAGTTCAACTCGTACGGTTCGCGGCGTGGAAATCACGACGTAATGGTGAGAGGAACCTTTGGAAATATTCGACTCCGTAACAAGTTGACACCTGATATGGAGGGTGACTGGACTATTCACATGCCATCAGGTGAGCAAATGCGGATTTATGAAGCCTCGGAGAAGTACCGAGATGAAGGCGTTCCGTTGATCGTTCTTGCCGGTAAAGAGTATGGAACCGGTAGTTCACGCGACTGGGCTGCAAAAGGACCAATGCTTCTTGGTGTCCGAGCAGTTATTGCCGAGAGTCTTGAACGAATCCACCGTTCGAACCTGATCGGTATGGGCGTATTGCCGCTTGTTTACACAAACGGAGATTCGGCTGAATCGCTAGGGCTGGACGGAACAGAAACTTTCGACATTCCTGGAGTTGGTAACTCAGTTGAACCCGGTTCGACAGTAACCGTTAAGGCGACATCTGACAGTGGCAAAGCAACCGAGTTCGATGTGCTTGTTCGAATCGATACAGCTATCGAGAATGAGTATTACCGCAACGGCGGATTGCTGCCATACGTTCTAAGACAAATGATGGCTGGCTCACCTGTCTGATATTTAGGTAAAACCATCGATCAAGCTAAAACCGGAAGCCTCACTAGGAATCCTGGTTAGACGAACTGTCTCACCGGTCAGCCCGAGATGCCACCAATTCCTGGTAGAGATTCGATTCGAGAGATTGGTATATCCACTCAAACCCGGACGCTTTGAGTTTTTCAGGGAATACGCGTTGACTGGACAGCGTGGTTTCGACTCCCATTTCTCCGAAAACCATGTTGATTATTGGTTTCGGAATATGAAACCATGCCGGGCGAGACAGCACGCTGGATATCGTTCTAGTGAACTCGGAGTTACGTATGGGAGACGGCGCTGTTACGTTGACGGGCCCCGAAAGTTCGTCATGACCAATGATGTGGACGAGCGCATTCACGACGTCGGGAAGTGAAATCCATGGCCACCATTGGCTGCCATTTCCTAGCTTCCCACCGAGCGCCGTTTGGAACGGTGTTCGTACCTTTGTGAGCAAGCCGCCTTGCCTTGACATGATCAACCCGAATCTGGTGTTGACTACTCGGATTCCTGCTTCGCGGGCTGGATCGGCAGCCTCCTCCCAAAGGACAGCAGTATCTGCAAGGAAACCTTCACCGGGCTGAGATTCTTCGGTGAGCGGCTCCTCACCTCTGTCACCATAGTAACCAACTGCGGATGCCACTAGGAGAATCTCGGGAGGGGTCGGAATACTTGCAAGCGATTGAGAGAGCAATCGGGTAGATCGAACTCTGCTTTCTCGAATTAACAGTTTTCGTTCGACTGACCATCGTTTCCCGGCGATTGGGACTCCACCAAGATGGATCGCTGCGTCAATTGAGCCGAGAATTCGTAAGTCGAGAGAATCATGGACGGGATCCCATGCGAATTCCGGGATACGCGCTGTCGGTTTCGGCTCGCGTCTTACTAACTGGATGACCTGATGACCATCGAACGCCAGCGCGGTAGTAAGTGCGGTTCCGACCATTCCGGAACCACCGGATAAGAGAATCCTCATTTAAACATCAGCTTCAAGTAACAGCCTGAGTCCGGGATGGTAAGGATGACCAGCGCGATTAGTTTTTATTGTATTAGCCTCACCCGATGCCTATCCCGTATTCCCGCAACCTGATTCGACTGGAAGCTCAAATTGCCGATTGGATCTACCTGCGTTGTCTTTCCTAAATCTGATTGCGTCCCCCCATCAAGTTGCGGTTCTGCGCAGGTTTTTTCTACAGTTACTGCTTGACTGATCTGCTAATTTAGACTGC
>DBTA01000051.1 GCA_002306815.1 Dehalococcoidia bacterium UBA1328 | reverse complement strand
GATTATCGCGGCATGACTGTTATTTGTCGCCGATGTTAGCCCTGTTCAGGTTGGTTTGGGCAACCATACTTCCGCTGTTTCGAAGCGATATCTACTATTCACACTCGTCGTCTCCTTGAAGCAGTGCACGTATCACGTATGTGGTGTATCTCACCGGCGTGATCTGTATCTTGTCCGAGGATTATCGACATGAGTACGCGGGTTTCCATGGGATCACCCCTATGCGCCGGGCGATTCTTTGAAATTTCAGAATCGTCGTCCATGGTCGAGAAAGACTGGATCAGTTAGTTATGAGCTTCCTGTACCCACTCGATTGCCGCGTTTTTGGTTGCCAGTCCGTCAGGAGGAGGTATGACCGGGCTATCTCGGTAGTCGAATTTTCTTCCTCGGAACGCAGACGTCGGGTACATGTATTTGAACATCCCAATATGTCGGGCGATGTGTTGGATTGAGGGCGCGCCGCCATCTGGCACGACGAGCCAGTATTCATCTCATATATATTCGAGGTTGGCCAGCTCAGACTGCCAACGGCCATCAAACGCAGAGTTTAGTAATAACTTTCATTATTCCAATCCGTAAGTCGACATGTTGAGCCCCGTTTCAACTCGTTGCGGTTGTAGTGACCGCGAACGTATCACGTATGTTCGTTTCTGTGACGCGAACTACGTGAAATATCCATGCTTCGTGTTGGGCGTTGTGAGAAACTCGACAACTAGATGAAACAGCGACTCCACAAAATCCTCGCCTCTGGCGGTATCGCGTCCTTACGGAAATCAGAACAACTGATTGCTGAAGGGCGAGTGACAGTCAACGGCAAAACTGCGGTTATCGGTGATTTTGCCGATCCGGACACCGACGACATAGTTGCAGATGGTAACCAGATTGCCGCACAGCAGAAGCGGTATTTGGTACTGAACAAGCCGACCGGTTACGTAACCACCGTCACTGACCCACATGGTCGACCAACTGTGATGGATCTTGTGGATGTTTATGAGCGCATCTATCCGGTCGGAAGGCTGGACGTAGACACTGCCGGATTGCTGCTTCTAACGAACGATGGCGGCTTCTCGCAGAAAATGGCCCATCCGAGCTACGAAATTGAGAAGACTTATCTCGCTGAGCTGTCCCAACCACTAAGTGAAGAAGGTCAGGCAGTGCTCGAGCGTGGGATCAAGCTTGACGACGTCCCGACTGCACCAGCAAAGATTTCGATCGTTTCACGGAGACGAAGAAGAATAGAGATTACGATTCACGAAGGGCGAAATCGAATTGTTCGGAGAATGCTCGACTTGGTAGACGCACCAGTCGTGAAATTGCGCCGAATTAGATTCGGGACCCTCGCACTCGATGATCTACCAAAAGGCGCAGCGCGTGATTTGACCTTCAAAGAAGTCGAGTCGCTAATGTCGCTCGCCACAGAATCTAAGCGGAATGGGCGCAGGGGGTACTGGCGTCGGCGAGGGGCTTCGCAATCTCGAAAAAAACGACGCTCAGGTGGTGCGAATCGCGCACCTCGAAGTCTGGGTCCCAATGCAAGTAAAAACAGTCACGTTCGTAAGTCCGCGAGGTCTTTGAGCAGATACAGAGCTCAATCGTAGAAACATTTTTTGGCGGTCATTGATCTAGTCTTATGCCGCAATGGCGGTGCTGTTCAACCGATGCCATCAAAGAATTCGATGGCGTCTCGCGCTATTTCTTCCGGATTCGAGTAGTGAATCACATGTTCCGCTCCAAAGTATCGCTTGAACTGCCAATTCGGCGGTAAAGGCTCGATGTCTCGAATGTGTGAATCGAGAATTATTCCGCCGAGATCCGGGTCGGCTTGGGCAAGAAACGCTGGGCACTGAACCGTAAGTATTGAATCCATCGGGTGAAACTCTACGAACAACTGTCGTTCAAGCGCTGCCTCGATTGCTCGAGCGTTAAGACTCGCCCATCCCTCCGCCAAGATCTGGTTCGCTTCAAAATCGATTTCATCAGGTGATTTTCCGTCCGTCAGAACGGCAATTGTCTCTTCCATCGAGAGGTTGTTCAGGACCATATCTCGGATGTTCAACAGAGCTTCATGAAGGTAGGAATCGTCCGGTATCGAAGATTCTGTTCTCATAATCCCTGGATCTTCAGCGAACACCGCTCGGAACGAGCCTGGTAACCGATCCGCCGCAATTATTGCGGTACTTGCACCGAGCGATTGCCCCCAGACGAAAGCTGGGTTGCCGACTACTTGATCGACGAACTCTGCCAGCTCTGCTGAATATTCTGTGAACGTGTAGCCGACTTCGTGGCGGCTCGAAAATCCGTGCCCTATAAGATCGATCGCGAAAACATGAAAACGCTTAAGTAGAAACGGGACTACGTTGCGAAAAGAATCCCGTCGCACCGACAGACCGTGCACAAGAACCAAATTTGGTCCCTCAGCTTTACTTTCCGAGTAGGCGATCTCCGAATGGTTTAGTTTTGCGATCCGCTCTTCAGTTCCCGGGAGCAGTGATCTCATGAGTACTTTCCGAGGATCAACCGTCAAGCGATCGAATCACCCTGCCGGGCAATTCACCATTTGGCTTGCCGTTCTCGAGTGCAGGTTTCCCGTTTACTACCACGTAATCCATTCCCGTTGAGTAAACATGAGGATTCACAAAATCGTTGTTTTGTTTGACGTTCTTGGGGTCGAATATCAGCACGTCGGCAAATTGTCCTGGCGCGATTCGTCCACGCCGTGTGAGATTCAATCTCGAAGCGGGGAGAGCTGTCATTTTGTAGATCGCTTCTTCCAGGCTGAACAGACCGCGCTGCTCAACAAACTGTTCAATGATGATTGAATTGGTTGCGTAACTCCGAGGGTGAGGTTTGCCAGACGACAGCGGTCCCTCATCTCGTAGTGATGAACCGTCGGAGGCGATCGCCATCAGAGGCCACTTGGCGATTGCGTCGACATCCCGCAGTTCCATCGAGTGGAGGACGTAACTTCCCTCCGACTGTTCGTAGAGTCGAAGTGCCGCCTCTTCCGGTACACAGCCCCATTCGTCGGCAATGTCCTGAAGGCTCCTACCTTCAAGCGATTGATCGGGAGGGAAGCTGGCTATAACACAACCTTCAGCTGAGTGATTGCGGTTGATGTAGTAAGTGACATCGGCACGAACCTGCGCTCGAGTGTCGGCGTCAGCAAGACGATCCAGTGTTGCCTGTCTTCCACCTACAAGAGCCCAGCGAGCAAACATTGCTCCTGAGAAGCCGGTTGAAGACCACTCGTATGGATACTGGTCACCAGCTATATCTATCCCTTCAGATCGAGCTTTCTCCATGCCTTCGATCAACTCGTGTCCTCGACCCCAGAACTTAGGTCCGACGACTTTGACGTGCGAAATCTGAATCCGCGCCCCGGTTCGACGACCGATTTCGATAGCTTCAGCATGGGCGGGGAAGAGTCCGCTCAGGTCGTCTGCCTCCGAACGAATATGTGATGAATAGAGCTTTCCTCGATCGGCGGCAGCCTGTGTTATGGCGATCACTTCATCAGCGAGTGAGTATGACCCCGGTGCGTACCAGAGCCCGGTCGACATGCCCAGCGCTCCGGCGTCCAGCGAGTCCGCGAACATTCCGATCATCCTGTCGAGTTCCTCGGGATTGGGCATGCGAGGATCCATGCCCATTACGGCTCGTCGAACCGTGCCATGACCTACCTGTGCAGCCACGTTGATTGTCGAACCTGCCTGTTCGAGCGCCGTGAGATAACCGTCCATGGTAGACCAGCCGGGATTGAGCTCGGGGTCGTAACGATCAGTTCGTTCACGAAAACCGTCAATGTTGTTTGGATTGAGCGGTGCGCAATAGCTCATTCCGCAGTTGCCGAATAGCTCGAAGGTCACGCCCTGTGTAAGCTTTGAGTCGGCGTGCGGATCGATCAGAAAAGAGTTGTCGGAGTGCGTATGTAGATCAATAAATCCAGGCGTCACCATTGTGCCCTCGGCATTGATCACGCGTGATGCCTTAGCTTCGATTTCACCTACGGCGACGACAGTATCGTCGTTGACCGCAATGTCTGCCTTGTACCGGGCAGAGCCCGTTCCATCGACAACTGTGCCATTTTTGATGATGAGATCGAACAACGAGCTACCCCTCCGAATACTTGATGGAGATTTTTACGCGAAATGAGCGGGCAATGCCGATTTTCTCCCTGGTCCAAGCTGAATCCTAGAATGGGCATGAGCATACAGCGGATACGGGAGTAACATATTTCGGCTCTAGATCAGTTCTCGCCAGAGTTTTGTCGACTTTGCGAAGTGCAATTTCGCCGAATACCGAGACTCTGACGAGCAAATAGTGGATACGAAATTTGAATCGGGCAACCGATCTGAGCTTCATTTAACGGAGAGCAGAACGGTGGACGAAAGAACAGAAATATGAAGTTTGTACGATTTTCTAACGGTGGTGATGCTGCATACGGTGTTGTAGACGGCGAGACGGTTAAGGAGATTTCAAACTCTCCGATCGGTCAGGATTACTCCGAGACCGGGGCAGCTCACGATCTCAACAAGGTCAAGATTCTTGCCCCGAACCCGAATCCAAGCAAGATGCTTTGTCTGGCTTTGAACTACGGTTCTCACCTTCTGGGTGCCGACAAACCAACTCGACCTCAGCCGTTCTACAAGAACACCAACGCCATAATTGGTCCCGGTGACCCAATCAAGCTTCCACCTGATGCAGGTTTGATTGTGTGCGAGTCGGAATTGATCGCAATAATTGGCAAAGAAGCGAGCAAGGTTTCCGAGGCTGATGCACTCGACTACGTGTTCGGTTACACAGCAGGTAACGACGTGAGTGCTCGGGAATGGCAGTCAGGTGCGAACGCGGATATTCAGTGGTGGCGCGCTAAGTCGTCTGACACGTTCGGCCCAACTGGTCCGTTCATCGTTACCGACATTGATCCGCAGGATGTAAACATCCGTGGACTGGTAAACGGTGTCGAAGGGCAGAACTGTCACTCTTCGGAGATGATCTTCACCGTTGCCGAAGCAATTTCGTTCCTTAGCAAATACGTGACTCTCTACCCGGGTGACATGATCTGGACGGGAACTTCAGGAACTACCCCACCAATTAACGCAGGTGGTGATGTGACTGTTGAGCTCGATAAGATCGGTGTCCTTCATAACCCTGTTGTCGCGGGATAAGTCAGGGTACCTTTACTTTCCGAAAAAATATCTCAGAAAAAGACCGTTCGGATATCGAACGGTCTTTTACCTTTTAAGAGACTTTTCAAGTCACAGAACGGTCAATTCGAATTAGATCCGTTCCACCATTTTCGAAAATTGGAACAGAATTAGTTTGAGCGCAGAACTTGGTTGCTACGCGTGAGCGAGCTCGAATAGCGGCATTCGACCTAGAGCCTCCTGACGGAGAATTTGCTCTTCGTGCGGAGTGATCGGAGTGAAGTCTTTAGCGACTTCGACTGCCATTTTCCAAAGTTCAGGATCGCCAGGAGGAATTGCCGCTGTGATCGGATGTGAAAGCGTCCATCGAAGTGCAAGTTTCATTAACTCGCGATCCTCTATTGGCGCATACCAACACTTTTCTCTTGGCCGATGGGCGTCTTCACGGAGGTTGTGATGAGCGGCGCCCTTGAGCGCCATTCGAGCTACTCCACGTCGCTCTGCTTCGTTCATGATTTGAGATCCAAATCTAGCTTCGAACCATGTTGTGAAGTTGACCGGGAAGAGAACAGAATCGAAATCAAACATTCCCATCAACTCGATCGCCAGTTCAGCGGAATGCACCGAAAATCCCACATGACGAACGAGACCATCGTTTCTTGCTTTCGATATCATTTCAAGTGCTCCATCGGGACCGGTTGCCACCTTAAGATCTTCTTCGGTCGTAATTGCGTGCATTTGGTAAAGGTCGAAGTGATCCGTTCGTAAAAGCTTCAGGGAGTTTTCAAGGTCAGCGCGCGCTTCCAGGCCCACTCGGAATTTTGTCTTGCAGGCCAGGAATGCATTGTTCCGGTACGGCTCGAGGGCTGGGCCTAGCATTTTTTGCGCATTGCCATATCCGGGTGCGACATCGAAATAGTTGATGCCCTGATCAATCGCCCACGACACGTACCGGTTCGAGTCTTCAGTGGTTTCGTCTTTCACGACGATGCCTGCGAAGGCGACTATAGAAAGCTTATGGCCTGTGTTGCCGTAGTCACGGTATTGCACGATTGAACACTCCTTAAGGGTTGAGCGGAGAGGCAATCTTACTACGTCGGCTGCAGTGGAATGCCTCTTGAGTGGATGGGACGGCGTGGGATGTTCGCGTGTGTCGGAAACTTCAACGCCCGCTTCGGTGGAGAGGAGGGAGGGGGGGGGCAATTTTTCGCTGAGGGATGGTGCCGGCCGCCCTTCGAGAACCTCAGGATGGCACTATAGACGGCTTGCTTAGCCGATACCGAAATTGCGGCTTACTTCACCTTCGGTTAGCCAGTAAAAGATCAGATATCCGCCGACAAGGGTCAGTACTCCGGCCGATACCGGGTGAATGTAAGGCATGATGCGGCGGATCTGACCGACCATTGCTCCTTTGAACACTGCGATCCCGATCGTGAGAACAGTGATAACGAATGTCATTCCAAGGGCGTATACAAGGAACTGGCCCGTGGCTTTAATCACGCCACCAGTCGCCAACGAACTGCTAATCAGTCCTAGAAAGATCGGCAATGTGCAACTCAGGGACGCTACGGCATATGAGATCCCAAATAGGAAATAGCCTCTGACGCTGGTGTCTGAGGCAGTACCAATTCGGGAGGCAGCTGACTGTGCTCTGTTGTTGTAGAGCTTGCCACCCGCAAAGAGGTACGCGCCGAGCCCGGCCATAACGAAACCGAGGAAGAATCCGACCCACGGAAAGATCGTTATGAACCACCGCGCACCAGAGGAGATTGCTAATCCCACACCTCCGAATAGCAGCACGAATCCCGCGCCGAGGGCAGCACTTACATAGAGGGCTTTGATCAATGAACGTGCGATCCCGCGTGAAGAAGTGTTTTCTTCGCCAGAGTCTCCCTGTTGATCAGTGAGATACATAGTAAGGAACGCGGGCAGCATCACAAACCCACACGGATTTACCGCTGCCACCATTCCGGCGGCAAATGCGAACCCCAGAGGCAGAAGCGCACCGATGTTACCTACTACGCCCGCGCTATCTGCGGAATAGTTCAATGCACCATCGATAAAACTATTTGCACCGGGACCAACTATGAGACCAGCTACTAATGCGAACCCAGCAACAAGCAGAGCTACGGCTGCGGGTACAGGCAAATTTTTAGGATTGAATTCAACTTCATCCTGCGAGAAATCGTGGGAAGCAGTTGCCATGTTCGAAGAAATATCTTTCTGCTAATTGTTGTTCGAATTACCTTGACTTCAAACGGTTATCCGTTTTCCCAAGCATTTGGGAAACAAGCTTCATATACGCGAAGTGTTGTTGTGAAATCAGGCGCACTTTGTTTGAGATTGACCCAAGTATGAATCAGATATGAATCAGGCATGTCGCCAGAGAGCCACGCGCATTCGGTTAGTGGTTGGAGATTAATATGCCAACTATGATGACTCGGATTGCGAACCGTCGCATTCAGTTCGTTACCACCCGTTTGCATGATCGACGAGCTTTACGATTTGACTCTCAAACTCGATAACTCACAGCCTTTCCTAATACCGATGAACCACGAGCCTACCCTTGGAGAAGTTCCGAAAATCATCGTACACCTTGCCGTGTCAGATCCAGATCTCGAAGATGCAATGTTGAGTTTGTTGGGTCGTACAACGAAATTCTCTGTCGTTAAAGGCAGCATTGGATACGCGGCTGAAGCGCATGTAAGGCTGATCGATGAACAGCAGAACACCGACCATCTCAGAGAATACGACGAACCTGATCCACCGAAACTTCTGTTCATTGGCATTGACCAATCAACAGAGTCTTTAACCGAGGCGGCGCGTGCGGGGGCATGGGCTTACGTGAGCGAATTTGCCGATTCAACCGATCTTGAAGCCACTATATGCAGTGTGGTCGAGTCGAGCGGTAGTCCGTTGTTGAAACGAATTGCCGACGATAAAGAAGCTTCTCAGGAGCTGTTGAACGATCTCTCGAGTCTAACCGGCGACTCACACGATCCCAATCATCTGCCGAATCCTCTTAAGCGAGACGAAATTCGAATACTTGATTTGGTCGCTCGCGGTGAGCCGAGTAAAAACATTGGTGAGATCGTCGGTTTGGCTGAACAAACGATCAAGAACTATGTCGTAAGAATCCTTGATAAAACCCGCACTCACAACCGGGCCCACGCAGCGGCTGTTGCAGCGCAACGTGGCTGGTTGTCTTCCCTAGACGAGGAGTTGTAAATGCGCTCGAAATAGGCGGCATTTACGAGTCTGGTTGTGAACTAGAGCTGTGATAGAATAATCAGCGATTCGTTGCACGATTCTTCGGCGCAGGCTGGCCCTGCGTCTCTTTGTGTGCGGAGATATTACAAAACGAGGCCGGTTCTAAAGTTGTTGAACCGGAAGTAGAGGCAAGTAAGTAATTGACGACTTCAGAGACCCCAAAGGTTGCTGCAGCAAGTGCTGAGCAAGAGGAGACTCTGGCGCCTCTCGACCTGCGTTCGCTTTTCATCGCTGGTGTGCACTTTGGTCACCCTTCTAAGCGATGGAACCCAAAGATGGCTGAGTACATCTTCGGAAAGCGTTCGCGTGCACACATCATCGACCTTTCTAAGACAGTTACTTCACTGAAGGCCGCTAAGGGATTCGTGGAAAAGATTGTTGCTGAGGGCGGCGAGTGTTTGATGGTCGGGACCAAGGCCCAGGCTCAGGCCCCGATCCGCGAACAGGCCGAAAAGGTCGGCGCTATGTACATCAACCAGCGCTGGCTTGGCGGAATGATGACTAACTTCCAGACCATCCAACCTCGAATCGAGCGGTTGGTGTTCCTAGAAGATGCGTTCGCTAAAGATACCGTTGTTGCACAGACAAAGCGTGAGTCACTCATGCTTGCAGCAGAGGTTGAACGATTGAATAAGTTCTTCGGTGGCATCAAGGAAATGGAAAAGCTGCCGCAAATTCTGTTCATCGTAGATATTGAAAAAGAGAAGATCGCTGTTTCAGAAGCCCGACGCCTCGGGATCCCAATTGTTGCGATCGTCGACACAAACTGTGATCCAACAGAAGTCGATTACGCGATTCCCGGTAACGATGATTCGGTACGTTCAATCTCATTGATAACTCAGCACATCGCCGAGGCGATCGCTTCCGGTAAGGCTGCTGCGAAGGTTGCTATGGAAGAGCGACTCGCAGCTGAAGCGGAGCTTGAAGCACAAGAAGCTGCTGCACGAGCTGCTGCTCAGTCGAAGGCCGCCGAACGCGCTGCGAAGGCCGCTGAGGAAAAGAAAGCTGCCGACGCTGAGAAGGCAGGAGAAGCTAAAGCAGCTGAAGAGGCAAAGGCTGAAGCTGACGAGAAAGCTGCCGACGCTGCGAAGGTAGCAGAACCTAAAGCAGCTGAAGAGGCAAAGGCTGAAGCTGACGAGAAAGCTGCCGACGCTGAGAAGGTAGCAGAACCTAAAGCAGTTGAAGAGGCAAAGGCTGAAGCTGACGAGAAAGCTGCCGACGAACCGAAGGCAGAAT
>DBTA01000008.1 GCA_002306815.1 Dehalococcoidia bacterium UBA1328 | reverse complement strand
AAGTGACCGAATAAAATAGACTCGCCTAACGACGAGTCTATCTAGTATTTCGACAGTGGTCGGGGCGACAGGATTTGAACCTATGACCTCTGCACCCCCAGTGCAGTGCGCTACCGGACTGCGCCACGCCCCGATGATCCAAAGATAACATTCGCGTGCTCCAAATGGTCTTCATTGTGGTTCGATCTGGTCGTGGAATAAGCGAGTTAACCTAACTGATCAATTGATATAATTTGACGTGCTTGCGGGGTACTTCGTTCGAATACACGAGCGGACTTTCCAGAGCTACATAATCGGTAGCTGATCCCGCATGGGGCAGCAATGGCAAGCAACGAATCGACAACCTCGAACATGCGAACTCTTCTTGGCGACGCCGAAGAGTTGAATTCGCGCGTTGAGGAGATCGTGAGGCGGCTTTGACCTTTCTGAACTGCAACGAAGCGTCGACTCTCTAGAAAAAGAGGCGACCGAACCCGGTTTCTGGGACAACTCCGACAATGCTAAAGCGCGTATGCGAAAACTCGCTGCAGTTCGCTCTGAGTTAAAAACCTGGACCGATCTTTCCAGCAATGTAGCCAGTACTGTCGAACTATTCGCGCTTGCCGTTGAAGAAGGCGATGAGTCGCTCGGCGAGCAACTCGCCACTGATCTCGCGAAATTTTCAAAGTCCGTAGAGTCACTGGAGTTTGAACTCCAACTCAGCGGCGAGTACGACTCTCGCTCAGCAATTCTCTATGTGAAACAAGGTGCTGGTGGCGTGGACGCTCAAGACTGGGCGGAAATTCTCGTTCGCATGTACACACGTTGGGCAGAGCGGCGCGGCTTCCATGCTGAAGTTTTGGATCAAACGCCAGGTGACGAAGCGGGCATCAAGAGCGCGACTATCAAGATAGATGGCAAGTACGCCTACGGCTATCTCCGATCCGAACGCGGCGTTCACCGACTAGTAAGGCTTTCACCGTTTGACGCCGATCACCGTCGTCACACGAGTTTTGCTCTCGTCGAAGTCCTGCCAGAAGCCGACGAAACCGAACAGGTCAAGATCAATCCGGACGATCTGCGAGTCGATGTATTCCGCGCCAGTGGGAACGGAGGACAGAACGTCCAGAAAAACTCGACCGCTATTCGAGTTACCCACTTACCAACCAACATTGTCGTTGCCGTCCAGAACGAGCGATCACAGGCGCAAAACCGCGAGGTAGCAATGCGAATTCTTCTCTCGCGATTGGTCGATCTCGATATGCAGCAAAAAGCTGAAGAACGAGCAGCCTTGAAAGGCGAGCACGTTTCCGCAGAGTTTGGACGTCAGGTACGAAGTTACGTTCAACACCCGTACCAGATGGTTAAAGACCATAGAACCGACTTCCAGACCGGTGATGCCCAGGCGGTTTTGGACGGTGATTTAGACGACATTTTGAAGTCGTACCTCAGTTCGCAGGTGGAATCTGCTTCAGCATCGTCAGAGGTGGGAGCCAACTAGTGGGACTGCCTATATGACACCCGCAAAGGAAGACGTGTGTCAGAGGATCTAGTACAAGAACCGAAGGCGCGGGAACTCCGTAATAAGCACTTAACTACTCACAGGTCTCAATCAATTGCAGACACAACCTGCAGAGAAACAAATAAGTTGAAATTAGGATCCAGTTCGATGAGAATAACGATTTTTGGGATGGTAATGAGCCTCTTGCTCATTGCTGCAGTTGCTTGCAGCGGTCACTCTGACGCTCCGTCTCAGGACACGGCACCACCGACCTCTACGCCACCAGCGGCGCGTGCAACGCAACCCGCTATAGCTCCCGATCTGAAGGATAGTCAGTACAACGAACCGGTTGCTGGTTCCGGTGGTCCGCAGCAGGGTGGAATTTTCAACACCTTGTGGAGCGATCCGCCAACACTGGATCCGCACCTCGTAACCGACGGAACCTCTTACGGCATCGTCATTGAAGTTTTCTCGGGGCTCGTCCGTCTCGGCACCAACCCGTCGAACCCGTTCGAACCTGACCTTGCTGAATCGTGGCAGGTACTGGAAGATGGCACTGTTTATGAGTTCAAACTTCGAAACGATTTGAAATTCTCAAATGGTGATCCGGTCACCGCTCAGGACTTTAAGTGGTCTCTTGAGCGAGCCGCTCACCCGGACACCTCCTCAACAGTTGCCGAGGAGTTCCTTGGCGATATCGTCGGCATCCACGACATTGTGGAAGGCAACGCAACAAACGCAGAAGGCATCGAAGTGGTCGACGAGCGAACGCTCCGCCTAACGATCGACGCACCAAAGGCGTACTTCATTGCGAAGCTCACATACCCGACGGCGTTTGTGCTCAATCGAAACAACCTCGAGTCGATGGGGCGCGACTGGGTTGACGAGCCGGTAAGCACTGGTCCGTTCACGCTAAAGGAGTACCGAATAGGTCAGCGAATTCGACTCGCCCGAAACGATAACTTCTGGGATCGCCCTGCCTACCTCGACGAAGTTGTATTCAACCTCGCCGGTGGTGTCGCAATGGCGATGTACGAGAACGACGAAATCGATGTAACAGGAGTAGGTCTCGCCGACCTCGAGCGAGTTCAAGACCCAACTGAAGAGTTGAACAAAGACCTCGTTGAGGTTCCGCCCAACTTCGCGGTTTCATACGTTGGATTCAATATCAATGAGGCACCGTTCGACGATGCCAACTTCCGACGTGCCTTGAATCATGCTGTCGACAAGCAGCTTATTGCCGACCAGGTCTTCTCGAACCTTGTGAAGCCTGCATACGGAATTATTCCTCCCGGATTTCCTGGCTTCTCAGCCGACATTCAGGGACTCGAGTTTGATCCCGATCTTGCTCAAGACCTGCTTGCGCAGTCTGCTTATGCTGATGCAGGTAGCCGCCCTCGAATCGTCCTCACAGTTCCCGGCACGGGTGGATCACCAGGTCTGACAACCGAGGTGGTTGCTGACATGTGGCGACAGAACCTTGGTATTGAAATTGAAATTCAGCAGGTTGAGTGGGCTACTTACATTCAGGACTTGCACCGAGGACGTTTACAGGCGTGGAGTGGTCTGTCTTGGCAGGCTGACTACCCTGATCCTCAAACGTTCATTGACGTTTTGTTCCGGTCAACCAGTGCGATCAACTACGGTGGGTACAACAACCAGGAAGTAGATGACTTCGTCGTTGCAGCACAGACTGAGCAAGACGCTACCAAGCGTGTTCAGTACTATAACGACGCTGAGCAGATCGTTGTTTCTGACGCAGCGTGGTTGCCACTCTGGTGGGGTGTCGACTCTAAAGCTCTAATAAAGCCATGGGTTCAGGACTACACGTTCTCGTCTCTAACAGTGTCCAAGTTCAAGGATGTCTGGCTGGACAAGTAGTGCTGGCACTTACATAGAAGCAGTTTTGTCTCAGTACAACATGACATAGGTAATATGTCGTGATCCGGTCAAAGACCGATACCGGGGCATTTGTTTACCGCTCTTCAAGTTTGACGAAGGGTGATTAGCTATAACCATCGGAGGTCTGTAACCGCACATGCTCGCTTACATAGTGCGACGTTTACTGTGGACTCCGGTGCTGCTTGCCCTAGCCGCTTTCTTCGTGTTCATGATGGGAACGTGGGCTCCTGGCGACCCTGCTGAGTTACGACTTGGGAACAGGGCTACACCCGAAAGAATCGAGCGCGAACGAGAGAGGCTAGGGCTCGATGACCCATTCCCGGTACGGTACGTGCTCTATGTCGCTGATGCTCTAAGAGGAGACTTTGGCGAAAGCTACCACTACCAGGGTAAACCGGTACTCGAGATCATTGCGCCTAAGCTCTGGGTTTCGCTCCAGTTGAACTTAGCGGCGCTCATAGTTGCAGTGGCGGTTGGGTTACCTCTCGGGTTTTATGCTGCCAAGAAGCAAGGTACGGGAAAAGACCCCGCAATCGTGATAACGATGTTGATCCTGTACGCCATGCCGGTCTTTTTTACCGCTCCGTTTTTAATTCTTTTCTTCGCAGTAAATCTCCACTGGGTTCCCGCTGCCGGGTGGGGCGGCTTCTTCTCATCACAAATTGTTCTGCCTGCTCTAACGATAGGAATTCCAGGTGCAGCTGTGTTCGTACGCCACATGCGGGCGAGCACTTTAGAAGTAATTGGTCAAGAATATGTTCGCACTGCTCGAGCTAAGGGAATGTCAAACTTTGTGGTCAATTATCGCCACGTCGCCCGGAACGCTCTACTGCCTATCCTGACGATCATGGGATTTACACTCGCTGGGATGTTTGGTGGATCGCTGATCGTCGAGCTGATCTATGGGATTCCTGGAGCAGGGCGACTTTCACTCGACGCTATTTTCCAACGTGACTTCCCTGTTTTGACTGCATTTGTTTTGCTCGGAGCAGCAATGCTCGTTCTAGCAAACCTTTTGATCGATATCGCATACACAATCGTCGACCCTAGAATAAGGCTGCAGTAGCTAAATGACATCGATCGCTGACATAGAAGCTACAGAGCTTGACCAGATCAAGCCGAAAGGATTCTGGCGTGGAGTGTGGTCGCGATTCCGTAAGCGCCGTTTGGCATTCTCCGGTCTGATCATCATTACATTTATTTACATGCTCGGGATTCTCGCTCCGGTAATTCAGACCCACGATTACCGCGAGACCGACCTCCGCAATACCCAACAAGGGCCAAGTGCCGAACACTGGCTGGGCACTGATCGAGCCGGGCGAGATCTTTACACCCGAGTTGTTTGGGGCATACAGACGACGGTGATCATCACCGTTACATCGTTCATTACCGGAAGCCTGCTTCTGGGCGTGAGTATCGGATTGGTTGCCGGTTACTTCCGTGGATGGATTGACGCGGTGATTATGAGAGTCGGTGAGGTGATATCGGTGTTCCCGGATATCTTGTTGATCATTCTTCTAGCCGCGACGCTTAGACCGCGGATTGTCGAATTTGCGCGCAATATTGAGGATTCGACCGGTATATCAGGATTGGTTAGCTCTGGAATCGTCGACTACTTTGTAATCGGCGTGGCGCTTTTACCCCTGAGCTGGTTCGGAATGATGCGACTGGTTCGTGGTCAGGTGCTTGTGATGCGGGAGGCAGAGTATGTCGAAGCGGCACGCGCCATGGGGACATCAACGCCTCGAATTCTTTTCCGACACATCCTTCCGAATGTCGTGAGTCCCGTGATCGTTTCGGTCAGTTTTGGCATCGGAGCTATCGCACTATCCGAGGTCGTTTTGAGCTTCTTCGGACTCGGTGTACAACCGCCACGACCAAGTCTAGGCGTGATGATCGGCGATGTCACCGCACGTGGTGGAGCCAGTGTTTCCGTACTGCGTGATCACCCGGAACAACTGCTATCACCAATTATTGTTGTCTGGTTGCTGATTTTCTGCTGGAACATCGTTGGTGACGCACTCAACGACGTCCTTAACCCACGTGCTCGCTGAGCGGCTACACGGTAGCGTAATCCGGTAACTTTCACGATTGATATAGCCCGGTTTCTACACGGCAATGTGTTGGCCACTTTTTCATTTTTTCGTTTCCGTGTAGGCGAAACCGTGTAGCGTTACACGGAATGTTTTCCGGCAGCAATCCGGTATTTTCTCTACTGTCCGCGGCGATTGGCGAGCACCCGAGATGTCAGATTATGCATCGTTTCGTGACCCGAAAAGTGCCGCTCTAATTCCCCCACCATTTCCTCGAAAAATCGCGTTCGAGATCGCTCGGTCGTTCCGGCAATATGAGGTGAGAGGAACACGTTTGGGAGCAGTCGGATTTTCGAGTCGACCGGAATGGGTTCAGGATCGAAAACATCAAGGCACGCCGTAATATCATCTGATTCGAGTCGACTAATTAACGCGTAAGAGTCGACGATCGCTCCTCGTGAAACGTTTACGAAAACAGCGCCTGGTTTGAGCATTGCGATTTGTTCTTCGCCGATCATTCCTTGCGTCCCGGGAGTCAATGGCGCAAGGCAGACGACTACGTCAGGCTTCGACATTACAGCTTCGAGAGTCGTGAGTGTGAATCCCAAAGAACTGGCCAACTCCGACTGTACGTAAGGATCGTGAACTAGCAAATCGACGCCAAACGGCTTTAACAGTTCGATTAGTCGTCGAGCAATATATCCAGCACCGATCAGTCCAACCGTTTTACCTGTCAATTCTTCGTTCTTAGAAAAATCGGCTTCGTTATCACGCTGATCAGCAGATCCCCATTCTTCGTTTGCGATCAATCGACGGTAGTGAGCCCCCGCGTTTCGTAATCCGATCAACATCATTCCTAACGCCCATTCGGAAACCGGGTACGATGACCCGTGCGTTGTGTCGACAGCTCGAACACCATGACGGATCGCCGTGTCTACGTCGATTCTTTGGGCGAATCGATCTCCTTCTAGTTCGCCGATAAATTCGAGATTCGGCGAAGCACAGATCACGCTTTCGCCGACCTTGGGCGATCCATGGCACACAATCACCGCATCCAGCCTACCTACAAACTTTCGAAACTCAGCCATTGTTTCTACACTTGTGGAAGGACTTGCATCCCATCTTGTTTCCTCGTTAAATTCCCGCCATTCAAACTCGGCAAACTTCTGAAGACGCTCGAGATCGGGCTCGGCAATGTATCGATCCCTTACCTCACTTGTTGATGCGAGGCCGACTCGGGGTTTGCGTTGATCCGTCATCTGTCAATTTGCTCCGTAATAGGCGGTACCTGCGTAACTCTGCTTTGGACGGTGCTAGTATGACCCAACTCGCAGAATAAGCGTGAGTTGATATGCGTTTTGGAGCCCCGTAGATGAGTTACTTTAAGTCCCGAAGATCGGCCGTAGTTGCACAAAAAGGCGCTGTAGCGACCAGTCAGCCACTTGCGGCGCAGGCTGGATTACAAATGCTGCGCGACGGCGGAAACGCTATTGATGCCGCGGTTGCTACTGCAGCCGTCCTGAACGTTGTCGAGCCAATGTCCACGGGTATTGGTGGTGACATGTTTGCTCTGATATGGGACAAAAACGAGCGAAAAGTAGCGTCTCTAAACGGGTCTGGTCGACAGGCGACCGCTGCAAACGTCGATGACGTACGTAAAGCAGGGTTCGACTCGATTCCAAACAACCTCGACGGAAGCCACTTCGCGGTAAGTGTTCCTGGAACAGTTCACGGTTGGGAGACAGCGCTAAACCAGTACGGACGAATGACCCTTCAAGAAGTGCTTCAGCCGGCGATAGATTACGCATTAAACGGATACGCCGTATCTGAAGTGATCGCCCGATCCTGGGGGTCTGCTGAGACGATCCAGAAACTGAACCACCGACCTTCGGGTAAAGAGCTGCTCCCCGGATCGGGAGCTAATGGTGCTCCAAAGTACGGCGAAATTATCACGCTTCCAGAACTAGGTCGTACTCTTCAAATGATCGCTGAAGGCGGTAGCGAAGCCTTCTACAAGGGAGAGATAGCTAAGAAGACTGCCGAGTTCGTTCAGTCTGAAGGTGGCTGGTTGACCGAGGAAGACTTGGCGAACCACCGTTCCGACTGGGATGAGGCGATTAGCACCAACTACCGTGGTGTGGACATTTGGGAATGTCCGCCGAATGGTCAGGGAATTGCGGCACTGATTGCATTGAATCTGGCTGAAGGATTCGACATTGGTTCCATGAGCGCTCAGTCCTCTGATCGGTATCACTATCTCATCGAGTCGATGCGTCGTGGATACGCCGACGCGTTTCAGTACGTCGCTGATCCTCGCGTTGCGGAGGTTCCGATTGGTCCACTGCTGAGCAAGGACTACGCTAACCGTCGGAGAGCTGGAATCTCTGAAGTCCAAGCAGATCCGAATGTTTCGTATGGCGACCCAATGGGTGGAGCCGACACCGTTTATCTCACTGCAGTCGATGGAGAAGGAACAGCTTGTTCGTTCATCAACAGCTTATTCGCAGGGTTCGGTACTGGCTTAGTTGTTCCAACTCTTGGAATGGCGCTCCAGAACCGAGGCTCACTGTTCTCGTTCGACCCGAATCATATGAACTATCTTGAAGGTAATAAGCGACCATTCCAGACCATCATCCCGGCAATGGCGACTAAGGACGATGAAATGTGGTTGAGCTTCGGCGTGATGGGCGGCTTCATGCAGCCGCAAGGTCACCTACAGGTTGCGTCGAATATGATCGACTTCGGAATGGACTCGCAACAAGCGCTCGACGCACCGCGTTTCAAGATCGATGTCGAGGACACGCAGGACGTAATGGTTGAGGAAGATATTTCACCTTACGTCGTCAAAGACCTCGAAAAACGCGGTCACACTGTTCACGTTGTATCTGGGTATGAACGCACTAACTTTGGTGGTGGTCAGGTCATTTCTCGTGATCCTGAGACTGGGGTGCTCACCGCTGGTTCCGAACCTCGTAAGGACGGTTCGGCAGTCGGCTGGTAACGAGCCAGCTATAAACCGCATAAACAAAAAGCCGCTTACAAAAATTGCCAGCGGCTTTTTGTTTGATCCGAATAACGCTCAACTTCGTCATTGAGCGAAAAGTTGCGATGAATTACCATTATTTAGGAATTATCAGGAATAACGATGCTGTAAGCAGAACTATGGGGTGTCGAAATGAATCTCAGCGTGCGTGACGTGGCGATTCGCCTGAACGTCAGCGAAAAGACTGTGTACAAATGGCTGAAATCAGGATTGATACCGGCAAGCCGTATCGGTAAATCCTGGATCGTCACCGAAGAATCGGTTCAGTCGCTTATTCAACCCAGTTCGTCTACAGCTGGTATCCAAGCTTCCGGATATACACCAGCGAATCAATATTCCGCCCAGCAGCTACCGTTGCCACAACATGACACTGCTTCGGTACACGCTGACGAATCAGAGCATCTCGCTAGATTCACAAACATTCTCTCTGGTGCGGTGAACCAGGGATTACTAGGAGTATTGGGTCCTCGCAGTTCAGATCCGGAAACGTCGACTTCGATTGGCTCATCACTTGAAGATGCAGAAGGCGAAATCTTGCTGCAAGGCATCGGGCTTCGAGAGTTTTTTGGTGACCGAGGTCACACAGCCATACTTAAACAAATGGCTGCCCAAGATAGAGGCGTTCAGGTTCGCGCTATTCTCGTAAATCCCGTCAGCGAATTTGCACGCGCAAGAGCTGTCGCCGAAGATGGCGCCCAGTTTGAAGATGAGGATCGTTTTAAGGCAGGTCCGTTGTACAACGATAGTTGGCGGAGCCTGAACGTAATAGCATCAATGAAACGCGAAGCCGAATCCCGGTCGTATTTCGGAATCGACGTTAGGTTTGTCGACCACTGGCCCTCGGTATATCTAGTGATGACCGAATCGGTGGCATACATTGAGACTTACCATTTCGGAAAACCCAAAAACAATGTCGATGGTAGTTCGATAGACGGTCTGGTTCCCATGATGCTGTTCAAATCACAGAGTCGGTACGCTTCGATTTTGCGCCAACATTTCGACTATATCTGGTCGGGCGTGAATCCTCACATAAAAACTCACTCTCTTTCTGAAATAGCTGAAGCCATGCAAGTGGTTGTTTAACCATATTGAGGTTGTAGTTCTGGAATATTTTGGAACATACTCCTCTGAAAAAGCGAAACGATTCCCAAATCCTCCTGTGGAGTAACCCTAATCTGGACAACGTTCTTCAGAACGGCTGCGGGTGGATGACTCGATAAAGGACACCAACCGTCGATTGTTCGCATCATCTTTATTCAAGATTTTTCTTTAGGAGGCTCCACGTTGGGTAAGATCAATGTTGCGATTGTTGGCGCAGGTAACTGTGCATCGTCACTGGTTCAGGGACTACACAAGTACAGTGAAATTGACGAGGGTTCGGCAAGAATCCCAGGTTTGATGCACAACGTTCTCGGTGGTTACGCACTTAGCGATGTGAACATTGTTGCCGCTTTCGACGTCGACTCTGAGAAGGTCGGCAAGGACCTTTCAGAGGCGTTGATCTCCAAGAACAACAACGCTGTACAGTTCCACGAAGTACCTCATATGGGCGTACCTGTGGATCGTGGCATGACTCACGATGGAATCGGTGAATATCTCGAAGATCTCGTCGATGTAAACCACGACCCATCAACTCCGGGTGGAACGACCGCCGACGTCGTCGGTATCCTCCGAGAGCGCGAAGTTGACGTAATGATCAACTACCTACCGGTTGGTTCCGAACAGGCGACCAAGTGGTACGTCGAGCAGGCTCTTGCTGCGGGTGTCGCATTCGTGAACTGCATTCCCGTGTTTATTGCTCGTGAGGCCTACTGGCAGAAGCGTTTCATCGATCGTGGCGTCCCGATCGTTGGTGATGACATCAAGTCACAGGTCGGCGCGACCATCGTTCACCGAGTTCTAGCACGATTGTTCGAAGACCGCGGTGTTCAACTCGACAAGACGTACCAGTTGAACTTTGGCGGGAACACGGACTTCTACAACATGCTCGAGCGGTCACGTCTGAAGTCGAAGAAAATTTCGAAGACCAACGCTGTTCAGTCGCAGCTCGAAAAAGAGCTTCCAACCGACGATGTACATATTGGTCCTTCCGACCACGTCCCCTGGCTCGAAGACCGAAAGTGGGCATACATCCGCCTCGAAGGTACGTCATGGGGTGATCAGCCACTTAACGTTGAGCTCAAGCTGGAAGTTGAAGACAGCCCGAACTCGGCTGGTGTAGCAATTGACGCTATTCGAAGCGCCAAGATTGCCATGGACAAGGGCGTTAGCGGTGCAATTGAGCCCGCCTCTGCCTATTTTATGAAGTCACCTCCGGTTCAAATGCGTGACGACGATGCACGAGTAGCTGTCGAAGAGTTCGCTGAGGGTAATGAACCCGCCAACTAGCGATAATCATGTTCGGCAACAGCCCTAACGTGCATCAATAAAACTGGTGCGTGCCGCTGGAAAAAGCAATATGATTGCGTCTTATTGATCCAGCGGCACGTTGTTGTTAAACGATAGAAGATCAGACCAAGTTCCTGATCAATTCATGCGAGATAGGAGGTACCGATGAGGATCGCCCAGGTATCGCCTTATGACCTCGCTCATCCCGGTGGGGTCCAGCGTCATATCGCATCTCTCAGCAAAGAGCTTGAAAAGCGCGGGCATGAAGTTTCGATACTGGCACCTTGTACTCGCGACGAGTCAGCGGTCGATATAGGTGATATTGATCTTCGTACATTCGGTCGATCAGTACCAGTGCCGACTGCTGGTTCAATTGCCCGCATATCGTTCTCCGTGTGGCACGAATGGCGCTTGAAGTCGATGCTCGAGGATGAACAATTCGACATCGTTCATATTCATGAACCTCTAATGCCGATGTTCGCTCTCACGGCTTCGCGGTTTTCTCCATCGACTACGATTGGTACTTTCCACGCGTACAACGAAGGTCGCGGCCGTGGGTACATGTTCTGGAAGAAGGTATTGAACCGCGGCGCTATCAGGCTTAACGGTCGTATCGCTGTCTCTGAACCCGCAAAGGACTTCGCTAACCGTTACTTCGAGGGCGATTACACTGTGATTCCAAACGGTCTGGATGTCGGACGCTTTTCCACGCCAACACCGAAGCCATCGATTCTCAAAGACGATGCGATCAACATGCTGTTTGTAGGACGTGTTAACGAACCCCGCAAAGGTCTTCGATACGCCCTCGGCGCATACTCACTCCTGAAGTGGGAGTATCCGAATCTCCGCCTCATCGTAGCTGGAGCGGGCGTCCCAGATCGTGAGTCGTATCGAATTATGGGTGAACGGTCACTGGATGATGTTGTATTCGTTGGTCCGGTCTCCGACTCAGAACTACCTGCTTACTATCAACATTCCGACATATTCCTCGCACCGAACACGGGCAAGGAAAGTTTCGGATTCATCATTATCGAAGCGATGTCTGCTTCAACACCAATAGTCGCCTCAAACATCCCGGGCTTCGCTTCTGTGATGACCGACGATAAAGACGGGCTGATGATTCCTCCCAAAGACGAAGCGGCAATGGCAGCGGCGATCAGGCGATTGATAGAGAATCCTGGTCTACGAGCACAACTTGCTGTAGATGGTCGGGCGACCGTGGATCAATATAGCTGGGGACGAGTTGCTGACTCGGTTCTCAGTTACTACAACCAGGTGCAGGACAAACAACCAGTACCTCCTGCAAAGTATCAGGGCTGGTAACTACTTGCCGGATCTCCAATCTATTCGCTACGGGCTTCGAGGCGCGGTCGCAAAATGGTTTGAGCGACCAGCCGTTTCCGTTTTGGTCGCCTTGAAGATTTCCGCCGACATGGCAACCCTGATTGGTCTGTTGATCGCTCTCGTTTCTGCGTATTACGTATCACAAGGGCACTTTTTACTTGGCGGTGTGCTAGTGATCGTTGGGGCAACCTTCGATCTCCTCGATGGCGGTATCGCCCGATCTACCGGGAAGGTGACAAAGAGAGGTGCGCTTACCGATTCGGTTTTTGATCGCGTTTCAGAAATCGCCGTTCTTGCCGGTCTGGGCATGTATTACGTCAATGGCGACGACGCTGACTCGACCGGCGTGTTCCTCGCGTTCGTCGCCACGGGTGGATCGTTAATGGTCAGCTACGTTCGGGCTCGTACTGAAGGACTTGGCGAAAAGGGGACCGCCGGATTCCTAACTCGACCCGAGAGAATCGTGATCACGGTCGCGGGTCTGGTTCTCGGTTACCCATTAGCGGTACTGTGGGTTCTTGGTGTTGGGACTCCGCTCAGTGCTATTTGGAGATTTATCGCTTCTTGGCGTGCGCTTAGTAGCGAATAGAAGTTTACGTGCATCCTTTCCGTACTAAACCAGCGTAGGACCGTTAGTACGGGGCGTTGCTCTTGAACTAACACTCGTTTCATCATTACCGCCTAATAAATCAATCACGAAACAAACTTGAAGCTGGCATTCTCGATCCCAAAACTTTCTCGCACCTCGATACTGAGGCAATTTGCCGCGGTCGCAATCACTTTCTCAACGTTTGCCGGTGTGACTGCCGGTGTCTCAGCACAGGATCCATCGCCGATTACCGTTGTTGCCTACAGCGCGGAGTCGCAGTTCCCGGAAGGAATGACTTTCACTGTTGATCTGGAATCCGAACTGCGAATTGACGACGTCAGGGTCACATTTGAAATAGGTGATCGAGGTTCGAAACAGTACTCGTATCTCGAACTTGATCAAACTTCTCGACCACTAATCAATGGCGAGTTGTTTCACCGCACGAACAGTCGCGATCGCTACGTTCCACCCGGAACAAGTATCAAGTACTGGTTCGAGATCACAGATGAGAACGGTGACACACTGATTACGGAACCCGACACCTTCCGGTTTGACGACGCGCGATTTGAGTGGGAAGAAGTAACGCTTGGTCCTGTGACCATTCTGTATCACGGGCCCGTTAAAACCAGAGCGGAACGACTTGCCGAGGCGGCCGTTGAATCTCTCGAGATCATGGGACCAGTCACGGGTGCCGACATCGAATCACCGATCACGATGACGCTGTACAACAACAACGCCGAAATGATCGAAGCCGTGGCGTCGCGCAGTCTTGCCACCAGTCGAGAACTGATCACAGAAGGACAGGCGTTTGATCGCGAGAGCGTGGTTCTGGTTCTTGCGGGTCGGTCAGATATCGGAACCGCCACTCACGAAATGACACACATCCTCGTCGCCCGCGCTGCGAATTCAAGTGGAGCCGTCCCGCTCTGGTTAAACGAAGGTTTGGCAGAGTACGGAAACCTCGATAAGACCGTTTCTTACGAGCGATTTCTGGAATGGGCGGAGGGAACGGATCGATTAATTCCACTTAAATCGCTCCGATCATTCCCAGGTGATCCAAACCTCACGCTCGTCGCGTACGGACAGGGTAGAAGCTCAGTCAAATACATGATCGACGAGTACGGGGAAGAGAAGATGGCGAACCTTCTCGCTACTCTCGGAACCGGAGTCAGTATTGATGGAGCACTCAACTCAGTCTACGGTTTCGGTATTGATGAGCTTGAGAATCTATGGCGTGATTCGATCGGAGCTGATCCATATGTCGAACCGACTCCAGGCCCAACACCAACCCCAGCCGCGGAACCAACACCAACCTACAAGCTATTAACCGCACCGCCGTCGTCGAGTACTTCGGTGCCCGAACCAGAAGAGACTGAACAGGCGACAGAAGCAGAACCTAAGGAGTCAACTGTTCCAATCGCTACCTCAGTGGAGTTTGAGAATTCTAACAATGCTGAGGAATCAAACGATGAAACACCTCAAGAGTCGTCTAGTGGCACCTGCTCCGCTACGTCAGAGGGGGGTATCGATGGAATCGTTGGCGCGTGGCTACTGCTTGTAGTGGGGTTGGCTGCCGGCAACCGATATCGCGCTCGCTTACGAAGCTAAATCTATGCCGCCTCAGCGGGAGCATCATAGGCTACATAGAGCGATTCGCTGTAACTGTCGACGGTCCTTATACCTTGGATACCGAACTTGAATGAAGTCCCGGTGCCGAGTTCATTCATCATAGGGTTGGTCGAGATATCATCAAACGCTGCGCATAAAAACTCATATCGAGTCTGGGGAACCGATCGTTAGAGAAATCTAGGAACCTCGAGATAGTCCGCTAATCCATTGCCGTCATGTTTGCTTGCGCTCAGCCATTTGCTCTATTTGTTTACTGCACGTGATTCATTGAGCAGTCTCTCTAAAGTCCCCCCTAGAATTGCAACTCGGTCAGAAACATCTATGAAACCACAATGGGTACGGAACGCTTCCAACGACTGCAAGTGAGTCATTGACTTCTTCACCACGGGAAAGTCCGATCCCCAGACCATGTTTGTTCTAAATGCTTCGTAACACTCTTCGTACACCCAATGAGTGTCTCTGTACGGGAAGTTCCAGTATTTATCCGTTAGGTAATGAAATCCAGAAAGCTTCAAATATGCATTGGGAAGCTTGCTTGTTTCTTTGACGTTTTCGACATTTACCCTAACGTCATCGCCTTGAGCGCGCAGTCCCGACATGTGGTGGAACAGGAAATTCAAACTGGGATGTCTCTCTAAAGCTTTACGCAGTTCGTTTTGATGGTGTGGTGCCATAGATATGCTCGCTATTAGCCCGAGCTGCTCAGCCACACCAAGAAAATCTCTGCCTTCCTGTGAGTTGAACCAACTGCCATCTTCTTCGCCCGCCACGTAGTGTGTGAAAGCCTTCATTGGCCATTTGTAGGCCGCCTCTTCCAGACGCTTCGCCGCACCCGGCGTGTGATAGGTCTCCGACCACATCGAATCGATATCAGCAAACTGCTCAAGTCGATCTGGGTACTTTTTGAGAGCCGCGGCAACATAGTCGTTATTGTCGAAATTTTGGAATATCTGCGCACAGACGATCGTGGCGCGATCAACGCCGTTGGTGTCCATCTGGTGAATAAGCTGTTCGACCGAACCGTGATTTTCAGGGTCGGGAACTGATGGCAGGTATGGCCAGTAGCCCCAAGCATGGCAATGTGAATCGATAATCATTTCTAGTGAATTTTTGCTGAGTTTGTCTTTGCCAGCCACTCCGTGCAATAACCCAGCGTTGCCAGATGGCTCGATTTACGACTTAAACCCTTTCACTGAAGATTATCACCCCTTGAACACCCCATATTTCCTAAACCGCTTCTTCATCCTGTAAAAGAGCAGGAGTTGCGGGTGGTAAAACTTTAGTGATTATCTGTTCAATAGCCGTGTTGATGTGGGGTTCGGTTTAGTAAATGCCATGGGTTGGGATTTTCGTTTCGTCTGATTTACAGGCTCCAAAGAACAGCACAGTAAACAGTCCGAGGGTTAGCGCCAGCGTAATTTATTTTAGAATTTTCATTTCCACTGACCTCTATTTGTGCTTTCTCAATGGCGTTCAATGATTCGTTGCTGAGATATTCGCGACATCGCATCACGAATCCACTGTTAGTGACACTTCAAAATCGCGTATGCCTGACAAACCCTGAAACAGAAGTGAAATCTCGCTGTATTCATTGAGGTTTGTCGTGGTTCAGATCGTATTTGCCTCACCTATCTGACCTATATTCCGGTGTGTAACCGATGCGTCACATACCCGAAATATTTCGGAAACACCTGAAACATAGATTTCAATCCGAGCCTTTGCTCAACAATAATTTTTTGGGAGAGAAATTTAATGGATTCTGGATCAGTTGCGTGGATGCTAGTTGCATCCGCCCTAGTTCTGTTCATGACTCCGGGTCTTGCGTTCTTCTACGGCGGTTTGGTACGCGGTAAGAACGCTGTGAACACGATCATGTACAGCTTCGTGTCAATGGGTGTAGTAAGCGTAGTTTGGGTTCTGTGGGGTTACAGTCTCGCGTTCGGAGCTGGGGGACAGTTCATAGGTAACCTTGACTTCATTGGGTTCAAAGACGTTTCTAGCGATCCGGAAAGCGGCGATATGCTGTTCGCCATCTTTCAGATGATGTTCGCGATCATCACCCCGGCACTTATTACCGGCGCTATTGCCGAGCGATTCAAGTTCACGACCTATCTCGTGTTCCTCGTCGCTTGGATTACGTTCGTCTACGCACCAATCGCTCACTGGGTATGGGCTGGCGACGGATGGTTGTTTGAAATGGGTGCGCTTGATTTCGCTGGTGGAACGGTTGTTCACATTAATGCAGGTATCGCAGCTGTCGTAGCTGCCTGGATGGTAGGGAAGCGCCGTGGTGTTGACCGAGGTGTTGAGCCTCACAATGTTCCGTTCGTAATCCTCGGTGCAGGAATCCTCTGGTTTGGATGGTTCGGGTTCAACGCCGGCTCAGGTCTTGCAGCTGACGGCCTTGCTATCAGCGCATTCCTCGTAACTAACACAGCTGCTGCTGTCGCAATGGTTGCTTGGGTGATCTTGGGTCACATTCATACCGGCAAGATGAGTGGTGTTGGTGCCGCAACGGGTGCTGTTGCAGGTCTTGTTGCAATCACACCTGCGTCTGGTTTCGTTGGTCCTATGGGCGCACTCGCCGTTGGACTCGGATCTGGAGTACTTACCTTCTACGCAGTTCGAATCCGACACAAGTTCGGATTTGACGACGCTCTTGAAGTCATGGCGGTCCACGGTATCGGCGGTATCTGGGGTGCAATTGCAACCGGTATTTTCGCCATAGGCGGTATTGGACTTGTCGACGGCAGCGCAGAGGTGCTTGGATACAACGTTGTCGCAACTCTCGCCACAATTGTCTACTCATTCATTGTTACCTTTATCATCTTGAAGATTCTGGATGTGATACCTGGTCTGGGCCTACGGTCAGATGAAGCAGATGAAGATGCTGGTCTCGACGTAGCACTTCACGGTGAGCGTGCATACGTCGGCGACGGAGCTGACTAGGCTTTCAGTCAGTTTGCGTGATCGGTTCTTTGAGCCGATCACGCAATAGGAGAAAATTGATCATGATCAAAATTGAAGCCGTCGTTCGCCCAGAGCGCGTCAACATTGTTGTTGAAGCCTTGGTCGAAGCCGGAGTTGGTGGATACCACGTCTCGAACGTAACCGGCAAGGGTACTCAGCAGGGTGTTGAGGTATTCACCGGTCGTGGAGCGGCAACGACTACCCGAGCTGCATTGCCGAAGACAATCATCACTACCGTGGTGAAGGACGATGTCAAAGATTCAGTTGTCGATGCCATCGTCAACGCCTCACGAACTGGTTCTGAGGGAGAGATTGGTGACGGAAAGATTTTCGTTTCGCCTGTGTCCGAGGTAATCAGAGTTCGAACTGGTGAGAAAGACGACGCTGCTCTCTAGAGGTGTGGTTGTGATTGCGTAGTAATACGAGAACAAAAAACTGAAAAAAGATGGACCGCCGTGTGTCCGCCAAGCGATCATCAAGGTATGATTGGGTGCTGCGGATAATCGGCGGTTCATCTTTTTGATTGTCGCTTGTTCCTCGCAGGAGCGTAGCTCAGTCCGGCTAGAGCACTGGTCTCCAAAACCAGCGGTCGGGGGTTCGAATCCCTCCGCTCCTGCCAAATATCAGTCTAAGTTAATAAGATAGTTTGCAGTGTAGTTTTCACGGTCACCCAAAATGCCGGGGTGCTGAAATTGGTAGACAGGCTACGTTGAGGGCGTAGTGTTCGTAAGGACGTGTGGGTTCGAGTCCCACCCTCGGCACCATATATTTATGATTTGGTGATGATTTACTGGATGGGATTACAACCAGAACATCTAATCAACAAATTCTGAAGCCAAATCCGGCTTCAACAAAGAGGTCAGACGAAACCCTTACCGCTTGTTGTGTGGGGATCGCTCATCCTCCATCTCCTCCATTGAGCAGGCGGAAGAAGGATTCATACCTCTAAAAACGAACATCTCGATGTTCAAGGCGACGTGGCCAAGTGGTTAAGGCGGAGGTCTGCAAAACCTCTATTCGGCGGTTCGAATCCGCCCGTCGCCTCCATCTCAACTCAAACTGAGGAAGCTCCGGAGAAATCTGGAGCTTTCTCGCGCTTGACAGCAACCGACTTTGACTGACATGAGAAAACTCGGTGACTCCGCGAAAAACCACTTGAACGGTGAGATCGACGATCCGATACTTGTGAGTCTCGCGGAGTCAGTTGTTCAGCAACTAGGCCAAATTATTGAGGCTCCGAGAGCTCGTGAGAGTCGCGCATACGAACCATTAAGATTGCACATGTTAACCGGCAAGTATTAGTGCGAGCGCAGACACAAATTCCTGACTGAAATGGTATTGATTTATGCCAGAATATCTGTAGCATTTCCAACTGTGTAACTACAAACTTTATGTTTTGTATGTACAAATATAAACGTTTCTATATAAAAATCAGGTCTCTCAAGTTTTGCTCAAGGTGCTCTAGCCGGCCCTGCCTCCGATGACCGGAAACAATGAATCCTGATTTAAATGGAAACTGGCGCAGAATCGTTCCTGGCGTCTAAGCCGCAAGTAAATTCTCCGAGCAACGCATCTAAGATGAAAATACAAATAAATACACCGACAAATTTAGGGATCCGATCACTTATCGTTCCGTTCTTGTTGATTGTTGTAATGTCGATTGTGGTGGCATGTGGAGATTCTGACTCTGATCCTGCTGCACCGGCTTCTGCTACGGAAGCTCCTACGCTGGCGGTCCCGACTAACACTCCGGTACCACCTACATCTACATCAACCCCGGAGTCGACCGCCACGCCGACTCCTGTCCCCCCCACAGCCACCTCGGCAGCAGCCATGAAAGCGGGCGCCGAGCAATCACTTCCGGTGACTGTGACCAACTCAGATGGAACGGAAGTGACCGTCACAGACACCAGCAAGATAATCGTGTTAAACGGTGACTATGCTGAGATCGTCTTCGCGTTAGGAATGGGCGACAACGTGATCGCAGTGGATACAAGCGCTACCTATCCATCGGATGCGGTAGCCCGACCGAAAATCGGTTACCAACGTTCACTTTCAGCGGAAGGTATTCTAGCCTTCGAACCCACTCTAGTAATTGGCAACACACTGGCTGGACCTCCGGAAGTTCTTGAGCAAATTGCTCAAACCGGCGTACCGGTTGTAATTTTTGAGACTGAGCCGACAATTGCAGGTGCCTCTGAGAAGATTCGCAAAATTGCG
Source organism: Dehalococcoidia bacterium UBA1328 (assembly GCA_002306815.1). Classification (GTDB taxonomy): domain Bacteria; phylum Chloroflexota; class Dehalococcoidia; order Lucifugimonadales; family Lucifugimonadaceae; genus Lucifugimonas. Next base: position 5,688 of record DBTA01000008.1, on the reverse strand, counting down.
AATGCCCTTGGGATCGACAGCATCGGGGATGAGGTCGCCAGCGCACTGGAAGCTGACGTTGAGGAAGCAAAAGCGCTCGCTGCCAAAGCCCAGGGGATGCCGCCAACTGCACTATTCGTCTACATGAGAGGTGTCGACACTATACTCATGGCAGGAATCGGTGACATAAGCGCCGACATGTTCGACAGCGCCGGGGCGATCAGCGGAGGAGTGAAAGCGGGTGTGTTTGGATTTGCTCCACTCACCGCCGAAGCACTTGTCACCGCGTCTCCTGATTACATCGTGGTGTTCGATTCCGGATTGGCCTCCATCAACGGTATCGAGGGAATGCTCGAAATTCCAGGTGTAGCTCAGACTCCGGCCGGTGAAAACGAGGCGATACTGGCTTTCGATGGCCAGTACATCGCCGGCGGTGGTCCCCGTACAGGACAGGCCTTGAAAGACCTGGTGTTGGGACTACACCCGGAACTAGTTGAAGAATGATTCCTGTAGGGCTGAAGAAGCGACGGCCGATTGCCTCGCTTCTTCAGTCTGAAGGTTCACGCAGGGCGATCGGACCCGGTCCACTTCTAGCGGTGTTGATCGTGCTGTTTGTCGTCCTATTGATCGCCAATTTGGGAATTGGTGCAGTGCGGATTGCCCCTGTCGATGTAGTAGCGATACTTTTTGCTCGCCTCGGTTTAGATCTCGGCGTTGAGTTTCCGTCTCAGCATGACGCGGTTCTATGGAATATTCGTTTGCCGAGAGTGTTGCTAGGTATTCTCACTGGTGCTGCACTTGCTGTCGCAGGGGCGTCTCTTCAGGGTGTGTTCAGAAATCCGCTTGCCGACCCTGGAGTTATCGGTGTTTCGAGCGGTGCGGCGCTAGGCGCCGTAATAGCGATCGTTTCAGGATTCACATTGCTCGGTAATTTTGGGTTGCCGATAGCCGCGTTCATAGGTGGTCTGATCGCAACCGCGGTAGTTTATGTGACGGCGCGAAATTACGGTAAGACTGATGTCGTGACACTCGTTCTAGCAGGTGTGGCGGTAAACGCCACTGCAGGGGCCGTTACTGGATTCTTCACATTCGTTGCCGACGACGATCAGCTGAGATCAATTGTGTTTTGGACCTTGGGCAGTCTTGGTGGTGCGACGTGGGAGGTGGTGAGAACCGTAACGCCGCTGATGTTGCTTGGGATACTGATCCTCCCTCTATACGGACGCTCGCTGAACCTTATGACCCTGGGGGACAACGAGGCGGCTCATTTGGGCGTGTCGACTGAAAAGGTGCGCCTGAGCGTAATCGCACTTGCTGCTTTGATAACAGGTGCGTCTGTCGCCGTTGCGGGAATCGTCGGATTTGTTGGGCTCGTAGTGCCGCACATCATTAGGTTGACCGCCGGCCCAGATCACCGACTGTTGATACCCGCCAGTGCCGCTGCTGGAGCTGTCGCCTTGCTTGCATCAGATTTGCTAGCCCGCAATATTGCGATTCCGACGGAAGTGCCACTAGGGGTCGTAACTGCGATCGTCGGTGGGCCATTCTTCCTTTGGTTGGTGCATGCGACCCGAAGGAGCGCCCGCGGATGGTAGGCGATCCGGCAATATCGGCTGTAAAACTAACTTACTGTGTTGGGTCCAAGACGATCGTGGATGCGGCAAGTCTGCAGGTTGGCGCCGGTGAATTCGTGGCGGTCGTCGGACCAAACGGTGCAGGCAAATCGAGCCTGATCGGACTGATGGCGGGCGATCTCCGGCCGTCCGGTGGTTCAGTGGCAATCTCGGGAACCCCCGTGGATTCGTCTACCAAGTCTTTAATGGCCCAACTTCGCACAGTCATGCCCCAGCGTACATCAGTAAGCTTCCCTTTCACCGCTTATGAGGTCGTAATGATGGGTCGCCATCCTTATCAGAGCGGATGGCGCCAGGCCACGGATCACGACCGACGGGTCGCGGAATCAGCGATGAAGGAAACTGGGGTATTCGAATTCAAAGACAGGATCTACAGCACTCTCTCTGGAGGAGAACAACGCAGAGTTGCGCTCGCCAGAGCGTTCGCCCAGCAGACTGATGTTCTTCTTCTCGACGAACCAACGAGTGCGTTAGATATCGGGCATCAGGAGCTCGTAATGCAGCGCTGTCGTGAAAAGGCGTCTTCCGGCCAGACTCTACTGGCGGTATTGCACGAGCTCAATGTGGCGGCTGCCTACGCCGACAAGATTGCAGTAATGCTAGAAGGCAAAATTGTGGCGTATGACGTCCCGGAGGTAGTATTTCAGGCTAATTCACTAGAAACGGTATTCGATTATCCAGTACTCGTCACGAAACACCCAGAATCCGGAAAGCCTGTGATTTTGCCGAGCGGTGATAGTGTGATTGGTATGCAGAGTAATTCAACAAAAATTGGAGTCGAAGAATGAGTGTCGTGAAAATCAACGCGATCGAGGTCAGCGAAGGCCGGGGCGGAGAGCTCGAGGCAAGGTTCGCGGCTCGAGCCGGCGAAGTAGAAAGCATGCCCGGCTTCGAAGGTTTTGAACTCCTGAGGCCTACCGAAGGCGAAAACAGGTACTTCGTGTACACCCGTTGGGAGTCGGAGGAAGCATTCAAAGCCTGGGTCAAGAGTGATGCTTTCAAAAAAGGGCACAGGCAAGCATCCGCTGACAGGGGAGAAGCACCCGTTGCTCATGGTTCCAAGCTTCTGGCATTTGAAGTAGTTCAAAAAGTAGAAGGTTCGAACTAGCAGTCATAATGCTGAACGCGGTTACACGTGCGCGTCGCCCCCAGTCAGGTCCGGCGACATCTGCAATTGCGAAAAGAGGTTCCTATTCAGGAATTGGCCTGTGCCTGGTCAAAACCAAGAGTTACAATGAAAGAAGTCCCCTCTTGGGCCTACAACCGATTGAATACGAAGTTCCCACTATCGGTCTTCCTCAATTCGTATGTGGAAATCCTTCCTGAGAGGGGATACTTCTTTAAGTGGGATCTGCGGACGAGGGCTAGTACCTGATGCACTCTCGAAAGTACCGATGCAACGAGTACTTGCTCACCACAGCCAGGTTGAGTATTCAAACTCCACCACTCCGTACAGACCTGGTCGAAACAATGAGCGATCTCTGTGCAATTGACTGTTCGCGATCGCGAGATAGCGCTACAACAGCGCCTGACCGACATTCATAGCTGGCCGGTTCTATGTCCGCTCACGCGTCGGAAAAAACACTGGGTATAAAGCCAGGATCCCGGCGCCAATTAGCCAACCTGCCGTGGTGACCCATGTGTGCGTCGACCACGATGTGTAGTTTGGAAAGAGCGGTGCAAAAACCTGAAATAGCGGCGAACTCATCTCGAACGGATCGACTGCGAGTCGGATCTCTCGTGCATGGCCTGCCGATGCTAGCGCGACAGTTACTGCCGCTGTGTGAACAGCGAGGGCTGCGCAAACTAATCGAACTCTGGGTGAAGCGATCTGGATGGCTCGAACTACGCCAACGATGAAGAGTGGAAGTACAACCATCATAGTTCGCCCGGGAAACCACCAACCCATCATCGTTATCGCGACAAATGTGGCAATCAGAATTTGAATCGAAATTAGTGTGACTATTAAGCGTTGTGGCCAGCTTCCCCGAACCAACAAGATGCCTCCGTACAAGGCAACGAACAAAATGAATCCCCAACGGGCGGACCCGAATCGTTCGTCGATGAACAGACCCCAGAGGCGATAGACCCGGTCAGGAATCTCGACGTGTTGCTGAAATATCTCGGAAGTAGATCCTCCAACATAAATCGAGTTGACGGCATATGGAGTCAGTCCACCGAAATTTATGATGTGGTACCAGCTATAAAACATGGCCGAAACTACTGTGAGTGCGACAAAAATCCACTGCATCCGGCGTTCGGATCGCCACAGAACGACAAGCGCGATCGTCAAACCCAGTGGTGCATATTTGATACCCAGCCACAAAAGCGCGTTCAAAAGAACCAGGACGACTAGTCCGTCCACCCAGCGCGGTCGTGAAGTCCTTGTTACGACAACAAGGCTGAGAACTAGTACCAAAGCCGCCGGAACCTCTGGGTAGATTTCGGTCGAGTAGACGAACGCTGTTGGCGTGACCGCAACTGCCAAAGTCGACACCCAACTGATGAACTGGGCACCGGTCAGGCGATAGGCCAGCACGAAAGCTAGCGCGAACGTCAGAGCGGCGGTAATCAATATTTGCACTTGAGCCCCGGTGAGTTTGGCAGCAAGGAAGCCCGGGATTAAGAAAATCGGAAGCCCGGTGTTGTGTGGGCTCAACAGACGGCCATCATCTGTGGGTTCCGACTGCGTCCACAGATCGTTCGGATGATCGAACCATTGCCTGTAATTTTCTTCGGAGTATTGATTGTTCAGATCGATATCGAGGTCTTCGACGATGCTTTGCGTGGTGACCAGGTAGAACGGTTCGTCACCGGTGATACTCGATCCGTTGGTCGCACGTATGCCGATCGAAAAGAGGTAAACCACGCAAAGGACAACAAACAACGCAAACGCTTGACCGGGGATTGAATCAAGTCGTGTTAACGATAACGCAGCGTCTATTCGGTGACGCTGCGCTTCGGACAGTATCTGCTCGCTCAGAGCATGTCTAACCATTCGGACTCCGTTCACGGAAGTGCGCCGACCTCCTGAAGGAGGGCGACTGTACCACGAAGGTCCTCAAGGTTGTTTAAGTCGACGCTCGGCGGATCGAGTGAGGCTAACGAAGGTAAGTTCCCACTCGGTTGTACACCCGCCGCGAGCGGATACTCTTTTGTTTCCTCGGAGAAGTAGGCCTGTGCGCCGGCTTCGAGCAAGTACTCGATAAACCGTTCAGAGTTTTTACGGTTTTTCGAGGTTTCGAGAATTCCAACACCGGCAGCTAACACGAGTGCTCCCGGATCACCATTTCCGATGAAGTGGTTGCGCGCGCCATAGCCTTCACCTTCCTCCTCGAGAAACTGCTCAAGGTAGTAGTGGTTCACAAACCCAACGTCGATCTCACCTCTCGCAGCAGCGGAAACCGTAGTGACGTTGTTCGGAAATGCGATAACGTCGTTTGCGAGTATGCCTTCTAACCACTCTTTGGTTGCGTCATCACCTATCTGAACACGCAGAGCGGTCACGAAGGCCTGGAACGAACCGTTGGGTGGTGCCCAACCGATTCGTCCTTTCCACTTTGGATCTGTGAAGTCGAGAATCGAATCGGGAAGGTCGGCTTCCGGGTCGATAGCATCAGTGTTGTAGATCACTGTCCGCGCCCGACCCGATGTTCCGATCCATTGCTTGTTTGCCGCTCGAAACTTGGAGTCGACCCGATCTAAAATGTCGTCGTCCAATTCCGTCAGCACGCCTTCCTGTGAGAGAGCGCCAAGTGCTCCGGGATCCTGAAGGAAAACGACGTCAGCAGGGCTTTTATCACCTTCCTCCAGAAGCGTCGAGGCAATGCCGGAACTACTTCCGTACCGAACCTGGATGTTGATCCCGGTGTCCTCGTTGAACTGCTCCAGTAGTGGCTGGATCAAGCTACTGCTCCGACCGGAGTAGACAACCAGCGGTTCGTCATCTGAACCGCAGGCAGCTATCACCGCCGGAACGACGCTTAGCAGCGCGACTAGCAGCAGAAGTTTGATGTTTCGAATTTTGTTCATCGAACTACCTTTCTACTGCAGTGTTCCGACATCCGAGGGTTTG
>DBTA01000044.1 GCA_002306815.1 Dehalococcoidia bacterium UBA1328 | reverse complement strand
ATCGTGCCCTCACCCCAGTCCTCTACCACTGGTAGAGGACTGGGGTGAGGGCACGATATCGATTAGTACGAGAGTGAATTGGACGTGGTGAGTTCGGGCAGACATTGGCATTTGGTGGGCGTACTATTTGCGCTATCGTCGGAAGTTCGAGCCGGTGAATCAGAACGCAGATTTAAGAGAGATAAATTCAATGATCGTTGATGTCCACACCCATCTACCAAGTCACCCGGAGACCGTGCCACCGGAGGACATGCAGATCGAAACGACGATGAGATCGGGCGAAACTGTTCAACTGACGAATTCAGTTGATGACTATTTGAATGACATGGGTCCTGTTGATAAGGCGTTTATTTTCGGCATCGCTCCACGACCGTGGCGGCCTGATGAGCGAGTTCTTCGTACTGAAGGTTGGCCAGAGGATGTGAATCACAATGATGTTGCCGCTCTGACCGCCAGCAAGGCACCTAACAAGATCGTGCCGTTCATGTCGCTTCATCCGCTTGATACGAATTGGCGGGACGAATACGACCGTTGCGTTGGCGATCTTGGATGTAAAGGGATCAAGTTGGGTCCCAACTACCAGGACTTCGATCCGACGAGCCACGAGGCGTTTGAGCTGTTCGCTCGACTGGAAGCCGATGGTATTCCGATCATTTTCCACCAGGGAACTTCGCCAATGACCGAAGCTCCGCTGACGTACGCTCATCCGCTTACTTCAGACAAGATCGCAATGGCGTTTCCGAATCTGACGATGGTCCTTGCGCATCTGGGACATCCCTGGCAGAACGACTGTCTGTCAGTTGTCCGAAAGCATCCAAATGTGTGGGCAGACGTTTCAGCACAGTACTACCGTCCGTATTCGTTCTGGCAGGGAATGCGGTTGTTCTACGAGTGGGGCGTAACCGACAAAATTTTGTTTGCATCTGATTGGCCAGTTACACGACCCCAGGACAACATCGATCATCTTCGTGGGCTTGAAAAATTCGCCAAGGATCACCACCTGCCGCAGATTCCATCGGAAGACATCGAGGGGATTATTAACAGGGACGCTGTTGAAATCCTGAGAGTCGACTAAACACAGTCACAATAAAATCATGCAGTTTCTCTTCGCTCTAGCGCTTGCTGTCATAGTTGCTTCGACTATCTACTACATGGGTAGACGGTCGGGCTATGAGGCTGGTCGATTGGACGAACGGAAAGAGTGGTCGACCAAGATTAGAGAGTTGGATGACTAACGGATCAGCGGGGTTGGGTGATTCTGGTAAGCAGGGCGTCTACTACGGTTGGTACGTCTTAGCAGCGCTGTTTTTCGCCTCGTTTCTTGCAATCGGTTCTCGACAGGGATTCGGAGTATTTGTCGAAACCTGGGAAGAAGATTGGGGTGTTACCACCGCTGCGATTTCTTTGGCCGCCGCGATCGGGTGGTTGGTGAACGGATTTTCTCAACCACTCGTTGGTTGGCTAACAGATAAATACGGCGGCCGACCAGTAGTCGTAGTTTCTCTTGCCGTGATGGCCTTGGCGACGGTTGGCGTTGGGGCGGTTTCTAATGTTCTGGGTCTAATCGTTCTCTATGGAGTGGTTATTTCGTTCGCCGCTGGTGGTATTTCTCCGGCGACAACGGGCGTTGTTATCGCCCGTTGGTTCGGTCGAAAACGCGGCACCGCAATGTCGATATTGGTTGCTGGAGGATCGATTGGCGGGCTAATCGTTGTTCCGTTCTTGAGCTATCTACTAATCGAGTTCGGCTGGCAGATCGCATGGGTGATTGTTGGAGCACTGGCACTCGGACTGGGTACCCCACTGCTGCTAATGGTGGTTCGAAGCAGGCCGAGCGATATGGGCTTGTACATTGATGGTGAGAAACCGCTCGAATCCGAGAATGGAGAACCTCAAATCGAGGTCCCGATGGTTGGACCAGGGTTCGTGGATCAGTGGCGAGATGCGCTGAGTTCTAAGCCGATCTGGCAGTTGTCGTTTGGTTATTTTGTTTGCGGGATTACAACTGCATCGATTTCCGTTCATTTCGTGCGCTGGGCTGTGAGCGAGGACATTACTACCGGAACAGCGGCGTTGGCGTTTGGGGTGTTGAGCGCAATCAATGCAGCAGGTGTTCTGGTTGTAGGGGTGTTGTCAGATCGACTCCAGCGTAAAAACCTTCTTGGAGCTGTTTATCTCGTTCGAGGATTGGCATTTATTTCATTGATAGTTGTGCCTGGCGAACAAGCGATCTGGGCGTTTGCTGTGATCGGTGGAATGTCATGGCTTGCGACAGTGCCGTTGACGGTTTCCCTCACAGCGGATGTTTATGGGGTTCGCAATCTTGGGACGTTGTTTGGTTTTGCGAACATGTCGCACCAGATCGGTGGAGCCGCTGCTGTGATGGCGTTCGGGTGGGCGTTTACGGAATTGGGTTCATACGACATACCGTTCATGATCGGCGCTATTACGTTGTTGGTAGCGGGGATTGTTTCGCTTTCGATTCGAGAGAAAAGTCATTCAGTCCGGTATGTACAGGTTGTGCCAGAAGGTGCAGCTGTGGACGCAGTGCCATTGGTCAAAAGTTCGCGTTAGACGATGTGGTTTCTTGAAACATTGGCGCATCACTCGGAACCGATTGATCCGACTCTATGGGAATGGTTGAGCGCAAAGATCGATCACGTTTTAGGTGTGTCGCCTAATGTGATGGTACTGCTATTAGGCGCAGTGATCGTGTTGTTTCCAATTGTGTTGATAGCGGTGGTCCGCCGCCGCCGATAAAGGTCTTCGTACGTCTATCTCCTAGTGCACCGTCACCCTAACCCTGCCCCTATGATGGAGAGGCTCGCGAGCTAGAATCTCATCCCCTGACCTAGTTGAACCTAAACTAGATGAGTCCTCGCAGAAATGTTGGGGCTTTTCGCGTGGTTACTCGAATCGCGCTGAATTAATAGCCGATTCCAAGATTAGAAACATCTTCTGATTCGTACTTATTGCAGCAATAGTAGTGATTGCTTGGATAGTTGGTCACAGCTTCGGTTAGGAGTTGCTAGCACCAACCGATGACAACCAACGACAGCTATATGTTTTATTGATTGCGAGGGTCATAGTGGTGGTCAGTCTTATTTGGAAGAATTGGTATAACTTCGATTTAATATTTTCTTCACACAGAAACGAGGTCAAATCTCGTCGTTTAGTAATTGATAAACGGTCTCTAGAGAGTGTTTTGCTTCAAAAGTATTCGTTTGTTCAATTCCCGAGAGGATGATAAGTGATTTCCAAAGCGTCCAACCTTTTCCACGCGCCCACGTGTCATCATCTAAATCCATAATCGTCCTAAAAGCATCTCGACTATCCTTATCAAACATGGTCCAGGCAATAGACAGATCGCAGGCTGGATCACCTATTGCTGTACTACCGAAGTCAATAACTGCTGAAATTTCACCATTATTTACGAGAACGTTTCCAGAGCTTATGTCACCGTGAATCCAGACTGGAGGGTGAACCCATTTTGAAGAAAGCGCGGTATCCCATATTTCTGCCAGCAGTTGAGTATCAAGATTTGATTTGGTACTCAGAATTTCTATCGCCTTTTGCGTTTGGTCGTTATATACCTTTAGATCTCCTCCACGGTTACCAGGTCCAGGGCCGGGACCTCCTTCGGCATTGATACGCCGTAAAGCAATCAAGAAGCCACCTAACCCTGTTGCAAACTTCGCCATATCGTCGATACATTCTGGTGTTGCTGTGTGACCATCGATCCATTCGTAAATTGACCAGTTGTACGGATAATTATGGTTTGGCTCACCTCTTGCTAATGGTTTTGGTACCGGCAGTGGTAATTTCTCAGATAATATCGGCAACCATTTTTGCTCTTTATCTACTTGCAAGGAGTATCTAGCTGCACTGGGCAGTCGTACCGACATTCTGTCGCCTAGGCGGAAGGTACGGTTATCCCAACCGTTTGGATGGACTTCAGTGATTTTAAGGTTTGACCAATCCGGGAACTGTGAAGAAACTAGCTGCTGAACTAGATTTACATTTATGTTCAAAGCATCATCAGTCATCATAAAAATCTAATTAGCTATGCGTATCGGAACGGGATGTACTAGTTAGGGCTTACCGAATCTAGATTTTGGCGTCTAGGAGGTGGCTCATTCGGTCGAGAATGGTGTCAAGCTCTTCGTAGTCGAGTTTGTCGAGAGCTTTGTTCGCCGGGTTACGGGTAAGAGGCGTTTTGATTATACCGCGTCGCCAGTAAGCCGCTTTATAGGCGTTAGCGCTGAACATGAACTCGAAATTGAGAGAAGGGATCATTTCTTCCCATATTGTTCGTGCTTCATCGGTAACTGTCTGGAGACCGTCATCGTCAACTCCACCGGCATCTAGAGCATCCCAGAGCTTTACGTGTGCATCCGTAATGTGCCCGGCCGGCATCGTTCCGCAGGAGCCGCGTCGGTATTCGTCGACCAGATAGCGTCCACCCATGCCACCCATTAGTCCTTTGACTGCGGCACCTGCCTTATCAAGTAGCTCGCTCATGATCTGTCCGGGGAGGTAGCTTTCTTCCTTCACGTAATCGACGTGCTCGACTTCGTTGAGGAGCTTTACCATTGTTGTCGTTGGAACAACGGGGCCGGCGGGCGGCTTGTTGTTCTGGATCCAAACTGGAAGTCCACCGGTTTCGGCTATTACCAAGTAATGATCCCAAATGATTTGACCCGCAGCGCCGTTTGGTGGCATTGCCATGACGGAATCCGCCCCAAGGTCTGCCGCGTTTTTTGTGAGTTCGACAGATACCGCTGTCGAAGATCCGCTTACTCCAGCAACCACGGGAACAGCGCCGTTCACCACTTCGATTCCAACCTTGAGAACTTCTTTCCGCTCAGCGTCGGTGAGAAATGGTCCTTCAGAAGCATTCACTGGGAGCACAATTCCGTGAGCTCCAGCTTCAACACTGAATTCGACACACTTTCGGAGCGATTCCCAATCGACTGAAAGGTCTTCGTTGAATGGTGTAACGGGTATGGCGTAGACGCCGCGGAACTCGGAGTTTCTTGTCATGTCATATTGATTGTGTAACTGAGGTTGAATTTTGACGGAACAAGACTACACGCAGGACCGCGCATAAGGGCATCCGGTCTAACCAGTCGATAAAGGTGAACGGAGTAATGTGCGGTAAGATTTACCGCAGCCGGGAATACTAACTACCGAAAGACGAAAATCATGGCAGAAGCGATGCGCGCAGCACTTGATGACGGAACAGGTCAATACATAGTTCAAGATGTGCCAATGCCCGAGATGTACGAAGGCGCTGCGATGATCCGAGTTCGCCAGACCGGTATTTGTGGCTCAGATTTGCACATGACGACGAGTCGAACCGAAGCGCAAACGATGCCTTCGGGCCACGAGGTCGCTGGAGAAATTGTTGAGTTACCTAAAGGCGCGACCAATCTCCAGGTTGGTGATCGAGTTGCCATCGAAATGATCGGCGCCGGTCGAGCGTGCCTTACATGTCATTTCTGCCGTTATGGGCAGTGGAAGCATTGCATGAATCTTGCCCCAGATACTGGTGGTGGGTTCGCTCAGTACATGACCCGGAAACCCCCAGGGTTGTTCAAGCTGCCAGAATCGATGGATTGGGTAGACGGCGGACTTGTTGAGCCAATGGCGGTGAGTGTCCATGGGTTGCGTTACGGTCGAATGCAGCCCGATGATGTTGTTGGAGTGGTCGGATCGGCAACGATTGGTCTTTCTTCTATTGCGGCGGCGAAGGCTTTTGGCGCTCGGACAGTTATCGCTTCAGCGCGTCACGTCCAGCAGGCTGAGGCAGCAAAGAAAATGGGTGCAGATATCGTGGTTAGCTCTGAGGAGGGTGAGTTCGAAGCCGCTTGTCTCGATGCTACAAACGGAATCGGTGCTGACTTCGTGGTGGAGTCCGTAGGCGGTCATCAGAGTGCATCGTTTAAGCAGGCGATAAAGGCGACTCGTAATCAGGGCACGATGCTGTACTTGGGTGGCGTGAAAATTCCGATGGAGTTTGATCTTTTCGAGCCTCTGCTTCGAGAGATTCGCATGCAGTCTGTTATTTGCTACGGAGTCATCGATGGTCGACACGACTATGAAGTGGCAATTGATCTATTGGCTTCAGGCGAAATTCCCTACCGAGACATTGTTACTCATCAGGTCGAGTTGGAGAACATCCAAGACGGTTTCGGCGCTGCATGGGACAAAACGTCAGGTTCGATCAAAGTCCACGTAAACATTTAGTGCCTAGAATCACGACCGAGTTGTCGGATTAACTTATTTTGCAGTGATTCTTTTGATTTATTGCTGAGAGTTTCATACTCCTGATGCCCTACGCCCGGGTAGTTGTAATAAGTACCATGTTGATCGTCAAACGTGATCAGCAGGACGTTGCCGTATCTAATCATTACTCCGGCAGCTCCAACTCTAATTGAACGTTTGGCGGTCACGGCGAGGTCTTTCTTAGTCGTGATACCCCTCGAGGGCATTAGCTCGCATATAGTCTCGGTCGAGGTCGAGTCCGAGTCCTGGACGATCTGAGAGGTAGATCTTGTCACCGCGTATGTCGAGCGGGTGATCGATCATCACGTCGTAGGCGTTGAGCTTGGCTCGAGAAGTTTCGACTCGGTAGTGGTTAGGTACCGAGGCCATTGCGTGGGCACCTGCAAGAACGTTGATTGGTCCGCTGGCATCGTGAGGCGAAATTGGGACGTAGTACGCCTCGGACATGGTAGCCATTTTCTTGATTTCGGAAATTCCGCCACACCAGGTAACGTCCGGCATTACGAAATCAGCGAGTTCTTGTTCGAGTATGGGAACCAGCTCCCAACGAGTATGGATTCTTTCTCCGACACAAATGGGAACGTTCACGTTTTCTCGCACCTGCTTAAGGGCATGGGTGCTTTCGACTGGTACCGGCTCTTCAAACCAGAAAATATCGTACGGTTCGAGTGTCTTGGCGAGTCGAATGGCAGTTGGTGCATCAAAGCGTCCGTGGCAGTCGATTAGGATCTCAATACCGGGACCTACGGCTTCTCGCATAGCAGCAATTCTCTCTGCGCCCAGATTTTCTGCCTCCGCACTGAGCTTGCCTGTCAGGTAGCCGTTCTTTTCCTCTTCGTGGTGTGGGTACCAGGGGTCAGTTTTAATTGAGGTTTGACCGGTTTCGACGATGGCTTTCGAGTGTTGTGCTAGGTCTTCCACGGAGGAGCCGTCTTCCGGGTGACAATAGATCGGCACGCCTTCTCTGACAGGACCACCAAAGAGTTCGGAAATGGGAAGTCCGAGAACCTTTCCGCGAATGTCCCATAGTGCAATGTCGATTCCGGAAATGATGTTGGTAGTGGCACCGCGTGAACCCATGTAGGTGAATGATCGGAAAATCTTGTTCCAGATCATTTCTATAAGACGTGGATCATCACCTGCGATGAGGTCGCTTACGTGCCTGATTGCGGCACAGACAGCTCGATTGGCTACGTGGGATGTTCCAGTGATCTCGCCCCAGCCTGTGACGCCTTCGTCGGTGTTTACTTCAACGTACACGTACTCGCGGTCTGCAGGATGGCTGTCGTTTGCGGTGTCGAGGTATGGGCGTGGTGCCGATACAAGCCATGGGATGACTTTCGTGATTTTCAATTCGTGTGTCCGGAACAGTTAAGAATGAGTGAATGGTGGAATCGTAAGGTCGAATAACCTTTTTGTCTAATCGACTAGAAAACAAAAAAGACCCCGCCATTTGACGGAGTCTTTTTAAAAACGATGGTAGCCCCGCGGAGAATCGAACTCCGGTCTCAGCCTTGAAAGGGCTGTGTCCTAACCGCTGGACGACGAGGCCATGCTTTACGACCGAGTCCCTAAAGTGTTCAGGCGACGATCATTTTTAGCACTAAACATCAGCATACCTCAGAGATGGCAAATCGGCGATTTGTGGATACCACCAATTTTGGGTTGTGTTTGAAGATCAGTTGCGAGATTTTCTATCACTCCCTGTGGATATGTTCGTGGCCTCAACGGGCCTGATACCGCTTCTATTCGACGGGGGGGGGATCGCCGCAACCGTAACCAATGTTATCGCGATGAATCCGTAATGGTGACGTGACAATCTACCGCAAGCATATCTGCTCACCCCACCCCGAGATCATGGGAATCAATTCAGGATGACACCCCACAACAACAGCCGGACCCTGCTGGAGGGATTTTCGGTGCGAAGTAGGGGGCGCTTTTGGTTGATGCTCCTCACGTGATTGATCAGAGGTGTGTAGCCAAGCAATCCCAGCGCCCGAGTTATTTGGCTGTGCTTGCCGGACAGTGGCTAGCGAGCGTGCAGCGGACGCATTGCGGAATACGCGCCTTGCAGATCTGACGTCCGTGCGTGATCAGCAGGACGTGCATTGCGTAGCGGTCGTCCTCTGGAATCAGTTCTTCCATGAGCGGATGCGCCTGATCCGCGGTGGTCTTCTCGTCGATAAACCCGATGCGTTTTGAGACGCGATGGATGTGAGTGTCGACTGGAAAAGCGGGCATCATTAACGAGAAAGCCATCACCACAGCCGCGGTTTTAGGTCCGACTCCGGGGAGAGATATGAACCATTCACGTGTTTCTTCCAGTGGCTTTACCGCGAGAAATTCGAGGTCGAAGTGTCCAAGGCGCTTGAGGATTTCGACAAGTATTTTCTGAATGCGAATGGACTTCTGGTTCGATAGACCGCCGTGTTTGATCAGCTCAGCGACCTTGTCGGTTTCGGCTTCGATCACCTGGCCCCAGGTAGGAAGTCCTTTTCGAAGTGAGTCGTAGGCTCGCTCGGCGTTAAGGTCGGATGTGTTCTGGGTGAGAACTGTGAAGATCAACTCATCAATGGCAACCATGCGAGGTCGCCACTCGATTGGTCCGTAGATCGTTTCGAGTCGTTCTTTTACGAACTGGGGCGCGACTGGAGTTTTTTGAGATCGTTTAGGTGATCGTGATGCCATTCGCGACTAGTAGTTCCGCGATTGAACGTATTCGGCGAGATCCCGGAGAGAGTCCAACGAGTCGCAAGCTGGTATCGAGTCAAGAGATGTTAGTGCTGAATCAATGTAATCATTAGCGACTTTGTGGGTTTGTTCCAAAGCGCCCGATTGTTTGATCGCCTCTACCGCGATTGGGAGGAGGTCAGCCCTCGCCTCTTCCGGTCCGTTGAGTAGTGCGAGTATGGGCTCAGATGCGCCGATATCAGCCGCGATGATCGCAGGTAAGGTCAGGATGCCTTCACCGAGGTCATGGCCAGCTGGTTTGCCGAGTTCTTCACTCGTTGCTCGATAATCAAGAAGATCGTCGTAAACCTGGTATGCCATACCAATGTTGTAGCCGTAATCTCTGACATTTTTGACCGACTCATCGTCTCCACCGCCAAGCACTGCACCGCTTTCTGCGGCGGTGCAAAACAGCGAAGCGGTTTTGTCGTAAATCCGGCGCTTGTAGTCTTCAAGCGATGGGGTCGGTTTCCACGCTGTGTATATTTCGTTTAGCTCACCACGTGCTAGTTCAGTGATTGTTTCTGCGAAGCGTCGTACGAGTCGTACGTTGTTGGTGTCGCAAACGTACATGGCCGAAGTGGCGAACACGAAGTCGCCAATGAGCACGGCCACGTTACGACCCCAGAGTTTGCTTGCTGTTTGGTGCCCTCTTCGTGTGTCTGCGTGGTCGACGGTGTCATCGTGAACCAACGTGGCAATGTGGAGAAGTTCGACGGCAGTTGCCATTTTGATGGGCATTTCGCCGTTGCCCACTCCAAAAAGTCGCGATGCAAGTAGCGTGAGTGCTGGACGCACTCTTTTGCCTGGCGTCGCGAGTACATGTCCCAATTGAGCATCCAGATCGTCAGCGTGACAGGGAGTTGATTCAGGGGCGCGGTCTGCGATCGACGCGATCTCGGTAATTACCGCCTCCAGGTCATCGGCGACCGGTGCATAAATGCTCTCCTGGGTAATTGCTTCAACCATCTAAGTTCTCGAAATCGGTGCGAAAGTGCTCGGACTAACTGCCGGAAAGGCGGGCGTTCTCTTCGTCGATGATCGAATCGTCGAGTTTGCGGAAGAGCGGTGTAGGTTTTTCGATTGATGATCCCGGTATGATTTCTCTTTTTTTCCATCCATCAGCGAGAGTGTCGCTGTCGTTGAACAGCATACTGTGAATCTTGTCGGCCGAGATTGGCAGGAATGGGTAGAAGACCGTTCGCAATGTGGATATCACGTTCAAACCGACCCAAAGAGCGGTTCCGGCCGCATCTTTGTCAATCTTAACGACCTTCCATGGTTCCTTTGCGTCGATGTACTGGTTGCCGGCTCGGGCAAGTCGCATTGCCGCACGGAGACCGTCACGGAAACGTCGCGAGTCAATGGCTTTAGAAACTTCTTCGAGTGCGGTGTCACAAGCTTCAAGGGTCGCCTGATCTTCGGGATCCAGTTCGCACGGAGTTGGAATTGCGTTGTTGAAATTGCGAGTCGTGATCGTTAGAACTCGATGAACGAAGTTACCTAAAGTCGCGACTAGTTCGTTGTTGTTGGCTGCGTGGAAACCTTCCCATGTGAACTCGGAGTCGGATGTTTCCGGCATGATTGATGCGAGATAATAGCGGAGTGAGTCGGCATCGTACCGTGTCAGGAAATCGGGAACCCACACGGCATTTCCCGTGCTCTTCGAGAAGTCGGCACCGCCGAACGTCAGGTATTCGTTTGCGACCACGTCGGTTGGTAGGTTCAAATCGCCATTACCAAGCAGGATTGACGGCAGCATTATCGTGTGGAACGAGACGTTGTCTTTACCCTGGAAGTAGTAGGACTCGCCTTCGGGGTCGAGCCACCATTTTTCCCATGCATCAGGTGTGCCCTGTTTCTCGGACCAGGCGCGGGTAGCGGAGAGGTAGCCGATTACAGCTTCGAACCAAACGTAAATTCGTTTCGAATCCCAACCTTCAATGGGAACAGGCACTCCCCAGTCGATGTCGCGAGTGATCGCTCGCTCGTGGAGTCCTTCTCGGAGCATTCCTAAGGTTTGGTTGCGGACGTTGGCTCGCCAGTCGGTTTTACCTTCGACCCACTTTTCAAGTTGCTCCTGGAAATCACCCAATTTTAGCATGTAATGGGTGGTGTCTTTGAATACCGGAGCTGATCCATCGCGTTTGCTACGAATATCAATCAGGTCGATCGGGTCGAGGGTTCGATCGCAGTTGTCGCACTGGTCGCCGCGCGCTGATTCGTGGCCGCAGTGTGGGCAGGTGCCCTCGACGAATCGGTCGGAAAGGAATCTCCCCTCTGTTTCCGAGAACGGCATTGACTGGACAGCTTCAGAAAGGTGTCCTTTTTCGAGAAGTGATGTGAACAGCTCCTGTGCGACCTCAATGTGGCGATCCGTGTGCGTGTGTGTGTACAGATCGAACGAGAACGCCATGTCGGCGTGAGCTTTGCTCCAGATCTCGTGGTAGCGAGTCGCCACAACCTCAGGTGGTACGCCTTCTTCCGCTGCTTTGAGAGCGGTCGGAGTACCGTGCATGTCGGATCCAGAGACCATCACGACATCGTTACCGACGATGCGGTGGAATCGAGCGAAAACGTCGGCGGGGACGTTCATGCCTGCAATGTGGCCGAGGTGTGGTTCGCCGTTGACGTACGGCCATGCTACGGCGACAAGAATTTTGCGAGGCAAGAGCGATTTCCGGATTACTAGTTGAGTTCATGTACGATACGTGCGATTTTGCGTACCGAGGAAGTGAATAATCAGACTTTCATTATAGCCGTGTGTGAGTTGGAATCAGGGTGATTTTGTGGTTATTCACGAGGGCTACGAAATAGTTATTCGATTCGCGATTATTTGCCGAGCGAAAGACGGTAAACTCGCTTTCGGGATGCACCGGTAATTTCGATGGCTCTATCGACCAGAGTCCGACCGCCAACACCCTCAGATCTGATTGATTCAAGAGTTTGTTGAATTTCCTGGTCGGAAACTTCGACAGGCTTGCTGGCTCCCGCGCCTTCGATTACGAGAACAAATTCACCGCGTGGTTCTTCGAAGTGCGCCAGTGCCTCTGGCGCTGTCCCACGAAACGTTTCTTCGAAAAGCTTCGTGAGTTCTCGACAAATGACCAGTTGGCGCTCGGGTAGCGCGTCATCGATATTTTTCAGTGTTGTCTTTATTCGGTGTGGCGATTCGTAGACGACGACTGGGCCGGGTTCCCTAGCAGCATCTTGAAGTGTGGCGAGTTGTTCGTTCTTTTTGCGCGGCAGGAAACCGATGAAGAGGAAGCGGTCGAAGGACCAGCCGGTTATAGAAAGTGCTGTGACAGCTGCGGACGGTCCGGGCAGGGGGGTCACATCGTGCCCCGCTTTGACTGCCGCTTGTACCAACGACGATCCGGGGTCGCTAATGCCTGGTGTTCCGGCGTCGGTAACAACGGCCATATCTCCTTCGTCGAGGAGTTGGACGATCTGGGCGAGTCGATTAGGAGAAGTGTGTCCGTGGAGACTTTCTAGCTGAGGGGTTGCCTCTATATGGCTGAGAAGTTTTTTCGCCACACGAGTGTCTTCAGCAGCGACGACTGGTACAGAGGAAAGCATCTCTATAGCGCGTGACGTTAGATCGGAGAGATTACCAATCGGGGTCGCTACAACGTATAGGGTGGACACGGTTTAGCTTTTGGTGTTCGCCGAGTCAAGAATCTTGTCGATTGCAGCGTTGTGCTGATCGTCGGCATGGTAAGAGCTTCGGACGAGCGGCCCTGCGGCGACGTGCTTGAAGCCCATTTCTAGCCCTAAACGTTCGAGTTCCTTGAATTCGTCGGGGCGGTAGAAGCGAATGATCGGGTGATGTCGCTTTGAAGGCCGTAAGTACTGTCCGATCGTAAGTAGATCAGTATTCACATCACGAAGGTCCTGCATAGTTTGGATGACTTCGTCTTTGGTCTCACCCAGTCCGACCATCATTCCCGATTTTGACGGCATGAACGAATTGATTTCCTTCACGCGCTTCAAAAGCTCAAGCGAGAGATCATAGTTACCGCGAGGTCGAACCTTTTTGAACACTCTGCGAGTTGTTTCGATGTTGTGGTTCAGAACGTGAGGTCCAGCGTTGATCACTCTTTCAAGTGAATCATATTCGCCTTCAAAGTCAGGGATGAGAACTTCGATTTTGCAGTTTGGTGTGGTTCGGACAACCTGCTTGATCGTGTCCTCAAAAATACCTGAGCCATAATCAGGAAGGTCATCACGATCTACAGATGTAATGACCACGTAGCCGAGTTCCATTTGCTTTACGGTTTTGGCAACTCTAACTGGCTCCATTGCATCGACTGTTCCAGGCCAACCGGTTTTCACGTTGCAGTATGAGCAGGCGCGAGTACAAGTGTCACCAAGAATCATGAACGTTGCTGTTCCCCGATCCCAGCACTCGCCAATGTTCGGGCAGGCAGCTTCTTCGCAAACCGTGTTCAGGCTGGCACCTTTGATCTTTTTGCGAATCTCCAGGTAGTTTTCACCGCCAGGCGCTTTTACCTTGAACCAGTCGGGCAAGCGCCGCTCGATGGTCGGTGATCCTGCTTTTTCAGACTTTGAAACCAAAATTTATATGGGTATTGAAGCCGGTTGGTGATTAGTTCAGATACGTGATGATTCTGTGAAGGAACAGCGCATCTGTGCTCGAACTAGTTCAGAATAACAGACATATTAGTTTTTTCACCGCTGAAATTTTCGTGCGAAAATTCAGATGGAAGACGACGAGGCACAACTTAGTTAATGGCAAAACGAAAGCGCAGACAGCGCTACCGCGGCCCTGATCTGACGACTCATGTGGAGCTTGAGCCCGGCGACAACTTTGAAATTACGCTTGGTGAGATTAATGACGCGGGCGATACTGTCACCGAGATTCAAGGTGCGCCAGTTGTGATTTCTGGAGGATTGCCGGGCGAGGTTGTCATCGCCGAGGTCCAAAAAAAGTTCCCTGAGCGCATTGCTGCCAGGGTAGCGGAGGTTATCGAACCACATGCCGAAAGAGTTGAGCCGGCGTGCCAGTACGTTTCTTCGTGCAGCGGTTGCCAGTGGCAGCATGTTTCGTACCGGGCCCAGCTGGAATTTAAGCAGGCGCTGGTTCAGCGAGAGCTCGACAAATACGAGTCGCTGGCAGGTGCGGAAGTAGATCCTACTGTTGAAAGCGCTAAGCAACTCGGATACCGAAATCATGCTCGATTCACTATCGGTAAATACGAATACGCTGGGCAGGTTGGGTACAAGAATGCGGTGACCCGGCGTTTTGTGCGCGTTGACAAATGCCTTCTGATGAATGACCAGATCAACGAGACTCTAGGCCTGATCCAGAGCAAGATGGACGGACAAACGCAAATATCAGTTCGGGTTGGTTCGAACACGGGTTCAAACCTTGTTCAACCAAGAATGGAAATACCCGGAGTGAACCTTGTCACCGGTGCCCAGCACTATCTAGAAAAAGTGCGTGGGGCGATTTTTACAGTTGCCGCTTCATCGTTTTTCCAAGTCAACACTGATCAGCTTTCACGGGCAGTTGACGAGGTTCGGGAGCTACTTGATTTGCAAGGCTCCGAGGTGTTGGTCGATGCCTACTGTGGCGTGGGAGTGTTTGCTGTTCTGATTTCTCCATATGTACGACGGGTTATCGGTATTGAGGAGTCGGCTTCGGCGATCGAAGACGCTGCCGAGAATTTGAATGGTCGAGAGAACGTTGAGTTCATAGAAGGTAAGACCGAAGACGTGATGGCCGACTGGCAGGAAGCGGATGATGTGGATGTGTTGATTCTCGATCCGCCGCGTGTCGGCTGTCACCCAAATGTGCTGGACTCGGTAAAAACGCTGAAGCCGAAGAAAGTGCTGATGGTTTCATGCGAACCGTCAGCAATGGCTCGTGATCTTGATTTGCTGTGTGGTGACCAAACCTACCAGTTGGATGTTGTCCGGCCGGTAGACATGTTCCCGCAGACACGGCACGTCGAAACGATTAGCTTGCTTTCACTACATCAGGATCAGGGACAAAAGTAGTGACGTCAGATTCGGCACATAGGTTAATTCTTGCAAGCGGTTCACCGCGACGTGCGCAAATTCTTTATGAAGCAGGATTAAATTTCGAAGTTCGACCGGCAAATGTCGATGAGGACGCGGTTCTTTACGGAGAATCAAATATCGAACGAGCGGTCCAGGCACTTGCTTCAGCAAAGGTTGGAGCAGTTGGTGGGACCGGTACTGAGGAGTATGTGCTCGGAGCGGACACCGTTGTGATCCTCGACGACCGTGTTCTTGGAAAGCCGGAATCTAAAGATCACGCGAAGGAAATGTTGGGGCGTTTGGGTGGTCGAGATCACGACGTCATAACTGGAATCGCTGTCGCTGATCTGAGCGGTCAAGTTACTACGTCATTTGTACGAACAGTGGTGACGTTTAACGAACTTAGTGAGTCATGCATTTCTGACTATGTTTCTTCGGGGTTGCCGCTCGATAAGGCAGGGGGCTATGGCATCCAGGATTCAGCCTATGATCCGGTTGCGAGGTACGATGGATGTTATTTAAACGTCGTTGGACTACCCATGTGCGAGACCACGAAATTATTGAAAATATCGGGCTTTTTGTTGGCACGTGAACTTACCTGTCAAGGTCACTCAGTTGCCGCTGACGGTTCGGTTATCAGGTCCTTCAAGTTTCGGGAGAATCATTCGTGACTTTCTTCGGTCTTGGTGGGTTCGAGGTAATGGTGATTGCTGCCATTGCCCTGTTCGTGCTGGGACCGAAACGCTTGCTTGAAGGGATCCGAGACGGTCGCAGGATGTACTCCGACTTGAAGCGTCAGCGAGATGCGCTGCAGTCGATGATCACCGAAGCAATTGACATGGAAGATCTGAAGAACCAGGTCGATATTAACGGCGTCAAGAGCGCTGTGAAATCGTTGGAGAATGACTTCAAGCTTGATCAGGCAATTGATGGGGAACGTTCAGGTCATTCGTCTAGTGATAAGTCCGGTTCTCCGAAGGCGTGGCAGCCAAATCAAAAGCCGTTACAGATCGATTCAGAAATGCGAAATGCAATTCCCGACTTGAACCTTTCACAGTCAAACGGTGTTGAGTCGGCTAATCAGTCTTTGCCTGAAGACTTGGAACGATCTGTCGAAGATAGTGACTCGAATACAGCCAAAGGTGAGCAAGACGAGGTGAAGTCGTGAACGACGACGCCATGTCGATAATGGCTCATTTGGGCGAATTGAAGCGTCGCTTGTTTCGAGTGGCAATCGTTGCGGTTCTGTTTATCGCCGTTGCAGTCGGTAACTTTCGTCTGATCTTTAATCGGTTTACTGCTGATGCACGTGAATTGATCGAAGCTGCTGGCGGTGACATCGTTCAGTTAACGCTCACTGAAGCGTGGGTGGCGGCGGCTAAGCTAGCAGTTATGGTTGGACTAACTGCGGCACTACCTTACTTTTTGTGGGAGATGTCAAGGTTTCTAAAGCCGGGACTAAAGTCGAACGAACGAAAGTATATTTACTTCCTGATTCCCGGTGCTCTTACTTCGTTCGCAATCGGTGCGACGTTTGCTTACGTCCTGCTAATTCCGAGATTGTTCGAGTTCATGTTGCAGTTTCAGGGAAGCCTGGCTGTGCCAACTATTACGGCAGCTTCCGTTGTCTCGATGACAGTTGGTATCGTGTTCTGGCTCGGTACGATTTTTGAGTTACCGATCGTTATGTTCTTGCTGGCTAAGATCGGAATTCTAACTTCGTCCTGGTTGAAAACGAAGCGGCGGTGGATGATTCTGGCGGCTTTTGTATTTGGTGCAGCGGTGACACCGACCGATCCGATCTCACAGGTAATAGTTGCGATTCCAGTGATGCTGCTGTTCGAGATCGGAATGCTGCTCGTGAAGATGGCTGAGCGAGGGCGCGACGAGCAGGTCGCCTGATCAGGCGACCTCAATGGTTCGTGCAAATATTAGGTGAATTAAGGCGACTAACCCGAGCCGTTTAATGCTCGCTGGCGATTAGCTGGACTTAGCGTCTTTGCTCTGGTCTACGGACTCGGATTCGTCATCCTTTTTGTCGACGGCAGACTTGAACTCTTTGATGGCTTGTCCCATGCCTTTACCGACCTGTGGGAGTTTGCCGACTCCGAAGAGAAGCAGGACGATAACGAGTATTAGGGCTATTTGCCAGATGCCAAAGTTCTGGAACACAGATAAAGCTCCGTTTGCCCCTGTTTGAGCGGGGCTGGTTGAAATGAACCGCGGTTCGCAAATAAGTATACGCAGCGCGAGGACTCTCGCCTAACTCAGGGGTGAACGTTTGCTGAGGTTTTTTTCGGCTAAACGAGTTTTAGCCCATGTAGCGCCAGACTGCGACAACCCTACTTAGGACTTCAATGTCTTTGGATTCGAAGGTCATTGCCTGCATTTGAGAGTTCGCAGGCTCAAGGCGAGTACGTGGACCTTCAGAATAGAAGTGCTTCAGAGTGGTCGTGTTGTCGGACTTTATTCGCACCGCCGCCATTTGACCGTTTCGAACGGAATCAGCCTGTTCCATGATTACGAGATCGCCGTCAGAAATCAGCGCGTCGATCATCGATTCACCGCGAACTGTTAGGGCGTAAACCCCGTCGCCGGTGCCCGTGATCGCCTGTGGCAGATCTATGAGTTCTGATCCCGACAGATCGGACCATGTGTCGTTTTCAGGCATTGGAAACGGTGAACCCGCTGCGATTGTGCCGAGAAGCGGCACTGCAACGGTGTCGATGGAAACGGGTTCCGGTGCAGCCTCGCGTTGATTCGAGAGGCTCAAACCTCGCGAGACTTCGGAGTGACGGTTCAGGTATCCATTTTCTTTTAGTCGGTCCAGGTTGTAAGAAACGACTGATGTGGAACTAATACCACATCCATTCTGAATGTCACGAATGGTCGGTGGGTAGTCGTGTTCGTCGATGAACTCTTCGATGAACGACAGTATTAGTTCCTGCTTCTCGGAGAGCTTCTTCATCTGTTCTTTTCCTGAACTCTGCGCAATATGTGTCAGTGCATATGTTCCGCACTAATGTTCTGAAATTACCAGCCGCAGCTTGTATGTGTCAATGCACGATGTCACTTTGTGTTGGAAAAGAAATCGAGTGTAAGGTAAGTGGGTTTTGCGTTCGAGTTGTTCGTGGTGAGTTGGGGCAGGTGCGGAAGCGGGGCGGTCACCGGATCTTGGGTGACGTTTTCAGAGCCGCAAGCTTAGGCCTAAAGGATCGCCGAAAACGCTGTGTTAGCTACACTAATTTTAGTGCTGGTGTCCCGTGTGATCGTGTCCTGAGTGGTCATGACCGGCAGGAGGCGGCTGATCGTGCCCGTGCGACGGGTCGATATGAGCGTTCGGGTGCGTCGGGTGATCGTTGCCGAAAGAGATGCCTTCCAAGTTACCGGGAGGGCCTCCGACCGTGCCGGCCTGACCAAACGCAACGTAGTGAGGAGCCTCACCTTCGAAGACGAGATAAGCGGATTGTTGGGTCGATAGCGACTCATGACCGCCAAACCACACAACGAGTGGTCCATTCACCATCTGTATAGGACCGTCTTTTGCAGGACGTTTTACGTCTTCGTTGATTTCACCGGATCCAGCAGGGCCTACTCCCCAGCGAAAAGGACCTTTGTATTCGCCGGGCAGAACAAATCTCCATCGTGGGAGAAGTCCTTTCCAGGGACCTACCTCGACCGCTACACGATTTTCCACATCTTCGAACGGGTGGTGAATACGCCAGTTGAACTGTGTTTCGTCAGACTGAGGATGCGGTCCGGGCCTATGTGTATCGGCCGCGTTGTCGTGATGCTCTGAACGGGAGTGGTCGTGACCTTGACTCAACGGTTATCCCGTATTAGCTCGAGAGCTTGTTGTACTGCAGTGTGAGGCGGGACTTCTTGCGAGCGGCTGTGTTGCGGTGGATAACGCCCTTGCTCACTGCTCGGTCAAGAGCAGAAATGGCGTTCTTGAGAGCGTCTGCTGACTCGTCAGACTGCGAGCCTTCAGCGATAGCCTCAGTGATGACTCGTACTCGACTACGGGCGAACGATCGGGTCGATCGGTTTCGGTCTGCTCTGCGGCTCTGTGCGCGCAAAGTTTTTGCGGCGGGCATCAATTTTCCTTAGTTACTGTTCAAATGCTATGAAGACGATAATTTTGATTCGTTGAGCACGCGACTCTTACGATTCGCTCACCCGGAAGACAGCTTCAACACCCGGGATCGTTTCCACGCGGGAGAAGAGCCTGCTTAGTTGCTCTACCCCCGTAGTGTACACCGTAAGTGACACGGTACACGCATTTGTTTTTTCGTCTTCGTCAGATGAGAGTGAGTGAATATTGACATTTTCAGATGAAACGACGTTAGTGATGTCACGAATTAGTCCTACGCGGTCGAACGCTTTTATTTGCAATCGCGAAGCGTATGTAGTTTCGTAGTGTCCCCATGCGACTGGCACGTGACGGTCGTTGTCGGGCGTGTCACGCAAGATGGCGCAGTTCTGCCTGTGAACGGTCACCCCGCGACCGCGAGTTAGGTAACCGGTGATCTCGTCGCCGTATACAGGGCTGCAGCATCGGGCGATTCTAGTTAGTAGTCCTGGCTCGCCCATGACGACGAGCCCCTTGGTTTGATCCGCTGGTGGCGAGCCCGGAGTTATATCTGGTTTGAATATCTCGTCGGGCGCCGGACTTAGAGTTTCGGCGACACGAGCGATAGAAATTTGTCCGACACCGAGAGATTCTGCGAGCTCATCGAAGTTGTCGTAGTCGAGACTCGCCAAGATTTCTTTTTCGTTGTATCGAAGCCCGAGTCGGCCAAGCTCTTTCTTGAGAAGATCACGTCCGCGTCGGACCTTGCTTTCGCGTTCCTGCCTTCGGAACCACTGTTTGACCTTAGTAAGTGCGCTTCCCGTGACGATGTAACCAAGATCGGGGTTGAGCCAGTCGAGACTTGGACCGCGCGGTATTCGGGATTTTCTGATTTCGACTACGTCACCGTTGTTCAGGGGTGTATTTAATGCAGTTAATTTGCCGTTGACGATAGCGCCAACAGTGTTGTGCCCGAGATCGGTATGAATGCGGTACGCAAAGTCGATTGGCGTTGCGCCTGCTGGAAGGTCTTTAACGTTGCCATGGGGGGTGTAAACGAAGACCTGGTCCTGAAGAATGTCGGTTCGAACCGTGGCAAGGTATTCGTCGTCACCAGAAAGTTCGCGCTGCCAGTCGAGAAGCTGTCGCAGCCACGACATCTTGGTTTCGAAATTGTCGACCTTTGGAGCGCCGTCTTCACCTTCCTTGTACATCCAATGAGAGGCGACACCTTCTTCAGCGATCTCGTGCATTTCCTCCGTTCGGATTTGTACCTCAATCGGGTAGTTGCCGGGTCCTCGCACTGAAGTGTGAAGGGATTGGTACATGTTTTCTTTTGGGCTGGCGATGTAGTCGTCGAACTGCCCTGGAACGGGTCGCCATTTCGAATGAACGACTCCTAGCGCTGCGTAACAGTCACCAACATCCTTTGTGACCACGCGAATGGCAATCAGGTCGTAAATTTCATCGAATTTTCGACCCATGCGTTCATATCGCTGAAGCTTGTTGTACGTGCTGTAAAGGTGTTTGACACGACCATCAACGCTGCACTTAATTTTCGCCTTATCGAGCGGCCACTTGATGGCTTTTACTGCGGCTTCGGTGTAGATCTCGCGCTCAGCTCGTTTTCGGTTCACGAGTCGTGAAATCGACTTGTACTGGCGTGGCATCAAATATCTGAAAGCCTCATCTTCCAGTTGCCACTTAATGTCGTACATGCCAAGCCTGTGAGCCAGCGGAGAATAAATATCTAGCGTTTCTCTCGAAATGCGCTGCTGTTTGGGAACAGGGAGGTGTCCGAGAGTTTGCATGTTGTGCAGTCGGTCGGACAGTTTTATGAGAACGACTCTAACGTCCTCTGCCATCGCCACGAGCATCTTGCGGAGTGAAGCAGCGCGAGTGGCCTCAGGGGTGACAATCTGCTTTAGCATCGCACTGTTTTCGGAAATCATGTCCAGGCGCTTCAACTTGGTCACACCATCAACGAGTTTTGCCACTTCGGTGCTGAACTCTGATTCGAGTTCATTGAAGGTGATTCCGCAATCCTCAATTACATCGTGCAACAGCGCCGCCTGAATCGTGGTGGTATCGAGTCGCATGTCGGCGAGTCGAACCGCAGTTGCTATCGGGTGGACGACAAATGGTTCCCCCGAATCGCGTTGCTGACCATCGTGCGCATTTATAGCGTATTCGAGGGACTTCTCTACGGCGGCGACGCGATCATCCGGCAGGTAGGTATCTATCTGGCGCATAAGATCCGTTGCGGATCCGATTTCCTGGATCGTCGTCATAATTTTCGGCGTTATAGCTCGATTGATTTGTTTCTGGTATCACGCTTAAGCGTGATTGATATATCTGATTCTAATTGTTTGATGTTGTGTAGTGCGATAGAGGAACTTACGCAGCATACAGTCGGACTTTGGATTCAGTCTGAATAGAAACGAGCGATTTCGTCCCGCTCAAACGTTGGTATAGGTTCGGTCACTGCGTTAGATGTCCGGGTAAGACCTTTTTCAATCGGTGTCACTTCACCGATTATCGACGCGGGAATTCCGCTGTCGTTCAGTCCAGCGATTATTTCTGTTGATCCGCCTGGTTTTGCGGTGATTAAGAGTGCACCCGAGGCAATTAGGCCCCAGGGATCGAGATTCATTGCCTCGCAAATCGCATATGTTTCGGGGTAGACGTGGACGCTGTCGGTGTCGATAGATACACCCGTATTTGAAGCTCTCGCCATTTCGTCGAGTGCCCCAGCCAGACCGCCTTCTGTAGGGTCGTGCATTGCAGTGACAAGTCCGGTCGAACTCGCTGTTTGGGCGGCTTTGACGACCGAAATTCCAGGATTGTCCAGGAAGTCTGCCGCGCTGTTTATTACCGAGTCTGGGACATTTGCGATACGAAGCTGATGAGCACTCTCTCTAGAGATAATTGCTGATCCTTCGATCGCAATGCCTGAGGTGAGGATGATTTCGTCGCCGGGAACGGTAGTTGAGGTTCTTGTTGTCTCAGATGGAGACGCTTCACCGAGCATTGTTCCGCAAATTATCGGCCGAGGAACTCCGACCGTAGTTTCGGTGTGCCCGCCAATCAGCGTCACTCCGAGTTCGGATGCCGCATCGTTGAGTTGAGCGAATATTTCTTTTGCGGTTGAAGCAGGTTCGTTCTCCGGCAGGAGGAGCGTTCCGAGAAACCATTTGGGAGTGCCCCCAGAAGCGGCAATGTCGTTTGCATTAACCTGAATCGCGTACCAGCCAATGCGATCGGTGGCGAATGTTACCGGATCGGATTTAGCAATCAGAGTGCTGCTACCGAACGAAACAAATGCCGCATCCTCGCCTACTCCCGGTCCAAGCAGCACTCGCTGATCCGTTGTTTGTAGCCGGTCGATGAAACCGGATAACAGGTCGGGTGGAAGTTTTCCTGCTTTCAGCAGTTTGTTCGAAAGATCGTCTGTCAATGACGTTAATTTCTGGTCTGGTGATTACTGGACGTTGTCTGGGAAAATAGGTAACGGGTCACCAGTTAGGTAAGGGCCAATGATGTACCCGAGGATAGGCGCTGTGCCGTGTAAGTCGTTCCAGTAAATATCGAAATCCTCGTAATTTTCGGAGCAAATGAACTCGATCTCGGTTGTTCCGCTGCTGGTTTCGAAATCCAGACGGAATACCGATTTGCAAGGAGGTGCGTAAGAAATGCTCGAGGATTGACTGAAAATTGCGACGACTCGCTCAGTATCTTCCGGGGTAATTTCGCGACGGACTTCGAAATTTCCTGTCGAGAAGTCGCGTCGCATGAGTGTGAGCTTGGTCGCGGAATCAAGATTTGCTTCTTCGGCAATGTTTACGAGTGGTGCGTTTGACGGTGTTCGCTCGCTGCACCGAGCAACCACGGTGTCATCCTCATTCACGTGATATTCCCACTTGATGGTGCCGTTGCTGATGATGTAGTACGTCCCTTGATAGGGGGCTTCGGTCACATCGTAGAACGTTCCAGGCTCCGGACAGCCGAGGGCTTCTGTCGGCCACTGGTCGTGTCCGACGCGCGAGACGAACAGTGTTGAGAAGTCGATTCCCATTTCAGTAAATAGTCGAACCATTTCCAGTGCATGTGAGTCGGGTGGTGGTGGAGTCGGAGTTGCGGTAGGAGTAGGCGTTGGAGTTGGAGTCGGCTCTGGGGTGGGCGCTGGTCTAGGCGTGTTTGTTGCGGTTGGGACCGGTGTAATGGTTGGTCGAGCCGTTGCCTGCACCAGGGTGTTGTCCGAGGTCGCCTCAGGGTCGGAGTCACCCGAGGAACAGGATGCGATTACTGCACCGAAAATGGCGGCTGACATGAGAACAAGCGCTACGCGTAATGATGACTTCAATTCGGGACTTTTCTAATTTTTGGTTGTTCAGCGGTTGAGTTGCTGTACGGTTTGACTGTTAGTTGACGACTATAAATTCGTAGCTTTATTCGCAGGAGAGCGGATCAATCGACGTAATGCATGTCTTTTAGATATTGGCACTAAGACAAATTGTAGATGTTGTCTCGTTACCAGTGCCTTATTCGGTGTTTAAGGATTTTTAAATGTTGGATGCGTCGATTTATTTTTGTTGACCAAAAAATTGCGCGGAATTAATCGAATGATTCGTATATACGAAATATTTAATTTGTGCTAAAAACACCCCGGTGTAATCGACAGAAACCTCGAATAAATTGTGTTCATA
>DBTA01000030.1 GCA_002306815.1 Dehalococcoidia bacterium UBA1328 | reverse complement strand
AGTCATGAATAGGAGAGTCATGAAAAAATTACTGCTACTCGCAGCAATTCTTGCGACGGTCGCAATCGTCGCATGTACTAGCGAGCCGAAAGAAGCGGACGTTGTCGTTACGCTCGACTGGTTCCAAAACGCCAATCACGTTGGTATCTACGAGGCCGTCGACAAGGGGTACTTCGAGGAAGTAAATCTAAACGTCACAGTTCAACCGCCGGCTGACCCGACCGCAATTCTCGGTTTGGTCGCTACGGGTGAAAGTGATTTTGCCTTTTACTACCAACCTGATTTGCTGCAGGCTCGGCAAGAAGGCGTTCCCGTCGTCGCCGTTGCGGGTATTGTTCAGCAGCCGTTGAACTCGATCATGACGCTGACGGAATCGGGTATCGAAACTCCGGGACAGTTGTCAGGCAAGAAAGTCGGAACGCCGGGTCTTCCATGGAATGACGCCATGTTAAAGACCATGCTTGAGGCCGACGGTGCATCTGTCGATGATGTGGAAGTCGTTGATCTCGGATGGAACGTCGGACCGGGTCTAATGGCAGGTGAAGTAGACGCAATTATTGGCGTCTACTGGACCTACGAATCGATCGTGATGGGTCGCGAAGGTTTCGAGACCAATGTGATTTATCCACACGATTGGAACGTTCCAAGCTACTACGAATTAGTTCTTGTTACGTCTGAGGACAATGTTGAGAACAATCCTGACTTGGTTGAACGTTTCGTTAGTGCGTTCAACAAGGGCTACGAACAGGCTGCAAGCGATCCACAAGGGTCGGTTGACACGATGCTCGCTCTCAACCCAGACGCCGAAATCGATGAAGTGACGGATCGGGAGGGTGTAGAACTCCTGGCCCCTCTCTGGAAGTCCGGTAGTGCCGAAGTTGGTTCGCTCGACGGTAGCCGCTGGGATTCCCTTGTCGAGTGGATGAAGACCCAGGACTTGGTGGGCGATTCACTCGTAGCTGCCGATGCCTACGATTCAAGTTTCAGTAAGTAACTGGGAAACGGGCGCCTCGGTGTTTTGGGCACGCGGTTTAAAACGCCGAGGCCGATTTTCATGGCTGAGTTGCGATTGCTGCAACCACACCCTAATCCTCTCCCTACGAGGGAGAGAGGACGATACGTTAATGTCCGAGCGATTAGAACCGGCGCTGAGGGTAGGCTAGGTGGCCGGTGTGGCCGACTTCGTCTACTTTGTAGACTTCGCCGCCTGCGAAAGTTACGAACAGGGTGCTGAGGGACGATCCGCCAAACGAACAGTTCGTAGGGTTGTCTGCTGGTGTTGGGTGTGTACGCACGACACGACCGGATGGTTCGAATTCGTAAATCATCGGGCCCGGTCCGACAGAGGACGAACCGGCCGTGGCGAGTATGTTCCCGGACGATGTCATCGTCATACCGTCAATACTTCGCCCTCGCCCAAAATCATGCAGCACCTGCGACTCGCCGACAGTTCCGTCTTCATTGACAGGATATGCGAGCAGTCGTTTCGGCTCTTCAACACCGTTAGGCGTATCGGCAACGAACAACGTCTTCTGATCGATAGAGAACAGCACGCCGTTGGGTTTGTGTGTATCGAATGTCACCCGAAGCGTGTTCCAGTTACCGCCAAAAGTGTGCTCGGTCATATAAACCGATTCATGTTCGAGATTGTTCGGTCCCCCTGTGTAGTTGGGGTCAGTGAAGTAAACGCGACCTCGCTGGTCGACAGCAATGTCATTCGGCCAGTTCATGGTTTCGCCGCGGTACGCGTCGCTAATCACCAGAGGTTCAGCGTTCGGTTCCTCAGGGTTGACCTTCGTGACTTGGTGGGCATCGCCTTCACAAACGTAGAGCTGTCCCTGGCGGTCGAATGTCTGCCCGTTTGCCGCTCCGGTGTTTTCGCGCCAAACGGTGCTTTCACCCGTTTTGGGATCCCAACGAAACGTCTTGTGAGCCGCACATTCGTTGTACAACAAGCCCGATCCGTCCCAGACGGGACCTTCTGTCAGCGTGTCGTGGTTGGCGATTTGAGTCCATTTCCAATCGGACATTTTTATTCTTTCGTTAGATGATTATTCGATTGATGAGGTGAATTGCAGCGGGCTTAGTTCGGCCAGAGTAAATAGCCGGTCATCCCGGTGTTTCGAGCGACGAGGCAGTGGCCTTCAATGGACGAAACGTAAAGGTCTTCTCCAACAAACGTGCAGTTGGTGGGGCGAAGCGCAGGAGTTGGGTGTGTTTCGATGATGCGACCCTTTGGATCGAACACGGTAATCATTCCGCCAGGACCAGAAACTTCCCAGCCAGTGCATGCCACGATGTTGCCTTCGCTCGATAGCGTCATACCGTCAATACCGCGGTGAGGTCCGAAATCGTGGAGCAATTCAAACTCGCCCAGCGATCCGTCGTCGTTCACGGTGTAGGCACGTAGTTGTCGGGTTTCGCTGGCACGATAGTCGCTTTGAGCGACGTAGAGGGTTTTGTAGTCCGACGAGAACAGAAGACCGTTTGGCATCGAAGTATCAAACGTTCGTCGGACTGTTTTGTAAGTTCCGTCTTGCTGCGGTTCGGCAGAGATAATCGCCGAATATTCGATACCTACGTCGGGGTTCACGTCGCCAACTCGATCGGAGAAATAGATCGAGCCAGCAGGCGTTATTGCAAGATCGTTTGGCGAGTTGATTCTCAGCCCGTCGACCCGGTCGGCAACCATCACCATTTCGCCGTTCGGATCGAAACGGACAATCTTCCTCCCATCGCCTGAACAGCCGAAGATCCGTCCTTCACTGTCGAAGTTCAGTCCGTTTGTGCCCTCGGTATTTTCTCGCCAGACTTCGACGAGACCCGATTCGGGATCGAGAGACATGATCCGGTTCATGGCGATGTTTGAATAGAGCATCCTCTCGCCGTCCCAGGCGTTGCCTTCGGTAATCGATCCAATGATCGGTGCAGCGTTTTCAAATTTCCAACTCATGCTTGCTCTTTCAGTTTGTCCGGGGTTCGGTAACGCATTATCGGTTCAGGTATTACTCGCAACCAAGTTGGTCAGCGAGATCATGAAAATCTTTAGCGAAATAGTCGAAATCGGGTTCTGGTTCAAGATCGGGAGCTTTCGAGTCACCAAACTCTTCGGGTCGTGTGACCAGCGCGGCTTTTAGACCGGCGTTGATCGCTCCTCTTAAGTCATTGTTGTGCGCAGCCACCATCATTACTTCACCGGGCTCGAGTCCAAGCAATTCTGCGGTTCGCTGATATGCCCTTGGGTGAGGCTTGTACTTACCGGCAAGCTCCGCTGAAAGCACCGCATCCCACGGCAAATTTGCATACTTTGTCATGTTAGTTAGCAGCGCGACGTTACCGTTGGATAGAGATGCAATCAAGAACTTAGACTTTAGACGAGCGAGACCCGTCGTCGAGTCAGGCCATCCGGAAAGGCGGTGCCAGGCTTTATTGAACTCGACTAACTCGTCTTCGTCGATCGTTGGGAATCCATACTCGCGAAGGATGACATCGAGGCGTTCTCGGTGAATCTGATCGACGATTTTCCATTCGTCTTCTCCGGCATTCACCTTTGCCATTCCAGCCCCGTAGCCGGCGCGCCAGTCGTCTGCGAACTTATCCCAATCGGCACTTACACCGTGACGCACACCGAATTCAGCGGCTTGAGTTGATATCGAGGTTCGCCAATCGACCACCGTACCGAACACGTCGAACACGAGAGCTTTGATACTGCTGGTACTCACTATCTGACTCCTTGTGTTCGTCAATTGCCGACCGTTATTGTGCCGCTTATTCCACGACGAGCGGTATTCTATTTGCCCGCAACGGTCTGTCCAGATCAGACCATGTGATTGATCGCCAGATTTTTAGTATGTAACCGCCCGGATTTCGCATTTACTTCAATCGTTAGGAATCGTGCCCGTATGCCTGAAACGAAACGCCTCTACCTCACCGAAGCAGAAGTCAACGAAATGTTGACCATGGATATTGCTCTCGAAGCGTTGGATGAAGTTTTTCGAGCGCGCTCTGCAGGTGAAGTGCCGAACGAACCTCGTTATCGACTGGCGGCGGGGAATGGTTCTCTCAACTTTATGGCTGCCACCTGGCCGAAGAAGGGTTGGGCAGGGCACAAGTCATATGTGAGCGGTGATTTCCGTGTTTCGCTCTTTGGGACTAACGGAGAGGGACTGCTCGCCGTCATTGGCGCAGGGCGTATGGGGCAGGTCCGAACCGGCGCCGCTTCGGGAATTGCGACGAAATACATGTCTCGCGAGAACTCGACCTCGGTCGGAATTATTGGTTCCGGATATCAGGCAGAAACGCAATTAGAGGCGGTTTGCGCGGTTCGAGATATCAGGGACGTGAAGGTATTCTCCCGCACTCCCGAGAAACGAGAAAAATTTGCTGTAACGATGGGCGGGCGTCTGGGAGTAAATGTTTCGGCGGTCGACTCTAAAGAAGCAGCTGCCGAAGGAGTTGACGTCCTAGTTGCAGTTACTTCTTCTGTCGAACCGGTGATAACCGGTGACATGGTAGAGCCGGGCATGCACATTAACGCTGCTGGGAACAACTCGTGGATGAAGCGTGAACTGGATACAGCGGCGATCGTGAAGGCTGATCTGGTTGCTTGTGATGATATTGACCAGACCCGAATCGAGTGTGGCGAGCTGATGCGAGCGGTCGAGGTTGGACGGTTCTCGTGGGAATCGATGGTTCGATTAGATCGCATAGTCGCCGGTCTTCGCACTGCGCGATATTCCGATGAAGATGTCACCTTGTTCGAATCACAAGGCGTTGCGTTCGAGGATCTTGCCGTCTGTGGTCGACTCTACGAAATGGCACTGGAACAGCGGATTGGAACGGTGCTGGAGTAGTAATAGCCCCCTCTCCCTCACAGGGAGAGGCTTGGGGTGTGGCTGTAGATCGAATCTGAATGTTTACGTGATGTATGAGAAGGCGAGACGACCCACCCTCTAACTCCCTCCCTGTGAGGGAGGTAGGACTGTACTTGGTCATCCGATCTGTCTGATATCCCGAGGTGACGAGGGATCTGGGGTGGCGGGGCAGTGCGGAGATAACGTGCTTGGTAGCGATGATGGTCACCAGCTCGGTTCCATGCGTGAAACCTCTGATGCCTCGATCACGGATTTCAGCCGCTCCAGCCTGTTGTCCCAGAAGTTATCTAGGAACTCCTTTAGCTCAGCCATCCCCTCCACCCTCGTTCGGTACAGGCGTTTTACACCTGAACGCCGTTCGTCAATAAGGCCTGCAAATTTCAACACGGTCAGGTGTTGAGAAATCGCAGGACGGCTAATGGGAAAGTTCGACGCTATCTCTCCAGCTGGTTTTTCGTCGTTCTGAACCAATCGAAGAATTTCGCGCCGTGTCGGGTTGGACATTGCTTTGAGTGCGGCTTCCATGACATACATGTAAGCAAATTCTTACGTAAGCGTGAACTTACGATAGTTTGTGTTGGGACAGGCGTAAACTTTCGTCTCACCTACGCTGGCGAGACACGAGACGTGAGAAAGACCTGTGGCACTCGATTATCTGAAACTCAACGATACGAACTCAATCCTAATTCCTGCAGATGATCTGCATAAACAGGTATCAGCGATCTTGCAGGGCGTTGGCACACCTGAAGCGCATGCTGAAATCACCGCCAAAATCCTGGTTTCATCCAGCCTTCGCGGGGTTGAAACACACGGTGTTGGAAACGCTGTACGTTACTCCGAGTCAATTGAACAAGGCGAATATACGGTTCCTCAATCCGTTGATGTGATTACGGAAACCGACACGACTGCGTTGCTTAGCTGCGGTGACGGTCTTGGCTTTGTCGCTGCGCATCAAGGTATGGAAATGTCGATCGCAAAAGCGAGAAAACATGGTGTCGGCATGGCAACGATCCGGGACGGACACCACATTGGAATGGTGGCGGCGTATCCGATGATGGCCGTTGCGGAAGACATGATTGGAATGGCGATGACCAACGCCAGCAAGGCAGTTCGTCCAGCTCTCGGGGCACGGCCGCGGGTTGGTACGAATCCGATTGCCTTTGGCGCACCAGCCGGTGAAGAACGTGACTTCATATTCGACATGGCAACTTCGACGATTGCCAGCGGGAAGATAGCTCTTGCCAAGCGACTGGGTGTGCAAATGCCGGTTGGCTGGGCGGTTACCGCTGAAGGCGAACCACTTACCGAGCCGCGTGGCGACCGAGGCGAGGACTGGGCGATGAATCCGCTTGGCGGTACTCGTGAGCAGGGATCGCACAAAGGATATGGACTGGGTCTGGTGGTGGATATTTTGTGCGGAGTTCTGTCTGGTGGCGGCTTTGGCACTCAACTTTCAGCCGGAGAGAACATGACGTGGACGATGGCGATCGATATTGCGAAGTTCCGAGATGTCGATGATTTCAAGGCGATGATGGACGACATGATTCGTGAACTACACGACACTCCACCGCTTCCCGGAGAGGACAGAGTGCTTGTTGCGGGTGATCCCGAGGCGGATTTCCAGGAAGATCGATTAGCGAACGGCGTTCCGGTTGAAAACAGTCAATACGACGAGATGCGTGCGAGGGCGATCCAACTAGGAGTAGAGATATTTATTTAGTCAGTGAGTTTACGGTGGGAGACTACCCCTTTTCCCTTAGGGAGAAGGTTGGGATGAGGGCGCGAGCGGTGGCTGGTGTTGACGTTAGCCCTCACCTAAATCCTCTCCCGGTGGGAGAGGACTTTTTGCGGTGATTCTTGGGAATGAAATTTTCCGCTTGAAGATTTGGTACTTTTTAGATGGTAAGTAAAGTCAAACTGAACGAAACGAACTCAATGAGGGTTCCCATCGAAGCGTTGCAGGCGCAATTGAGTTCGATCTTTGCCAAAGTAGGTTGTTCGAATCGGCACGCCGAAATTGCGGCAAAAGTTCTAGTCGCAGCGAGCGTTCGAGGAGTCGACACTCATGGAGTTTCCAACGTTGTCGGCTACTCACGCAGTGCGCAAGACGGTACTTACACCGTTCCACAAAGTACCGAAATCATCTCTGAATCGGACACCACGGCGCTCGTCAGCGCTAGGAACGGAATCGGATTGATCTCGGCTTATGAAGCCATGGAAATCGCCATTGAAAAAGCGAAAAAACATGGCGTTGGAATGGTGAGCATCAAGGATGGGCACCACGTAGGGATGGTCGCCTACTACGCGTCAATGGCACTCGAACACGACATGATCGGCATGTCGATGACGACCGCAGTTCCAGCCGTTCGTCCCGCGCTTGGCGCAAAGAAAATGCTTGGTACTAATCCAATCGGATTCGCAGCACCCGCTGGCTAAGAGCGTGACTTCTTCCTCGACATGGCAACCAGCACGGTAGCGAGCGGAAAGGTTGGTCTTGCCCGAAGGATTGGTGTTCCAATCCCGGCCGGTTGGGCGGTCATGACCGGTGATGGCGGAGAAATTACGGAGCCACCCGACGGCGAGAACGATTCGTGGGCGCTAAACCCTCTGGGCAACACGAGAGAGCAGGGGGCGCACAAAGGCTATGGACTGGCGGTGTTGGTCGACATCCTGTGCGGTGTACTTTCTGGCGGCGGATATTCGGCTTCGCTCGATCGTGGACAGAACATGTCGTGGGTAATGGCTCTCGATATTTCCAAGTTCCGACCCGTCGACGACTTCAAAGCGATGATGGACGAGATGATCCGAGAGCTTCACGCGACACCTCCGTTGCCTGGTGCCGATGGCGTTCTGGTCCCAGGCGATCCTGAAGCTGACGCCATGGATGATCGACTTGCAAACGGCGTACCGGTCGAAAACGGTCAGTATGCCACCATCAAGGAACGAGCTGTAGAGCTCGGCTTGGAAGTGGTGATCTAGTCGGTTTCAATTTGTACGATTTCGGTTTGGCGATTGCCGGTTACTTCTGGTCCGTCTTCTCCGAGGTAAACGTCCATTTCGGAGCGTATTCCAAACTCGGGCAGGTAAACGCCGGGCTCGATAGTCACACCGACGCCGTTGATGACGGTACGTGTGTCGTGGGTCTCCCAGTCGTCGAGATTTACGCCGTTTGAGTGAACTTCATAGCCGAGAGAGTGGCCGAGTCGGTGCACGAAATACTCCCCGTATCCCTCTTTGTCGATCACGTTTCTGGCGGCACGGTCGAGCTCCCAGCCTTGAGGGTTATCGCCCTCTAGAACCCGATTTTCGAGTAATTGGAAAGCAGCGTCACGCGCCCCCGTGACGGCGTTGAACACATCCTGCTGTTTTTGACTTGGTGGTTCGCCAAGCTTTGCGGTCCACGTGATGTCGGCAGAGATGTTGCGCTGCCCGGGGAACTTCGGTTTTTTGCGCGCCCAGAGATCAATCAGCAGCCAACCTTCTCTTCTTATGACCGCTGAATCTCCGGACTGCGGGTCGTAATGGGGATCAGACGAATGTTCGTTGAATGCCACCACAGGACCATCGTCGAACTCGAGTCCGGCGCGGTCGAATCGACCTCGAATATGCTCGGCAATGTCGTGTTCAGTAAGTGCCCAGCGAATGTTTTCTCCGATGTAC
The DNA here is from genome assembly GCA_002306815.1 of Dehalococcoidia bacterium UBA1328. Classification (GTDB taxonomy): domain Bacteria; phylum Chloroflexota; class Dehalococcoidia; order Lucifugimonadales; family Lucifugimonadaceae; genus Lucifugimonas. The sequence continues at coordinate 39,515 of DBTA01000030.1, read as the reverse complement.
TTGAACGTTTGCTTGACGATATTGTCGAGAGCTTGAACGGCAAAGAAATGTGACTGCATTTGGTCCGGGGTCCAGCGCTCGGTGGAGTACTGGACTACGTCGCCAGATGAAACCACATCAGGACCGAGCGAGCGGATCAACTCTACAGTTCCGGCGTCGACGCGACCTACGCGAGGAAGCTCGTACAGCGGGGAGTACTCCATCGCGACGTTCTTTGCCGAATCAACGAACTTACGAAGTCCTGCAATCATTTGATCGCGATTGGCGTACCCTGTTACTGATGGAGCATCCGCAGGCAACCGGCCAGTATCAACATCATGCGCCAGCAGTTGTGGATCACCATTGGCGGGTATCCACAACCAGACCGGGCGGGTTAGGTGTTCAACACGCGCACCAAGTGCAGCTTCGAAGGCCGGGTTTGTGTAGCGATAATCCCGTGTAAGCCATCCGTCGATCCCCTCGGATTGCAAGTACTGTCTTGCGTCATCGAGAGGATTTCCAGAAGGGGCAATATCGCTAAGGCTCATAGTATTTGTTCTTGATCGGACCCTTCGGTCGTTCATCCACGGTTTTTGCTTACCATGGCAGATTTGCTGCGGTGTACTGCTCTTCCCACTTTTTCTTGCGACGGATCTCGCCGTACTTCCAGAATACAAACCAATCGGCGAACAAGGTGGGTACTCCGATCACAATTGCGCCGAATACACGCAGTGGAACCGCCCATTTGTTAGGAGCGTACCCGAGACAGTCGCAGGCGAAGTCGATCGCTGCCCCGTGGATCAGTGCCCATAGTCCGAGTGACGGTACACCGAGGAAAATCAGCCCCGGCCAGAAGAAGTATCTAGACCAGTGCTTTTCTCTAACAGGAGTAGGTGATGACATGGTCACCGCATCTTACCGCTTGGATTTAGCCAATTCTGCGTAGGTAGATAATGCCTTTTCGTAGGCTTCCGGCGTGTTGATGTCCAGTCGGACAATCGCTGAGTCGAACTTGATTCGGTGATGATTCACATCGGGTTTGCGGAACATCTCGCGCACCCCTTGCGTTTCTTCCTTGATAGCGAGCAGCTCTGGGCGTAGTTGTGTGTCGAAGATTAGCGGGTGCCCGCCATGACCCTCGAATCCGGGAGACGTCAATTCTGCTCCGAAATCGGTATGCAGACGTAGAACTTTTTCGATCACCCAGGCAGGGCGTGGCTGATCGACCGCCAGAAGTACTATCGAGTGGATACCGTCCGGTAGTTCCCAAATCCCAGCTTTGATAGAGGTTGTTTTGCCTTCGAGGAATTTCGGGTTGTAGGCGCGGATTATTCCGGGGCGGTCCTCTAGTAGCGGAGCCATCTCAGCATCGTACTTGCCGGTTACGACAACCACACTGTCGCAACCTCCCTGCTGGAGCGAGTTCATTTGGTATTCGAGAAGGGTAGTGCCTCGCCAGGGCAAAAGCGCTTTTGGCTTGCCCATTCGACTGGATTCACCAGCTGCCAACAGTATTCCCACGGCGTTGTATTCAGGCACGTTAGTCGGCGCCTACCGGTTCAGCAGCTGCGGCTTTTTTCGATGCCTTCTCGGCCGCCTTATCGATAAGGCGTTGATCCAGTTTGAGGGTTCCACCATCGCCTCCGAGACGGAACCCAACGATTTCAGCCATGATCGACAGCGCTATTTCTTCTGGTGTTCGGGCAGAGATATTCAAGCCAATCGGCGACCGAACACTCTGGGCCTCTTCCATTGTGAACCCTTCAGAGAACAGTTCTTCGAAGATCAGGATGGTTTTTCTCTTCGATCCAAGAAGTCCAACGTAGCTTGCTGGTGTGCGCATTGCCGCCGCGGTCGCTGAAGCGTCGTAGCGGTGACCTCGGGTGGCAATCACGATGAAAGAGTTTGTGCCGATTGGTAGTTGCTCAAATGCAGAACCATAGTCGGCGACAACCGTCTGCTCTGCTTCTGGGAATCGATCCTTATTCGAAAATTCTTCGCGGTCGTCTATTACGAAAATTCGGAACCCAAGACTCGAAGCAATATTCGAAATGGCTTTCGACACGTGACCTCCGCCGGCAAGCACCAGCGTTGGCGGCGCGGTGTAAGCCTCAACAAAATATTCGGCGCCGGAAGAGTCAACGACATAGTCGTTCTTGCCCATCGCCATCAGGTTTCGAGCCGAGTTCACTGCATTCGAATCCAGCTTCTCGGTTCCAAGCGAACCCTTGATAGATCCGTTCTCTCGAATGAGAAGTTTTGAACCGACGGTGAGCCCGGCACCCTCCGGGGTCGTCATGAGGCTCGCCACTGCGACAGGAGCACCACCTTCGTAGGCAGAAATAACTTCTTCGCTGAAATCCTGTTCAGACTGCGGTTCGCGAATCGGATCGAGAAGGAAGTACATCGTTCCGCCACACACGAGACCGTCTTGAGCAGCAAGATCTTCGTTGAGCTCGTAGTCACGCATTTCTGCGGTGCCGCCATCTTTCAACAGTTGAGATGCTGCAAACCAAATGTCGCCTTCGACGCAACCGCCACCGAGTGTTCCAACACCAGACCCGTCTGCCCGTACGAGCAGCTTGGCTCCGGGTTTCTGCGGTGTGGATCCCGAGGTTTTGACTACGGTAGCAACGACCATTTCGTTGCCGTTTTTTAGCTCGTCAGATGCGGCTCTGAAAACCTGTTCCATGTACTTCTCAGTGCTAGTGGAGAGTCGTTAGAAATTAGATGCGCAGATCGGCGTCTTCGATGCGCACCTAGACGGTGTGAAAAGTAGCGTTCATTCTTGCTCTCAGATTACCACAACGGGAGTTGTGAACTGGCATCCGCTCTGTGACAACGTCTGCTCGAAACGGGCGACAGAGAACACGTTTCAGGTTGATTCGTTGGAAATAAATGCTTTTCGTAAACGGTGAATCCACCACCAGAAAAGCTCGCAGCGTAGTTGTATTGGTACGTAACTGGTCCGATTCCGGGTCGGAAATGCTCAGTTTGCGTGTAGTCAAACTGTTCGTCGCTTGGGCAAAGAATTCGACCGTCGAATAAGGAACGACCCTTCAATGCCCGGAACTTGTTACGTCTTGCTTAGCCGCTCTGCTGCGTCCTGAACTGATCGGACAATCTTGTCGTAGCCTGTGCAGCGACAAAGATTCCCCGCCAGCTTTAGCCGGATTTCGTTCTCTGTCGGATGCGGATTCTCGTTCAGTAAAGCTGTAGCGGCAATCATAAATCCTGGTGTGCAGAAACCGCACTGGAGCCCCGAATTTTCCACGAACGCATCCTGCACTGGTGAGAGATGGCCGTGATCAGCGAGTCCTTCGACAGTGGTCACTTCTCGACCGTCAACTTCAGGTGCTAGAACAAGGCACGAGCAGGAAGACTTTCCGTCTACCATCACCGTGCAGGCACCGCAGTTACCGTTCGAGCAGCCCTCCTTAGTGCCGGTGAGTTGAAGCTGATCTCGAAGAGTTTCGAGTAGCGTCCATGTTGAGTCGACGAGGATCTCGTGCTGCACGCCGTTGACGGTTGTTTCGATCTGTTTCTTTGTCATTAGGCGAGCCTCTCCATGCAAATGTTCAACGTTCGTTTGGTAAGAACTTTTACCAGCTCTTTTCGATACTCCGCAGAACCTCTGACATCGGTGATTGGAACGGCAGACTGTACAGCGATGTTGGCCGCTTCATTGATCGTTTCGGGAGTGATCTCTTTACCTTCGAGATACTCTTCAGCTGTGTAGGCACGTACCGGAGTTGGTGCCACTGAAGCGAGAGCAATACGAGCCTTCTTCACAACGTTTGTTGAAGGATCAACTTCCACCAATGAACCGACACCCGCTACAGCAATGTCCATTTCGTTGCGAGGAATGAATCGTAGGTAGGCAGATGCTGTATTTTCCGAAGGCGTGGGGAGTACCACTTCTTTGAGGATTTCTCCCTTTTCGAGGACGGTCTGACCCGGACCTGCAAAGAAGTCGATGAGCGGGATTTCGCGCTCGCCGCTCGCACTGGCTGTGTGTGCGATAGCTTCGTGAATCAGCAGAGATGGAATAGTGTCGGCGGATGGTGCAGCGTTGCAGACGTTCCCTCCAACGCTTGCTCGATTCTGAATGTGTACCGATCCAACAAGTTCGGTCGACTCAGTTAGGGCAGGGTACCCACCGCTCTCTGACGTGAACTTGTGAACTTCCGTACACGAAACCGCAGCTCCGATTCGAAGCCCAGCCCCGTTTGTCTCGATCAGCGAGAGTTGTGGGATACGCTTCATGTCGACCACCAGGTCGGCGTTTCGCCTGTTGTTCTTCAATTGGTCGATGATGTCGGTTCCGCCACTCAAAGCGCGAACCTCACCGGGTCGAGCCATAAGTTCAAGCGCCTCGGCTAACGAGGTTGGGGCTTCGTAATCAAAGTTCGGCATTCGTTCGTGCTACTCCAAATTCCTGAGCCTGGTTCGATATCGAACACAGACACAAATATCCGGTGGGGCGAGATTTTACGCCTCTAACCCACACTGTACTCGGCGAGGGTGTCCCATTTTGGCGTGAGTCCGAGTCCCGGCAGATCAGGAGCGTAGACGTAGCCGTCCTTAATCGTTAGTTCGTGCTCCCAAACTTTTCCGTGCATCGGATTTACCGAGTCACGGTAGTACTCCAGAATCAATCCATTCGGAACCGCTGCCACCAGGTGAATGTGCACTTCTTGTGCCCCGTGAGGAGCAACATCCAGATCGTTCGCTTGGGCGAGTGCGGCGACCTTCATGTACTCGGTAATTCCGCCGAGAATTAGTGCGTCGGGCTGGAGAATATCGACCGCCCGAGCGTTGATCATGTCGCGGAATCCGTAACGGGTGTACTCGTTTTCTCCTGCAGCAACAGGCACTGAAGTCGCACGAGTTATCTCTGCCTGACCGATGTAGTCGTCTGGTTCCACCGGCTCTTCAAACCAGAAAAGATCGTACTGTTCCGCCTTTCGAGCAAACTCGATCGCCTGGTAGTGCCGGTAAGCGTTGTTGGCGTCGACCATGAGTCGCACGTCAGGACCAATAGCTTCACGGCAAACTCGCACGCGCTCGACATCCTCGTTGATCGAAACAGCACCAACTTTGATCTTCACGGCGCGGGCACCGAGTTTGACGTTTTCTTCCATCTCCTGGGCAAGCTCTTTGAGACCTTTTCCTTCCTCGTAATAGCCACCCGCAATGTAAGTGTCGACCTTGTTCGTGAAGCCACCAAGCATCTTGTACACGGGCATGTTCGCAACCTTGCCCTTGATGTCCCAAAGCGCAATATCAATACCAGCAATGATGCGAGTCGAAATACCGCGTCGACCAACCAGCTTGGGTCGCCACATTGCATGCCAGAGAGCCTCGTTGTCGAGAGGATCGTTGCCTATAAGACCCTTCTTGAAATGTTCGATGAACGAAGCACCAACTTCAGGGGTTGATTCGATTCCACCGGCAAGACCAATTCCCTGGATGTCCGGGTCGTCAGTGTCGATAACGACAATATTCAACAGGTTGTGCGTATACGTGTAAAGCCCGTTTGTGATCGGCACTGCACGCGGCCACTTGAACATTTCGAGTCGTACATCTGTGATTTTCATCGAGTGACTACCTTGGTTGAGATTTCTTCTAGCGCTGAAACGTTGGTAGCGAGCGCCCATGGATTTGGAAGTGGAAATTTGGACGGAGTTTAGCAGCGGATTTTGCGACGCACACCCGTCATCGGATCCGATGGGAACCATTCGGTTATTTGCCCGCGCGAATTCGACATCTTTTTGTTACACCTCATAACGCCGAATAAGCGTGCACATGTTAACGTCGAAAACATGGAGACTCCGTCGCAAACATCATCGCTCCGGCAAAGCTATAAGGAACGAGATCAGGTTGAACTAGATCGTTTCGAATAAGATCGCCGTCGTCGTATTGGTATGGCAATAGCGCTCATTTCTCTTGGAATAGCGATGGCGCTGATAGTCCAGTACATAAACATTGTCGTTGCGATTGACGATGCCGACTGGCAGTACGTTCTCCACCGACCCAACTTCGGCCACATTCTCAAACTGTCGCTAGCCCCGTTTATCGGAGGTGGTCTGGCAATGCTGTTTGCAGGTTGGATTGCGACTTCTGTAGCCGGACGAGAAGGCTGGTTCCTGCCTTATTTCATGACAGCGATTCTTTACTCGCTTTTTATGCCGTTGATCATCAGCTTGCTGCTGCCTGCGAATTTGTTCTTGCTGGAAATCACGGGACTCACATTCACTGCGCGATCAGCGGATGAGGCATTCTCCGACTAGATATGGAGTACGCCGTTCTTCGTCCTGACCTACACGATGACGGGAATCAAGCAGGCGTTCTGGGCCGGGATAGGCGCGATGATCGTGGCTGTCGGTGTGTTCCGCATCATGGGATCCAACTCGATGACGTTTAGCCTTGCTCGCACCACTGCACTCACTGCAGGTTTTGGAGCCCTGATTGTCGTGATCGTAATGTTCGGACCACTCGGGATCTTCGAGATCCTGTTCAACTCGTTCCGAATTACGACGACCGGTTAGTCGGGGCTTTGCTCGGTCTTTCAGTGGGTCGGGTTCTAGCTAACCGCCCAGAGCATCTACAAGCGCTGTGCACGAATCGATCGACTGCTCGCACAGAAGAACGGTGTTGCCGACAACAGCAAATGCCTTGAACTTGGTCACCGCACTCGATCCGGCTCCACGGTTGCTCGCACCGAACTGGCCGCCCTCACGGAAGCTGTCTGATCAATGTCTTCCGATGCCTCGGCGATACCGGCGTTCTTCGCAGAATCGTGTGAAGCGTAAATCCGAACCTCAATGTCCTTAGCGGCAAAGAATCCGAATTAAACCTCTGTCGCTTCCGGAACGGTGCTAATGTCGTCGTACTGCTTCGACTTCTTCCACCCCGCCGCAATGTAGTCATCGACCGAGTAAGTAGATTCGACGTTGAGGATCGCCGAAACGCCTTCTAGTTTTTCGTCGATTTGCGACGCTGGAGCCGAATCTGCCGAGTCTGAATCGGAATCCGAACCACACGCTGCTGCGAGGGTTATCACCATTGAGACCAACAAAAGGATAAGAAGGCTAGCACCGAATTTTGATTCGATGAAACGGGCGTTGTTAATAGACACGATTGGGAACCTCAGATGATTACGAATAGCAGATCCGTTTGAGTAATAACGCAGAGCCTAGCAACAGATTTGAAAGTGTACAACGTTGCGTGTTTGTTGTGACCGGATCGCCAGGGAATGTGAGTTGACCGGGAGTGACAGGCGATTCACAACGGTCTGACCCAAAAAGTCTTCGTTTGGGGTTTCGTCTGCGGGTTGCCGATGCCAAATCTCATGAGAGAATCGATATTGCTCCAGCGCGTACCGACGAGTGCTTCGCATCTCTACGCTGCTTCCGTGGGCCCGTAGCTCAGTTGGTTAGAGCAGTCGACTCATAATCGATTGGTCGCAGGTTCAAGTCCTGCCGGGCCCACCAACTAACCGTTTTCACGTTGAACTTGCGACCAATCGATTATGACTAGTGTGCTGTAAACAGCCCACTAGTTGGTAGTGCTCCAGTTGCAGAGGATCAACTTCGTACTCATATTGCCGACTAACCGAGCGCTGTAACTGCGACTCTGTATTCGCCCATCCTAACAGCAGTGTCTTGCAATTAACAGACTCCAGAAGTGTTACCGAACCCACGAGGTGGATCGATCCAACACTAACCGGCTATTGCAACACATGTATCGATGAGAGAAATATCTAGTGCCGAGCAGTATCCAGCGCCTCTTCTTGTAGACGATCCAGTTCGGTCATCATGGCGGACTGTACTTCGGCGTACTGCTCGTTGCCGTAGACGTTGTTAATCTCTTCAGGATCTTCTTGCAGATCGTAGAGTTCCCACTCTGCAGGAAAGTCCATCGCACCAATATTGGTATCCTCGGAGAGAATCCCGTAGTAGTAGATCAGTTTGTAACGTTCATTGCGTACCTCGTAGTTGGGAACCACCTTATGCCCGTGCATGCCCATCCAGCATCTGGAAATGTAACTGGATTAGCGGATACTCATGCGTTTTTCAACGCGGTTAATAGAAATTTTTTCTGGACCCTTCAAACTGATTGGTGAGATGGTATTGTGCGTCCTGTTTCTGAAGAATTTTGCCAGACCAAAGGTGAGTATGAAGAATGATCCATGAGTTTCGAACCTACGACTTAAAACCCGGCTCATTGCCGCAGTATTACGAGAACACGGCTCCGATGATGGAGAAACGCCTGGAATACTCGGATTTGGTCGGCTATTTCCATACAGAGGTCGGACCCCTCAACCGGGTGCTTCATATATGGGAGTACAAGGACCTCAATGAACGAGCCATCATTCGTTCGCAGGTCATTAACGACGGAATATGGCCTCCACCGAACAAGGGCATCGTTGAGAATCAGCAGGTCGACATCTTCATGCCGGCACCGTTCATGCCCTCATTTGATAGAGAGCGTGCGATAGGCCCGCTGTTTGAACTTCGTCTTTATCGCTATCCCGTAGGAGCGATTCCCAGGGTTTACGAAGCGTGGGCCCCGAAAATTGAAGAGCGTATGAAGCTTGCTCAACCGGTGGGAATCTGGTCGTCCGATATTGGCGGAGTGAACCAGCTGGCGCACATGTGGGCGTATGAGAGTTTTGAACATCGCATGGAGGCACGGAAGCAGTTTGCATCCATCGGTTGGCCACCGGACTCAGGCGTTGCGCCAATCAGGATGCAGAACATGATAATGTTCGCCGCTGATTTCTCTCCCATTCAGTAATTTGAAGCAGGAAAAGAGTCATGAGTCATCATTTGTTTGACTTGTCCGATCGAATAGCGATGGTTTCGGGCGCAGCAAGCGGCATGGGACGCCAAATGGCGATTGGGTTTGCCGAAGCGGGTGCGAATGTGGTTCTTGCTGATTTGAATCTTGAAGGCGTCGAAGTTACTGCACATGAGATCGAAGCGATGGGACGCCGCGCACTACCGATCAAGTGCGATGTTTCTGATGTTGCCCATGTGAGGGCGCTGTATGAGTCGATAGATAACGAATTCAGGCGGGTCGATGTTGTTGGGAATGTTGCAGGTGAAGGTCACATGGGGCGGCCTGAAGAGTTACCAGTTGAAACGCTTCAGGAGGTTCTGAACAACCTAGTGGTCGGAAGATTTATTTCATGCCAAGAAGCTGGACGCCGAATGATTGAGCAGGGTAAAGGTTCGATCATAAATTTCGGCTCCATAGGCGGCTGGAATTCGCTTGGGAGAGGCCACACGCCATATGGGATGGCGATGGCTGCCGGGATTCAGATGTCACGAGAATTATCCACAGAGTGGGCGTCACGCGGTGTCAGAGTGAACGCAATTCTCCCGGCACAGGTTTGGAATCAAGGTCTAAAAGATCGAGTTGCTGCGGTTCCAGAGCTCGAAGACACGTTTTTGGGTGGAATTCCTATGGGACGACTCGGAGAGCCTGAGGAGATTAAGGGACCGGCGATATTTCTGGCTTCCGATGCCTCAAGCTTTGTGACAGGGGCAATACTTCCGATGGACGGAGGCAATCTAGCGTTGAACGCGGGAGGAACCTACCCCGGAAGTCCGAGGATGTACGCTTAGAATCGACCTTGCACTGTGTTGTGTTTCCGGATGTGGATGTAGTCCTTTAGGGTCCGAATCTTTCCGTACGTATGTCATGTAAACCCATCCCAATGTCGAGCAAATGGTTGCCCATCGCTTCAACAAATCCTGATCCACCACACACGTAAGCACGGGCAGGTAGCGATTGCGGATATCCGCTAGCTGGTGATCCGGCATTTCCAGTAAGACTCACTATCGCTGAAAGGATCGAATCGCGGTTAATACGACCAAAGGAAAGAATGCCGCTTGAATTTTCTCTGGCAGCGGTCCGGGTGACAACCGGTAGTAAATGAAATCCAACGTTAGTTTTAACCTGATCCACCAGCTCACTGCGAAACAGGAAATCGGCCTCTGTACGGAAGCTGAACAAAAGGGCAGTAGGAGACGCGTTCGCCGCGTCGCGTTTCGACCGGATCATCGACATGATTGGAGCAATTCCTGAGCCACCTGCAATGAGCAGAACTGGCTTCGAGTAGTTAGGGCTCAACGTAAAGTGTCCGCCAATCGGACCCCTCACTTCGATCTGATCCCCGGAAGAGACCACGTCATGAAAGTAGGACGACACTTCTCCATCGTTGATTAATTCGATAGCGAGCTCTATCGAGTCGGAATGTACGACAGAAGAGCTTACCGAATAGCTTCGCTGCGTTTGATAGCCGTCGGGCGCGGTCAGCCGGATGTCGTAATACTGACCTGCCCGGTGCGGTGTGGTTTCAGCAAGGTTGAGCGCGAAAAGTTTTACTCTCGGCGATTCCTTTCGAACCGACGTGACTGTAGCAATTTGCCACTTTTTGCCCGGTTCGATCTCGCTCATCAGTCGTTCGTGTAGCGCTGCTCACGCCAAGGATCGCCGTACATGTGGTATCCATATCGTTCCCAGAATCCCGGTGCGTCTTGATCCATGAACGTTAGGCTGCGAATCCACTTCGCCGACTTCCAGAGATATAGATGAGGAATCAGCAGTCGAACCGGCCCACCATGTTCAGGAGCCAGGGGTTCGTTGTCGTACGTGTGAACTAAAAGACCTTTTCCCTCTAGAACGTCCGGCACAGGCACATTAGTCGTGTAGCCCCCTTCGCATCCAGCCATTACGAACCCGGTAGGTGTTTCAACGCCCGCATCAGCAAGCAACGTGTCGATCGTTACCCCTCGCCAGTCAGTGTCCTGCTTAGACCATTTTGTGACGCAGTGGATATCGGTATGAATATCAGTCTGGGGAAGCGCGTTTAGTGACTCCCAATTCCATGTCCCAACCGTAGAACCGCCAATTGAGATTGACAAATCCCATGTGGCGAGGTCGACCCGAGGGGTAGGTCCAGCCGATAGAACAGGAAAACCATCTTCAAGATACTGGCCAGGTGGCACAGGTCTTGTCGGTTCAGATCGCCGTCGACCAAAGAATTTGTTGTTAATCAATGTTCATCCCTAGAGTGAATAGCGGTGATTGTGAGCACTATGGTTATTTTCTCGATGGAATTCTAAACGCTTAGTCCATTATTTATCCCGTTCGGTTCATCTGCGCAGTATATTGTCCAGCAATACGAACTGACCGACAAAAAAAGATCGCAACCTCCAGGAGAATCGATATGGGATTCGGCACGTCAATCAACGGTAAAACGGCAATTGTTACCGGAAGTGGAAATGGCATCGGACGCGCAATAGCGGTTCGTTTCGCAGCTGAAGGAGCGAAAATAACTGTTGCGGAAATTGAAGAAGATGCCGGTCAGGCAACCGTCGAGATGATTCAACAAGCAGGTGGACAGGCGATTTTCTCCCACACTGATACGACCGATTCCGACGCTATCAAAGCCACCATAGCTGCAACGAAACATGCTCATGGTGAAGTCGACATTCTTGTTAACAACGCCGCCGCATTTGTATTCGGAAAAATCGAAGATGTGACACACGACGATTGGTCAAAAGTGTTCGGAGTAAACGTAGTGGGATACGCAAACTGCGTCAGGGAAGTCCTGCCATCAATGCGCTCTCAAAACTGTGGAGCGATCGTAAACATTGCTTCCGTTTCGTCATATATCGCTCAACCTGAATTCATCCCATACAACGCGTCAAAGGGAGCAGTAGCGCAACTGACGAGGTGTCTCGCTCTGGACTTAGCACCTGACAACATCCGAGTGAACGCTATTTGCCCAGGATCAATCCGTACTCGCGCGACTGACCGACATATTGCATCTCTGGGACTTGACCCAGAAGAGTCATACGAGGATTTCGGAGCAGATTCACCAATGAACCGCATGGGCAAGCCTTCAGAAATCGCCTCTGGCGCGCTTTTTCTTGCGTCAGACGAAGCGTCATTTATGACCGGAGCACACATCGTTATCGATGGCGGAGCTACTATCGACTAATTCCGACAGAATTACTGATTTTCAGGTGCGGTGTGCAATAACCGTGACAGATTAAAGTTGCGATTTCTGCCTGCTCATATGCACTTATGGAGTTCCCAAAACCTCGCAAATAAATCCTCATCTGCAATCGAACCGAATAGCGTTTCTGAGCAACGCTCAAGATCGATACGGAAGACGAAGATAACTTTGCCGCAAGCGTAAAGACTAAGTGCATCAATGAAGCTGATGTTTAAGATCTAAATATTACGTCAATCTATGTTGGCTACCATGAAATTGGTCAGAACTCTGCAAAAGTTAGCCAAGGTCTTGGGTCGACCTCGCTCATCTAAACACTGATTTTCGGCAGGTGCTTAATCAAAAATAGCACCATACCGACTGCGAGCATCGCGAGAGCAATAAGGTTCAGCATGCGGAGCACTATGAACTTGGGCAGGTGCTTCAAAAGAAAAGCCACGCCAAGAACCGCCCACATTGCCGTCTCGCGCATACTTCCATCGTTGTTAAACGAGCTCGATGCAAGGATCAAGAAGATCAGAGCTCCAGCGAAACCGTACACGGACGGTGTGTATAAGAAAGGCATGTTCTATTTCACCTCTTGGACTATGTTTCTGACGGCAGTTTACCCAGTTCTTACCAATTCGTGATCGCCCCATCGTTTCTACGGAGTCGAGGCGGCCACCCTTGTGGATCAACGTGTGCACTTTCTGCTGCTTCAAGGTCGAATTCAACTCCGAGTCCGGGCTTATCGGAGCACCAAGAATAGCCATCTTCCCACTTGATCTGCTCTGGAAATAAATTAGTTGCGTACGATCCCGGACGGCGTGGCATTTCGAGAACACCAACGTTGGTTGATGCCATGCACAATGCAGCACACGCCGCAGCCGAGACGGGTCCCAGCGGGTTGTGAGGCACAATATCGATGTAGTGGGTTTCCGCCCAGTGGGTGATCTTGAGAGCCTCGGTGAGTCCACCGACGATGCATAGATCGATACGTGCGTAGTCGATCAAGTCTTCCTCGATCACTTCCCGGAAAGGCCACTTGGAAGACCACTGTTCGCCGGCAGCTAGAGGCAGGTTTACCTGTCGACGCAAGTTTCGGTAAGCGCCGCGGTTTTCAGATCGTATTGGGTCTTCTATGAAGAACGGTTTGAATTGCTCCAACTCCTTCCCCATTTGAACCATGTGGGCGGTATCAAGGCGAGTGTGGACGTCTAATGTCATTTGGATGTCGGGACCGACAGCTTCACGAACCCTCGACATTTGCTCGACGGCGATCTTCATCGACTCGACAGGTTCGAGAACTGAAATACCAGGCGTTTCGAACGCACCACCGGTTTCAGGCTGCCCCCATCTGACGAATTTCCAGCCAGCTTCTACAGCTTCAACGCAATTCTCAACTAACTGGTCAATGGTCGTACCTTGCGTGTGCGGGTAGCTGACTACCTTGTTACGCACCGGACCACCCATCAGCTTGTATGTCGGCATATTTACCGACTTTCCCTTGATGTCCCATAAGGCAATATCAATTGCAGAAATGGCGCATGAGTACACCTTGTCGGCAGGGAAGAATCCTGAGCGGAACATTTCTTGCCAGAGTCGCTCTGTCTCCCAGGGATCTGCTCCAACAACCAACTCAGCTAGATGTTCGATTGCAGCACCAATGGCACGACCCCAGTTGCTAATACCTACTTCACCCAATCCATGGTGACCAGCGTCCGTGTCAACCCGGACGATCATGAAGACCCGTCCGCCTTCGTCTTGTACCGAGAAACTGCGTAATTGTGTGACTTTCATTTGTTCTATATCTCCAAATACCTAAAGATTGTTTTTCGATCTACCAGTTAGTTTTTGAGCCATCAGGGCGTCGAAGCTGCAAGCCCATTTCCTGTGGGTTCACGTATGCGTGTTCGGCTTCATCAATGTCGAAATCGACACCGAGACCGGGCACGTCAGGACACCATGAATAACCGTTTTCCCATTCGATCTGGCGTGGGAACAACTTGTGGTCAAACGAGCCGGGTCGAGTTGGCATTTCCTGTGCTCCGACGTTTGAGGAAGCCATGCACAGCGATACACAAGCAGCAGCGGAAACAGGGCCGAGCGGGTTGTGAGGAACGATGTCGATGTAGTGAGTTTCTGCCCAGTGAGTGATTTTCAGGGCCTCGGTTATACCTCCGACAATGCACAGGTCGATTCTGGCGTAGTCGATCAGATCCTCTTCGATAACTTCACGGAACGGCCACTTGGAGCCCCACTGTTCGCCAGCGGCGATTGGCAAGCTCACTTGTTGTCGCAAATTTCGGTACGCACCAGGGTTCTCGGAGCGGATCGGGTCTTCAATGAAGAATGGCTTGTACGGTTCGAGATCACGGCAAAGCTGGACACTCAGGGCAGGGTTCAGTCGGGTATGAATGTCGAGACATAGCTGTGTATCCCAACCCACCGCGTGTCGCACTGCTGAAAACGACTCAACCGTTTTAGCCATCGATACCAGAGGATCAAAAATGCCAACACCATTATCGTCGTAGTCAGAGGTTTCGAGTTGGTGCCAACGAAGGAACTTCCATCCGTCTTCTGCAAGTCCTTTGGCACTATCGACAATGTCGTCAATGTCGATCCCCTGAACGTGGGCGTAGGACACCACCTTGTTCCTTACCGGACCGCCAAGGAGTTTGTAGACCGGCTTGTCAATGGATTTACCCTTGATGTCCCAGAAAGCAATGTCAATCGCAGAAATGGCACAGCAATAAACAGTGTCGACAGGGAAGAATCCAGAACGGAACATCTCCTGCCAAATGCGCTCTGACTCCCAAGGGTCAGCACCAACAACTAGTTCAGCAAGGTGGTCAATAGCGTGAGTGATCGCAACACCCCAACCGCGAATTCCGATTTCACCAAGACCATAGTGACCTGCATCTGTGTCGACTCGAACAACGAAGTACCCGCGCCCTGATTCACCGGCGACCGAGTAGCTCTTAATCCCTGTAACTTTCATCTAGTTTCGTGACTTTCGGGTTCCCGTTTGGATTCAAATTCGGCGGAAGTGTATTCGAAAACTACTGGGTTACGCGTTTCGTTGCGCCAGATTTACTCCTTACGCTTCCAAAGACCGGTCACGTGGCGAGGATCTTCACCCATCAGCATCCCCTCGACCATCGATTTGATTTGGGGCCCCGCACCACCACCGCCGAATGCTATGCCAGTGAGCCCTTCGTCGGTGAATAGCTGAAGAACGTTTGAACTACCGCGAATTCTTCCTGACGGAGAGTTAGCGTCTCCCATCCTTCGATTAAGAGCGTGTTCGTAAAGGGTTACTGAATATCCGGTGATCTTCATCGTGGTTTCGAGTGACTCCGCTTGCGGGATAGGTTCCCTGATTTTTGCGCGAAGATCTGATTGGGTAGATCGGACGCGTGAGTTTAGGGACGGTCCGTAACACGGTCAACGGCTCATTGACATGGGATGCCGCAGTATTGCTCAGAGCAATGGCCTCCAAAACACTCGAAATCTGCACCAAATGCAATCTGCCGGCAATCGAGACTCATTCATACCGTTAAGAGTCTGACGGAAGTCGAAACCGAGCTATTCACTTTTTTCCGTGAATGATCTAGTCGACAGATATCAACATCCCGGAGCCCGAAATGCGCCGCCCATCCCTGATAGCGCTAATAGCAATAACAGTTCTTTTTGTTGGAGCAGCTTTGCCTGCCCATGCAGCCAATCCCGTCGGTCAAGACGGAATCATGGTGATCCTATTAGACGAGGGAGCATCGCCAGTCCAGCGAGACCTAGACGCTGCCGAAACAGTCGCACTCACCATGGCGCGTGACACTACAGCTGGAACGGTAGCATCTGCTTCTTACGGTGTCGAATCCAACGAGATTGTTACAGCAGAATCAGGGCCTGCCGGTGTTCGATTGGTTGACGACGTGATTACCAGTGTTCGAGGGATGGACATTGGCCCGGCCCGATCTGATCAGTTTACGGCACTGGCCGACGCGTTTGCTTTCCTTTCACGTGTTGATGCTGCTGAAGGCTCACGAGTTGCATTCGTCACTGCTGGACGAATCCTAGGGGAGTCGGAGAACACCCGGGAACGTCTCATCAGCGTTGCTGATTTATTTGCCGCTGAAGGATGGGTTATCGATGTTGCAACTCTACCTTCGACTGAACCCGTTCTTCGTGAGTTGATGAGTGGGTTGGCTGCAGGCTCAAATGGTTTTTTCTACGACACAGGCACCGCTGCGGGTATTGCAACTCTGTTCGAGAACTACTCTCAATTGACTCTTGCGAACTCAATGAATGTCGAGATGCATGACAACTCGGCGGCTATTGTTAATCTCGATATTGCTCCTCACACAAATGAGTTCACTTCCGTATTTGTTCGACAACATGAGTCGGTGGATGTTGCGGTTTTCTCACCCAATGGCACTCGTGCCGCGGCGGAAATGGAGAATGTTGATATTCGAACAACCCCATCGGCGGTGATCGTAAGAATTGCTTCCCCTGTTCCGGGCAACTGGACGTTGCAGGGAATTGGTCCTGCATCGAAGTTGGTCGCAAGTGTAGATATCGATAACCCACTCGAACTTCGACTTATTGAGCAGCCGCCGTTGCCGGTTGGCGAAGCCGCGGTAATTGAAGCAGCAGCGTTCAATGGGGAATCGGCACAGTTGCTCTCAGGCGCTGACATTGTCGCCACAATTAGCAAGGCGAGCGGCACTACTGAGGTTGTTGCACTCAACGACGAAGGTGTGAATGGTGACCGGCTTGCTAGCGACGGAATTTACTCTGTCAAACTCAGCGCTCCGAAAGCGCAAGGTATCAATCATGTTGATCTGCAACTCTCATGGACCGACTACGCTGCGATCCTGCGCAGCGACACTGCTTTCCGTAGCGAGTCGTTCCCGATCATCAACCTCACCGAAGTCAAAGATGTAGAAACTTCCTTAGGTAATTACGCTACGGTCGCACGTGTACAGGTCCTTGCAGGTGACTATCCGTACCTGACGAGCCCCGGAGACATTAGCGCGGTGATGGCAGGTGCAGGTGGCAAGTTTGAAGCAATTATTCTCCCAGTCGACGAGCCAGAGCCCGGTCGAGCCTGGGAGTTCGATATTGCCGCGATCATCCCAGAATCAGGTGCCTACGAGGTAGAAGTGACGCTCGACAGCGTGTTTGAGGGTCGTCCATTTACACGAACAGCTCCGATTGCGACATCTTCTGCGACTATCGTAATCGAGCCAGACACCATTCTCGGTGTACCAGTCTGGGAGTTTGGTGCACTTGGTGCTATTCTCGTTCTGATCGCTGGGTTCACTATTTGGGTCGCTCGCAAGACCGCACCGTTTGGATACATAGTGGACGACTCCGATCGTATCGTTGTCGATTTCGCTCGTATCAACAGGAGTTTCGTAAAACGGATTTTCTCAAAGAACGTTTTAGCTGCTTCTGATCTCCCAGATCTCCCGTTTTCCGGTAGTTCTTTCAAATTCAACGGCTCAGACGTGACGCTGATCCACAAGCGCGCAATTGGTGATCCTTCAATGCGTGTAAACAGTCGTCCGGTCGGACCTGAAGTTGAACTTGGTGAGAACGTCTGGTTGGGTGTTGGAGGGCGACTCCTAACGTTCCAGCTCTCGAGCCGCCGCGCGGAAGAGGATGTCAGTGAGGACTCGACAGGTGGCGAACCGGCACCGGTTCCTTCACATAGTGACTAATAGCCAGGCACGAGATACTAAAAAAGCCCGGACAAAACGAGCGGGCTTTTACTTTTTGCGGGATCTTTAATTACTTTTCGTTTCGTTAATCTCGACCGCTTCGATGAAATCCCCGGGCTCTGGGTCACTCATCGGATCCCGCTCTCGGATTGACTTCACAACGTCCATGCCTTTGATCACCTTTCCGAATACCGAGTGTCGGTTGTCAAGGTGTGGTGTCGGTCCGAACGTGATGAAGAACTGACTGCCGTTAGTTCCAGGACCAGCATTTGCCATCGAAAGAATGCCTTCTGAGTCGTGGCGAAGGCGAGAGTTGAATTCATCGCCGAATCGGTATCCCGGACCGCCAGTGCCGGTGCCCGTCGGGTCACCACCCTGAGCCATAAATCCTGGAATCACTCGGTGAAAAGTGGTTCCATCGTAGAACCCGGAGCGTGAAAGGTTCACGAAATTCTCTACGGTAAGCGGAGCATCGTTTGCGTACAGCATGATCTCGAACTCACCACGCTCAGTCTTGAACGTGGCTGTGTACGACTTCGACTTGTCGAGATCGCCGGTTGGCGGAGCTAGGTCGACCATTGTTTCTCCTGTCGGAATTTCTACTTTCATAGAATTCCTGAATTAGCTTTCGGTAATTATGACTGAATTGATGAGATCGCCGGGAAGTTGGGCAGTACTCGGGTCTCGAATCTCAATGTTCATTACGTTTTTCATGCCCTCGATAACCTCACCAAATACGGTGTGGGCTCCATCGAGATGAGGGGTTGGAACGAACGTGATGAAGAACTGACTGCCGTTAGTGTTCGGTCCAGCGTTCGCCATCGAGAGAATACCCGGCTTGTCGTGCTTTCTGTCCGGGTGGAATTCATCTCTGAATTGGTAGCCAGGACCACCTGCTCCGGTTCCCCTAGGGTCTCCACCTTGAGCCATGAAATCCGGAATCACACGGTGAAACATCACGCCTTCATAGAAGCCAATGTTGGCGAGGTTGACGAAGTTCTCGACAGTCAGAGGTGCTTCATCATCAAAGAGAAGAATCTTGAACTCACCGGCTTCAGTGTCGAATGTTGCCGTGTAGGTTTTTGAAGTGTCCAGAGCTCCCACCGGAGGACTAGGTTCGTCTCCGCGGCTAAGCATCTTGGCTTCCGGTTCAATCTGACCACTTACACCGCAAGCGATCACTATTACCGAAATGGAAAGCAGGGCAACAAGTGGCAACAGCCGTTTCATTCTCTCCTCCATAGTTGATTACGTTTGTTTGTGCTTGAGAACCAGCACTGGAATTACACGCCGAAAAGTATATCCAACAACTTGCTTATACCGGCTGATTTAGCACGCAGGATGCCTGTCCGATGGCGAGTTCACTCCTATAATGATCGTCCATGTCTGCAACTGCGAATCAATCTTCAAAAACTTCCAACACAACCGGTCGACTTTCGGGTGATCGCCTTGTCGAACTGTACCGAACTATGGTCCTGAGTCGGTATTTAGATGAAAGAGTCTGGTTGTTGAACAGGCAGGGCAAGGCGGCGATCGCGGCGTCAGCTCAAGGACACGAAGCCACTCAAGTAGCCTGCATTGAAGCCACCGATCCTTCACAAGATCACTACCTCATTTACTACCGACAATTCACTGCGATGCTTGCGCTTGGTACGGAACCAGAAGAAATGCTGAGAGGATTCCTTGCCAAGGAAGCCGATCCAATGAATGCAGCCCGACAGTTTCCGCTGCACGGTGCGCACCCAAGGGTTGACCTGTTCAACTTCTCAAACGTGATCGCAACACAACTACCTCAAGCGGCAGGGGTGGCTCTTGCGGACAAGTTGAAAGGATCGGATGCTGTAACGATTGTGTTCTTCGGCGACGGGGCTTCATCGCAGGGTGACACGCATGAGGCGATGAACTTCGCGGGGGTTCACAAGTTGCCGGTGATTTTCTTTTGCGAGAACAACAGGTATGCAATTTCCGTCCCACTCGAAAATCAGATGGGAATCGAGAGCGTTGCAAGTCGAGCTAGTGGCTACGGATTCCCAGGAGTTCAGGTCGACGGTACCGACGTTTTGGCGGTTCATGAAGCGATGACCGCGGCCGTTGATCGAGCAAGAGCCGGAGATGGTCCGACACTCATTGAAGCCTCAGTCGAGCGACTTCTGCCTCATACGACGGACGATGATCACACGCGGTATCGATCAGCGGACGATATCGAGAAAATGTCCGATCGTGATCCCATTAGCATCATGTCTGAACTGCTAAAGCGTAGCGACTTGCTCACCGACTCTCAAGATGAATCGATTCATGCGAATGCGAAGAAGCGAGTCAACCATGCGACCGATACAGTCGACGCCGAACCATATCCAGGTGTCGAATCTATGTTTGATCACGTGCTCGAGGGTTCGGCAAATGGAGGAAACTCCTAAGTGGCTGAACAAACCGTAATCGAGGCAGTGCGACAAACCATGCTCGCCGAAATGAAGCGTGACGACTCGGTAATCGTTCTGGGAGAGGACGTTGGTAGTAGGGGAGGGGTTTTCCTCGCGACCGACGGCCTTGTTGAAGAGTTTGGCGAGAATCGTGTCATTGATACACCGCTGGCTGAGTCGTCCATTTGTGGCGTTGCGCTGGGTGCGGCCGTCAACGGTATGCGACCCATCGCCGAAATACAGTTTGCTGACTTCGTTTGGCCCGCAATAAACCAGCTAGTGGGTGAGGCGTCAAAAGTACGTTACGGGACTAACGGCGTTAAAAATGCGCCCATGACGGTCCGTGTGCCTTATGGCGGCGGCGTCAGAGGCGGCTTGTATCACTCGCAGAGCATCGAGGTACTCTTTGCCCACACGCCGGGTCTCTCCGTCGTCGCCCCGGCCACTCCGTACGATGCCAAAGGACTACTGGTGTCTGCCATCCGCTCTAACGATCCAGTCATCGTTCTAGAACACAAACGCACCTATCGACTCGTAAAAGGTGATGTGCCGGAAGAGAACTACTCGATTCCGATCGGAAACGCGGAGATTAAACGTCCGGGGTCAGATCTTTCGATATTTACTTATGGGTTAATGCTCCACTATTCGCTTCAGGCGGCTGAAATGGCGGCAGCGAGTGGTCTAAATGTCGAAGTTGTTGACCTGCGAACGTTGCGACCTCTCGATGAAGAAACTATTGCTGAGTCGGCATCTCGCACGGGTAAGGCTTTGATCATCCAGGAAGACACTCCAGCGGTCAGTATCTCCTCTGAAGTAGCTGCGATCATTGGCGAAAAATGTTTCTTCGATCTTGACGGTCCGATTACCAGGTTAGGACCTCCTGAAATACCGCCCATGCCGTTCTCACCCGTCCAAGAGGCGGCATTCATGCCTTCGCCAGAGAAAATATTGGACGCAATAAACAAGTTGGCACAGATTTAGAGATTACCTTGAACATTGAACTGCCACATGTTGGAGAGTCAGTTACAGAGGCGGTGATTGGCAAATGGCTGAAATCGCCGGGAGATCGTGTCGAAAAATACGATCCTCTCGTTGAAGTCGTTACTGACAAGGTCAACATGGAGGTTCCATCTCCAGCTTCTGGAACACTCATCAATATCATCGCTAAAGAGGGCGAGACGGTGTTGATGGGCGCGGTCATTGCGGAGATGGACAGCGAAGATGCGTCAGGTGAACCAGCAACACCTGGCTCGAATGTTGAGTCTACGCAGTCACCCGCTCCAAACCGTATTGGTACGCTTGTCCAAGGATCCAACGTGGGGCCTACCGGTGGAGAATTCCTCGATACGAGTCTCGGCGTAACTGAGACGTCGTCACCAACATCGACTCCAACCACAGCTAGCGGGGCTGCGAATGGAAGCCGTAAGCAAAAAGGATTCTCACCAGTCGTTTCGAGGCTCGCAGCACAACACGGGATTGATCTCTTGACAATCACCGGAACTGGCCTAGGCGGAAGAGTTACCAAGAAGGACGTTCTAGCTGCAGTAGAAAATGGTGGTTCATCAGCCCCGGGTTCTGCAGCGCATAGGCCCTCAGAGGAAGACACGATCATCGAACCAAGTCCGATTCGAAAAATGATCGCTGACCACATGGTCAAATCGATGTCAGAAATACCTCATGCCTGGTCTGCGATTGAGGTAGATGTGACAGGAATGGTCAAATGGCGCGCTCAGAATCGACAGGAGTTTGAAGCTACTAATGGGGTGAAACTCACGTATCTCCCGATAACACTTTCCGTGGTGGCAAACTCACTGGTCTCGAATCCTCGAATAAACTCATCTTGGCAGGATGGCAAGATCGTCTTGAAAGGTGATGTGAACGTCAGTGTTGCTGTTGCCGCAGAAGGCGGACTGGTGGTTCCTGTTGTTCATAAGGCTGCCGGAACCTCTATTGCCGACCTTGCAAAAAAGATTGCTGGAGTCGTTACACGCGCACGATCAGGCTCTATGTCGCTGGAAGACGTTCAGGGTGGAACCTTCACATTGAACAATACAGGGGCCCTCGGTTCCGTGTGGGGTGGAGCGATCATTAATCACCCGCAAGCTGCCATCCTGACCACAGAAGCGATCGTGAAACGCCCGGTTGTGGTGGTCGCGAACGGAATCGATTCCGTCGTAATACGTTCTATGATGAACATTTGCTTGTCGTTCGATCATCGGATTATCGACGGCGCTGAAGCGTCGGAATTCCTGCAGTCAGTGAAATCGGGTATCGAGGCGATCACTGCCCAATCCGAGTTGAAATGAACTCTGCTCAGTTGGGAGCCATCGAAACGGTGTTGCGCTCTGAGTGGCTCGGAACTATTGATTACGAGTCGGCATTAAAAAAACAGCGTGAGGTTCTAGCAGCTGTTAAATCTGGTGAAAATCCAGATTCGCTGCTTCTACTTGAGCATCCGCACGTAGTAACTCTGGGGCGGCGCTCCGACGATTCTCAATTGGTCACGAGTCGAAAAGCGCTTATAGACGCATCAGTAGAAATATTTGAGACAGACCGAGGTGGCGAAGCTACTTATCACGGTCCCGGTCAGTTGGTTGGGTACCCAATAATCGACGTACGTGCCGCCGGATTAGGACCTGTCACTTACGTGAGAATGCTTGAACAGACGATCATCGAAACTCTGGCCGAATATGGCGTTGAAGGTCACTTGGTTGATGGGGAAACCGGAGTTTGGGTTGGCGGGACACAGAACGAAAAACGCGGTGAGGAAAATCCGGTCGGCAAAAAGATAGCCGCAATAGGTGTCCGTATTACTGGTGGGGTGACGATGCACGGCTTAGCACTGAATGTGTCGACCGACTTGAGTTACTTCCAGCACATCATCCCGTGCGGGATGCCAGATTTGCCATTCACCACAGTTGAGCGTGAATTAGGCGACTCGGTGACTGTTAGAGACTGTTCAGTGACAATTGCCGAAAAGCTGGCTGAAAATCTCGGTCGTGAACTTCGGTGGGATTAGTGCATTCAAAGGCGGATAGTAACCACGGGGCGGCCTCAAATTCAGATTCAGTTCAAACGATTCCTATGAATCCAGTTTAGATTTCCTAGTGTTTCGCGATGTTCGTGTGAACCCCATGTTCGACTGAGTGACCACGTATGTGCCTTTGTTCGCTGAACACCACTGTTGTAGTAACAGGGGAATTGGTACGAAATCCCTATTTAGAGACGATTCGTATTGATATTTGTCACAGAATAGAGTTGGTCACGCATAAGTTTCATATTTCAATTGAATCGGAGTTTGCTCTGTTAAGAATCGCTATACATGCAATGAACGGTCGCCAAACGCGTGTACGGTATGTGCTGATGCCGGTCATTATGATTTTTTCAGTCTTTGCAATGGCGTGCAGTTCACCACCTGTGTCGGAGTTCAATGCAACAACGGATTCCGGCAATGCTCCGCTAGACGTTTCGTTCCTGTTGGGAGAGCTCGCTGATGCTGACAGCTATCGATGGGATTTTGGCGATGGCAGCGGTAGCACGGATGAAGAGCCAACTCACACGTTCGAGTTTGCAGGAGAGTTCATCGTTACGCTTTCTGCGCTGCGAGGTGATCAAATCGCAACATCGAGTGTGACTGTACAGGTTGAACCTGGTGTTGCCGGTTGGGTGGTAGTCGAAGGCGAATCTTCTCCGGTCACTTCGTTTGAAACCATCGATTTCTCCGCCAATGCTTTCGACGCGCTTGGTAATCCGATCGAAGACGTGGAACTTCGCTGGAGCGTCGATGAAGCGGTCGGAGTAATCGATGCCACTGGAAGGTTCACCGCGGGAACCCAACTTGGTCGGTTCCGTGACGCTGTAACTGTTGAGTTCGAACGACTAGGCGTAACAGTTTTCGCATCAGCTGGCGTGGAGATCGTCGAAGGATCGCTCCACGCCATTTCTTTTACGCCCAACGAAATTGACGTTCAGGCGGGTAGATCGGTTTCGGTTGATGTTCAGGCAGTGGATGAAGCAGGTCACGTACTCGAAGATGCTCTAGTGCTGTACACAGCTCTACGAACTGGCGATGAAATCGATATAACCGGATTGTTCGAACCAAATCCAGTCGTCTCCGAAGAAGAGATTGATCTCATCGCCATTAAAGTTGAACTCGATGGAAACGTTATTGAAGCCAACATTCCGGGTCATGTTCGCGCAGGGATCGTCGACCAGGTACATATTTCCAGTCTTCCCACGACGATGGAGATCGGTGAGACATTCCAGTTGTCTGCCTACGGAACCGACAGGTTTGACAACTTAGTTGAGTTGGACAACTTGGAATGGTCGGTTTCCGATGCAGCGATAGGGTCGATTACCGAGGACGGATTGTTTACGGCCGGGAGTACAGCAGGCACACACTCTGAGGAAGGTATTCACGCCCGAGCTTACCTTGACGGTATCGAATCAGTGGCACTTGCTCCAGTGACCATCGTCGCCGGGGCAGTTGAATCAATACATATTGTTCCAGATGCCGACTCAGTGCCAATTAACGCTGGATCCCCATTTGTCGTTCTTGCGACCGATAAATATGGAAACATAATCGATATTCCGGAAGAAGAGTATGTATATGAATATTCAGACGCCGGACGCGGCAACGAAGTCGCCGTATTTATCGCTGGGTATGAGATAGGTGATTTCGAAAACGCAATCACGGTGACGCTGCCCGCAGGCGTTGCCGGGAACGAAACAGATCTGGTGGTGCAGTCGGACATCACGGTTCGCCAGCGTTCATCGAACATCATTGCCGTTGAGGTTGTCGATCAGGATGGTGGTGGAATATTCTTTTTCGATCTGGAAACCGCTCAGATTGGCGCGGCTGACCTAAGTTTTAATAACAACGGATTTGTGGAAATGTCGCCATCGTGGTGGCCAGACGGATCGCGACTCGTTTACGTTTCAGATCCAACTGGTGAGCTTCAGGTTTACACGCTCGACATAGATACACGAGAAATCGTGCAGTTAACTGACGTCGCCGGCGGCGTGTCAATGCCACATATTTCAGCCGATGGATCGTCGATCGTGATGGTCGGACTGGAGGACGAGTCTTGGCAGTTGTACACGGCCGATATTCCGGAAGATGTCGACATCAATCCCATCACCATGGGGATGGCGACGAGGGTTAGTGTGGACGACGAGGCACAACACATTCTTCCTTACTGGTCCCCCGATCGTTCCAAGATTCTTTCTTCGTTGAATACCGGCTCCGGTTTAGTGCGTGTTGTCCTTATTGACCCTACACTGCAACAGGAACCGGATGTGATTGGACCGTTCGGCAGTGTCGGATTTGGATGGACCGTCGACGGCTCAGGAATCCACATCGGCCTGTCGAGCACCGACGAAGCGCTCGATCTTGGAACTCTTGAACTCGGGAAATCGACCCCTGAATTCATTGATTCGAGTCTTAAGTTCCTAATTGCGGCATGGGCTCCGGATGATTCTGAGCTCGTCGCCATTGATTCACTTCTAGGGGCAGGATGGCTCATTGATTCCGACGGTTCTGGTCTTCGCCGAGTGATTTCAGCCGAGCAGGTACCGACGAGAATGTCGTGGCGACCTCGGGAGTATGGAGAACCCGTTGCAATTCCAGAATTGGAAGGCGAACCGACAATGCTTTCTGCGGGTGATGAACTTCGCGGTCCTGTAGGAGCACTCGATACGTCACTCGACTACGGCGCGGTGATTTCGACTCCTCTGGGAGATATCGAAATAGAACTCTATGATGACGACTCGCCAATGACGGTCGAGAACTTCATTAATCTTGCTAGAACAGGTTTCTACGACGGACTGGAGTTCTATCGCGTGGTTACCGGGTTCGCTTCGCAGACAGGCGACAAAGCCGGTGATGGTACAGGTGGTCCCGGATATATGTTCAATGATGAGTTCAATCGCAGTTATTCGCACGATCAGGCTGGTGTTCTGTCGATGGCAAACGCAGGGTCGAATACGAACGGAAGCCAGTTCTTTATCACGCACGATGCAGCAACTTGGCTCGATGCCTACGATGAAAATGGACTCTTGAAGAACTGTGCAGACAATGCAGTATCGTGCCATTCGATATTCGGGCGTGTGACATCTGGAATAGACGTTGTAACCGGTATGGATGAGCGCGATCCTGAAACAGCGACCGAGCCGGGTGTGATTATTCTCGGCATCACGATCACAGAGAGCTAACCGAAGATCTTCTATCTTGTAGACCAGTCGGTATCTAAAGTACGGAGAAACGATTGTCGAAAAACGCTGAAATTCGAAGTCAGATAACTCACCTAGAATGTTCACTAACAGGCGAAATCGCAAATCACGACCACCCCCTCAGGTTGAGTCCAAGTGAGAAACCGTTTTTGGCGCGATACGATTTAGAGAAGGCTTCGCAAACTCTCACGAAGAAGTCGCTCGCAGGTAGAGAATCCAACATGTGGCGCTACCGGGAAGTGATGCCAGTCCAGGATCCCGCAAACATTGTCACACTCGGAGAAGGGTTCACTCCACTTCGACGCGCTGAACACCTCGGGAAGCATCTCGGTATGAGCAACCTTCTCATAAAAGACGAAGGAGTGAACCCAACAGGCTCTTTCAAGGCACGCGGGCTTTCCGCCGCAGTATCGAAAGCATTTGAGCTCGGGCAAACAAAGTTGACGATGCCTTCTGCTGGAAATGCCGCCGGTGCTATGTCAGCGTACGCCGCCGCAGCTGGCATGGAAGCGCATGTGTATATGCCACAGGACGCTCCCATGGCGAACCAGATCGAGTGTGTCGCCTATGGTGCCAAACTCAATCTCATTGATGGATTCATCACGGATGCCGGCAGAATTTCTGGTGAAGATGCCGAGAAATACGGTCGATTCGATGTTTCGACTCTCAAAGAGCCATATCGAGCTGAAGGTAAAAAGACGATGGGGTACGAGATCGTCGAGCAGCTTGGTTTCGAGGTGCCAGACGTAGTTATTTACCCTACCGGCGGTGGAACTGGCATTGTCGGTATCTGGAAAGCCCTCGACGAAATGGAGAACCTCGGCTGGATCGGTTCTGAACGTCCGCGAATGGTATGTGTCCAAGCTGAAGGCTGCGCACCACTCGTGACCGCCTACGACAATGGTGAAGAGTTCGCTGAACCTTTCGAAAACCCGGCAACACTTGCCGCAGGCATGCGAGTCCCCGCTGCCATAGGTGACTTTCTGGTGATCAGAGCCGTACGAGAGAGCGGGGGAACAGCGCTGACGGTGAACGACGACCAAATGGTCGATTCAGTCCGAGATATGGCGACCTTTGAAGGTATATTCCCCGCTCCAGAAGGCGGCGCGACATTGTCAGCTCTTCAGAAATTGCTTGAATCCGGAAAAGTGATCAAGGACGAAAGAGTCGTGCTGCTCAACACGGGTTCAGCCCTGAAATACCTCGATGTGCTTGGCCCCGCGCTGGGCCTATAGCGATATATAGGGCTGAGTATGACCGAGAGTTCTAAACCCTCGGTGCGTCCCAGGAAGTTACATGGCTAAGTGTTCCGTTCGGGAACGCAGATGCATACTCGTTTGCCAGCATTCCTAGAATCACGGAGTTGTGTCGTGCCCCATCGTGAGGTCGGCTCTGCCTGAGCGTTCCTTCATGTCGGAAGCCAATGTGTTCGAACATCGTTCTGGCTGAAGTGTTGTACTCTGGTACATCGACCCAAGCTCTATGCAGCCTCAGGTGTTCAAATATGTGCTCTA
Organism: Dehalococcoidia bacterium UBA1328; assembly: GCA_002306815.1. Taxonomy (GTDB): domain Bacteria; phylum Chloroflexota; class Dehalococcoidia; order Lucifugimonadales; family Lucifugimonadaceae; genus Lucifugimonas. The sequence continues at coordinate 11,632 of DBTA01000030.1, read as the reverse complement.
GCATGGCTATAACGCTGGAAGTACCGTATCCGTGATGCCAGAGCTCTTTTTTTCCGATCAGAACAGATATTTGTGCGTCGCCCAGTGCTTCGTCAATGGATAGTTGACCTTCGCCGATGTGATCACCAGAGAGGGTGTAGATCGAGAAAATGTCTCGGTGAGGCTCATGGTGCGGATCATGAAAGACCTCGTTCCACTGATCTTCAGTGGCGTCGATCATATCCTTCGGTTCGTAACCGAGGTGGGCCGCATCACCATAGGTGTATCGCCCGAACCAGGCGTCGGAAACTTCGAGATCATCGAGCCAATCACCAAGGCGCTTTACATCATCACGTGTAACCGGGCGCAACTCAACTAATGAGGGCACTTCGTCCTCCTTAAATCTGTCTGTGTCAGAGCCACTGGATGATCGGTCCACACTGTTCACAGATTTGCACACCATATCCGGCCAGAGCCGCAGTATATAGGAAGAGAGCATTCAATTAGTAGATCGGACGTAGTACGAAGGAAAGACACGTCAAGGAGTTACTCCGAATTTGGATAGCCTGATAGGATTTGTTTTCTGAAATGGTGCGACTCTCGATGCTTCAAGCTCGATACGCCGCCCTGCAAATCTAATCACTCTTGAGAGGTAAATATGTCAGACCACTGGAAGATGGAAGCTGAAATCGAGTACTGCGTACCTTGTGGATACGCCAACCTTGCAGCAAACATGGTTAGTGAACTGTTTCAGGCAGCTGGTCCTGCACTTGCAATCTCACTGAAGCCAGGTCACAGCGGTGCATTCAAGGTAACCGTCGATGGTCGCGTTCTCTGGGACAAGAATGAAGCCGGACGTTCTCCACACATCATGGAAGTCAAGGAACTCAAGGCAACCGTTGCGAACATGCTCGAATCTGGCGCTGTAATCCAGACTAACTAGGCTGGGACTATAGCGAAAAGAGTCGGATAGTTCGGCTGGTGCGATCTCTTGTTGGACGATATTAGGTCACTAATGGCAGAAGTACCGGTCAAAGTCCGAGCAGAAATCGAGTATTGCGTACCTTTTGATCTGACGTTCGATCGAGATCTCTTGAGCGAGTCTATAAAAACACCTCTGTAGTCACTTACCGCGGTGTTTTTTTGTTTTACGTAATGACGAGATCGCGGGGTACCATTGATTCGCTAGCATGCCGTCCAGACAAAAAACAAGGATCTGGAGCGTAAGCACGCAATGCTCTTGCGATCCTCAACGGAGAAAATCACTTGGAAGCCGCTGTATTATCCGAATCTAAAAAGCCCATGCGAATGATGCAGCTTGACCAGTCAGAACCGAAGACCGGTGAAGTACGAGTCAAGATGTCAGCGGCGGGTATTTGTGCTTCCGACCACCACGTGATGACCGGAGACAACCCAACTCCTATGCCGATCGTATTGGGCCATGAAGGTTCGGGAGTGATAGAAGCTGTCGGCACCGGAGTTTCTAGCGTCAAAGTTGGAGACCGATGCGTCCTATCGTTCGTTCCGAACTGTGGTCACTGCCGTTCGTGCCGGCAAGGTCTTTCAAATATTTGTGATACCAACCGACTGACCGGGACAAGGCAATACGACGGTGGATTCCGACTCCACACCGACGAAGGTGTAGAAGTGCACCAGTTCGCGAAACTGGGCGTGTTCGCTGAGTCAATCGTTGTGCCTCAGCAGGCGTGCTATCCCATGCCCGATGACGTTCCAATGGAAGTAGGTGCGTTGATCGGATGTTCTGTGACCACCGGCGTTGGTGGGGTAATCAATCAGCCGGGAATGCGAGCCGGAATGACGGTCGCTGTTATCGGTGCCGGTGGCGTCGGTCTCAACGCTATACAGGGGGCAAAGCTGGTCAACGCAGCAAAGATCATTGCCGTTGATATTCATGACCACAAACTTGAGTTTGCATATAAATTCGGTGCTACGGACGTTATCAACTCGAAAGACCAAGACCCGATCGCGGCTATCCAGGAACTAACCGATGACGGCGTTGACTTCGCTTTCGACACGTTTGGTCACAAGATCACTACAGAACAGGCTTATAAGGCAACCCGTAAAGGCGGCACAACTGTGGTCGTCGGTCTCGCTCCGGATGGAATGGGCGCGGATATTCCTCTTGTAGAGCTCGTTCGTAACCAGAAAACACTCGTTGGCAGCTACTACGGATCAGCCAGCCCCCACGAAACTTTCGGAAAGCTCCTCGAGTTCTACCGGCAGGGCAGAATCGACGTTGGCGGTATGGTCACGCGCAAATACAAACTCGAAGATATCAACGAAGCGTATGAAGCGCTTGAACGTGGTGAGGACGGCAGAGGAGTGATCATTTTCGACTAGAAAGCAAGTCGTCTTACACAGGCACTTTAAAAATGGAACCCTCGATTGTCGATCGCTTTCCGCCATTGAAATGTGTCGATTGTTCAAATTTTCACTTGCTGCTCAATCGGGCGACTGCTATGCTCCACACCTACTTTTTCGAAGGCCTTTGAACCGTATGTTTTCACTAGTAATCGGTACTTGATGTTCGAGGATTATTTCAGGCAGTACGCGCTGCTCATTATTTTCGCCCTAGCGGCGGTTTCCGTCCCAATTGGGATGATGACAATGAGCTACCTCGGTCAGTTCGCTAGGATTAGACCTTCGCGACCTTCCGAAGTTAAGGAAAGCGCGTACGAAGGTGGAATGCCTCCGTTCAGCGATCGACCCGCTCGGTTTAACTTCCGTTACTACTACTACGCTCTACTGTTCGTCGTGTTCGATGTCGAAACGATCTTCCTATTCCCTTGGGCGGTTAAGTACGGAGTGATGTCGCAGCAGTTCGGTTTTGCCGCTCTTGGAGCAGTTCTTGTGTTCCTTATCGTTGTTACTTTCGGTTACGCCTATGCGTGGCGAAAGCAGGCACTTGAGTGGGTGACTAACGAATGACTGGTCCAAAATTGATCGACCCGTATGGTGCACCTCCGGGTGCGGACCCGCGAGGCGCTCTCCAGTCGATAACGCTGGATATGGATCGCACAGAAGGTGCGACCGTAAACAGGATGAAATCGACTCATCTTGAGCCGTTCCCGGATCCGGTTATCGAAGTCCCGGATGAACTTAAAAAGAGCGTTATTGTTAGCTCGGTCGACTACCTTCTCAACTGGGCGCGAAAATCTTCAGTGTTTCCGCTGCAATCGGGTCTCGCTTGCTGCTCGTTCGAGATGATCAGCGCCGCAATGGCTCGATTCGATCTTGCACGTTTCGGTATGGAAGCACTTCGAGCTTCACCGCGTCAGGCAGATCTGCTCATCGTTGCCGGGACGCTTACATGGAAGATGGCAGTTCCGCTGCGACGCTTGTACGACCAAATGGCGGAGCCGCGGTGGGTTATCTCAATGGGGGTATGTGCGACGTCCGGTGGTCCTTACTACCAGAGCTATTCGGTTGTGCCGGGCGTGAATCACATAATGCCGGTCGACGTTTACGTGCCTGGTTGTCCGCCGCGTCCGGACGCACTTCTTTACGGAATCATGCAGTTGCATGACAAGATCCGTCGTTACAGCCTCATTGGTCAGGCGGCAGGCCAGGAATGACCACCCCTTGGAGCGGTTCAACTCTTGCCAAAGCAATCGAGGCGTTTGCGCCGGGTTCCGTCGAATCTAGCGCAGGTGCCGATGTTTGGGTCAAGCCTGATTCGATTTCTACTGTTTGCGAAGGTCTCAAATCTCGCCCCGAATTCAAGTTCGATTTGCTTAGCAGTTTGACAGCCGTCGACTATATTGATCACTTCGAGGTTGTTTACCATCTCACATCTTTGCCAATGAACGCATCGGCCGTCCTAAAGGCGAAAGTAGGACGAGGTCGAACTGAAGCATCTGTCCCAAGTGTTGTGCCGATCTGGCGAGGCGCCGATTACCAAGAACGTGAAGTCTGGGACCTCATGGGTATTCGCTTCGAAGGACACCCGAACCACAAACGAATCATGTTGTGGGAGGGTTACCCTGGCCATCCTTTGCGCAAAGATTATGTGACTTACGATCAGTCGATTACTTTGTCGATCCCTGATGATGCTACTGAGAAGTTAGGCGGTGACGAGTAATGGCTGTAAAAACGCAGCCAGTAACAGTCAACCTCGGTCCCCAGCACCCGTCAACTCACGGTGTGTTCCGGATGCGTGTGATGTTCGATGGTGAGGAAATCGTCGATGTAGAACCGGTTTTCGGGTACCTTCACCGCGGTTCCGAAAAACTTGCGGAGGAGCGGACATACACGCAGATCGTCACGCTAACTGACCGCATGGACTACGTGTCGTCGATGCTCAACAACCAGGCTTACATTCTGGCTGTTGAAAAGCTTGCGGGTATTGAACCTTCACCGCGAGGTGTCTGGCTACGAATGATCGCCGGTGAGCTCCAGCGAATCGCAAGTCACCTTGTCGCCACTGGGTTCCTGCTACAGGACCTTGGTGCGCTTGGCACACCTTTGATCTACTCAATGCGAGAGCGGGAAAACATCCTCGATCTGTTCGAGATGCTCTGTGGTGCTCGGATCACGAACTCGTACCTGCGCCCGGGTGGTGTGTTCATGGACGCACCTGGTGAATTCTGGCCAGCGCTCGATCGTGGACTCGACGACATCGTCCGTTCGATCGACGATCTCGAAACGTATCTGAGCGGCAACGAAATCGTTTTCTCTCGAACAAAAGGGACCGCCGTTCTTCCGCAAGAGTTGCTTATCAACGCGTCGATCACCGGTCCAATGCTTCGTGCGAGCGGTGTTGACTGGGATTTGCGCCACCGTGCTCCATACGACTACTACGACCGTATTTCGTTCGAGCGGAAGCTACACACCGCCTCGGATAACTACGCTCGTTACTGGGTTCGAGTTCAAGAGGCGAGAGAAAGCGTTAACATTATTCGCCAGTGCATCGATCAGATCGAGCCCGGTCCGGTACGTCCGTCGTTCGATGATGTGCCACGGTTGATTAGACCTCCATCTGGCGACGCTTACGCCGCTATAGAAGGTTCAAAAGGCGAGCTTGGTTTCTACCTTGTTAGCGACGGGGGAATCGCTCCATATCGCATGCACGTGCGCTCATCTTCATTGATAAATCTGACGCTTCTACGTGACATGCTAATTGGTGGTCAGTTCGGTGACCTGTTCGTCACATTCGGTAGTGTCGACTTGAACATGGGTGAGGTGGATCGGTAATGCCTGAAGCATTCCTCGACAACTCGCTGTGGCGCAACATCTACTGCGTACTAGCTGGCGACAGTTCCACCTGTGCCGCACGAGACTATTCCTCAGGATTCTTTCCTGCCGGGATGGAGTGGCTTGCCTTTCTGGTCTCGGCAGCAATCATTATCTTCCTTATCGTGAACGCGGTCCTCGGTGGGGTAATCGTTCTCATCTGGGGTGAGCGTCGACTGTTCGGTCGGTTCCAGTCACGAACAGGACCAAACCGCTGGGGTCCATTCGGAACTCTCACTTCGGTAGCTGACGCAGTCAAGACGATGTTCAAGGAAGATCTTGTCCCCGCTGAAGCAGACAAGATCCTGTTCAATCTCGCTCCGGTGTTGATTGCTGCGCCTGCCCTAACCGTATTCGCGATTATCCCGTGGGGTGTCGGAACTTATGTCGCCGATCTGAATATTGGCGTTCTGTTCATCATGGCGATCACATCGTTGACGACTCTCTCTGTGCTGACCGCCGCATGGTCTTCTGCAAACCGAATAGCGATTCTTTCGGCATTGCGATCTGTGGCCCTCCTGATCAGCTATGAAATCCCGATGGCTCTGGCGCTTGTCGGTGTAATCATGCTTGCCGGCTCAATGTCTCTAGGCGACATCATTGCTGCACAAGGCATTCCGTTCATCATTGTCCAACCACTGGCATTCTTCGTCTTCTTTATCGCAGCTATGGCAGAAATGGCTCGAGCACCGTTCGACCTTACGGAGGCGGAATCTGAACTTGCCGCCGGTTACCTGAACGACTACGCAAGCATGAAATTTGGGCTGTTCTTCCTCGCCGAGTTCATGGCAGAAATCAGCACGGCGGCAATCGTCACAACACTGTTCCTGAGCGGCTGGAAGGGCTTTGACCCTATTCCGTCCCACTTCTGGTTCGGCGCAAAGCTGATATTTGTTCTGTTCGTCATCATTTGGTTCCGAATGACACTTCCACGTCTGAGGGTTGACCAGGTACTGAAATTCGCCTGGAAGGGCTTGTTCGAACTCACGATGATCAACATCATCGTCACGGCAGTACTTCTCGCCATTTTGCCTAACCCTTCAACTTCGGAGTTGTGGATCATGGCTGCAATCAACTGGCCGGTAGCGATCATTTCGATCTGGGGTGTAAGTAAGCTTCTGGGCACGGCACCGTACAGCCATCCTCAGCCGGATCCGAACGCACCGTCGTACCCTGTCGGTAGCGAGTCGATTCCAACTGACGCCGTACTTGGTGCTGAACCGTCAAATGCCGCAAATCAGGCTCCACAGGCCCAGCAGGAAGGAGGCAACTAATGATCGGACTTGGGTTACCTCGTGGCTTCTTGATCACACTGAAAAACTTCGTGCGCCCGCCGGTTACTGAACAGTACCCGGATCGACATGTTGGGTTACTTGGAGCAGCCAAAGAAGCGGGAATGAACCCAGTTCATTTCCTGTTCAAGCGTCCTGGCGACTCGATTAAGGCGATTGCTGGACTGGCAACTGTTCCTGTGGCTGTAACGCAGTCGTCGCGATTCCGCGGAAACGAATTTACCTTTTACGAAGACCGTTGTACCGCCTGTGCCAGCTGTGCGAAGTACTGTCCGCTTGGAATCATTGAAATTGCGAGCGTTCCGGGGCAGATCGATGCACAGGAAGGCGAGAGCTACAAGCTCGAAGTGTTCGACATTGATATCGGACGCTGCATGTTCTGTGGTCTCTGCGTAGAGGCGTGTCCGTACGACGCTCTTCATATGGGAACTGACTTCGAACGATCGAAGTACGTTCGAGATGAGTTGGTAATTACGAAAGAAGAACTGTTCGCTGCTCCGAAACGACCGAGTGCTTTCTATCGTCCGCAGTTCGAGGAAAAGAGGTTCGATCCGTTCCAGGAAACGATCGATGATTACCACAATGCCGGTCGCCACGAGCGTCCATCAGACGAAGAACTCAAGCGAAAGTGGGTCGACGAACGATGATGGAAGTTTCATCACTGACTACATTCGCATTCTGGCTCGCGTCGGCAATGACACTCGGTCTTGCAGTGGTAGTAGTCACACAAAAAGACGTGTTCAGGGCTGCAATTGCGCTTGCTGGATCATTCCTGGGCGTCGGAATCCTGTATTTCATTCTTAGTGCCGAGTTCGTTGGTGTAGTTCAAATACTCGTTTACGTAGGCGCAATCTCTGTATTGATGGCGTTCGCAGTAATGTTTATTCAGGACATAGCGTCGGGTAGTCGACCGTCTCAAGGCCGAGTAATCGGAGCAACCGCAGCAGCGCTGATATTTGCAGCTCTGGCTTTCACTGCCTACAACACTGAGTGGTCTTCGATAGATGACATTACCGATCCGGTTGCCGTCGCCGCTATGACAGAAGGCTACGTTGAGGTTGGTACAGGAGACTATGCACTAATCTCCGGCGAAGCGCCGACTGACAGCAATGAGGTCGTTTCTGAGAACAGAGGAGTGCTGGTCGACAGCACAAGTGCGCTTGGCGTGATGTTGATCCGTGAATACATGCTCGCCTTCGAAATAATCGGTCTTCTCTTGGTAGCTGCGCTTATTGGCGGACTGCTGCTCATGCGTAACCCGCCATCTTCGAGCAAAACGGAGAAAGGAGACGCCTCGGCATGACGATCGAGAACGTACTTCTGGTTTCTGGCGCGCTGTTTGCAATTGGTGCCTACGGTGTCGTATCCAGACGCAGTCTCGTCACCGTGATCATGTCACTTGAACTGATGTTCAACGGCGTTGTGATAGCCGCAGTGGCGTTCAGCCGATTCACTCCAGCTGCCGCACTCCTGAACGGCGATCCTCTCACTGCTGAGGCGATTCGCTCCGCACTCACCGGTCACGCATTCGCAATTTTTGTGACCGCAGTAGCTGCTGGTGAAGCCGCACTTGCATTCGCTCTTGTATTCGCCATGTACCGGGCTTCGGAATCGGTTGAGATTACCGATGCGGCGGAGATGAAGAACTAACTATGTGGGTTGATTACAAGAAAACGCCGAACTTGATGACGGCTCAGATGTGGAAGGACCTTCTGGAAGGAGAAGGGTTGCCGACAAACATCATTCCTGAAGGTGACATTCTCGATTGGTCGGAACACTCTACTTTCCGAGTGATGGTTCCAAAAGGTCGGGAGCATGTGGCCGACGAAATATTGAGAAAGCTGTAACAGGGAACATCCGTGGTAACTGAAGGCCTAGTCTGGCTCATAATCGCCCTGCCCATCGCCGCAATGCTGGTGAATGGAGTACTGGTGCGCGCCTTCATCGGATCCAACTCCCCCTACGCCGGATACATCACGGTCGCTGCAATTGCCGGGTCGTTTGTCCTATCACTAATGACCCTGAACAAAGTGATGTCAGACGGCACCATGCATATCGAATCGCATGATTGGATTGCCATTGGCGGCTTGAACCTGACGTTTGGATTACTAGTTGACCAACTGACGTCGATCATGCTTGTCGTTGTGAGCGGAGTCAGCCTGCTTGTCCAGATTTACGGACAGGCGTACATGCACGGCGACAAGAGCTACACCCGCTATTTCACGTTCATGGCCTTGTTCACAGCGTCGATGATCGGGCTGGTGCTCTCTCGCAACCTGATTCAGATCTTCGTGTTCTGGGAACTCGTTGGAGTTTCGTCTTATCTACTGATTGGGTTCTGGATGGATCGACCTTCAGCTGCCGCTGCAGCGAAGAAGGCGTTCCTGATGACGAGGTTTGGTGACTTCGGGTTCCTGCTCGGAATTCTCTATCTCTATTCCCGGAACTCGTCCTACATGGACATTCCTACTTTGTATCACGCGATCGAAACCCATGAGGTTGCCGTCGCCGTCGCCACGTGGGCTTCGCTTGGACTACTCGCCGGTGCCATCGGTAAGTCGGCACAGTTTCCACTCCACAACTGGCTTCCCGACGCAATGGAAGGTCCTACATCTGTATCTGCCTTGATTCACTCGGCAACGATGGTTACTGCTGGAGTGTTCCTAGTCGCCCGTTTCTTCCCGCTGTTCGAGCACTCGGATGTGATGGACCTTGTTGCGTTGATTGGTGGACTCACCGCTGTCTTTGCTGCAACTATGGGTTTGGTTGCAAACGACATTAAGCGTGTTCTGGCGTACTCGACAGTTAGTCAGCTCGGTTACATGATGCTGGCACTAGGTGTTGGGGCATATGCACCTGCAATATTCCATCTGTACACGCACGCGTTCTTCAAAGCAGCATTGTTCCTCGGCGCGGGATCGGTTCACCACGCTTCCGGTACGTTCAACATGAACTACATGGGTGGACTCAAGCAGCACATGCCTAGAACCTACTGGGGCATGGTGATTGCAAGTTTGAGCCTTGCTGGTTTGTTCCCACTGTCAGGTTTCTGGTCAAAGGACGAAATTCTGGCTCACGCTGCCGAAGTTGGAACGACCACAGGCAGCGTCGTCTTAGTACTCGGACTTGTTGCTGCTTTGATGACAGCGTTCTACATGTTCCGAGCCATTTTCTTGACATTCCACGGCGAATGGAAGGGCGGGGGAGAGAAAGAAGAACAGGACGCCGAAGAGCAAGGTCTACCTGCTCCTGTCGGAAACGCACACTCTCATTTCGGAGAGTCGCCATGGCTGATGGTTGGTCCGATCATGCTGCTCGCGGTACTGGCAATAGGAATCGGTTTCTTCTCAAACCCGGTGATCGATGTTGGATCAATCGACAAGCACGCGTTTGCCCACTACGTGACGGTCGAGAACCACGAAGTATTCCCGCATGACGCAGACGGTGGTCACTCGAAAGCAGATCACGCAGGTGCTGCGCCTGAGTTCAATTCAATTATTGCTGGTATATCTACAGTACTGGCGCTTGCAGGTATTGGTCTCGCTTATTTGATGTACATCCGTGGATCGATATCACCTGAGGCTATGGGAGCCAGGTTCCAACCGATCTACAACCTGATCTTCCGCAAGTACTACTTCGATGAACTGTACGAGAACGTCGTCGTACGCCGTGGCTTCTACAAATACTTAGCCGACGCTTTGCGATGGTTCGATGAACACTGGATCGATAACGCAAACGTTCATCTTTCCAACTGGGTAAGTCGAATTGGAAAGAGCGGTGCGTTGGTTCAAAACGGTCAAACACAAACTTACGCAATCGGCATGGTTGTCGGCGTGGTCGCAGTTGTTGCTGCATTCCTGCTATGGGGCTGATAAAGCACGTGAAAATTAGCTCGATCACAACCGAATACGCTCAGTGGGTAAAGAACGAGGTGAACCTTGTTTGATGGCTTACTGACTATCACCGTATTCCTTCCAGCATTAGTAGCGCTGCTGGTGACTCTGTTCGCGCGCGGATCTAACGCTGACCAACAAATCCGCTGGATATCTATTGGCGCGACAGTCGTGACGTTTGTGCTCAGCGCAATGGTGTTCTTTGGATACGACCAGGACGCTGGCGGTATCCAGATGGTCGACTATTTCCAGAGCTGGATTCCAATCGACGCTCTGCGTTCTTCCTACATTCTTGGTGTTGATGGTCTCAGCGCCCCTCTCGTATTGCTTACCGGAATACTGGGAATGGCGGCTGCGTGTGGATCGTGGCGTATAACTAAACGGGTCCGCGAGTACTTCCTCTGGCTGTTGCTGCTCGAGACGGCGGTAATGGGCGTGTTCGTATCGCTCGACCTGCTTCTGTTCTTCATATTCTTCGAGTTCGAACTTATTCCAATGTTCATGCTGATTGCCATTTGGGGCAGTGGTAGACCTCGTTACTCAGCGATGAAGTTCGTGTTGTTCACTCTTGCTGGTGGCGCGTTCATGCTCGTCGCGATTCTGGCGCTGTACGTAACGCCAGACATAAACACGCTGGCGATGGCTTCGATTCCTTCTAATGCGCTGGGTGGGGCAGAAGCGATAGTCGGTATTCCCGAACTCATGGCTGCTGCCGATCTTGCGGCTCCTGCTGCTCTGATATTCGGCTTCTTTTTCATCGCCTTCGCTGTGAAGCTGCCGCTCTGGCCAGTTCACAGTTGGCTCCCGGACGCTCACACAGATGCTCCGACGGCAGTGTCGGTGATGCTTGCCGGTGTCCTGTTGAAAATGGCCGGTTACGGACTGCTCCGAATAAACCTCGGCTTCTTCCAAGAGACGCAAGGATTTACGATTCATGACTTTGCCGGAGCAATGTCCGTCCTCGCTGCTATTTCTGTTATTTACGGCGGAATCATCACCATTCGACAGACCGATATGAAGCGGTTGATCGCCTACAGCTCAGTTAGCCACATGGGATTCGTGATGCTTGGAGTAGCGGCTGTTGGATCGTCTCCGGCTGATACATCTGCCGGTGGTCTCAACGGTGCTGCTCTCCAGATGTTCACCCACGGTACGATCACTGGACTAGCGTTCCTCATGGTTGGTCTCTCGTATGACCGCACTCACACTCGACAC
>DBTA01000027.1 GCA_002306815.1 Dehalococcoidia bacterium UBA1328 | reverse complement strand
TATCGCTCCAGTCAGCTATGTTGGACCTTTAAGAGAGATGGCGATCGTCTTCGGCGTTCTCCTAGCAGCATTCGTTCTAAAAGAAACGATCGGACCCGTCAGGATCATTGGTGCTGGCGCAATTGGTGTCGGTGCCGTCATCGTTGCACTTGCGCCTTAGAATCCTAAAAGTTTCTGAATATTTCCGCCTTTAACCTTCGCCCGATCCGAATCAGACCAGTGAGCCAAGTGGGTGTCGACAATTGCGGATGTTCCGCTACCCCAGACCATACGATCCGGTCCGAATGAGTCTGCTACCCAACGGCTAAATGGGACGACGCTCTCGTAATGCGGTTCATCGGTCGCATAGTGATTCAATCCAGACAACTTCATATAAATGTTGTCGAGTTCGCTTAGCCTGATGGTGTCTGAGAAATCCGGTGCGGATCCAAACTTTGCCTCCGCCATATGATCGACAAGAACCGTGAATTCAGAGAATTTATTCGCAATTTTCGCGACCTGAGAAGCGTAATCATTGTCGATATGAAGCTCGATTATAAGTCCAAGTTCACCAGCTGTTTGCCAGAGTTCTCGGACGTTTGAATCAGAGAACGAATCGAGATACGTACGTTTGCCCTCATGGGCATGGAAGCGAAACGCGATGATTTTGCCGGGTTGTTTGGAGACCAGTTGTCGCAACTTCAGCGGTGCGTTGTCGTCTTTCGGGTAGAACAGTGCAGTGGTTTTGAAAAGATCGGGACGAGCATCGACGCAATCCAATACTAGTCGGTGATCATCGCCGTAAGGTTCTGGATGGACCAGAACGGCTCGGTCGATCCCTTCGACCTCCATTCTTTTTATGTACTCAGCAAGCGGATCATTCGAGAGCATTTCGGGTCGAGGTTTGTAGGCCGCCTGAGGATGGAGCGGGTACCTGTCGGTGTCTGAACTAAACATGTGTGCGTTCCACTCGATGATCATTTTGTAGGTCCCTTGTTTGGTTCAGGAGTAGGGGAGTGACTGATGCGGTCGCTATTCTGCCCGAAATCTAAGCCAATTTTGATTCAACCCAGACTACATACGTCGGTTTCCTGAGTTCTTGTTTTTGTTGCATTTAGTCGCGTCGTTTGACCCAGTAACTAGGATTGGAGTCGATTTGTTAATTGACGCTCCGGGCAAGCGGTCATAGTATTAACGGATAGTTCTAATGCCTAAGAGGGTTCTGATTCCAAAAGTGAGTCCTTGATGGTGTCGGTGAATCAACGAGCTTCGGATCAGTAGCTGCTGTTGTCACTCCCGGCCGGACTGCCGGAAGTGATGTGTGCAACTCCTTCCGTTGATAGGTCCAGACTAGAAATTGCCAAACGTCCAGTCCCTGCGCTGTAAAGAGTGTGGCCGCGACTTTCCACAAGAGCCGATCTACGTTTGCGACTTTTGTTTTGGTCCGTTGGAAGTCAACTACGACTACGACGCGATCGTAAAAAACATCAGCCGTGAATCCATCCAGGACGGTCCGCTAACGATCTGGCGGTATGACGAGCTTCTGCCCGCAAGCCGAGACAACGCGGTCAACATTGGTGCAGGTATGACCCCGCTCCTTAGAGCAGATAACCTCGGCAAAGAGCTTGGGCTGAACAATCTCTGGATCAAGAACGATGCAGCCAACCCCACGCATTCATTCAAGGATCGCGTGGTCTCTGTTGCATCTACGAAGGCTGTTGAATTCGATTTCGACACGATTGCCTGCGCATCAACCGGAAACCTTGCTGGTGCTACGGCTGCCCACGGTTCAAAAGCTGGAATGAACACGATGGTGTTTATTCCAGCCAACTTGGAGCGTGGAAAAGTGCTCGGTGCCGCAGTTTTCGGCTCAGTCGTACTGGTAAACGGAAACTACGACGATGTGAACCGACTTTGCTCTGAACTAGGTGATGATCGTCGATGGGCGTTCGTGAACATCAACATGCGCCCGTACTACTCAGAAGGCAGCAAATCTATTGGCTATGAGATCGCTGAGCAGCTAGGTTGGCGTGCGCCTGAGCACGTTATAGTTCCTGTCGCGTCTGGCTCGTTGTTTACCAAGGTTTACAAGGGCTTAAACGAGTTTGCACAGCTCGGAATTATCGATAGTGCCAACACGAAGATGCACATTGCGCAGCCGTTTGGTTGTTCACCTGTTGCTACTGCTTTCGTGGAAGGTCAGAGTCACCCGAAACCTGTCGTGCCCGATACTATTGCCAAGTCACTTGCAATCGGTTCTCCTGCCGACGGTTACTATAGCGTTGGAATTGCGAACAAAACCGGCGGTTCTGGCACTGTAGTCCCTGAAAACGAGATTGCCGAAGGTATGAAGCTTCTTGCCGAAACCGAAGGAATCTTTACTGAAACCGCTGGCGGAGTCGTAATTTCGACTCTACATCGACTCGCCCGTGAAGGAATGATCGGTCCCGATGAGGAGACGGTTGCGCTGATAACGGGAACTGGTCTCAAAACACTCGAAGCAATCGAAATGGCGGTTGAAACTCGAACTATTGAACCGACCATTCGATCGTTTGACGAAGTGGTTATGGGAGCAGCGTTGCAGTAATGCCTTTCCGTAGAGTCAAGTTCACAATGAATACGGAGCTTATCCAAAGTCCGGTCATTTACGAACTCGGACACAAGTTCGAGATCGTTACCAACATCCGCCGCGCCGAAATTGACGCTGATTCCGGCTGGGTGATCCTTGAGCTCGAGGGAGCATTGGACGAGATAGAGCGAGGACTTACTTGGGTAACCGAACAGGGGTGTGACGTAAGCTCGCTTGAAGGTGACATCCTCGCCGGGTAAACGAATCCCGTTGAATCACGCCACCAATAGCAATGCATCTCCAAAAATAGCGTCTAAAATATTTGAAGAAACAATTTAGTCCCCCGGGGATCGAATCCAAACTCGGGGACCTCACAGGAAATCAGGAACACAGATGGCCGTAACAGTAAAGATCCCAACGCCGCTCAGAAAGCTGACCAACGGTGCTACCAGTGTTGACGCTGAAGGTTCGACCATTGGCGCAATCGTTGAATCACTCGACGCCTCCTACCCTGGTATGAAGGAACGACTCGTCGACGAGTCAGGCGATCTACGCCACTTCGTCAACATTTACCTGAATGGTGAAGATGTACGGTATCTCGCCGGACTAAACAGTGCCGTCGGTGACCGCGACGAACTCAGTATCGTTCCTGCAGTAGCTGGCGGACTTCGATAGTTCTGACTAACAGAACGAAACAAAAGACTCTCGGAGAGATTGGCTTACGAGGAGTTTTTAGTTAATCGAGAATTGCTTCTATCGACTCGCGAACCACGTTTTCAGGGACGTCGCGGCGGCTGGTGGCTTTGCCGGGACCTTCTAGCAGAACCCAACGAATTGTTCCACTGCGGGTTTTTTTGTCACTCTTGGTGGCGTCAATTAAAGAATCGACATCAAGCCCTTTGCCTCTGACGGGTAGATCGTAACTCTGTAGTACCCTGCGCTGCCGGTCCACAAGTTCACTGTCGATCATGCCCAGCCGTTCGGCTATGCCGGCTGCCGCCATCATGCCAATCGCTACAGCCTCTCCGTGCAGGTAACTGCCGTAGCCGGAGACTTTTTCAATAGCGTGTCCAACAGTGTGACCATAGTTGAGTAGAACTCTTTCATCACCTGTTTCAAATTCGTCAGCAGAGACGACTTCGCCTTTGATCGCCACACTGCGTCGTATTGCATGGATCGGTTCTTCTCCTTCAAGAGCCTTCATTTGCTCTGGAAGGCGCTCGAACGTGTCTAGTAAGTCGGAATCAAGTATTAAACCGTGTTTGACTGCTTCCGCCCAACCGGCAGACATTTCTCGGGCAGGTAGGGTTTTCAAATGCGTGACATCTTGTAACACCAGATTCGGCTGGTGGAACGCCCCCAGGAGATTTTTTCCTTTGGGAATGTTAACCCCGGTTTTGCCACCGATAGATGAGTCGACCATTGCGGCGAGGCTGGTAGGAACATGGACCACCGCTACACCGCGTAGCCATGT
>DBTA01000004.1 GCA_002306815.1 Dehalococcoidia bacterium UBA1328 | reverse complement strand
TATTGCTGAAATTGCTGCAGTTAGCGTTCGACCTCCTTCGAAGTACTGGCTACGATACATTTCCTGCCAGAGAGCGCCTCTCTGCATAGGATCACGTCCTACGAGGAACTCCCGATAGTGTTCCACAATTCCTTTTACACCGATCTCTCGACTCGATAGACCGGATTCACCCCATCCGTAAATGCCTTCATCTGTTTCAACTTTGACAAGCATCTGGTTGCGAGTGCCGACCCACACTGGATACGGCTTGATGTCGATAATACGCATATTTGGAGAATCCTCTAATCTATGGAACCATCTCACGATCGAATTTGAACGTCGAAGAAGATTCCTCCTGTTAGGTAGTGGTGTCAATAGAGAACGACTCACGGATTCGTATGTAGCGCCTCGGGTAGAACGTGAAGTAGTGCCCCCTATGCCGCCTTTAGCTATACCGGCGGAACTATATGAGCGTTCGTTGGGCGGATCAGGGCGTTGGGCAGTTGTTCTATTGAATGACGAGCACCATTCGATGGACTACGTGATTTGGGCATTGCTCAAGACGTTTCCTGAACTTTCGAGCACAGAAGCCACGCTGATCATGATGGAGGCTCACAACACGGGCAAAGGTGTGGTGACGTTGTGCGATCGCGATCAAGCGGTGCAGTATCGAGATTCGCTTAGGATCCTTCAGCTTGGATGCGAAATCGAGTCAGGCTGGTAAGTGCCCCTAGTCAGTAATTTTAAAGACGACCCGCTGATAATCATGACTCAATTTTCGTGAGTGAAATCCACACGTATTGAACTGGGCGATAGCGAACTTTGTGAGCAATCAAAAAAAGTAACAAAAAATCATACTTATTTCGCCGCTGAACGGGTGAGCCATTTTCCTGGCGCTTGCGCACGAGCGAATCGATCATTAGTGTTCTGTGGTAGGAATTCAATAATCGTTGACACGACCGATCTGTCTCGGCCTTCTAGTTGGTTGATTTCAAAATTTCTACTTTTGCTCGAAATGCGTGAGTCATGAACAGCGAAACTCGATAATTACCTGCTGAAAAACGCACTACTGAACTTTCGTTACAAGGAAATATCAATCGCAATGCAAGACCCCAAAGACATTCAAGACATCCAGCGTCCGCCAAAGGAATTGATTGACAAGCTCTACGAGCACGTAAGTTCAGCGACCGCTGCAGGTGACCTGAACAAGCTCGGTGTTTCGAACTGCTTTATTCCGGGACCAACCCCGTACACCCCTGGTACCAAGGTTGTCGGGCCTGCTGTTACTCTCCAGTTCATGCCGAAGCGAGACGATGTGTACGCTGACGGTGAGTACACCGACCCGGAAGTTCAGCTTCACAGACACGCTCTGTACCTGACACAGGAAGGCGACGTTGTTGTTGTTGACGCACGAGGCAGCATGACCAGTGGCGTATTTGGCAACATGATGTTGACCTACTTCAAGGGGGCTGGCGGAGCCGGAGTGGTGATCGATGGGTGCATTCGTGACTACCCTGAGCGTCCAGAAGGCCTGGGTTTGTGGCTAAAGGGAGTAACTCCTAACTTCCACACGCAGACGGAAATATTTCCTTACGCAGTGAACGTGCCTGTCGCTGTCGGCGGAACATATGTTGCACCTGGCGACATCATCATTGCTGACGATGACGGTGTTGTAGTTGTTCCTATTCACCTTGCGGAAGAGCTCGCTGAGAGTGGTCAGGTTCATGCTGAGTGGGAAGAGTTTAGCCGCGAGAAGCTCGAGCAGGGTGGCGATCTTCGACGTTACTACCCGCTGACCGACGCAGCACGACCTGAATACGAAGAGTGGAAGAAAGCCAACGGCAAGTAAACCGTTACCGGTATTGAGGGTTTCAGGTTATTTGATGTGGACTCTGCTCGGCGCGGCTATTTCTGTTTCTCGGAAACAACGAATTTCACCCGCTCATTGGTAGACGATTAGAGGACGATTCAAGGCTCTAAGACGGCTTCGTCAGGCGGTATAGCCTACGAGTCCGCTTCAGATAACAGCATTGATCCCCATTTAATGTCTGGAGGGTATGCGACCGCTTGGACTCGGGATGTTCAGTACAGGGACTCACTCGTTGGACTAGAGAAAAGGGCCCGGTCGAATCAAACTCGGTGTCTTTGGGCGGACGTTTAACTGAATTATTGCCTACAGTTGCTGTCAAATCTGATATCAGACGCGAAAAGTCGGCAGCCCAGTTTTATTCTGAACATGCCGACTTGAATGTATTTTCAATGGTACCCCTGGCGTGAATCGAACACGCGACACGCGGTTTAGGAAACCGCTGCTCTATCCACTGAGCTACAGGGGCATGCATGGTTGATGAGTTCAGTCTGGCTACTTCGCTACCTAGTTTTGTGCCGAGCATTGGCGAAGCATTTCTGTCGTCGACAGTTGAGGGTTTTTCGACTTAAGCATCGTATTTCGAAGGATATCCTCGAGGTCGAGAGTACGCCAGTTACTGGTCCGTTACTGAAATTAGTTCAGTGAAAATACTACCTGCCGAGCTTATTATCCGGCAGAAATTGGCGATTAGTGATCAGCTTTACCACCAACGAGACCATTAACTGTCACTCGATACAACTGGTCGTGCTCCGGATTTTGTTCGGCAATGGCGCTCGCCTTGTCAAGAATTCGCTGGCAATTCTGGCTTAGGTGGAGTAAATGGAGCTTGCGCTCCGCAGCTTCGTAACGTCGTGCGAGGTCGACAATCGCTTCGATGCCCGAGTGATCCCAAACTCGCGAGTGACGGAAGTCGATTACGACTTCGGCTGGATCGTGCTGTGGGTGAAACAGATCCTTGAACGCTGTTATTGAAGCGAAGAAGAGCTGCCCATGAAGTGTATAAACCTTGCAATCTGGGGTGCTTTCGCTGCTTTCCTCCAAGTAGATATTTCTGGCTGTGTTCCAGGCGAATACCAGCGCCGAGACGATCACACCAACGATTACAGCGATTGCGAGGTCGGTAACGACCGTAACTCCGGAAACGAGGATCATTACGAATGCATCGGATACTGGCACTTTCCTAATGATTCGTAAGCTCGACCATGAGAATGTTCCAATAACCACGACAAACATCACACCGGTGAGTGCGGCAATCGGAATGATTTCGATCAGAGGTGATGCAACGAGTATGTATATAAGAAGGAATATTGCAGCGAGTGCCCCGGAAAGACGCCATCTCGCCCCTGACTTCATGTTGATCATACTCTGACCAATCATGGCGCATCCGCCCATACCACCGAAGAATCCGGTGATGATGTTGGCGGCTCCTTGCGACATGCACTCCCGATTGTTCTGACCTTTCGTTTCGGTAATACCATCGATTAATTGAACGGTAAGAAGCGATTCGATAAGACCGATCGCAGCCAGGATTATGGCATGGGGCAGGATGATCCACAGTGTTTCGAGGCTCAGCGGAACGTCGGGAACGCTAAATACGGGCAAGCTTCCTGAAATGCTGGATAGATCGCCAACTGTAGTGGTTTGAACACCACCTAAAATCACGATTGCTGAAACCACGACAATTCCAGCCAATGCGGATGGAAACTTCGTGGTTACCTTCGGAATGAGGTATATCACAGCCATGGTAATGGCGATTAGCCCGAGCATTACGGCAAGATCGCCACCGGCGAGCCATTTTTCATGACCTTCTTCGTCTCTGATCTTGAAACTCTCAAACTGGGCGAGGAAGATGACTATAGCTAGTCCGTTTACGAATCCCAGCATTACCGGGTAAGGAACCATGCGGATGAGTCGACCCTGTTTGAACGCACCGACAGCAACCTGGATGATTCCCATTAACACCACGGTCATGAACAGGTACTCGACGCCGTGTTCTTTTACGAGAACCGCCATTACTACGGCGAGGGCGCCGGTGGCTCCAGAAATCATGCCCGGACGACCGCCAGTGACGGAAGTTACGAGTCCCACGATGAAAGCAGCGTAGAGCCCGACTATAGGATCGACTCCGGCTACGAATGCGAATGCAACGGCTTCTGGTACCAGTGCTAGTGAAACGGTAAGCCCGGCTAGTGTTTCGACTCTAATCCGGGCGGCTAGTGATAGCTCTTTCATTAGGCTCCAGCGGTTGTGATTTTTTTCAAACAGCCGCGCTTTGTACACTTTGCCCACTTTTAAAGGCTGCTTAACTGCTACCGAATAACGCGATTTCTATGCCGGTGACCACCAAAAAACTACCGATTACGGATTGTTATCGCGTATGGGAGCGAGGGGCTCTCAGTGTTCCGATTAGCTATTTGTGAAGCTCTGGAAGGTCGATATTGAACGGCTTAGCGTCGTGTTGGTTTTGTAAGGTGATCGTCGCAGGTGTAGAGAATCTTTTCTGACGACGGATGGAGTTGGCTGTTAATTTAACCTGGGAACGTTTCTTTGGCGTTGGCGTTTACGAAGTAGCGGCCGCTCTGGGTGATCAGATCTTGGAGATTAACCATAAGTTGGCGATCGGCCATGATCCCTTTGCCGGCTGCACGTGTTCGCTCTTCCATATCGGCGTGAATGCGTATGACTTCAGGATTTTCTAGACCTTCTCCTGGCATGTGCATCGAAAGCGCTAGGTCGAAATGTCCGGTAGTGACACCGGTTAGACCATCCACGGCTAGGATATCGTCAAGATTTTTGTAACCCTTATGCGACTCAACTTGCGCCCATATGAGCATGTTGTCATTTGCGAACTCGATGAAATTCTTGCGTCCACCAAACTTGGTTTCGAGAATTTCGTTGTCGTTGAACTCTGTGCCTCGGTGGGTGCCCCACGAGCGATGTCCGAGAGGATCGAATAGGCAAGCTTCGACGAGTGCTTCTGCCTGTTCACCAGTCTCGACGTGAGGCGCCATGATTCCCTGTATGCCTCGGTCGAGCCACATGATGATTTCAGTTGTCTCGAAGTTACGAGGACGGCAAGTTACTGACATTCCACCCATGTGAGCGGCGGCCACCATCGAGTCGATTTCAGGCGGGCTGAATGCTCCGTGCTCACCATCGAGGTGAATGCTGTCAAAGCCAGCTCGGTAAGCGAGTTCAACTGCTTCGAGAGTCGGATATGTGAAGTTTAGTGAACGTGCTTTTTTGCCTGCTTTGTTTCGAGCAATGACGGTGTTTTCGATCATGTGTTGGGTTTTTCCTTTTAGCTGACTCTTAGGAGCTAAGTAGAAGTTTGTGAGCAGCCTATAAGCGATTTATTGCTGAAGGTAGTTCGTCGGGTGTGAAAATCGCCAGAGACGATCAGACTTTGACGCCATTGCTCACTTCCGATCTCCTAGATGTCAGCGAGGTTCGTTGCCAGTCGTTCGACCACTGATTGGTCGGCGTTGGGGAATTCGAACTTGTTGCCGGTGATCTTTTCGTAAAGGAATATGTAGCGTTGTGACAGCTCGATCACAAGATCGTCAGGAGCCGCAGGAAGAACTTCGTCGTTGTAAGGGTCGGAGTTTTCACTGAACCAAATTCGAAGAAACTCTTTGTCGACGTTTTCAGGCTCCTGGCCAGATTGCGTCCTCTCTTCGTACGAATCAACTATCCAGTAGCGGCTTGAATCAGGCGTGTGGATCTCGTCGATGAGAGTTATCTCGCCGTTTTCGTCTTTGCCCATCTCGTACTTGGTGTCTGCGAGTATTAATCCGTTTTCAGCGGCTTTCGCTTGCCCGAACGCAAAGATTTCCTTGGCGATTCGGCTGCACTGTTCCCAGTCGTCTTCCGTCATCCAGTGTTCAGACACTATCGCGCCGGGGCTAATCGGACGGTCCTCTTTACCCTTTGTTGTAGGTGTGATGATGTTTTCGGGCAGTTTCTGATTCTTAACTAGACCTTCTGGCAGTTCGTTTCCGCAATAGTTTCGGCTGCCGCTCTGGTACACAGTCCAAAGAGACGTGCTAGTCGTTCCTGTGATGTATCCGCGCATCACGAATTCGATCGGGAATACTTCGCATTTTTTTGCAACCGTGACGTTGGGGTCGGGTATTGAGACGATGTGGTTTGGCACGATGTGGCGGGTTTGTTCGAACCACCACGCGCTGGTGAGGTTGAGAACCTGGCCTTTGAAGGGAACAGACGCGAGGACTCGATCGAATGCACTCTGGCGATCTGTGGTTATAAGGGCTAATCGATCTCCGAGGTCGTAGCGGTCTCGTACTTTTTCCTGCGATTTATTTGCGTGTGGTAGGTTCGTCTCGATGAGGCAATTGTTTAGTTGTCGACGAATACGCTCTGTGTAGTCCGTTGGTATTTGGATTGCGCTTTGCAAGTCGGTTTTGCCTCTGTTCTTGTGAGCGAGTTAGGGTGTTGAAGATCTAACTAATCTTGGCGTGGAGAGTTGATCTGGTTGCCGCTTCAACCAAACTAGAATTTTACCTGTTTGCTCGAGTGAATCGCGCTCTGGTTTGTTGGGGTGTGATGATCACTGTCGCGGTTCATCGCTTCGGGTGTTTTGGATCCTGAAAATCAATTCAGGATGACTTTAGGTGGTCTCAGGGGGCTTTTGTAATGCCAGTTTGACCTACCCTATAGCTCCTTCCTGCGAGGGAGGGAGGATTGGATGCACGGCTATATGAATCTTGATCGTTCTTTGGCTCCGGCTGAGTGGTCGATATAGACCGTTACTGTCTCGCTGAAGAATTCGAAACCTTCGGTTCCCTGTTCACGTTGACCTGTGCCTGATGCGCCGAGTCCGCCGAAAGGAAGGTGTACTTCACCTCCTAGGGTTGGCGCGTTTACGTGGACCATTCCAGTGTGGGCAGTGTTGATGTATTCGTGTGCCTGGACCAGATCCCGAGTATAAACAGATGACGAAAGTCCGAATTCAACGGCGTTGTTGATTCGAATTGCGTCTTCGAGGTCCGAAGCTCGGAAAACACTCAATACCGGACCAAATATTTCTTCCTGAGCGATCCGCATATCGGTCTTCACGTCTTCAAAAATTGTTGGCTCGACGTAATAGCCATCGGCAAATTCACCGTCTTGGAGTTGGTGACCGCCAAAAGTGAGTCTTGCGCCTTCTTCGGTTCCAATACCGATGTATTCGAGAACCGTATCGAGCTGGTTTTTGGAAGAAAGAGGAGCTAAGTCTTTGCTTTCGTTCATTCCATCACCAATGGTTAACGCCGCGGTTTGTTCGACGAGAGATGACATGAAATCGTCGTAAATTCCTTCCTCCACAATTGCTCTCGAAGTTGCTGTACATCGTTGACCGGTCGAGCCGAATGCGCCTCCGACCACTCCTGGTACTGCCTTGTCTAGATCGGCGTCATTGAGGATGATTGCCGCGTTCTTGCCACCCATTTCACACTGAACCTTCTTGAGAAGCTCCGAAGCTCGTGCAGTAATAGCGGTTCCGATTTCGGTGGAGCCAGTGAACGAAATTCCGCCAACACGCGGATCTTCTATTAACGTATTTCCAACGGATCCGCCTGGTCCAGTGACGAGATTCAACACACCTGCAGGGAGTCCCGCTTCTTCAAAAATTTCGACCAGTTTTACGGCTGAGAGTGGTGTTGCCGATGCAGGCTTGTAGATAACAGTGTTGCCGGAGATCAAACATGGAGCGAGCTTCCACGCAGGGATTGCCAATGGAAAGTTCCACGGCGTTATCAACGCAACTACACCGATCGGCCGCTTCATCGTGTAGGCGATCGTGTCGGGAAGCTCGGAGGGAGTTGTGTAACCAAATAGCCTCCGACCTTCTCCGGCTGCGTACTCGATGATGTTCATCGCACGTTTTACTTCACCCATCGCGTCGGCGATCGGTTTGCCTTCTTCAATGGTGATCGACTCTGCCATTTCTTGTGCACGGCGCTCCATGATGTCGAGAGCCTTGTAGAGAATCGCTCCTCGTTGAGGTGCTGGCATGTTCGCCCATTCTTTCGAGGCTGAATGAGCAGCATGGACGGCATTTTCAGCATCTTGAGGCAGGCTGGACTGGAAGTGGCCTACAACTTGGGATGTATGAGCTGGATTCGCTACCGGGTAAGTCTGACCTGAAACGGAGTCCTGCCATTTTCCGCCGATGAAGTTTTGGTGGGTCTTTGGTGATGATATATCAGTCATTTTTCCTGTCTTTACCCGTCTGAGTACGAAGAGCTGAACTACTAAAAATCGCCCTAAATGGGACTGCTTCACAGGCAATTCAGCCCATTTTTAATTATCTCGGCGCGATGGTACCCGGATATGAGCAATTCGGGCTGGCGTGAAAGGCGATTCGCAGATATTCTGACGCCGCGAATATTTCGCAAGGTGTGCAACTGAAAAGCTCGCCCAAAAAACGACTGCAAGCGCAGCAACTGGAGTAATTGAACGCATGGCATCAAGCGGTAGTTCAACCGTCACAATCCACGAGTCATCGACAAGCCCGGTTTCGACCGATACACAGGTTCAGATCCCGGACTACGGCAAGGAGCGATTGGAAGACATCGGCTTCGTTGCGTCAATGACATTTGTGTTGATGTGCAACTATCACCAGACCGGTCACTTTGGAGGTCCGACCGCTTATATGCCTTATACGGTTTCGACTCATCTGGCTGGTCCGGAAAACGGTGGTATGACCTATGACTACCGACGGCCGAAGCACCCGTTTGCTGACAAGTTCATGTTGGCTGGAGGGCACAACGCACCGGCGACTTACGCACTTTGGATGTTGATGGGTGAGGCGCTAGATCGTAAGCACAAAGCGACTGGCGATGATCGTTACAAGGCGGATCCGAAGGCTTCAATGCTTGCCATTGACGCTCTTGGATTTCGTCGAGGAGCTGGTGCTCTTGAAACGATTCTTAAAGAGAACGATCTGACCGATCACCCATCGTTTGCTCAGGCGAAGGTTCGTGGAATTCGAGCTCTTTCTGGTCACTCGGAGACAACCGATCTTACGAACGATGTCAACGGTGGCCCCTCTGGCGTAGGTATTGCTACCGCAGCAGGTAAGGCTGCTTTCTGGGACATGATGGGCGCAGACCCGTCACTGAAGATTATCGCAGTAGAAGGTGAGTTTGCACTCACTTCGGGCCATTCACAGGAATTCAAGACCCAAGCGGTTGCGCAGCGTGTGGGTAAACGGCTTCGTGTGTTGATGTCTTACAACAACGCCGGTATTGATGACGAACTCGTTGGATCGGTAGTCAAGGAAGAGACCTACGAGATTGCGAACCAGTGGTCGTCGTATGGCTGGAACGTAATCAAGGTCGATAACGCTACCGACTACGACGAGGTAGTAGGCGCGCTCAAGGCGATGGAAGACTGGGACGAGCAAGACCGTCGTCCAATGATCGTGATTGGTAACACGGTCAAGGGCTTCTGGCCCGGTGCCGAAAATGGCATGCTCCCCGGTGGTGTCACTCAGGTTGTGGACCACGCCAGCCACGCTTACGGAATGCCAATGAACGGAGAGTACTTCCAGGCGTTGGCAACTTCATTTGAAGAAAAGTACGGAGTCACTTTCGAGGGAATTCGTGACGGAGCCGTTTCGGACAACCGTGAGCGACTCATCCAACTCAAGACAAACATCGACATTGCTATTTCAGTTCTCGATAAGGACGGGCTAGGCGATTGGCTGGCTGACCGTCTGGTTGAAATTGGCGACAAGGTCAATGACGATCTGCCGTTGAAGGTTCAGTCTGAGTCTGACCCGTTCCTTGACGACCGGCTCAAGGTGCAGAACCTCCCTAGCGAGGCAACGACAGTCAAAGCAACCAATCACATAACTGGCGAGAAGAAGGACGTCGACATCACGCTCTTCGAGCAGCCAGGTGCGGTGAAGGGCACTCGTCGTGCGATTTCGGAAATTATCAAGTGGGCGAACTACGTTACCGACAACCGGTTTGTGATCGTCGCTGCAGACCTGGCGGAATCGATCAACGTTGACCACGGTTCGTTGTGGGGGCACTACGACCCACTCGACAACATGGCGGGAACTCGTCTGAAGGCTCCAATCCAGGAGGCCGGAAACGCACTTACCGCTGTTGGATTCACGAGCCAGACTCTTTCAAAGGATCCGAACCAGTTCAACGGGGTCTGGTCGATTTCAGGAACATATGGCGCATTCACTCCGCTGATGTATCTACCGCTACGTGTTTGGAGTCAGCAGAACCAGGATTCTCCGTTCCGGATGGGTGTTGCGCACATCCTTGCCGGTCACTCGGGTCCTGAAACTGCTGCGGACGCTCGTACGCACTTTGGAATTTTCTCGCCTCAGGTTTGGAAGTTGTTCCCGAAGGGACAGGTCATCGTTCTCAGCTTCTGGGACTACAACGACGTTGCACCTGGATACTTTGCTGCGGCAGAAATTGCGGCTCGCGACCCGAAGGTTGGCGTGATCGTCATGGAGGTCGCACGACCAGACTTTGCAGTTGCAGATCGTTCTACATTCGCAGACTCTGACCCCTACGCGGCGGCCAAGGGCTTCTATGTGATCAAGGATTACGATCCTGACAAGCCGAAGCACGGTGTTGTTCTTTCACAGGGTTCCAGCTCGACAGTGAATCTGGTTTCCACACTGGAACGGCTCGAAGAAGCAGGTGTGAACGTGAAGGTCATCGCCTGTATTTCTGAAGAGCTGTTCGATCGACAGCCCCAGGAGTACCGGGACAGCGTCCTCAGCGATGCAGAGAAGTTCGACATGATGGTCGTAACTACTGGAACGAGGCGAGTTTGGCCGGTAAGTGGAGTTGGTCCATTGACTGACGAGTATTCACTGACTTCCGACTGGGATCACCAGTGGTTGAGCGGTGGTACCGAGGACGACGTAATTAAGGAAGCACACCTCGACAAGGAGTCGGTCTTTAACGCAGTGAAGCGGTTCGCTGACGATCGAGACGCTCGACTTGCGAAGCAAGCTGCAGCGTTTAACGGTCACGGCAGCTAAACGGCGTTCTTAGCACAAATGAACTAACGGAACGGGCGATGGAGATATCTCTATCGCCCGTTTTTCTTGACTGAATTTATTACGGAAAAACGAGTTTGACTAAGCGAATTGTGATTGCCGGTTGTGCACAGGAGGTTTCGACCTTCAACCCGGTGTTCAGTACCTACGAGGATTTCAATGTTGCGTTCGGTCAGAACGTAATCGAAAAGTCTCTTGGAAAAAATTCAGAAGTCGCTGGCATGGTTGAAGTGTTGGGGGCAGCAGGTGGATTCGAAGTAGTAGGTGCTTACTCGGCAGGTGCGACCAGTGCGGGCCCTCTCGATAGTGCAAGTTGGAACCGTATATCGGGTGAGTTTCTTGAAGCGTTGAAGCCATTTGCCGGTGAGGTAGATGGCGCTTTGTTCGCAATGCACGGCTCAATGAGTGCAGAGGATGAACTCGATCCGGAAGGGTTCTTGCTCGCAGAATCGCGAAAGATTTTTGGTGAAGATATTCCGATTATCTACACGCAGGACATCCATGGTGTGACGACGGCAAAGATGCTCCAGCACGCGGATGGCGTGGCTGTTTATCACACGTATCCGCACATGGATTTTTCCGATACGGGTGCCAGAGCTGCACGTCAACTTGTGCGACAGCTGAATGAAGATGCACATCCGGTCACTGTACGAGTGCCTATTCCTGCACTGGTACGTGGCGAACAGTTGATAACTGAAACTGGACTGTTTGGTAACCAGGTTTCATATTTGCGATCTATGCACGACGATCCACGGATTCTTAATGCTGGATTCCAGATCGGAAACCCATTCACGGACGTGCCGGAACTCTGCTCACAGGTGATCGTGGTGACAGATAACGACGAAGAGTTCGGTCGTCAGGTTGCAGAGAAAGCGGCCAACGAGTTTTGGGGCAATAGGTTCGAAATGCACCAGCCGTTGGAAGATTTGAGCGAGGCTGTCGCTCGTGCAGCGAAAATGAATGGTCCGGTGATGTTTACAGATGCCGCAGATGCACCGAGTTCTGGTGCATCAGGTGATAGCAACGCGATTGTTGCCGAAATGATCAACCATGGTTATTCGAAGAGTGTTCTGGCGCCGATTGTCGATCCTTCAGCGGTAATCCGTGCAGTCGAAAAGGGTATTGATGGTCGAGTGACAGTAAATCTTGGAGGAAATCTCGATCGCCGCTTCACACCAATCGAGGTTCTGGCAACGGTGGTTTCAGCTTCCGATGGGATTTTCCCGCTTGAAAAATGGCCTTCGATTGAACACGCTGGCCCAACCGTAGTTCTGAAGTCGGACAACTTCACTTTCGTTGTTTTCTCTCGTCCCGTGAACCTGGTTGATCGCGCACCGTTCTACGCGAATGGTATTGATCCGCAAGACTTCCATTCAATCATCGTGAAATCGCCGTTTTGCGAACCAGAGTTTTTCGATAACTGGTGTGAGGCTAACTTCAACGTTGCTGCTCCGGGATCGACCTCGGCGGATTTGCCATCGTTGGGTCACACGACTTGCGCGCGTCCGATGTTCCCGCTTGATGAATGCGTCGAGTTTGTGGCGGAGCCGCAGGTGTTTTCGCGCGGGGTTGCGCCCCCTTTCACTGGCCCTCTCTAACAGCGCCGGGACAATCTTTTAGGGGAAGGTCGATGGGATCGGATGAAAAACTGGTGGAGCTGGGGGGATTCGAACCCCCGACCTCGTCATTGCGAACGACGCGCTCTCCCAACTGAGCTACAGCCCCAGATTTTCTGTATCGCTTGACGTTCGTTCGCCAGGGCGATGTCATCAGCGTTCCTCGGACTATTTTCAGACTAGCAAATGAGGCATCAGATGTCTCAAGCAGCACTGATACGGGTACGATTTTGATGCTAGTATTCCGCCGGTTCGGCAGGATGATTCGGTCCACCTAGATTCCAGGTTGGATTTCTGGTAAGACGCTAGATTGATCACATTGCGAGGTTAGAGTTGCTTAAGCACTTTAAGGTGCCCGATGACGTTGCGGTAAGAGTGGACGTCAACAAATTACGAAATGCCACTGAACAGGTATTTATCAAGTGCGGTGTTCCAGAGGCAGAGGCGAAATTAGGGGCCGACGTTCTCATGTTTGCCGACGAAAGCGGAATCGACACTCACGGTGTTTCTAACATGCTTCGGTCGTACGTCGCTCAATACAACTCTGACGCACTGAATCCAACCCCGGAAATGCAGATCATCAAAGAAACACCATCGACTGCAACGATTGATGGCGATGGCGGACTTGGTTTGATGATCGCCCCAAAGGCGATGGATATTGCAATTGAGAAGGCGAAAGCAGTCGGAACTGGTGTGGTTGCCGTTCGAAACTCGGGTCACCTTGGTGCTGCGGGATATCACGCGATGATTGCGGCGGATGCAGACATGATCGGTTGGTGTATGACTGCCGGTGGTAAGGCGATGGTTCCCACGTTCGGTGCAGAGGCTCAAATTGGTACGAACCCAATTGGATTTGCAGTCCCTGGTAACAACGAACCGTCGTTCATGTTCGACGCGGCAATGACTTCGATTGCCGGTAACAAGATTGGTCTTGCGAACAGAATGGGTAAGGGAATGTCTCCGGGTTGGGTTGCCAATGAAGATGGTGTGCCCGACATGGAGGGCGGCGCGGTTGCGGACTTCGCGGCGAACTCAATGCGAATGCAGTTGCCGCTCGGTTCAACTCGTGAACTTGGATCTCACAAGGGCTACGGTCTCGGAGTAATGGTCGACATTCTTTGTGGACAGCTCTCTTTCGCTCCTGGATTTGGATCGCTGGCACGAACACGGCGAGGTCACTTTGTTGCGGCTTACTCGGTCGAAGCGTTTGGTGATGTCGACGAGTTCAAGGCGAACATGGACGGCATGTTGAAAGGTCTTGCAGCGACGAAGCCAATGCCGGGTGAGGAGCGCGTGTACTACGCAGGTTTGCCCGAGCACGAGGTTAGACTTGAGCGTCGTGAGAACGGTGTGCCTCTTCACCCCGAGGTGATCGATTGGTTCCGTGATATTTGTGCGGAATTTGAAATCACGTTCGATCTGGCCTAGATGACTTGAGGTGGGGGTGGGTCTTCGTTCTAACGTTGGTACACACCCTCCACCGGGAGATCGTCACGTTCGGTTATTACGATCGACCCCCTACGAACTCTCTCCCTTTGAGTGAGGGAGGACTGTAATCCCCTCTCTCTCATAAGCAGAGGGGACTTCTCGCCTTTCCTGTGATGCTGAACTTGATTCAGTATTTTGGTTGATAGGCGGAATATGGTGGTATCGCCCGTCGCGGTTGAGTATTCATTTTTAGCGTTCCTGCCTCAGATCCCTCAGCGCCTCGGGAATTTGGTTTGTGTTGGTTTGGTGTAGTGTGGAAGATGTCGAGCGTGGGCGTTGGTGCGTGTAGTAATGGTGGTTAGGCTTCAGCTATAGCGGGGTCAGGTGAAGACGCTGAAGTAGGATTCGAAGAATTGGTTGGGTTTGACGGTGGCGGCGATTCTGTGAGGGCCTCTTTCGTCTGCCGTGAACCGCGTTTCGCCATCGGATCGATCGTTGGTTCGTATAACGCCTATGTAACCGGATTCGTATGTGCAGACCGAATCGTCGAACAGATCCACAGCTGCGAGCGGATCATGAAATTTGAGTTGATCTCTTTCGGAGAACCAAACTTCCGACATTTCGTAAACGGGTATCAGTAGCGGGTGCTGAAAGTGTTCTTTCACCTGTTCGGAGTCCATCACGACCTGATGAGTGACGTCGAGGCCGATGGACGTGTGCGAGGGTGCCGAGGTTGAATAAATGACCTGCGCTGCAGCGGGATCGCAGTGGGCGTTCCATTCGGACACTGGAAGACCAACGGTGTTAGAGAATCTGCCAATCATCATTTGCAAAGACTCCAGCAACATAGGTGTGTCGGGATGACGGGAGAAGAGATTTGCCACGTTTGTCATCGGACCGACTGCTAGCAACGTCACTTCATTCGGATTACTGCGAATGGTTTCTGCCATGAAATCTACAACGTCAGTTTCGGGGAACTCAGAGTCGTGATCCCAGTTTGGCAGAACGCTGTTCTGTGGCACGTACGGTTGGCGAATGGGACCGTCTAAACGGTCGCTGAGGCCGGGGATAATCGGGACTTCGGCTCCAGCGGTTTTACAGATGGCACTTGCGAGTTTTGCCCGTTCTATTGGCTGACCCGACACGGTTGTAATTCCAAGCAATTCACATTCGGGTTGAGCTAAAAGGTATGCGAGGGCGACGGCGTCGTCAATGTCGTAACCAATGTCGGTGTCGAAGAGAATTTTCTTTGGGTTGCTGGTCATGGTTATTGCCACGGAGGACGATGCAGAGCTACGTTATCTTCGCTCCGTGGATTTTATTTCGGTGAGGACTTTTCCAAATATTTCATCTTCAGAATCGAAATTTATAGGCCGATCAGGTGTGTCGGGATGTTCGTAGTAGGCGTGTCTAGTGGCCTGGAGCACAACGTTTAACTCCTCTGGTAACGAAATTTCTATGGAGCGTATCGACTGGATTTGTTGTTCTTCAGTGAGAGCTGCGAAACCGCCAACCGCGTGCGCCATCATGTCGAGCGACAACGCTTCGACGACTTTCATGAAGCCGTTTTTGGACGTATCGTTAGTGCTGTTTAGTTCAATGACCGAATCCAGAATACCGAACTTACTGGGCACCTTTTCGTGATCTTCCACCGGGATTATTCTGTCGAGCATTATGGAAAGGGCGACCCTATCTGAGTCTTTAAGCGAGCCGTCACGGTTCGGCATGGTTTCAAATAAGCGCTGCGGGTGAGGTGATTGGTAGAGCTAATCAATGCTGCATACCGTACGTGCTGTTGAAGTAGATTGGAAGCCGAGAACAAGGTGGAGCAGCGGAATAGTATGGAAACGAGGCTGAGAGCTATGTCGAGACTCTCGCGGGTGCACACGTGTTCGATGAAACCGTCCGGGCGGCGTAATTTAATCTCGAGTACGTTGCAATCAGTCTTTGAGCACGCTAGGTATCGTCGTACTCTGGGTCGGCTGTCATGTTTTCCAATTACGAAATGACTGGAAGGATCGACACTCAACAATCGAGAGATTTCGAGACTAAGTGAGGGACCTGAGTGCTTAATGGCGTATTAGTTGGATTCGGAATAATGCTTGCTTCACTGGTGATTCCAGTTGTGCACTATGTTGCGGCACCGGTAAGTCCGTTCGTAGCAGGGTTCATTGGCAGCGGTATCGCCAAGATAGATCAAGACGGGATCATCAAATTTGGTGCGCTTACGGCGGTGTTGATGTTCATCCCCGCGCTGGCGGTTTTGATTTTGAAGTTCGTTATTGGTGTCGAGGAGATATTCAGTATTCCTACTACCTGGGTAATGATCATAATTCTGGTTTTTATCCCGTACACGTGGTTCGGTGCAACGGTTGGTGCCATGGGCGGCTACTACATCCGTCGAAACCAGGAATAAACCGATGAGTGGCATATTTGATCGGCGCTATTTCGCGAGCTAGAGCGACGCTGCGATATCTCTGGTTGCCGCTCGGGCCTGGCGTTTACGTTTGCGAGTGATATTTGAGTCGGGGACCACAACGATTGGTCCCGTCGATTCCCTGGCGATCCCGTCAGCAACGCTGCCGAAGAGCGTTCGAGTGATCCCGGAGCGCATTCGAGAGCCGGCAACTATCCACGATCCGGTGTCACTATTTTGGATATCAATCACCTGGTGCGTGAAGTCATTGTCGACCTGGACAATCTCCATGTCGATTCCTTCAGAAGTGAACAGATTTATCAACTCGTCTTCCGATTCGTCGGAAGTAGTTGACCGTTCGACAAGAATTTTGACTTTTGATCGACTGGCTCCTGCGAGGGCACTGGCTATTGCAATCGCTGATTCACCAGAGTCTTTCGAACGTGGAACAATGATCGTTTTGGGAGCGACTGGTGGCTTGCCGTTCAAAGTGGCGTGGTGAGGATTGACGATCAGAAGCGGCACCGATGTAGTACGCCACAGGTCATCGAGGAGTCCGTGCGAAAAGAATCGGTGTGGGCGCGACCTCGCAGCTGTCGCGATGGCGACGAGTCCTAAAGAACTGGTAGCTGATCGTGAAGAAATCATTTTCGCAGGAGGGCCGGTTGATATACCCCACCTTGATCTGACGCCATGCGGGCTGAGGCGGCTTACCACTTCTTCCAGATAAGCAGTAGCAAGAGCAGTGCCACGATCATGCGGGGCATCAGGGTAGTGAACCTGACCAGGGCGTGCTCCTCTTGCCGGGTGAGTTGGCGGGAGACTGTGGAATAGAGTGATCTCGCCCGCGAACCAGTCGGCAAGCATTGATGCGAAAGGCAGAATTTGCTCTGATCGAAGGGATCCGTTCAGAGGCACCAGTACGCGGTCGAGATTCAGCGAATGACCACGACCGACGGCGAGGCGTCGGATCTCATCCTGAGTCCGGGAAGTCGTGTCGATCTGTTGAGTCATGAGAACACCGCTACAACGAGTTTATCGCTTTCATGAACAGTGCAAGCCGATTGATTTGTTCTCTGATTTCGATGTTTTCGCCTTCAGCGTGTGGATTTAGCCCCTTCGAGCCGAGGCCATCGGCGGAAGGAACGCCCATTGCAGCAGTGAGGTTGGCATCGCTGCCCCCGCCAGTCGATTCTTCGGTGAGTTCGAAACCAAACTCGTGCGACCATTTGATTAGCTTGTCTGCTAGCACGGCTAGTTCGGGAGTTCGCTCCATTGGTGGGCGGTGAAATCCGCCTTCGACTCTAATTGTCGTGCCTTCAATGATTGTTTCTAGTCCTCTAAGTTGAGTTTCTAGCATTTGTGCTTGCTCGTTCGTTTTGACTCGAACGTCGACGGTGACTTCTGCATATGCCGGAATGGTGTTGCGAGCTGATCCGCCGGAAATGATTCCAGAGTTGACGGTTATGCCGTTCGGCCAATCGTTCATTGCCTGCAGTTCGATAATCGTCACCGCAAGTTGGTGAATCGCTGACGCACCACGCTCGGGGAATGCCCCGGCGTGACTCGCTTTGCCTTCTATGTAAATCTTGAACTCACCAAGGCCTTTTCGTTGAGTTTTCAGTGCCCCTGCACCAGCCTGACCGGGCTCCATGATTAGCGCGTACTCGGCTCCTTTTGCTGATTCCTCGACTATAGGGCGAGAGGAGGGGCTACCAACTTCCTCGTCGGTGTTGAACAGCACGCGAATCGGTCGATCCGGCCAAAGTCCTTCTTGCTGAAGCGTTTTTAGTCCAATAATCGTTGTGGCTATGCCTGCTTTCATATCAAGAACACCTGGACCGTACATTCTTCCGTCTTTCTCGGTGTAACCCATGCGCTCAAGGGTGCCGAGCGGCCAAACTGTGTCGAGATGGCCAACAACTAGTGCGTGTTGCTTCGTCGAGTCTCCAGAATTGGACCAGTCAGCGGTCACGTGATCGCCGTAAATTTCTTGTGGGTGGATAGTCACGTTGCCGCCAATCTCTCGAAGCATTGTGGCGGTCATTTCGGTAAGCCGATCGTTCGAGGGTTTGTCGCTCGATGGTGATTCGATCAGTACGAGCTTTTCGATCAAGTCGAAAAGCTCGGTTTTCTTAGATTTGGCGAGAGCGAGCAAGTCGGTCAATTTGCAATCCAGTCCAACGAGTCAAGTTCGGTTGCACGGATTGTAGGTTGGTGCGCACCGTTTAAGGCGCTCATCTTTCGAGGAGTTAGCCGTTCGCTATGATTGAATCTAATGCTTCGACCAGTTCAGGTTTGGGTGCAAAATTTTCGAATCGGTGAGTGACCAGACCGTCTGATCCTACGATGAACGTCCACTCCTGGGACACTAGACCCCACTCGTCGAGCAGTGGCGTGAGTTGGGCTCTGCTCAGATCTCCCTGGATTTCGTGAGGGTTTGTGTAAAGGTCGACATGAATGAAATCGAACTGCTCGCCGTACGTTTCACGAAGCTCGCTCGCAATTTCGACCTACGGTCCGCAAACGGCATTCGTGCAGAATGCAGGGCTGGCTAAGACCACCATGAACGGTCGCTCACGTTGAATCGATTCAGCAATAGAGTGTTCGTACAACCCGGAGTAGCGTTGGCTTCCAGTGGTCAGGTGAGCGATGTTTCCGGTTGACTCAAGTGTGCGACTTTCACTGTTCGGAGCGTTTTGTCCGACTATCACAGATTGCGCTTCTTCAGCGACTGTAAATCGAACTTTGACGTTGGATGTAGATCCGTCAGGTTGAGGGATGTTTGCGGAGACTTCCCACTTGCCAGATCGATCGAACTCAATGTCGGTTGTGTGAATTCCACGGGTGCCGAACGGGAACAAATAGAACCGTGCGAGTGCTGATTTCGTGACTGAAGGATCTAGTTCCGACTCGTAGCCTGACGGGTAGTAATCTGCCTGGAGATTTACTACGGGGAACTTGATTAGTCCGTTCTGATCGCCCAATACCATGCCGAATCTCTGCATTCCAACACCTAGATCAGGCGTCGCGAGTTCGAGATTTATCACTTCCGAAATTACTGTCCACTCGGTTGATTCTGGATGAGCGAGAGCGTTGGTCGCGGTAGCGGGAGGCGGATCTTCAGCATCCGTGGCAGTTTCAGTACCTCCGCAAGCTAAAAATATTGCGGAGATTGCACCGAGAATTAGCGCTGTCGACGCGCCTCGAAACGTGGACTTAAGGAACCAGGGCACTAGATGCCATCTTCGTTGATTCCGAACGTAAATGCGAATATCGAGAAATCATCTGAGTTTGAGGCCAATTTGATGACATGCTCGCCGAATTCGGGGATTTCGAGGAACGCGTATAGGCGCGGTTCAGTGACAGTGAAGAATGAACGACCCTGATCGTCGAACGTGATGTCTTGTCCCGCTTCCTTAGGTTTTAACGGACGGTCGTCAATCTGTACATACACATCGAACGATTCGGTCTTTTCCAGGTTCACAACCACGTTCGCGCTACGTCCGACGAACTGGAACGCAATGTGGTCTTCGAGATTCTCCGTTGCCCTTGCGTGCATGATCGATTCGGGACCGTTGGTCCATAGACCTTGCAGGTACCACTGCTAAGGGGTATATAACCCGATGTCTTCATACTCACGCGTAACGTCAGGTTTGATGTAGTACTCCTCTTGACCCGCGTAGAGTCCAGACTGGGAGTAGTTTCGCTGGTATCCCGCGTAAAGTTCGCGGGTTACGCGGTTGGCTGTTGGGTCGCGTTCCGGATCATTGACGCTGCCAATAGGGATATCTGAGGCATCCCATCCTGCCTCAGTTAGAGCATCACGAATAGCGTGTTCAGCTTCTACGTATGCGCCTTCACCAAAGTGCCTATATAGGAGTTGCCCATCGATGCCGATCAAATACTTTGCCGGCCAGTACCGGTTACCGAACGACCGCCAGGTGTCGTAGTCGTTATCCTGAACGATTGGCCATTGAATATCGTCGCGTTCAACGGCGTCTTTTACGTTTTCGTAAACTTCTTCGAACTCAAATTCGGGAGTGTGAACTCCAAGTATTACGAGTCCCCTATCTAGGTACTTCGCGTGCCATTCGCGCAGGAAAGACAACGTTCGAATGCAGTTGACGCAGGTGAAAGTCCAAAAATCTACCAACACGACTTTGCTTTCGGCAGTTTTGTCGGCGATCTTGAACGGTTCGGAGTTCAACCAACGTCCATCACCTTTTACCTCAAGCACTCCTTCTGGATAAGTCGGTAGAGGTGGCGGATGAGTCGGCTTTACGACTGGAGTGTTAGTTGGCTCTGCACCGCCTGACTCATTTGTTGCGGTTGGATTGAAAACAATTTGAGTTGGTGCGTCTGCCGGATCAAGGTCCACGCCGCAGGCGATAGCAGTGATTACGGTCACTAGGGCGAAAGGGGACCAGAGAAATGCGTATTTAGGAGATTTCATTCTTGGAAGGGGGGCCATAGTACGACATGACACTGCGCCCTCGTTTCGTTGAGTCGTCAGACATATCTAACATTGGTGGAGACTGATCGGATCTAGTGTTTTCCCGCCACTGACCAGTTTAGTGCTAGGTAAGGCCTTCCACGGGACACGATGGCACGACTGCCCACTCTCGCCATGATCCGTCGTAGTCGCGAACGTTTTCGAAGCCAGCGAGCTTCAATGACCAGAATCCGTGCGCCGCACGGATACCGCCCTGTCAGTACGTAATGACGTTTTTATCTGTTGTCACACCGTGCTCGGCGAGGATTTTCCTGATTTCATCGGCTGTTTTGAGAACAGGGACTTCCGAATCGGTCATGAAGTTCGTCCATTCGAGATGGACCGCGCCAGGTATACGACCACCGCGAGGGCCGCCTCGCTTGTTTTTGCCTGTCCATTCGTCGTCGGTGCGTACATCGAGGAGAATCGTGTTTTCGTCATCTATTGCAGAGATGACTCGTTCACGTGAGGCGAATATTTCGGAGTTTGCTTTGGCAGTGAACTGACCTACTGTACCTGCAGCCGAGTACGGTTTCTTTGTAGTCGCTCGCCCTTCGGCTTCCCACTTTTCTAAACCACCATCGAGGACTTTGACATTAGAGTGTCCGTAGTAGTGAAGCGCCCACATGAGTCGAAACGCGTACACGCCACCTTCACGGTTGTAGCCAATTACGGTCGTTTCATCGCCGATACCCAGATCCGTCATCGTTTGGGCGAACTGTTCGGGATCCTGAATGTGCGTCCTGTCTTCGAGAGAGGTCTTGTAATAGTGATCTACGGGATTTACAGCACCGGGAATATGCCCTTCATCGTACATTTCTGGAGTGTCCGTATCGACTACTCTTACGTTCGGATCGTCAATGTGCTTGGCTAACCAATCGGTGGTTACAAATACATCTGGAGTTGTATAGCCGCGCTCGGTTGGCGGGATTATCGATGGATTACTCATTAGAGGGGCTGAAAATCTCCGGTTCGATTGATACATTTACTAGCTGGGCATGATAGTACCTGAACCATGATGGACTCTTTATGTCACCAGTTAGAACACGCAACTGAGTGTGATTACTTTTACAGTCAAACGTAAATAACTACTAACTTACCGTTCACTCAAGGCTTGGGATTCAGCGGACGAATATTCCAGTCTTCAGGCAATCCGGTAGGTTCGATCAAATTGAATTTTATTCTCGCAGGGCTAAATATTGACCGCGCTCCAGTGGAAGTACTCGAGTGTGTGGCAGTTCCGACCCACTCCCTGAAGATCCACCTTGAAAGACTCGCTACCCACGCGGGTGGCGGTGTAATTCTGTCTACATGCAACCGGACAGAGATTTACTCGGTTGCTGGAGATCCAGAAGTCGGTGTGCGTCAACTCAAAGAGTTCATTGACGCAGTTTCCGAACATGCTGGAATTTCCGGTATAGGGGACTTTATTTACACGAAGACCGGTGACGAGGTCGCCGAGCACCTGTTCGGAGTAGCTGCCGGTCTGCAATCTGTCGCACTTGGCGAATCACAAATTCTCGGACAGGTTACTCGAGCGATGCGGGCGGCCGGTGAGGCAGGAACCATCGATCCGATGCTCTCCCGATTGTTCCATGCAGCTCTCCGCACGAGCCGCAAGATCCGCAAGGAGACCGATCTAGGTCGAAATAGAACCTCGGTTTCTTCCCTAGGAGTGCAAGAGCTCCAGAACACGCTGGGTGATCTCAGCGATATGCGAGTGCTTCTTGTTGGTGCCGGAGAAACGGGCAAACTTACCGCCCGAGCGCTTCGACACTATGGTGCCGACGACATTGTTGTTTCTAGCCGTTCGCTTAACCGAGGACGGGTTCTCGCCGACGAGATGGGCGCACCACAGGTTGCATTTGAAGACATCAACGAGGCAATGGCTGAGTCTGATGTGGTGATTACCTGCACCGCTGCTACTGATTCAGTCATTGTTCCCGACGTTGTTCAGGAAGTAATGAACGCTCGACTAGACCGAGGACTGAGCATCTTGGACCTTGGAATGCCAAGGGACGTTGATCCTGCCTGTGGCGATATTGACGGTGTGACCGTAATTAGCCTTATCGAACTTCAAGAGAGATCCGCCGAGAGCTGGGAGCTTCGGGAAGAGGCGGCTGCAGAGGCGCAGGACATCATTGATGACGGCATACGTCGATTCAAAGAGCGTCTTACCGGAATTGGAAGCGAACCTGTTATTCGAACGCTCGGTGCTCGTGTGGAACAGATGCGCCGCGAAGAGGTCGAACACACTCTTGGTGGACTGGGTGATCTGACCGATAAGCAGGCCAAGTCTGTTGAAAAGATGACTCGTTCGCTGGTTCGACGGATACTTGCGGACCCGATCAGCTTCTTACGCAGTGAAGAAGAAACTGCGGCTGAAGCTGTTCAACGGGTTTTCGCACTTGCCGACTCTGACGAAGACGAGTCGGAATAAATTCAGGCTACTTGCCGAATTTCCATTGATACGACTAAGGGGCACTGTTTACAGTGCCTTTTTTAGCGCCAAAATGCGTTTGGTACTTTTTCAAGGTTCGTTAATTGTTGGTTCGGAGGCCGCATTTGTCTCGTGCAAAGTCAGCACAGTTGTTTAGTGATGCCAAATCGATCATCCCTGGAGGGGTGAATAGTCCCGCCCGAGCCTGGGGCTCGGTTGGGGGCGATCCGATCTTCTTCAAGAAGGCTTCGAGATCACGCGTCTGGGATGTTGATGATAATGAGTTGATCGATTACGTCTGCTCGTGGGGCCCGATGATTCTTGGTCATGCTCACCCGGTTGTTATTGATGCCGCCGTCGGAGCAGCGCGTTCTGGAACATCGTTTGGTGCACCTACGGAACTTGAAGTCGAAATGGCTCGTCGAGTTGTCGACGCCGTGCCGTCGATTGAAGTAGTTCGATTCGTAAGCTCCGGAACCGAAGCAACCATGTCTGCGTTACGACTCGCCCGCGCTAAGACGGGTCGAAACAAGATTTTGAAGTTCGATGGCGGATACCATGGTCACGAGGATGCGTTGCTGGTAGAAGCGGGTTCAGGTCTAGCGAACCAGGGAATTGCCTCTTCTGCTGGAGTACATCCGGACTATGCCGCCGCCACGTTAGTCGCCGACTTCAACAATGTTGAGTCGGTTCGAGTACACCTCGAAGCGAACAAGGGCGAAGTTGCCGCGGTGATCGTTGAGCCGATTGGCGGCAATATGGGTGTCGTTCCACCGGTTCCAGGATTCCTCGAAGGACTTCGTGAACTCACGACGGAACACGGCGCCTTGTTGATCTTCGACGAAGTGATTTCAGGATTCCGGGTCGCACTTGGTGGTGCGCAATCAGTTTACGGGGTGATACCGGATATCACGTGTCTTGGGAAGATTGTCGGTGGTGGATTTCCTGTTGGGGCTTATGGTGCCAGTGCCGAAATTATGAGCGAAGTCGCACCTCTTGGCCCGATGTATCAGGCTGGAACGCTCTCGGGTAACCCTGTGGCGATGGCGGCAGGTATTGCCACGATTGATGAACTTGCGAAGCCGGATGTTTACGAAGGTTTACAGGTCAAAACAGACAAGTTGGCTAGTGGTGTTCTCGATGTATTTGGTAGTGCTGGCATTCCCGTTGTGGTCAACAAGGCTTGCGGTCTATTGACTGTTTTCTTCACAGGTAATGAAGTAACTGACATGGACAGTGCGTCGGCGACTGACAGGGAATCGTTCGGTGCGTTCTTCCACTCAATGGTCGACAATGGGGTTTACTTGCCACCGTCGCAGTTCGAGGCGTGGTTTCTTTCTACAGCACACTCTGACGCAGATATTGAGCAGACGCTGGCTGCCGTGGCGAAATCGCTCCCTGGATAGGTTTCACTACATCATCGGTTCCCGAGTTCCGATATCCCTAGCGGTAGCGGATACAGGGATCTGGGGCGGTGTCGCGGTTGGGCTGTTCGCTAGATCTGGATTCGTAGGTAGGGTGATTGGAGTGATCGGTGTGTTTCGTTGGACGTATGTAGATCCTGAAAATGAATTCAGGATGACATGTGGTGGGTGTTGAGATTTTTGGTAGCGGCGGGAGTCGTATTCGGTGTGACGTTCGACCCACCTTCTGACTCCCTCCCTGTGAGTAAGGGAGGATTTAGTTGAGGTCGACTAGTGTGGCGCCGTTGCCGCCTCGGTGGCGAGGGGCTGCGTAGAATGAGGCGACGAGAGGGTGTTTGGAGAGAAGACCCCGGATATTTTCCCGTAGAGCTCCCGTTCCATCGCCGTGAATGATTCGCACACTTGTCAGCCCCTGTATGGACGAGTCATCAATGAACTGGCGAACTATTTCGTCGGATTCGTGAACTCTTGCCCCGCGGATATCGAGTTCACCAGAGGTCGTGGCGGTCTCCCCGGCGGAAACGGTGTTAATCGTGATGTTGGGTATTTCGTTTGGGTTCTTAGGTGGGTCGACTGGGTCGGCAGGCTTGATGAGTCGGAGCTGACTCTCGTTCAGTTCGATTCGAGAGTTGCCCATCATGAGTTCGACCGTGCCGCCACCACTCACAGAAATCACATCTGCTTCGACGTTGAGTCCTTTTATTTCGATCGTGTCGCCGGGTCGTAGTGGACGATCTTCATCAACATCTTCGGAGTCATTAGTCTCGGGACTCGGAGCGACGGGCAGCCATGTGGGGTCTGAGAACTGATTACGGATACGTCCGATTGCGCGCTTTGCTACATCGAGATCATGATCGTCTTTTGCCTGACTAACGATCTTGCGTAGCGAACGCTGGACTTTTTCAGTTTCTCGGCGCAGTTCCTGTCGAGATTTCTCGATCATGTCTTCCTGGAGCTTGGAGACGTTCCTAAGCTTGATTTGGAGGTCTTTTATATTGGCTTGAGCTTCCTTTTTAGCTGTTTCGGC
Organism: Dehalococcoidia bacterium UBA1328; assembly: GCA_002306815.1. Taxonomy (GTDB): domain Bacteria; phylum Chloroflexota; class Dehalococcoidia; order Lucifugimonadales; family Lucifugimonadaceae; genus Lucifugimonas. The sequence continues at coordinate 9,635 of DBTA01000004.1, read as the reverse complement.
TTCTTCGCTGGTACGCCGAGCTTCTTCCCGCTCTCGCTGGAGTTGTCGAAGGATAGTTTCAGCCTCGGCCCGAGTTGGATCCATCATTTCTTCGGCGTCGTCTAGGACGTGACTCGGCATTCCGAGGTGTCGTGCAACGTGAATGGCGTAGCTTCTACCCGGGATACCCATGATCACCTGGTAGGTAGGTAGCATGGTGTCGGGATCGAGTTCGACAGAGGCGTTGGCGAGTTCATTCGATTCAGCAGCGTATTCGGCAACTGCTCGATAGTGAGAAGTGATCGCTATTGGCATATCGTTTTCAGACGCGTGCTGGAGAATCGCTCTTGCCAGTGCAGAACCTTCTTCCGGATCGGTGCCAGTTCCGAGTTCATCCAAAAGAATCAGGGAGTTTGGAGTCGCTTCTACCAGGATTTCGATCACTCGACCCATGTGTGAAGAGAAGGTGGAGACTGATCGTTCGATTGATTGGGCATCTCCAATGTCGGCATAGACCGCATCGAAAATAGCCATTTCGCCATCGGTAACGGGGATTTGTAATCCCGACTGGTGCATTAGGGCGAAGAGTCCAATCGTTTTGATTGCGACCGTTTTACCGCCAGTGTTAGGTCCCGTGATCACGAGTCCACGAAAGCCCGGTCCTATGTTTATCGTGATTGGCACTGCGTCATCACCAAGAAGCGGGTGACGCGCTCCTACGAGATTCACCACGTTGTCGGAACCAGCAGGCATGGTTTCAATGCGGTGAGCTTTCATTGATGCCGCGTAGCGGGCGCGGGCCGTTATGAAATCGATTGCAGCCGCTGCTTCGAGGGCAATGACAGCTTCGTTCTTACGATCACCGATAAGTCGAGACATCTGGCGGAGGATTCGTTCCTCTTCACGTTGTGCTTCGGCCGCCGTTTCGCGCCATTCGTTGCATAGTTCAACAGCTTTGAACGGTTCGACAAACAAAGTTGAACCGCTGCCAGATACATCGTGGACAATCCCTGGTACTGATTCACGGGCGTCGGCGCGCACTTCAAGAACGAGTCTTTCACCTCGGGTGGCAATTGCCCCAGATTGCAGGGAGTTACGAACTGAGGGGCTGTTGGAGATGCGTTCCATAAGACGCATAACGCGTTGGAATGTTTTACTGACGTTGGAGCGAAGTCGCCCCAGCTTGGGAGTGGCTGAACTGAGAACTTCACCCTGAGGAGAAATAGATTTGTAAATATCTTTGCTCAGATCACGGAGGTCAGGAATATGATGGGCGATCTCCTCAAGAAGAGGCGCGCTACCTTTCATTGATACGACGACGTTACGAGCGTCCCATATCGAATCGAACAACGTTAGGACTGACGTGATTTCATTGCCCGTGAGCATCCCGTCGATCGATGCGCGACGTAATAGCTCTCGTGGATCACGCGCACCCGAAAGACCGATATCGCCAACTGTCCCGAGCATTAGAGCGGCCTGTGCAGTCTCGTTCTGAAGTCGTTCTATGACCTCAATGTCCGTATGCGGTTGCATGGTTAGAGCCATGTCGCGCGACATAAAAAAACGCGTTCGGTTAGCCAGGTGTTCTCGTACATTGGTGAACTCGAGAAGATCCCAAGCTTGCAGCTGGAGCGAAGAAACCTTTGGGGTTTGTTCGTCGTATCCCGCGTCGTACTGATCGTCTATTTCGTATGTGTCATCCATCATGCTCATGTTCGGCTGACGATTGTAGGTGTGATTGGTTGGCTATACTCGTGTTACCTCTAGGAAAATACTCGAATCAAGCCCGTTGTGGCAGAAAATGACTACTTCTACGAACCAGATTCAAGAACGTTCGATGCCCAACATTATCGAGCAAAAGATATTTAAGAGCATGTCGGAGCTACTCCGTCGTGTTGGATTGGACTATCGGGGCGGGTACGTCGAAGTTGATGGGAAGCGAATTCATTATCTCGATTACGGTGAAGGTGCACCTGTGTTGCTCTTGCATGGTGGTGGTTCCGGATCGGCAATTTGGTTTCGACAAATTGAGGTTCTTGCACGAACTCGCAGGGTGATCGTGCCGGATCATCCCGTTTTTGGACTTTCAAGTCAGACCGTATACGAACCACCATATCCTGATTGCGTTGTTGACTACATGACCGGGTTGATGGACGTTTTGGATATTCAAACTGCCGACCTAGTTGGATTGTCGCTTGGTGCTCAAATGGCAATGGCTACGGCGATGCAGATTCCCGAGCGGGTCGGAAAGATCGCTGCAATTGGTGCTGCAGGGCTCGGCAAGGAATTTCCGTTGCTGTACAAGCTGGCGGGTGTTCCGATCGCCGGCAGGCTTATCGTTCGACCAAATAAATGGGGACAGGACACCTACTTCAAAACGATGGAAGTGGTCGACTACGAATTCCAAGACGCTATCGCCTATAAACAGTACGCGTACGACGTTACTCTGATGGAAGGGCATCCTGAAACAATGCGTTCGAGTATCGGCACGATCGCTGATTTTGGTGGGCAGAAGTCGATCTTTAGCGACGAAGAATTGCGCTCGATTGAATCACCCGTACTTGCTATATGGGGTGATGGCGACCAGGTCTTTCCGGTTGGGCACGCCTATCGACTTGCCGAGGTTGTTCCCAACGCACGATTGCATGTCATTGAGAATGCGAGGCACGTTCCACTGCTCGACCATCCAGTTGAAGTGAACAAACTACTGGTCGGTTTTTTGAGCAGCGACTAGTTATCAGCCGAGAATGTCGCCGACTTGAGCGTCGACCTGTTCCGCCCACTCCGCTGCACCGATTTTCTTGCCTTTTTCGGGACGTACTCGCCCGATAGTGATTGCACCATCAGAAGAGGCAACTACGATCTTTTCTACCCCGATTTCAACAATTGCGCCGGCTTGATGCCCCGATGAACCGTATGAAGAGCGTGCAGCGTCGTACAGCGATAGCTTGATCCCTTTGTGAGTGGTGTTGGCTCCGGGTTGCGGATCGGAGCCTCGGATCATGTTGAATACGATATCGACTCCAGCGGACCAGTCGATTACTACATTGCTGGCTTTGCACCAGCTTTCATAAGTGGCTTTCGATTCGTCTTGAACGATTCTTGGTGCGTTCCCTTCTCGGACGAGATCGACAGATTCGACCATCGCTTGAACGCCAAGTGGGAACAGCTTGTTGAAGTAGACGCTACCGAGCGTTGCATCGGGAGCGATCTCGACTTTTTTCTGCATCAGGACGGGGCCGGTATCGAGACCGTCGTCTGGCCAGAAGATTGTGAGTCCAGTTTCGGTTTCACCATTAATGATCGGCCAATTGATAGAGCTTGGACCGCGGTGCAGCGGCAATAACGAAGGGTGGTACTGGATTGTTCCGAGGCTTGGATAGTTGATCATTGCCATCGGGACGATGTCGGTGACGAATGCCATGACGCAAAGCTCAGGTTCAAGGGATTTGAACTGATCGATTGCTTCTTGATCGCGGAGCCGTTTGAAATCGAATGATGGGATTCTGAGTTTTTTTGCTGCGTCAGATATAGGGTCGGGAGCACGACCTTTTCGTGTCGGCGGTGCGAACACGCCAACGATGTTGTCCCTACCGGTTTCGGCGAGTGCCTCGAGAACGGATTTACCGAATGCCGATTGGCCTATTATGGCGATTTTCATATCTGGAATCGTGCTCCGATTAGCGACACCGTACCAGCTTTCGTTTTGAATCAGAATTTTGGTCGGGTGACGTCAAATATTGTTCGATGGTATTTCTAACACGAACTAACGGTTGATGTCGGTTAGCATTGATGTTTATCAATCAATCGAATCCGAAGAGTCGATCACCAAAGCCGATACTTAACCTCGAATAGCGAGCAAAGTTTGACCTCGTCAGAAAATCCTCCGAACGAACTTAGCGGTGCGGATATAAGTTTTCCGCCGAAAACAGCCTTGGATTTTTTCAATCGAGGTTTGAAAAATGCTCAGCTAGGGATACCAGATAAGGCGGCTGCTGACTTCGAAGAGGCTGCATGGTTGGATCCGGAGAATGACGAAATCCAGTTCAATCTTGGTGTTGCATATCTTTCGATGGGTGATTTTGAACAGGCTATAAACAATTTCACTAAAGCTATCGAGTTGAAGCCAGGGCAGCCTGATACATACGGAAACCGAGCGGTTGCTCACGCTGCGATTGGTGAAGATGAAAAGTCAGAAGCCGATGTTGCTGAAGCGATTCGGCTTGGCGCTCCGCCTGACGGATTGGCGAGCGTGATCGAGTTCGTGAAGGCTCAGCGCGTGTAAGTGCTGCATCCTCTAAGGGTTTCGCCAGTCGGGAAACGCTTCGTCGAGCTGCCGGCTTCTCAAGTAGCGACGTATGGCGTCGAACGCTGCAACGAGATTTACCGGCTGCGTGGTTTCCGTGGAGTTTGTAGCTTCGTTCAAGTGTTCGGCAAGGAACACTGCCTCTGCCTTGGACAACGGGTTGTATTCGGTGTGCCGTTCCAAAAGTGAGTAGCCAACACCTGCAGAGGTTAGGCGAGCGAACGCGCGGGCTGCTGATAGATCACGCCGATCATGAGCGGGCGCACCCTCGGGACCAGTACGGGGTCGCCTGAGAAGTCCGGCAGAAATCAGGCCTTCGTATAGTTCGTCATCAAGCTCACTTTGTTCGAGAAACTCTGGAATTGAGATTGCTCCAGATGCCGTTTGTTGCCTCGAATGTGATGCCTGCTGAGAGGGAAGAGCCGCTGCAAGCGGAGACGTTGGATCGCCGTTGACAAGTTGCTTGATCCCGGTCAGATTGAGCCCTGCTGCCTGGAGTTCTTTGATTCGTCCAATCAGCTGTTCGAAATGTGCCGGGTATACGGCGCGAGTTTTGCTCGTTTTTCGAGGCGCAGGGAGCACGCCGAACCGCACGTAGTAGTTGATGGTTGCTGTCGTGATACCGGTTCTTCGAGAAAGTTCGCCAACCGACATTCCTGGCTCGGAAGTCGGTGAATTTTCTGTTTGTTCTGAATTGCCAGAGTTGATCATTAAAGCGAGTAGAACTTTTGAAACCAAAGTATGGGTAAGTGCGTAACAGTGATTAGGGAGCGAGCTCATCATTCCGGAACCGTGCACCGGTGTGAAGAGTTCGCTTTCTTACTTTGATTTACGTTGTGTTTGGATCAAACTGCAGGATAGCGTAAATGATGCTGCATACGGTGTCGGGTTCTCTAAGAATCACTCCCAGCGGAACATTTTTGTGGCAACTGCAAAGCTGATAGCGATCCATACACCCAAGCCGATCAGTTCTGATCCCAGTGTCGTAATCCGTGCGCCTTCAACCGTAATTGCGCGCATTCCATCAACAAGGAACGTAAGCGGCAGGTACTGGGACCACTGAGTCAGCCAGTCGGGCATGATCGACAGCGGGAAGAACACTCCTGTTAGGAACATCATTGGCAGTGAAATAACGTTCGCAATGGGAGCCGCCGTTTCCTCGTTTTTTGCCCACCCAGAAACTGCGAGTCCAATTGTGATAAACAGTGCGCCTCCGAGAAGCGCCAGGACTGTCAGGTCGAACCATGCAGCAATTAGATCAGCCCCAACCGCTACGCCAAGGATTATGGATCCGATAATCACCAATACATAAGTTTGAATAACGACTACAAGTGCTTTGGTAGTTAGCTGACCAGCGAGGAAGTGTGTGGCGCCGATAGGTGTTGCCTTAAGGCGTCGCAGTACACCTTGAGATCTGAATCGGACCAAAGTGAATACAACCATGAACAGCCCTGTCTGCATAATTGCCATCCCAGTAATTCCGGGGATTAACCAGGCTTTGTATCCCTGTCCCTGACCAGTGATGAGCGATTCGGAAACCCCAATTGCGTTTTCGACTCGGTACTCGTTCGGTACTTGAGCGACTTCTTTGAACACGGCGTCGGTTACCCGGCGGAGGATAGTAGCAACTACAGCTCGTTCCTGTTGGAATCGTTCGTCATAGGTGACCTTTATTTCCGCGTATTCGCCGGGAATTCCGTAGTTCGATGGAATTTCGATGACCGCGCGGTTACTACCGAATTCGAGTTCGTGGTGAATGTTTTCCAGAGTGTCGACAGTGACGCTTAAAAGCCGTTCATCATCGGGTCCGCGTAGTGCTGAGATGAAGGCGTGCGACGCTTTATTGTCCGCAGCGTCGTAAATGCCAACGTTTGGGGAGTTGTATCCGTCGAAGTTCATCATTCCGAAAATAGTCATGATCAATAACGGGAAGAACAAAGCCCAGAATAAGGCTTGTTTGTTCCTGAAATACATCTTCAGAGACGCGACGGTGAGTGCGAGATAAATTCTCATATTTTTAGTCCCGCAGATCACGTCCGGTAAGGTGTAGGAATACATCGTCGAGGGTAGCTTCTCGGACCCTCTTCTCTGGTTTGAACCCGGTTTCTAGAAGTTGATCAATTAGTGCATCAGGTGTGTCGAGGGCGATTATTTTCCCGTTTTCAACTACAGCTATCCTGTCGCAGAGCTCTTCGGCCTCTTCCATGTAGTGGGTTGTAAGTACGATTGTTGAGCCTTCGGTCTGGATTTTTCGTACAAGTCCCCAAAGCTGACGTCGCGCTTGTGGATCGAGTCCGGTTGTCGGTTCATCCAGAAACAGAACGACGGGTTCGTTCACCAACGCGACTGCAATTGAGAGTCGCTGTTTTTGGCCACCCGAAAGCTCCGCGTATTTTGAGTTCTTTCTATTTGCTAGTCCGACGCGTTCTAGAACTTCGATCGGATCGACTTTTGCCAGATAGAGCTTGGCGTATAAATCGACAATTTCAGACAGTTTGAGGTTGTCGAAAAACGCGTTTTGTTGCAGTTGCACGCCAATGATTGCTTTCACGCCGATCGGGTCTTGTTTGACGTTCAAGCCATTGATGATGGCTTCGCCGGAGTCGGCGTCGCGCATACCTTCCAGTATTTCGACAGTTGTGGTTTTGCCAGCGCCGTTTGGCCCGAGCATCCCAAATATTTCACCCCGGCGAACCTCGAACGAAATTCCGTCTACCGCAACGTTGTCTTCGTATTTTTTCCGAATATCTTTAGCGACGATCACAGGATCGATGGCTGTTGTCATTAATCAGTTTCCATGCGCAGTGGTCTGCGGTGATTTACCGACGAGGCTGAGAAGTGCTGCTAGAACTATTACGCAAGCTGCAAGAGTAAGTCCAATCATTATGGCAGTCAGAATACCGTTCGTTAAGAGCGCTAGAACCGCGACGCATGTTGAAGGTATTTACTGGTTCGTTGTTTGGGGCATAGTTCTAATAGATCTATCGCGCGTTATTTTGAAAACGCAAACGCGAGATAGTTCGTTTGATACGTCTTCCAAATTTAGATCGGGGGACTAGAATCTGGCAGCGAGACTTTATCGCTGAATCAAGGAGAAGAGCTTTTGTCGATCGATTATGTGAATTTCGGAACTGCTGGCGTGAAGGTTTCGCCAATGGCGTTAGGTCTAGGTTTTCGCGGACAGTTTGATCGTGGTGAAGCCGAGAAAGTGATACACACCGCACTTGATTCAGGAATCAACCTGATCGATTGTGCGAATGTCTACGGATTCATGGACGACCGTCGAAATATTGGTAGCTCCGAGGAGGTGTTGGGTAAAGCTCTAAAGGGACGTAGGGATGACGTGGTCATTACGTCTAAAGTCTTCAGTCCCATCGGAAACGGACCGAATGACTCTGGTCCTTCACGATTTCATGTAATGCGTGAAATTGAAAGGTCGTTGACGCGGCTCGATACCGATCACGTGGATGTATACATTTTTCATGGCGTTGACGACATCAACTTGTTCGAAGAGCAGTTCCGAACGATGGAAACCCTGATTCAACAAGGCAAGATTCGATACGTGGGGGTTAGCAATTTTCAGGCTTGGCAGGTAATGCAGGCGCTTGAAGTGCAAAAACGGATCAACGCGCAACCTCTAATCGCCGTTCAAAATCCATACTCTCTGATGAATCGAACTCAAGAGGATGAACTGTTCCCGATGGTTCGAGAGACTGGTGTCGGGATCATGGCGTACAGTCCGCTCGGGGTCGGTCTGCTGAGTGGAACTTACAAAGCTGACGAGGTTCCTGACGAATCGACATTGTGGGGTTCGCGACGGAAAGGAACAATCGGTCGATATATGCAAGGTCGGGCTGGCAAGGTGATCGCAACGGTTGAAGAAGTTGCGGCCGATTTCGGTGTCTCAATGCCGCAAGTTGCCATGGCTTGGGTTATGTCGCACCCAGAAATAACGGTTGCGATATCTGGCGCAGACACGATTGAGCAAATGAGAGATGTGGTCGGCGCAATGGACGTTGAATTGTCCAGCGATGTGATAGCTCATCTAGATTATGTATCAGCAGGAATGCGAGCCGTTCTTGATGGAAACCCTACCGATATTCCTGAGGATTTGGATTAGTACGAATGGTCGAGTCGAGATTCCTTCTGTCTAGGTTGGAAGGGATGTGGTCGTATGGTTTTGGTGTATCAAAGCGGAATTAAGAGGATTTGAATTGAAGGTATTACTTGCTGGCGGTTCGGGGATGGTCGGGTCGTTTATAACGCCCTACCTGATGGAACAGCATGAAATTCGTGTGCTCGATTTAGCCGAGCCAAAACATCGGGGCGTTGAGTTCGTGAAAGGCTCTGTGACCGATCCGGAAGCGATTCAGAAAGCAATTGAAGGAGTCGACGCTTTTATCTGGTTGGTAATGCTGAGCCCACAGGGCGGATCCGTGACCGATCAAGACTTGAAGGTGATTCGAGAGAATTATGAAGTTAACTGTCTTGGCCTCCACACTTTCTTGTGGCTCGCGCAAGGTGCCGGGCTAACCAAAGGCGTTTACACCAGTTCGATGAGCGTTCACTACCGTGGTCGTGATTACTACAAGAATGAAGACGAACTGCCTCTCGACACTCCGAGTGCATACGGATTGAGCAAGGGGCTCGGCGAACGTATTTGCAGTTACTTCGCTTCGTGGTTCGACATGAACTTGATGGCTCTTCGAATTACGGGTCCACGTGGTAGGGCAGCGTACATCGAGGAGCGTGCGAACCCAATTACTAATCGTCCCGACGGGTCGAATCCGTTGTTTGTTACCGACGAAGCCGATCTTGCTCGAGCGTATTCGGCGGCTTTAGAGAACGTTAAAATCGGACATGGCAGATTTGATGCAGTGTTCATTGCCGGTGATGAAGAAGAAAAAGAACACAATCTGACCAAGGCGAAGTCATTGCTCGGTTGGGTTCCCCAGTCGCACCTGGAAATCGAGAACTAGTAAATGCGAATTGCCGTCATTGGGAGCGGGAGTGTTGGTTGGGGATTGGCGCGGTCGTGGTCGACGCTGGGTCACTCGGTCGTGGTTGGATCGCGATCCCCCGATTCTGAGCGAGTAGTTTCGTTGGCGAACGAGATTGGCAACGGCGTTTCGGCTTCAGGATTGGCAGATTCGGCACAGAGCGCTGACGTGATTGTTCTGGCAGTTCCGTGTAGCGCGACTGAAGATTCGATTGTTGCGCTCGGAGACCTGTCGCATGGAGTGATTATCGACGCTACAAACCCGTTTGTTGGCGGATTGAATCTCGAACTCTGACACTCTGATTCTGGTGGTGAGCAAGTTGCTCGTTGGGCGGCCGACGCTCACGTAGT
>DBTA01000032.1 GCA_002306815.1 Dehalococcoidia bacterium UBA1328 | reverse complement strand
TACCTGGGACTCACCCAGCAGGACATCATAGACAACGCCAATGACGAAACGCTCCTGATTCTCCAGATGGAGAGTGTCGAGGCATACGAGAACCTCGAAGAGATTCTCTCGATTACGGGTTACGAAGTGCTTCTGGTGGGACCCACCGATCTGTCTGCTTCGCTAGGAATACCGGGAGACATTCACAATTCGAAGGTCGAGAACATCATGACCGATGTGGCTCAGAGAATTAAGGGCACCGGGAAGTACCTTGCCACGACGTTCGCAGACGTTGACGACTGCCGACGCTGGATCGGTGAGGGTTACCAGATGATGAATATGTCGAGTACGCTTGTGCTGGGAACGGTTCAAACGAAGGACATCTACGCCGAGTTAAGAGAGACGTACAAGGCGTAGGCGTACTTTACCTAACTAGCGTTCTCTGACACCTGACCCGAGGTCTCTACACTCCGCTTCGCTGCGGTCGAGACGAGGGAAGATAAAAAGAAAAGCGACGGATGATCCCGTCGCTTTTCTTTTTATCTGAATGATCGGTGAATCCGAGCCTAGTACATATGTAGCGCTACTCGTTGCGCCTGAGTTCCGGTGTCTTTTCCGTGCCACTCCGCGAACTCAAACGCCTCGTTCACCTTATCGAGAGCAAACTTGTCCGAAACCACGTCAATGAGCTGGTACTTGTCCTTCGTTTTTACGAGGAACTGTAGCGCGGCTTCGATCACCCACGGGTTGTAGTGAACCGTTCCGACCCACTTGGTCTGGTTGCCAATCACCTTGCTCGCCGGAATAGTGATGCTTCCACCACCAATATTTCCGATATCGAGATACGAACCATTTATTCGAACCATATCGAGACCTTCGTAGGTGGCAGCAGCAATACCGACTACTTCGACAACCACGTCGGCACCAATGCCGTTAGTAAGCTTGCGAACACGTTCAACACGTGACTCAGGAGTCGGATAGTCTGCCATCGGGATCGTTGCTGTGGCCCCACAGTTCATGGCCCGGTCGAGTCGATTCTGTTGACCGTCAATAACGATCACCTGACTCGCGCCGCGCTCAGCGGCAACCGCGGTTGCATAAATACCGAGTCCACCAGCGCCTTGAACTACTACTGTATCGCCAAATGCAACGTCTACTCGTTCGAGTCCGAACAGAACTTACGCTAACGCACAGTTGACCGACGGTATTGCGTCGCTCGGCAATTCGTCAGGCACTTTGTAGGCGTAGTGACCAGGCTGAAGATAGAAATACTCCGCCATGCCACCATTGCAGTACGGGTACTTATCTAGTCCGACCATGTTTCGACGTGATCGGAACGTGCACGAGTGGTGCTCACCTCGAATGCAGTGATAACAGCGGTGGCAGGGGAAGAAGAACGGAAACGCAACTCGATCACCCTCTTTCAAAGGCCGACGTAGCGAGTCTGTATCAATTCCCTTACTCAGCGAATGAACAACACCGGTGAACTCATGGCCAAGGATTCGGCGTTGTGAAAGCGGTGGACCGTCGCCGTCTCCACGCCATACGTGGAGATCAGATCCGCAAATCACGGCGTCTGTGTTCTTGATTAGAATTCCGCCTTCTTCGATATCAGGCGTTGGAAGACTCTCTAGATCGAACGGTTTGCCCGGTTCGGTGAAGACGGTGGTGAGGCCCTGAGGCATTGCATGTTCTCCGTATGTGGGAGTGCTTAAATCGATTGCGCCATGCAATCTAGGCGCGTAGCGCGCTCTAAGCAAATCATACATCCGTAGATTTACCGGCAATCGCGGGAAATCCAACAAATCGTTTCGTACTGGAATTTTGACCCACGCAAACTGCCTGAACTCGGCGTATACTCCGCCCGGTTTTAGGCGTTCATCTTTGTATCAGTGGCAAGTCGGTCGTGTATGTGGGTGGACAATTTCAGAAAGGGACAGTAAGAGTTGCTGGATCGATTCCACGTACCACATGATCTTGCCGTGCACGTCACGCCCGAAGACATGCATGCGACCGTTACCGATATTTTTCTAAAAATGGGCATGCCGGCAGATGACGCTGCAAACGGTGCAGACGTCCTTGTTTACGCCGACATTCGAGGAATCGAATCGCACGGCGTCTCGAACATGCTCCGCCGCTACGTTGAGTCGTTTGGAGAAGGAGGAATCAATCCAACTCCTAAACCAAAGATCGTTCGTGAAATGCCTGCTGCGGCAATGCTCGACTGTGACGGTGGTCACGGGCTCGTGGTTGGGCCGATGGCGATGGAAATGGCGATCGAACGAGCCAAGACCTACGGAATTGGAACCGTTACCGCCAACAACGGTCGCCATTTCGGTGCCGCTGCCTACCACGCCGCAATGGCGATTCAGCACGGCATGATCGGTATTTCGATGACCACCGGAGGAATGCAGGTTCTTCCAGTCGACGGTGCCAAGCCAATGTTCGGTCTGAACCCGATCGCAATTGCCGTTCCAACAAACAGCGAAGCACCGTTCATTTTCGATGCATCGATGAGCTCAGTTGCAGGAAACAAAATCGCACTTGCAAAGCGACTAGGTGTAGACGTTGCTCCGGGTTGGATTACAGGTGAAGATGGCGTTCCAATGATGGAAGAAAGTCCTGTCCCGGATGAGTATTTCATGCTTCCAACCGGTGGAACGCGTGAGGGTGGTGCCCACAAGGGCGCGAGCCTCGGCATCTGGGTCGAGATCATGTGTGCATTGCTTGGCTCATCAGGCGCTGGTCCGAACCGACGAGGTGGGGCAGCGCACCATTTCATTGCTTACAACGTTGAGGCATTCGCAGATCTCCAGGAATTCAAAAACGAGATGGACGTCTACATGAATGAGATCAAGAGCACTCCTCCGGTCCCGGGTAAAGAGCGCGTCGTTTACGCAGGACTGCCGGAGCACGAAGAGGAAATCGAACGTCGAGAGAACGGTATCCCCTATCACCCAGAAGTTATCGACTGGTTCCGCGCGATCACCGGTGAGCTCGACATCCCATGGCGGCTAACGAAGGACTAATCCAGGAGTTTTACATGCCAAATAGAATCAACAAATGTATTGAACTGCTCGAACAGGGACAACCGTTCTACGCGACTCACCCCACCGAGCTAACTTACGAAGCGGGACTGAAAGACTCCCAGACGTGGGCAGATATGCTCATGATGGACTTCGAACACCACCCGTTCGACACAGTAGGTCTGACCAACTACATGCGTGGACTCAAGGACGGTGGGCCTACCCCAAGTGGTCACCTAACCCCGACTGTTCTGTGCACACTGCCTTCAAACGCTATTACGCCGGAAGAAGTGCGATACAACGCGTGGCAGTCACGTCACGTGCTAACTGCAGGTGTTCACGGAATTCTGCACACGCACACTCGAACTGCTGAGTCGGTCAAGGCGTTCGTTCAGACGACCCGATATCCGTTCCATGAGTTGGAAAAGGACGTGATTGGCGAAGGTTTGCGCGGTTCTGGTGGACAAGCCCCCGCGAATGAAATCTGGGGACTGAGCACCGCCGAATATGCCAAGGTTGCCGATCCGTGGCCACTCAATCCGGAAGGCGAGTTGCTGCTGGGTCTGAAGATCGAAGACCGTTTCTGCCTGGAAAATGTTGACGAAATCGTGGAAGTTCCCGGTATCGGGTTTGCTGAGTGGGGACCTGGTGACATGGGAATGTCTCTCGGACACCCCGACGCACACGACCCGCCTTACCCCGACGACATGAACGCTGCACGAGATCGGATCAACGCTGCGCTTCAGTCAAAGGGAATCGGCTTTTATTCAAGCTGGGCCGACGACAACATGACCATGGAAGAACGAGTCGACTACTCAATCGACGTTCTTGGCGTGCGAATGATGGGTGCAACAAAGGAATGGGCAGAATACGGTCGAAAGAAGACCGGCCGCACCATGCCCTGGTAACCACCCGGCTAAATGCAAAGTAGTAAATTGAGTCGAGCTCGTGAAAGCGGGCTCGACTCGCGTTCAGGTCACTCCTTCCGAGATGACCGAAAATTAGGATCATTGAAGATGAGAGTACTCGTAACTGGTGGATCGGGAATCGTTGGACACTACGTGATCGACGAGTTGTACAAGCTTGGTCATGAAGTCATCAACGCCGACAAATTCCGAATGACCAGCAACCTTGGTCACAGCGGCACTACCGGACAGCTGGCGAGTGCAGACGCCGCGGTGAAAATGCGGAAGAACTGGCCGACAATCCCAAAGTTCTTCGAAGTTGAAATTTCAGACTATGGTCAAGTTATCTCGGCACTGGACGGTTGTGATGCCGTGATCTCACTGGCGTCTCGACCGAGTGCTGCGAATTACGTTGAAGAAGACGTTGTCCAAACAAACACGATGTCGATGTGGAACGTTTGTCGCGCCGCAGAACAACTCAAAGTAAGACGAGTCGCTCTCGGCTCTTCCTATAACGCCGTTGGCGCGATGGGCACGGCCGCTCGCTGGGCGCGAAAAGAGGTCAAGCCACCCGAGTACTTCCCACTCGACCAGAACGTGTACACCCGTTCTGAAGACCCGTATTCAATAGCCAAATGGCTTGGAGAAGAGATTGGTGAGGCGTTCTCACGTCGATCACCTTGGATGGCAATTGCCAGCATGCGGTTCAACGGCATGTGGGACGATGCATACTTCACCCATCTCCAGGCCAACCCGATCACCGATCCATGGACTCGCTGCCAGGGATTCTGGACCTACCTTCACATTCGAGACGCAGCTCGCGCATGCGTGCAGTCCGTGACTGTTGACAACGACTGGAGCGGACACCACAGGTTCTTCCTGAACGCCAACGACACGATGTTGAACATTTCCACGATGGAAGCGATCAAAACCGTGTACCCAGAGGTTCCTCTTAACAAAGAGTTCGAAGGCTTCGAAGCTCCGATATCAACCCAGAATGTGACCGACGTAATCGGCTGGGAACCGATCTACTCCTGGAGAGACGAACGGTTCAGTTCGTAGTTCAGTCCCGACAGGCAAAACTTCCGATGCACCGCACAACGTAGACTGAACACATGTGTGGCGCATTTGTTTATGTGTACGTTGGTGGTGTCCGCTATCAAGTAGTCGGTAGTGGGATAGAGCGCGCTGGAATCGGTGAGTTAATAGCGAGTCGACCCGAGCTCGGTTCCCGATACAACATTCGACCGACACAGGACGTGATCACCGTTATAAGCGAAGAGGGTCGCCCCGTTGCTCGTCCGATGCGTTGGGGACTCATTCCTAGTTGGGCGAAGCCAGAAAAACTTCCAAGGAATACGTTCAACGCCCGAGATGATCGACTTGCCAGTTCAGGTATGTGGCGTGGTCCATTTAGCCGCAGCAGGGGAGTTGTTCCCTCAAATGGATTTTTCGAGTGGAAGAAAACCGATGGATCGAAGCAGCCAATGTTTATCTCTCCAAAGAACGGTGAGGTATTGCAGTTTGCTGCTGTCTACGATTCCTGGATCAATGAGAATGGTGAAACAGTTGAATCTTGTGCGATCGTCACTACTGGCGCCAACGATTTCATATCGTCAATCCATGATCGAATGCCCGCTATTCTCGACGAAGAAACAGTGGCATTGTGGCTCGATCCAGCAACGACGAGTTCAGATTCACTTCAACCGATTTTGATGCCCGCGTCGAACGATTTACTAAAGTCGGTTCCGGTCTCGACAAGAGTCAATTCGTTTAAGAACGACGATCCGGGACTTGTCCAAGAAGTAGCTGAAGATGTATCCGCTGACACCGTAGGGCAGCTAGGCTTGTTCGACTAGCTTCGCTTACTCTGTTCCAAACTATGCAGCGCCTACCAGATCAACCAGAACACAACGATCCTATCGACGATCACGAAGTCGTCGAAAAGATCTACGGTCCTTCTCAGAGTGACATAGACCGTTCGTGGGAAGGCTACGAAGAGGGTGGTAGTACGCAGCGTGCTGGCGGGATAATCTGGAAAGTTGTGATTGGTCTCGTATCGCTGGTAGTCCTGGTTTCCATGACGATTGGCTTGATAGGTCCGCTATTCGGAGATTCGGGATCGAGCCAGCCCACACAGCCACATCGAACTACAGCCTACGTAATCAGAGTCATCGACGGACGAACGATCGTGGTCGACCACGGCGAGGGCGAGCAGGTTGTGCGCATGATCGGGGTCGACACCCCTCCGTACGGAAATCCCTATTACGACTTCGCCCAGCAGGTGACTGCAAGCTGGCTCAACGGCAGAGAAGTTCTGATTGAAGCTGACCAGGAAGATACAGATATTCAAGGTCGCTTGCTGCGTTACGTATATCTCGAAAACGTGATGGTCAACGCCGCGTTGATTCTCAATGGGTTGGGAACGGTTTACCCCGATTCATCCAACCTGCGTTACAACGGATATTTGGCCGATATGGAGCTCCAGGCGAAAGAATCTGAAGTCGGTATTTGGGATCCAGCGTTCCGAACAGATGATGTCGATGGGACTGACGACGATCCGCAGACCGGTACTGTTTCGCCGGATGAAGTGAGAACCACAGCTAGTTGACACAGCCGAACGCTGCACAATCCTCGCGAACCGGTCACCGTTTCAAACAGGTCATATCCAATCCGTCGTATAGGCGACTTTGGGGTATCGGTATTGCCTCGACCACGATGCGCTGGATGGAGACAGTCGCCCTCGGTATTTTTGTGTTCGAAATGACTGGCTCACCGTTCTGGGTGGCAGTGGTCGGATTCCTGCGCATGATCCCAATGTTCTTGCTCGGTCCGATCATTGGTTTGATCTCGGACAAAGTAAATCGCAAGCTTCTCATGGGAACTACTCTCGGCATTCTCGCTGGCGTCTACGGTGTGCTTAATTTCCTCGTTGTCAGCGCGCAAATCGAGCTCTGGCACGTGTGTGTCGGGGCAGCGCTCGCCGGGATTATGTGGGCTACCGATTTTCCCGTCCGACGCGCTATGATCGGCGACGCAGTAGGAGAAGATGGCATATCCACCGCTATCGGAATCGATTCGGCGAGCAACAATTTTTCACGAGTAATCGGCCCGTTGGGTGCCGGAGCGTTCCTGGCTTCGTTCGGAGTGGAAGCCGCTTATCTAACAGGGGCAGTGCTGTTCGGAGTTGGATCGATTCTGGCATTTACACTGCCTCACGTTGAATCGGCGGAACGTTCCGGTTCGGGTGGTGGTGGGTATTTCTCTAACCTTGCCGAGGGACTGCGACATGTTCGATCCAATCAGGTGATTGTCGTCACGCTAATAATCACCATCGTGATGAACATGTTTGGCTTCCCATACCAGCACATGGTGCCTGTAATCGGAGCCGAAACATTAAACGTCGGGCCATTGTTGATCGGAGTGCTCCTCGCTGTTGAAGGCGTCGGTGCGACTACGGGGTCGCTAGTAATCGCACTAGGCGCACGACCGGGTGGCTACACGAAGATCTATTCGATTGGATCCGTTCTGTTTCTCACTGCGATCCTGTTGTTCTCTTTATCACCATCGTTCTGGATGGCAATTCCGATCTTGCTGATCGGAGGGTTTGCGATGTCGGGATTTACCACCATGCAAAGCGTGATCGTGATTACATCGACGCCGAGCGAAATACGTGGACGAGTTCTTGGTGTGCTGGCAGCCTCTGTTGGGACAGGACCATTCGGAGCACTACTCGTCGGGGCGTTGGCGACCTGGTGGGGAGCTAATCACGCTGTTACGGCAATAGCTGTTGTCGGCCTTACTCTCACGGTTATCTCATTGCTGATCTGGCCGTCCTACTTAAAAAGCTCAGTTCGCCAGAGCGGCTCAGGACCCGCTGTCAACTAAAGCCAGAGACATTACGTACAAAAACAGCGACAGGAAGATCAGCAAAATCAAGGATCGTGGATTAACTTTGATTTTCAACTCGATTGCAATTCGCAAAAATCCAAGTTAGGTGTAAGCCCAATTTACTCTCTCATAGCGCTCGATATTGACGGAACGATGATTGGCGAAAACCGAATTGTCACGGATGAGCTCAAAACCGCTATAGACCGGGTTCAATCAACAGGTGCCGTTGTGTCTATCGCCACGGGACGAACGCTGACGCCTGCTCTTCGCATCGCACGTGAATCAGGTGCGGCCGGTCCGGTGATTTGCTTCCAGGGAGCAATGACTTACGAACAGGAATCAAATACGACTGTCAGGCACGAAATGCTTGGCGCAGCCGAGTCCGAAATAGCGATCAAAACGATGTCACGCGTTGTTTCTGAGTTGATGATGTTTCTGGGGAACGACGTTTGGGTTGAAAAGCGATCCGAGTGGACTGACGGATATGGTCAGCGAATGGGAGTCGACATCAGAGACACCGACTCTTTGTTGGAAATGTCTGATCGTCGTCCCACCGCCATCGTAGGAGTCGGCGACCCTGAGATCATCGAGCCACTTGTACATGATCTACATTCCCGCATGAACGGGACCGCTTTGGTAACGCACTCACTGCCTATGTTTTGCGAAGTGGAAGCAATTGGGGCCGGCAAGGATCTTGCGATTGAATCACTTACGGCCTCGTTGGGCATCGATCAGCAAAGCGTTATCGCCGTTGGAGACGGCAAAGGCGATCAATCGATGATTGAATGGGCAGGACTAGGTGTTGCTATCGAAGGTGGCCATCCTGACGCTGTCGACGTGTCGGACTTGGTAATTGCAACACCAGAACAGTCTGGGCTGGTAAATTTTTTGAACGATCTGGTGGACAGACGAATGTTCGTTGGATCCAATTCTCTATGATCGGCGGCAAGCCTTTCACTCCGCACCAACTCAACCAATCTTGAAACATTCGGGATAACCAACTTGAAAGATGTAATCGTACTCGGCGGACTAAACATGGACCTGATCGTGGATACTCCACGATTGGCAGGTCCTGGCGAAACGGCGGAAGGGACCCGCTTCTACACCACACCCGGTGGGAAGGGGGGCAACCAGGCCGTTGCTGCCGCGCGATTAGCTCAATCTCCCGGTTCCGTGAAAATGGTAGGACGAATTGGCGATGACGGTTTCGGGGAAGAGATGGCCCAGTTTATGCGCAATGAGGGCATCGACACATCCCTTCTACGATCGACAGCTGACGTTGCTTCCGGCGTGGCGGTCATATTTATCCTGCCGGACGGCGAAAACCACGTGAATCCCGTTTACGGTGCAAACGCCCTGTGCGACGCGCAACAATCGGATGACGTTAAAAGTGCTCTTTCCAACGCCGGCGTGCTTCTCTGTCAGCAAGAAGTGCCATTACCGGTAACCAAAGCGTCAATTGATGCCGCAGCGGCGGCAGGAGTGACAGTGATATTGGATCCTGCGCCCGTACGAGATGTACCGGACGGTTTTTATGATTCCGTGACGATACTCACGCCGAACCTGGGAGAAGCTTCTTCCATGGCGGGTGTTGATGTAGTTGATGCGGCATCCGCCAAACTGGCAGCGGCAAAGATTAGGAACTCCGGAATAGGGACCGTGGTGATTACACTCGGCGATCAGGGAGCCTGGATTGAGGGCGAGGGTGTATCGGAGTTACTTGACCCGTTCAAAGTAGACGTAGTCGCCACCGTCGCCGCGGGCGATGCCTTCAATGGCGGTATGGGAGTTGGACTTGCTTCGGGAATGGATCTTCTCGAAGCGGCTAGATTGGGTATGGCATCCGGGGCACTTTGCGTCAGTAAAGCAGGTGCTCAAGACGCTATGGCAACTCGGGCAGAAGCTGAAGCGCTACTGTCAGTCCAGAGATAGTCACCGCTTATAGCTGCGGCGGATCACCGTAGATTTCGCCGATTGAGCTAATGCCAGCGGCCTTCATGAGCTTTGACAATCGCTTGTTTATACGCGCCGGCAAGCCCGGTCCTTCGTAAATGAACGCTGTGTACAGCTCTACTGCCGACGCCCCGATAGCTAACAACCGCCAAACGTGTTCAGCAGTCGAGACGCCTCCGCAAGCGACTATTGCGACATCTCCTTGAACCTGGGCTTGAATGTCAGCGATCATTAGTTCGGTGTGTTCGAATAACGGAGCGCCGCTTAGCCCACCTCGTCCGACTTGAAGTAGCCTACTTTCGACCGGGTGAGTGTTCGCAATAACGAGACCATCAACACCTGCATCGACAGCAGTTGCGGCTAGCTTGAGAAGTTCTCGACGATTCTCGTCATTCCGGGGCCAGGGCGGCAGTTTTACGAATAGCGGAACGTTCTTTATGGATACAAGATCCTCGATGAGTCTACGGAGTCGCGCAGGTTCATGGAATACGCGAAGCCCTGAAGTGTTCGGACTACTGATGTTCAGTTCTATCCCCGCTACCAAAGGCTGAGCCCGACGCAGGCATTCAATAATTTCATCCTCAATCGTTCCTGAGATGCTTATCAGAACACGATCTTTATGCTTTGACGCCCTTGATAATCGCTCTACTGCCGGTCCCAGTCCCTGACCCGGGAACCCCAGCGAATTCATCACAGCCTTCCGTTCGGGCAGTCTGACCATGCGAGGCTTCTGATTACCGGGTCTTGGTCCGAGGGTCACCGTCCCACCGGTCGTAAAACCGAATCCAAGGTTCAGAACCGATCCAAGGACTTTGCAGTCCTTGTCGAAACCCGCTGCCATTCCGAGAGGTGTTGGCAGATCGATTCCGGCAAGGTTGGTTTTTAGAAGCGGATTACCCCCGCCGTTTCCGACTCGAAGCAGGTTCCAGAAGCCTGGTACTCCGAGCGCTGATTCAGCTGCAGTATGAGCAGCCTCTGGCGGCAATTTGAAAATGAGTGGCTTAGCAACCAGGCTGTAAATACTCGTTTTTTACGCTCCATACACTCGGTAAATCTTCACTGGAAACATCGATCCTGAGTCATAGGATCGATGTTTCTAGAAGTAGCCGACAGTACAATATTAATTGCTTCCCGTTCCAATCTCGATACGTTGGCTCGATACATTGGATTTACTTTTAGAGAACGAAGATTCCGACAAACCAGATGACTCTCGACTATGAAATAGGAAACCCTACCAATCCAAAAGGTCACGCATTGATCTATTTTCAAAATGGCTCAAAGCCAGGTCAGGTTGGTGCTTCTTATATAGTAACGCTGCCCGTGACGGTCGACATTAGTAAATACGTGCCTCCGTTCCTGGCAGGACAGGTGGAGCAAATGGGTTCTGGTGATATGTCATCGTTTGCGTTTCCACCTGCTCCCGAACCTGTATCGTCAGAGGAATGGCTGCGCGAGACCGCCACACGACGTGGCGATGATCTTCTATTCGGCGGAACGGTAAATTTTGCTGATGTAACTTCGCTCATGGAAGTAGTTGCCGGGATCTCCACAGAATACGCTGCTCAATGCGAAGCTATGAGCGAGAGCGCCGGCGCTGTAAGTGCAGGAGATCCAGCTTCAGGGGCCATTGCTGGAGAGCCAGAGCCTGCCGAGGACGTGAATGATGTCATCTACGGCATGATGGCGGAGCCTGATTTGCTAACTGAGCTGACGACTCTGATGGGACGACTCCAGTACGAAAGTAGCGGTGGTGACGTTGTTGGTGCGCGTGAGACCGAGGCAAAAATACGGTCAATCGGGAAGCACATGCCCGAAAACCGCCAAATCGACCTACTCGTCTCCGCTGCTACTGACGGTCTGCCGGAATCGGCAAAGCGCACACAGCTTTATCTGGATCGTGCGTATGCTATGTACCGTGAGGACTACACTAGAGTTCACATCATCGAACAAGAAATCGCTGAGATGACTCTGGAATAAAGGATCAGACGAGAACAGATTTCAGCTGGTCGACCGTTACGTTCCCACCACTGGCAACCAGAACAATCCGTTTTCCACGCAACTGATCTTTGATATTCAGCGCTGCCGCGAGCGAAGCCGCTCCGGCGTGTTCGACCAGCGTTCGTGTCGCCTGTACATAGAGTTTCATTGCGTTCTCGATTTCTGAGTCAGCGACCAATTCAAACTGCGTCAACCTTTTTCTCAGGATCCCGATCGTGAACTCGTATGCCGATTCCGTCGCCAAACCCTCCGCAACAGTCGACATAGGGTACGTTTTGATCGTCCCTGAATTCCAGGCGTGATACGCGGCGGGAGCAGTCGCCGACTGAACGCCAATCACTCGTGTTGAAGGTGATAAAGTATCTGTTGCGATGCATGAACCCACAGCGCCTGACCCTGCCCCGACAGGGACCATCAGGACGTCGATGTCCTTCAGATCTTTGTGTATCTCCACCGAGTAAGTTCCGACACCTTCTATTAGGGCAGGTTCATTGGCAGGGTGGACGAATCTCATCCCGTCGTTTTTCGCGATTTCTTCGGCGCGCTCCTTGGAACGTTCGAACACATCGCCGTGGAATATTACGCTGGCACCCAATGAAGCGATCGAGTTTGCTTTAGCTGGATTCGCACCTTCGGGAAGAACCACTGTGCAGGCTGCGCCAAACGTTCGGGCCGCGTACGCAATCGACTGGCCGTGATTTCCTGAAGAAGCGGTCACGAAGCCGCTCTCTAGTTCTTCTTGCGACATTTGGGAAACGAGATTGACTCCACCGCGTACTTTGAACGCACCGAGCAACTGAAAGTTTTCGTGCTTGACCCAAACATCCGCGTCAAGAAGTTGAGACAAGATCGGGTAGTGTCTGACCGGGGTATGAAGCACGTATTTTTTTATCGCTTCACGTGCATTCAAAATGTCGTCAATTGTGGGTTCTGCGAGGTTCAGTTGGTTCATCTATTTCGAGTGTTGTGTCTCTTACCGGTGCTTCGTGGTTTGCGATTCGAATGTAAACGCACTTACAGTTTCCAGAAAGAGTACGGGAGATATGGACATGTATGAAGCGATTTGTCAAACGAATGCGTACACAACCGTTTAAATTCAGGAGTACCCTCTCCCTTAGATGGCTGTACAGGACTCAACCTATCGACGTAGTACTGGGGTAGACGAATCACCTCGATATTTGGCGCGGTTGCCTCTGGTCGGTGTTCTGTTCCGCTCGTTCTCACACACCTTCGAATCGCTCGAAAACCGAAACTATCGACTCCTCTGGCTCGGAATGGTCTTCGCTATGGGCGGATTCCAGATGCAAATGGTCGTGCGAGGAATTTTTGTCTACGACCTCACAGGCGATCGAATAATCACGAGCATGGTTGCGCTAGGTTTTGCACCAAGCTTGCTTCTAGTATCGCTATACGGCGGTGTACTCGGTGATCGTATGGAGCGACGACTGATAATCCAGTTGTCACAGGCATCGAACGGTCTATGCGCTGCAATCGTTGCTGTGCTGATGATGACCGATCTAATCAACTGGGGACATCTGTTTGCAGTGTCAATGGCTCAAGGGGCGATGTTTGCGTTCCAAATGCCAGCAAGACAGGCAGCAATCCCGTCACTAGTCTCAAAATCTCAACTTCCGAATGCGTTTGCATTGAACGCTATGGCAATGAGCATCATGACTCTCGGGGCACCGGCAATTGGCGGGCTTCTTTACGATGAGGTAGGAGCAGTTACCGTCTACTGGATCGTTTCTGGAATCATGCTCGGTTCAGTGATCTTCACCTCGCTGGTTCCACGGATGTACCCGCCGGAAACTGACAAACAATCCGCTGTGGTCGACAACATCATCGCCGGGTTCAAGTACATCGGACGAAACAAAATCGTTCTGAACCTGATGATCTACAGCGTAATCGTGGCTTTGCTATCAATGCCGTTCAGGATGCTCGTTCAGGTTTACGCCAAAGATATTTACGAGTCAGACGGATCCGAGGTTGGACTACTCCTCAGCGCACTTGGACTAGGTGGTCTCATCGGCTCAGTTTCCATCGCTAACCTGCGACAGGGTCATCATCGGGGTTGGATCCTTCTTGGAGGAGCATTTATTGCCGGTGGGTCACTTGCTTTGATCGTTGGAGTTCCATACTTCGCCGCTGGAATGTTCGGAATGGTTGGGCTGGGGCTCGGTGAACAGGCGCGCTGGGCACTGGGACAGAGTCTAATGATGGAAAACGCCGATGATAAGTTCCGCGCCAGGGTGATGAGCGTGCTCATGATGACGTTCGGTTTGATGCCATTGGGAACGGCACCAATGGCATTCGCCATGGATGAACTCGGTGGACGGTTGGCAGTGGCTCTATACGCCGCCGCGCTGCTCGCGTTTGCCGTTTATTCTGTGCTATTCATGGCACGATTGCGCAAAATTGAATAGCTCAAATTCTGAGCGAATCTCCCCCTCGAATTGAATGCATGCCAACAAAGATAGTCGGTATCACTTGTCAGTAACGGCCCCCCGAATAATCCCAAAATATGATCACAGATTGTGCTTCGGGGCCGGGAAGTAGTCGGATGCTGTCAAGAACATTCGCTTCGCTTGGTATTCCCGGCTTTCGTGCGCTCTGGTTCGGAATGTTGTTGCTAATGGCGGCGGTCAATATCCAAATGCTTGCCCGGGGATACCTCGCATGGGAGTTGACTAAATCTCCAATCGCCGTCGTAGTCGTTGGCGCCGGGTTTGCTCCACCAATCCTGCTATTATCGCTTTACGGTGGCGCAGTCGCTGATCGCATATCCCGCAAGAAGATCATCCAATTTGGACAGGTCGGAATGCTCACTATAATCCTTACCGTTGGGATTTCTATCTCGACTGGCACCATCACGATCTACCACCTTGTGGCGGCATCTGTCGCCCAGGGAACTATTTGGGCGTTTCTTATGCCAGCGCGTCAGACGATCATCGGACAACTGGTGAACGAAGATCAGATCACAAACGCAGTTGCACTGAACTCCTCTGGTATGTCACTAATGACAGTAGCTGCACCGGCGATTGGCGGACTTATTTATGGATTCGCTGGGCCTGCGGTTACTTACTACGTCATGGCAGTTTTGACGGCGGTTGCCCTGCTCCTCACAGGGTTAGTTCCAGGTATAGCTCCGGTAGCTCACGCAAAACGCCGTATATGGGGCGACATCAAGGAAGGTTTGGTCTACACACTCCACAATCGAACGGTTCTTGTGCTGTTGCTGGTGGCCCTCAGCACCGCGCTTCTTGCGATGCCGTTCAGGACCCTGCTTCCAGTTCAGATCGAAGAAGTGTTCAAAAAAGAAGTCGAAGCTCTTGGACTTCTTTTGAGCATGGTTGGCGTGGGAGCGCTCATTGGCTCACTGGTTATAGCGAGTCTTTCCAAGAATAATCACCGTGGCTGGGTGCTTCTGATAACCAGCATGCTCTCAGGAGTCACAATTATGTTGGCTGCAGCGACGACGTCTTACGCTGTCGCCGTTGTAATCATGGTATTCATCGGACTCGGTGATTCTGGTAGAAGAGCCCTGAACTCATCGTTGATCATGGAACAAACCGACGAAGAGCATCGCGGGCGAGTTATGGGCGTTTACATGATGAATTTCGGACTGATTCCGCTAGGTGCACTGCCTCTAGGGTTCATCGCTTCATCATTCGATGTAAGAATCGCGTTTGGTCTTGCTGGAGCTGCGCTACTTGTTTCTGCAATCGGCTACACCGCGCTGACCGACCTCGTAAGAAAGTTGTAGCGAGAAGTCACATACATTCCTGGTTTCTGCCCAAATGAGTTTGGGAACTTAATGGGCGGCAAGTAGACTTCATTCACGAGAATTATTTGTATCCAGGGCAACCTGCAAACACTCATTTCAGGCGACTACTGACTCAATGCCGATCCAAGTACTAAGTGACGATCTTGCTTCCCGAATTGCCGCGGGTGAGGTGATTGAACGTCCAGCTTCGGTTGTAAAAGAACTCGTTGAAAACTCTCTAGACGCAGGATCGACTCGGATCGATGTAACCGTGATGGGTGGGGGAGCCCGATCAATCAGTGTCGTCGATAACGGGCAGGGGATACCAGCAGGCGAACTATCAACCGCTTTCGAGCGATTCGCCACATCCAAGATTGACGAATCCTCCGACCTTATTGCGATCGGAACGCTTGGGTTCAGAGGCGAAGCACTACCTTCAATCTCGTCCGTGGCTAGAGTTGAGGCAGTCTCCAGGCACGCAGAATCTAATGCTGGCGCTAGGTACTTAATTGATTTTGGGAAGCTAGGGAAAGTCGAACCCGCAGGAGCACCGCAAGGCACCCGAATTGAAGTCGCCGGATTGTTCCAAAATGTCCCCGCTCGTCTCAAATTTCTGGGATCTGCAGGAAGGGAGCTTTCGCGCATCCAGTCGATGCTGTCTTCTCTAGCACTTCTCGACCCAGGTGTCGCGTTCAGCCTTACGGCCGACGGACGAGAGCGACTACGCACGATCGGTTCTGGCAAGTTGATCGACGCTGTATCCGGTGTATACGGGGCGAAAGTTGTTGAACAAATGATAGAAATCGACGAAGATCAATTGGCGCCATTTTCAGTCGATGGACTAGTGAGTTCGCCAAGTTTGAATCGATCAAATCGAAATTACATCACGATTTCAGTGAACGGTCGTTGGATCCAGTCAAGACGATTATCCTACGCCATCGAGCAGGCATATTACGGATTTATGCCAGAGAGGCGCTTCCCGATCGCGGTGGCGAGGATCAAAACTCCGCTTGATGACGTTGATGCGAACGTGCATCCAGCGAAAGCAGAAGTGCGCTTTCTGCGCGAAGACCTGGTCTACTCGGTAGTTCAGCGAGCTGTTCGTGGCGTCCTGTCCGCTTCGGCACCTGTGCATGAATTGGGCGCTGGGAGAGCCGCCGGTTCGATTGGTCTGCTACGTACCCCCGGTAGGACCTCAACTTCTGAAGATTTTCGCTCACTAGGATCCGGAGTGTCACCGAATCAGAGAGGGAACGAAAATTTCAACCAATGGGCCGAGCCATCCACGCTTGTTGAACAGACCAGATTCTCTGATCCGTCAACATCTGACTTGCAAATATCTCAAACGTCGCAAACTCCAAAAGAGACCCTCCCGGTTCTGAGAGTTGTTGGTCAGGCGCGTGAAACGTACATAGTAGCTGAAGGTCCCGACGGTATTTACCTTGTCGACCAGCATGCTGTCCATGAACGAATTATGTTCGAAAAAGTGAAACAAAAATTCAACGATAATGCTTCAGAATCTCAGCCGTTACTGGAGCCGGTTACCGTCGATCTCGCTCCCGGCGCGATGAGTGTGGTTCACGAACATCTGGATGAACTCAACAGGGTTGGATGGGGAGTAGAGGAGTTCGGCGCAAACAGTTTGATCATTAGAAGTGTTCCCGCGTCACTCTCCACTCATGCCAGCGGCGATGGCGCCGGAAGAGTCTTTGTGGGAGTGCTGGATGAGCTAAGCGAGGGAGGAAGCGGTGAAAGCTGGCGTGAGCACATGCTAGCCACGATTGCCTGCCACTCATCAGTCAGGGCAGGGCAAGTCCTTTCGACGGAAGAATGCAAGGACTTGATTAGACAGCTCGAAAAGGCTGAACATCCGAATACCTGCCCGCACGGTCGTCCAACCATCGTTCAGATAACCGTGAATGACCTTGAACGCGAGTTCAAACGCCGGAAGTAATTTCAGCTAAATGAGCTTCAAACCGGCGACGGGATGTCGGAACTGGTAGATCGAATTCTGGGCTGAACCGCACACGTACACGGTTTTCATATCTCTTCCACCGAACGCGAGATTCTCAGGGGCCCAATCGGGTACGTGGTACAAATCGAGCATTTCACCAGTCGGATTTAGGTAAGCGATTGCGCGAATTCCAGGCAACGTCTGGAGAATGTTGCCCTCGACATCAACAGCCATTCCATCGGGGCCTCCTGGCTCGCGAAAACGCCTAACCAGTTGTTGATCGAGCAACTGTCCTGAATCACCAATAGTGAAAGCCACGAGCCGCTGCGCTCGAGTTTCCGATACGTACACCCGATCTCGCTCCGGGGACAACGAGATCCCGTTAGGATAGGCAAGTTCATTTGCGAAGGCACTGGATTGGCCATCTGGAGTAACGCGATACACTGGACTTATTGCTGGATCGGGAAGTGGGCGACGTATCGGATCTGTAAAAAGGAGATCGCCATTCGGCAGGTAACAAAGATCGTTCGGTCCACCAAGCGCAGTCCCCTGAAATGAATCGGTGAACACC
The DNA here is from genome assembly GCA_002306815.1 of Dehalococcoidia bacterium UBA1328. Lineage (GTDB taxonomy): Bacteria > Chloroflexota > Dehalococcoidia > Lucifugimonadales > Lucifugimonadaceae > Lucifugimonas. The sequence continues at coordinate 2,759 of DBTA01000032.1, read as the reverse complement.
TCGGTTCTGCCATTCGAATCGACGCGCAAAATTGCTTTCAATTCGGCATCTGCGACGAACATCTCCCCATCGGGGTTAAAAACCAAGCCGTTAGGTCGCCCACCAGTGGATGCAACCTCGGTCGTAGCACCGGAGTCATCAACACGAAGCACCGCTCCGTCGTCGGCGCTTACGACATGTAACCGACCTTCAGAGTCGATCGCCGGCCCTTCGGGTCCGTGAATGTCCGAGACTAAAACTTTGAAGTCAGGTGGTATGTTCGCAAGATCGCTGGTCATTTTCTCACCTGAAGATTAGTTGTCGCCCAGAACCCGTTCAACATCTGTAATTCTGGAAATGGTAGGTGCATGTTAACCGATTGCTCGTCAGATAGTTCGTCGATATCATTGTCGAGCGCATACCGACTGGTCGGTCGGTTGCGTTAACCCGCTCTATGCCGCCCAAACTTGTCTACTACGTCTACTCAACAGCGCAATGAAACCCGCGAGAGAATTCTCGAGGCAGCAGAAGCTGTGTTTGCCGACAACGGGTATCACGATGCATTAGTTGATGAAATCGGCAAGCGTACCTCCATGTCAAAGGGTGGGTTGTACTTCCATTTCCCGAGCAAAGAAGATCTTTTCTTTGCCGTTATGGATCGCTTGGCTAACAAATTGGTTCGACGAGCCGAAAAAGCGGCGTCTGATACGGATAACCCGCTGAAGGCAGCTGAGGCAGCATTGGAATCGGTCCTCAAAGCGTTGTCTACGCAGAAGAGATTGGCAAGATTACTGGTGACTCAGGGTTACAGCATGGGCAGCGCATTTGAAGCAAAACGCGCTGAGGTGTTTAATCGCTTTGCCCGCGTTATCGTTGAGAAGCTCAATGAAGCTAAATCTGCCTGTCAAATCGGTGAAGTAGATGTCGAACTTGCTTCCCGAGTTTGGCTCGGGGCACTAAATGAAGTTGTCGTTCACTGGCTGTTTTCCGATGGCCCGAGTCCACGCGATTCCGCGCAAGAACTGAAAAAACTGCTTGTTTCTTCACTAATGTCTGCTTCAACTCTTTCGGAAGGCGAGATTGATTCGTAGTGACGAATACAGCTTCTGACAACCCAGCAACTCCACTGCAACGCCTCATGGTGTTCCTTGAAGCGATCAAGTTTGAACACTCGGTGTTTGCACTCCCGTTCGCGGTGCTTGCAGCATTCATTTCAGCCAACGGAACGCCAGATTGGGTTGGATTTTTCTGGGTAATAGTCGCGATGGTCGGGATGCGGACGTTTGGGATGGCAGCAAATCGTCTCATTGATGCCGAAATCGACTCTCGAAATCCTCGAACAGCTGCGAGAGCGATACCAGCCGGAACCATCAGCTGGCGGGGAATGACCGGGTACATGCTAGTTGCGGGTCTCGTGTTCATCCTTGCTACGTCTCAGCTGGATCCGATCACATGGGCGCTCGCTCCAATCCCTCTGGCAGTGATGATTGGTTATCCCTACTTGAAGCGATTCACCTGGCTGGCTCACTTCGGCATGGGAGCCGTTTACCTGATAGTTCCACCCGCAGTTTCTCTCGCTCTCACTGGCACGATGCCCCTGGGATTCGTCATGATCGGAATCGGCTCGATGTTGTGGGTTGCCGGATTTGACGTGCTGTATGCCACCGCTGACTACGAAGTCGACAGAGCGCAAGGACTGCACTCGATCCCAGCAAAGTTTGGGATTCCAGCTTCGCTTGTAATATCCAGGATCCTCCATATTGGCGCCGTAATTCTTCTCGCAGCAGCTGGGTCTGCGCTGTCGCTTGGGGTTTTCTACTTTGCCGGAGTCGCTGCGGTAGCGGTTTTGCTTGCGTATGAGCAGTCACTGGTTTCCTCTGATGATTTATCAAAGCTAAACATGGCCTTTTTCACGATGAACGGCGTCATCGCTGTTGTGTTTGGGTCATTTGTAGTAATTGGCGAGGTGATTTGATGGGTATTTACGTTATCGGAATGGCCGGCGCCAGCGGTGCTCCGTATGCCCGCCGTGTGCTCGAGCAGATGCTGGTGCAAGGTCACGACGTTAAGGGCGTGATTACTGATGCCGGTCGAAAGGTTCTTGAAGTAGAAGAAGGTCTCGTTCTAACTGGTAACACTGAAGCCGATACACCAGCCGTTCTCAAATGGGCGCAGGCGGTCGAAGCTCCAGGAAATCTCGATCTCTATCACCACAAGGACGTCGCTGCGCCTATTGCCTCAGGGTCGTTCTATGTCGACGGCATGGCTGTCGTTCCTTGCTCAGGGGGAACTCTGGGTCGCATTGCCCACGGCGTTTCTAACGGTCTACTTGAACGGGCGGCCGATGTTTGTATGAAAGAACGACGTCGGTTGGTGCTCGTTCCTCGGGAAATGCCGGTGAGTCTGATTCACCTTAGAAATATGACTGCCGTCACGGAAGCAGGCGGAATCATACTTCCTGCTTCACCGGGCTTCTACCACAACCCAAACAGCATCGACGATCTAATCGACATGGTCGCAGGCCGAATCCTCGCGACCCTAGGAATCGACTCGAAATTCATGAAGCCATGGCTAGGCCCTAAATCACGAACAACTGATGCCCAGGAAGGAATTTCGTAATTGGCGTTCACTGATCTGCAATCATTCCTTCAACTGCTTGAAAAAGAGGGGGAACTTCATCGTGTAACCGAAGAGGTTGACCCGGAACTAGAAGTTACCGAAATTGCCACCCGAGCGGTGAAGGAAAAGCTTCCGGCGCTTCTGTTTGAGAACGTCAAAGG
>DBTA01000006.1 GCA_002306815.1 Dehalococcoidia bacterium UBA1328 | reverse complement strand
GAAACCGGCAATGAAGTCGAGATCAAGCTGGCGGTTTCAAATGCTAAACGCGCCGGATTTGTTCTCAGTAACGCTACTCGGACGGCTGATGGACCGATGGCGATGCCGGTCCAGGCGATGCGAATCGGTCCGGCTGCTCTTATTGCCATACCTGTTGAGGCGTTCTGTGAGATCGGAATCGAGGTCAAAGCAAACTCTCCCGCTTCCCAAACACTCTTTTCGGGGTACACCAACGGGTACATGGGCTACATGCCAATGGCTGACAACTTTGAAGAAGGCGGATACGAAGTCACGACCACGCCAATGGCAGCTGGCGCCGCTGAAGAAACAATCGATGTCTGCACTGACGCCGTAAAAGCCCTCTGGCGCTAAGCCCTTACCCCACTATCTTCTAGGAAGCGGGGGGGGGGGCAATCTTCGTCATAGTCAAAGTCACACCGAATCGGAGCAAACGAAAACTTGGCAAGCATCACCGTCAGGGAACCAGTTGACATAGTCGTGGTCGGTTCGGGGGCATCCGGTGCCGCCGTGACTTGGAGCCTTGCCGAAGACGATTTCAAAGTCGTATGCATCGAACAGGGTCCGTGGGTAGACCCGAAAACGTATGCGACAAACAGTCCCGACTGGCAGTACTTGCAGCGCACCAAGTGGGACTATTCGCCTAACGTTAGAAAACTACCGCAGGACTACCCGGTCAACGATGACGAATCGCAAATCAAAGTTGTGATGTACAACGCTGTTGGAGGATCAACGATCCACTGGACGGCCCACGTACCTCGCTTCCATCCGTCCGATTTCCGTGTAAAGACTCTAGATGGTGTTGCGGACGACTGGCCAATCTCTTATTTCGACCTCGAGCCCTATTATGACCTGAACGACGAAATGATGGGTTGTTCGGGAATCAATGGCGATCCCGCAAACCCACCCAGATCACCTCGTCAAATGCCTCCTGTTCCGCTCGGTCACGATGGAGAAAGAATGGCTCGCGCTTTTGACAATCTTGGCTGGCACTGGTGGCCATCCGACTCTCACATCAACTCGATAGACTACAAGGGTCGAAAGGCATGTAATTTTTGCGGAGCTGTCGGACTCAATTGTGAACGAGGTGCGCGAGCATCAACGGACATCACCTACATTCCTGATGCCGTAAAACTCGGGGGCGAGATTCGTACCAATTCAACCGTTTACGAAATTGCTACCAACTCGTCGGGCAAAGTTACGGGAGTCAACTACTACAACGAGCAAGGCGAACCCGAATTTCAACCCTCCAACGGAGTGGTAATCGCAGCGAACGGGATAGGCACACCGCGGATGCTACTTCATTCGAAATCCACCAGCCATCCAAATGGACTTGCTAACTCCTCTTGCATGGTGGGTAAGAATCTCATGTTCCATGTGTACGCTGGTGCAAACGGTCTTCTGAACGACCTACCCACGCCGACATATCACGGTCCGCTCGCCCTGATCATCATGTCGCAGGAGTTTTATGAAACAGATCCGAGTCGAGATTTTAAACGCGGATACACCTTCCAAATAGGTCGTGGTCAGGGACCTGCACCAACGGCGATAGGCGACGTCCCATGGGGCGACAACCACCATGCCGAATTTAATCGACGATTCGGAAAAAACATCGGATTAGGAGCCATCGGTGACGACCTCCCGGAAGAAGTTAACCGGGTCGAACTCGATCCACATTTGACTGATCGCTACGGAATTCCCTCACCAAAGATCATATACAGAGTTGGCGAAAACTCGAAAAAACTCCTCGCCCATGCCGTCGATCAAGCAGCGAAAGTGCTCGAAACAGCAGGTGCGACAAACATCACGCGTAACGCATTGAGTACAAACACCGGATGGCACTTGATGGGCACGGCGCGGATGGGCGATGACCCGGAACGTTCTGTGGTCAACAAGTTCGGCCAGGCACACGACGCTGACAACCTGTTCATAGTCGATGGCTCAGTTTTCGTCACCGGAGCAGGAGTGAATCCAACTCCAACAATCCAGGCACTGGCGCTTCGAACAGCCGATTACATCCGTCATGATCGAATGGATCTTAAGTCGTGACTTCACTTCACCCAAACTCAGCATTGCAAAAATCGGTGTTAGACCGAATCATCCCTCCGGTCGCCGACCTACCCGGTGCGGGTGGACTTGGCATTGAGAACGAACTCGAGAGAATGTCGACTGAGCACCACAAGTTCTCGGACATCCTCTTTAGCGCTATCGAATCAATACAGTCGCGACTCGGCGAGGATACGGTCACGGTAGAAAACCTTAACAAGGCAATTTCCGGATTCGAATCAGTTGAACCGATCCCTTTTGCTCTCTTACTCGAACTCGTTTACCTTGCCTACTACTCAGACCCGCGTGTTCACAATCGCATAGGGTGGAAAACTGGACCACTACAACCCGAAGGTCATCCACTACCACCCTGGGAAGAATCAATCCTCGCCAAAGTGAAAAACCGCGCTCCGTTTTGGACCGAGGTCGACTAAGCTGGTCGCACTTCTGGCACTTCCAGACAACCCCTGGTTCTTCTCGCCGTGATCTCCGCAAACTCCAATCAGTCGCTTCTCCGAAACGGCCAATTCATCAGACTCTGGGCAGTCGGTTGGGTGACCGGTATGATGATGTGGCTAGAAATGCTGGTGGTTGCGCTGCTCGCTCTCGAACTTACTGACTCACCGTTCCTCGTATCAGTCACGTTCTTCCTCAGATTTCTTCCCATGCTGTTCGGGTTCGGAATCGGGGTACTCGCAGAACGACTCAACCGCAAGTACCTCTTGATGACAGGACTCGCCGTTCAGGCAGTAACATCAGCTGCGCTTGCATTACTGATAATTGGCGACCTATTACAGTTCTGGCACCTCGCACTAGGTAGCTTCATGATCGGTGCCGTGATGGCAAGTGAATTCCCTGTCAGACGAACTTTGATTGGCGAAGTTGTTCACCGCTCTTCTGCCGGACGAGCCGTTTCCCTCGAACAAACAACAAACTCATTGTTTCGTATTCCAGGACCATTTATCGGCGGGATCTTCCTCGCAACCATCGGACCACAAGGTGGATTCATCCTCGGGTTCATCCTGTATGGCATTGGCATTTTGGTTGCTACATCTCTTAAATATCGAAGACTCGAGCACGAAGGGGGTATCGAAAGTCCAAAAATCCAGATAATCGAAGGAATTAGATACATCCGAAAAAGTCAGGTAATAGTCGGCACACTGGGAGTAACACTAATCCTCAACGTATTCGGATTCTCGTACATTAGCCAGCAACCGGTCGTGGCAAAGCAGGTACTTAACGTCAGCGACATCCTCGTAGGGGTATTACAGTCAGTTGAAGGAACCGGCGCGTTAATTGGCGCAGCACTAATAGCAATCTTCGCGAAACCTCGACACTACACCCGCGTCTACATGTTGGGGTCGACCCTGTTTGTAATCGCCGTCATCTTGTTTTCACAGTCGACAACTTACTGGATCACTCTCGTGATTCTGTTTTTAGGTGGAGTCGGCATGTCTGGATTCGCCACCATGCAAAGTGCCATCATGATTTACGCTTCATCCCCCGAAATGCGCGGGCGGGTCCTAGGATCGGTTGCGGTATTCATTGGACTCGGACCGTTCGGGCAACTCGCTATTGGCGCACTTGCCAATTTATTCGACCCGGCGACAGCAGTACTCATTACCGCAGGCACAGGGCTTGGGTGCATGGTTATCGCATTTGTATTGTTCCCTGCGATGATCAAGCCGAGCACGCTAGAAACCAAATAAACACGAGAAAGCTGTCAGCGGTGCAGTTGAGTAACACCCTCTATATCCCTCACGTGCGTGTCATGAAATAGAAATCAAACAATCATCACATCCACCCCTCCCCTTCGGGTAACATTCCCGCGATCAAGCTTGGGCAACGGATGCCCACCCGGAACAACCAGCCACGCAAATGCCAATCAGCAAGCAAAATCTTGAAATTCGGTCGCAACTGTTATCGGCAGTGCGCGACTTCGTGAAACAAGAAGTCCTACCTCAAGCGGCTGAACACGACGAGAACGATACCTATCCGACCGAACTGGTCAACCAAATGGCGGAGCTAGGTCTGTTCGGGATGACTGTTCCTGAGCAGTACGGTGGACTCGGTGTCGACGTTACAACGTTATCGATGGTCTTCGAAGAAATCGCAAAAGGCTGGATGTCATTAACCGGTCCGATTGGCTCTCATTCGATGCTCACCTGGGGCATCACGCAGTACGGAACCGAAGACCAGAAAGAACGCTGGCTACCCGACCTTGCCACCGGCAAAAAACGAGGTGGTCTCGCGCTCACCGAACCAGGGGGCGGAACCGACGTTGCTAGCATGCAAACCCGCGCCGATAAAGATGGCGAACAGTACGTAGTCAACGGCACAAAACAGTTCATTACTAACGGTCGCAACGGAGACGTTTTCCTTCTCCTTGCCAAGACCGATATGAATACCGAGCCGCCACACAAAGGCATAACCGGATTCATCGCCGAAAAAGGTCATGGATTCACCGCCGGTAAAGACTTCAACAAGCTTGGTTACCGTGCGGTCGATACTTCAGAACTCGTCTTTCAGGACTATCGAATCTCCGCCGACGAAGTTCTCGGAAAACAAGAAGGTAACGGCTTTTATCAGGTGATGGACTCACTCGAGACTGGACGAATAAACGTCGCCGCCCGAGCCGTCGGAGTTGCCCAGGCCGCCTTCGAAGCAGCAATCAGATACGCCCAACAGCGCGAGACGTTTGGTCACCCGATTGCTACTCGTCAGTCGATTCAGAACATGCTCGCCGACATGGCAACGAAAATCCATGCGGCCCGCCTGATGACTCGCGATGCCGCCGAACGTAAAGACAACGGGGAGCGAGTCGATCAGGAAGCAGGCATGGCGAAGCTCTATGCCAGTGAAATCTGCTCTGAAGTGACCCTCGATGCCATGAGAATTCACGGTGGCGCTGGATACATGAAAGACTCTCCTGTCGAGCGCTATTACCGTGATGCTCCGTTGATGATCATTGGCGAAGGTACTAACGAAATCCAGCGCCTTATCATCGCCAAAAACCTGCTCAAGGAATATGAAATTTAGCCCAGAATTGCGTGGACTAAAAACCTAACGCCATCGTATTACTGTTAAAGTCTGAGCCCGTCAGAACAAGCAGCGCCACTTACGGAGATCAACTTGCGACCGAACATCGTTTTTGCCTTCGCCGACGACTGGGGTCGATACGCCTCCGCCTACCGCGACCATCCGGGCGAATCAACGATTCACGAACTGATCGAAACTCCCAATTTCGACCGCATAGCCAACGAAGGTACGCTGTTCCTTAACGCAAACGTTCCCGCTCCGAGTTGCACCCCGTGCCGCAGTTCAATCCTTACCGGACGTTACTTCTGGCAAACAGGTCTTGGAGCAATCCTCCAGGGCGCACGCTGGGACGAAACAATCCCAACCTACCCTCTCATTCTTGAAGACGCCGGTTACCACATTGGCTACACCTACAAAGTTTGGTCGCCCGGCCTCACAACCAACGCACCATACGGCGGAGCCCGAACTGCTTACGAATCTGCCGGGCACCGTTACAACAACTTCTCTCTCGAAGTGACAGAACGACTCGAAGATTCAGGTCTTGAAATCGAAGACGCAAAGCAAGAAATATATGACGAAACTCTTGCCAACTTCGAATCGTTCCTCGACGCCCGCGATGATGACCAGCCGTTCTGTTACTGGTGGGGTCCGACCAACACTCACCGTGTATGGCAACAGGGATCCGGTAAAAAACTCTGGAATATAGAACCCGATGATCTCAAGGGGCGAATGCCCGACTTCCTTCCCGATGTCCACGAAATCAGGGAAGACTTTGCCGACTATCTCGGTGAATGCCAGGCAGTTGATGCCGGGCTCGGAGTGATCCTCGCCAAACTAGAAGAAATTGGTGAGCTCGACAACACGATAATTGCCGTAAGTGGCGACCACGGCATCCCGGGATTCCCACGCGCCAAGTGCAACCTCTACAAACTCGGCACAGAAGTTTCGATGGCGGTTCGCTGGCCCGTGGCGATTTCGGCAGGACGCACCGTTGACGATTTCGTAAATCTCATGGACATCGCTCCAACCTTCCTTGAAGCTGCGGGGGTAAAACTTCCGCAAGGTATGACTGCCAAGAGCCTCATGCCGCTGCTGAAATCCGATGCATCAGGTCAGGTCGAACCAGAACGTGACTTCGTCGTCACGGGAAGAGAACGTCACAATCTCATCGACAACCCTGGTCCCAATGACGGTCTCCCCTACCCAACTCGTGCCATCAGAACCAAAGATTTCCTTTACATACACAATTTCGAACCCGACCGCTGGCCCGCTGGCGCCCCTATGGGACTCGACGATCCGAATACCGAGCCACCTCCAGCCGAAGAGTTACTCAACAGCTACACGGTCGTTTACCCAGATCTCGACAAAGGACCAACACGATCCTGGATGATCTACAACCGAGCAAAACCTGACGTTGCACCATTGTTCGAGCTTGGATTCGGAAAACGACCTCAAGAAGAGCTTTACGACCTGAACAAAGACCCGCACTACATGACCAACGTCGCCGCCGAGCCCGAGTACGAGGCAACGAGGAAAGAGCTTCATGATCGCCTGCTGGCGATCCTCGTCGAACAACAAGACCCTCGGCTCGTAGAGTCGCCACCTCGGTTCGAGCGCCCACCATACGCTGGACCAGTCCCAGACGCGTGGAAACGCGAAAACGCCATAGGGGTCGAATCCTTAGGTACCAGTCGCTGACGAGCCGCACTCCTAGTAGCACTTCGCTACAATTCGCCAACCACAAAACACAACAAACCCTCCAAAATGCAACGCGTATACATAACACTCCAGGGCGACGACAATATCGCCATCTACAACCTCAACTCAGAAACCGGTGACCTCACCCACCAGGAAGATATTTATGCGCCCGGTGGCCCGGCGCCTTTCGCTGTATCGCCTGACAAAACTCGAGCCTACGTCGGACTTCGAGATGACTTAAAAATTGCAAGCTACGACATTGACGAATCAACCGGATTATTGACCCGATCGGGCACAGTCGATCTCGAATCTGATCCTTGCTACGTCTCGGTCGACAACACCGGACGACACCTGCTGTCCGCTTACTACGCTGCCGGTCACATCGCCGTTCATCCCATCGACGAATCAGGTGCCGTCGGCGCGGCACCAACGGAATGGATCGCAACTCGGCACCGCGCACACTGCGCCCAGACCGACTCGTCAAACTCATATACATTCCTGCCACACGTCGACGACTCGAACTCGATTTACCAGTACAAGTTCGATGACCAAACAGGCAAGCTAACGCCCAACGATCCACCAATCATCGAGCCCCCAGAAGGTCACGGACCTCGTCACTACGTCTATCACCCGAACGGAAATTTTATCTATTTCGATAACGAGCAGGACTCGAGCGTCACCGCTTACCGGTTCGACTCCAACTCCGGAACTATTGAAGCGTTTCAAACATTATCGACTCTTCCCAATGATTGGTCGGGGAGCAACTCGAACGCCCAGATTCATATGTCGCCCGACGGCAAATACCTTTTTGTCGGCAACCGAGGACATAACAGCATCGCGATGTTCTCAGTAGACGGCGATTCAGGCGAACTAAAAAGTCTTGGGCAGCAGGCATCCCTTGGCACTCCACGCGCCTTTGGAATCGACCCTAGAGGCACATTTGTGATTGTCGGAGGACTCGATAACGGCGACCTCGCCAATTACATAATCAACCCCGATGGCACGCTAACCCATTTGGAAACCCTTCAAGTAGGCGACCAACCAATGTGGATACACATTACCGACCCCGTCTAAGAACCAACTGGAAACTCTCAGCCAGGCAGAATCGTACTACATCCCGATTTCGCCACACGATGCCAGTGGCCCTATCAACGTACTCGCCGGTGCTGACGTGATGATTACCGTCCCCAACTTCTACAAACTCGAAACAGCTAACGCCGATCTGACGAAGTACAACGAGTTCATAATGTCGCCACTCGACAACGCAAACGGCGCGCTTCACCTCAACCCGAATGATCCCGGCCTCGGCGTCGAGATGAACATGGACTACCTGAACGCCAACAAGTTGAACGACTGACGGGAAAGGTCTCTCAAAACGGCATTCAGTCCGTAAAATGGTTGTATGACCAACCCGAGCGACACGACCTACACCATCGCCGCTCTTTATCACTTTGCGAAGGTAGAGGCACCAGACGAGAAAAAGCCTGCACTTCTCGGGTTGTGCCGCGAGCACAACATTCGTGGCACATTGATTCTTGCCGAAGAAGGCGTGAACGGTACGATCTCGGGTCCAGACAACGGCATCAAGACCATCATTGATCAACTAAGAGGCTGGGACGGATTCGAAAACCTGGAAGTTAAGTATTCGTACTCCGACAATCCCAACTTCAACCGCATGAAGGTCAAGGTCAAAGACGAGATCGTGACCATGGGCAAGTCCTACATCGACTCGAATGACAATGCCGGTACCTATGTCAATGCGTCCGACTGGAACGAACTCATAAGCCGCGACGATGTAATGGTCATCGACACGCGAAACACTTTCGAATTCGGAGTCGGTCGTTTCAAAGGCGCTGTCGATCCGATCACAAAAGAATTCAACGAGTTCCCTGACTGGGCGGATCTGTTGGCATCAAGCCCAAACAAACCATCCGCCGTCGCCATGTATTGCACAGGCGGGATCCGCTGTGAAAAAGCAACCGTCTACATGAAAGACATCGGTTTTGACGAGGTCTATCACCTCAAAGGCGGCATTCTCAAATACCTCGAAGAAATTCCTGAAGAAGAAAGCCTCTGGGAAGACGAATGTTTCGTGTTCGACCAGCGTGTCTCGCTAAAGCACGGTCTTATCGAAGGAGAGTACATGCTGTGCTACGGCTGCCAGAATCCTGTCTCCCCTGAAGACCGTAAATCGCCTATGTTCGAGCTTGGAGTGAGTTGTCCAAAGTGTGACGACATCCTCTCAAACGAAGAGCGCGCCCGTTTCCGTGAACGTCAGCTCCAAATTCGGCTCGCACGCGAACGAGGTGAAACCCACCTCAGAGATAACGCATCGAAACGCCCATACACGAGCACACCTCGCGAATAATCAGCAACCTATCAGATTGACAAACTGCCATCCGACTGACCAAGACCAGATTTCATATTGGCTCGGAGAGCCACTTCACGTGTTAGCCATCTCCCCAACAGCCTACGATGAAGTTAGAACTTCTCCAACCTGAGCGCTAAGTTCTTCATAAGTGACAGATCAATCGATAGGAAAATCGAGCTGCTTTTGGTATGGAAACTCGGGTGGTAGCTCAAGAACGTATACGCCATCAAGAGCCCTATAGCGCTTCTGTGTATCCATCCCGTAACCCACGAGCCATGCTTCCGAATCGGAAACTAATGCGCAAAAATCGGGTGACACATCATTTTTGCGAGCCGAAGGTTTGTCAACCAGTACGCAAACCGAAACCTCGGCGAAACCACCCCGCTTGAACTCATTTACGAGGTGAGCCATCGTAGTCCCTGTGTCCAACAGGTCATCGATAATCACAACCGGTGAATCTGCATCAATCGAGTCATTGAATTTGCTCGGAAATTCAACCATCGGCTCTCTCACCAACCCGTCATCCAGGTATGTTGTTACGAATACCGGAGCAATGCACCATTTACCCGGAGAAAGTCGTTCTAACTCCATCGCGAGATCCGAGCAAAATGGCATAGCCCCGGTAAGCACAGGAACAAGATTCACGGCATCGCTGTAGGAATACAAATCGTTGATCGACTTAGCAACCTGTCGAATCGCAGTTTGTACCTCATCGTAGGACCAAAGCATATGCATTGAAGGGACGCTAGACGATTCCATCTACCTATTCATGACTTTCAGTGTTCGGTAACTCAAGACAGAAAAATTTAAGCCGGCTAACGAAACAAATTCCGTTAGCCGGCCTTTTGTCTTCGAATCCCTTCTTTTTCATGAATTTATGAAAAAGAAGGGATTCATTTCAATTTAGCTGTTCACTGAAACAACGAAGTACAACACGGATATCACCGCGACTCCAATCGAGGCGTAGTTCAATGAGCGACCTTTACCGCTAAGAGCCTTGATCAGCACGTAACTCACGAATCCAATAGCAATTCCATAAGCGATCGAATATGTCAAAGGCATAATTATCGCCGCTAGTGAAGCCGGAACATACTCTGATACGTCATCCCAGTCTATGTCCTTGATGTTTCGCAAGAAGTATGTAGCAATGAAGATCAGTGCTGGCGCCGTAGCAAAAGCCGGAACCGACTGAGCCAACGGTGCGAAGAACAAACACGCAGCAAATAACACTGCAACTGTGGCTGCTGTTAGACCCGTTCGGCCACCTTCAGCGATACCTGCTCCACTTTCAATGTATGAAGTAGTGTTTGATGTTCCTGCC
>DBTA01000017.1:2285-8432 GCA_002306815.1 Dehalococcoidia bacterium UBA1328 | reverse complement strand
CCTTATCCGGAATGTACTTGGTGCCGATGCAGATGACGGCACGCTGGCTGTCGGCGAACTTGTCCAGGAAGGACAGGTCGTCCAATTCTTCGTGCGCGACGCACAAGCAGCCGACGAAGATTTACGTATGATGCTCGAGGAGTACATCGACAATCTCGATGATGACGATGTTCCTGCATCCGCCCTCATCTTCAGCTGCTTGGGGCGCGGCCAGTACCTCTACGGCTCACCCGATCATGACACCTCGATGTTCACCGAAATGGTTGCCGACATCCCTATTGCCGGATTCTTCTCCAATGGAGAAATCGGACCTATCGGTGACCAAACGTTCCTGCACGGCTACTCGGCGAGCTTCGCACTTTTCAGCCAACCTTCTAAGAAGTAACAACGCTTCTCACCTAGTTTCGGCCCCAAACCAGAACTCGCTTGCTTATCCCCACACTACGAGAGATCCTCCAACGCGAATTCCCGATATAACCAGGGACTCGGGGAGGCGTGGCAGCGCGACAAAAATCATCACACAGCGAAACCAACCACCGGTGCACGCAGCACCCAAACAATCGATTCTGAAAGATATTCAGCATCAATCGGCTACTGAGTCGGCCACACGCCAACCGCGATCATAAAACCATGCGGACAACCAACTGCCTAAGGCAGCACTTCCGCCATCTCGTCCGGATCAGCAAGCGTCAGAGCTCGAATAACCGCGTGGGTCGAATCTCCTGACGATTCGATCAGGCCTCCATCTGGCGAAGTTTTGTAGCAACTAATTGCATAGTTCCCGAACGTTGCCACTTGCGCTCGCCGATAATCCCGCCAGCACTCGTCGAACTCGTATCCGGACACACCATGAGCTTTCAATTCATCAACATAGTGATGAACTAACCGAGTTTCGTTCTCCACAAGCACCTTGAACGGAACAGTGGTCATGAGGAACTTCGCGAGATCGTTCGTGCCACCTGCAAATGCTGACATTTGCCAATCGACAATTACCGGAACAGAACCTGACGCCGTGTTTCGTAACAACACGTTCCCGTGGTGAAAATCGTTGTGAGTCAACGTGTTAGGTCGACTCCTCATTGCCACTTGGAGATCGAGTAACCGAGCCCCTAAATACTCACCCGCAACGACCAATCCACCAGTTTTCTCGAACCGATCATCATCTCTGATCACCCGCCAACCGATCGCTGATTCAAGAGGATCCTGGTTGAAAAGAAACGACCAATCGGCGTCGCGAATCCAGAGTTTAGTCTCCAGGGTGGAGTGATTCCAGAACCGAGCGTGGTATGTAGCCATAAAGCTCAGTGTTTCTTTAGCGAGACCGAGGTCGATCCTGGCGTATTTGTCACCCGCAGGCAATGTCCCAATGTCCTCGAAAACGAAACATGCTGTTCTTTCGTTTAGATCTTCGACGGCACCGTACATCCGCGCAATGTTCGATCCATAAAATGGTTCTAGCAGGCGATATGCACCTAACTCACCCTCGTACGGTCCGCATCCCGCTTCCCGCAGGCGCGTCTCATCGTTCTCTGGTGGGATCTTGACGATCACAACATCAGGATGCGTCTCGCCCCTTTTGCGGTACTGAATGCGCACGCGGAATAACTGCGACAACTCGGGATTGTGACCGGTCATCTCTTCGAAGTCACAGTCTGAGATCTCGCATGCACCAGACCCGGACAGCGTCAAAGCGAGCCACTCGTTGGTGATCTCTTCACGCCTTATCGGAATATTCGGCATGGCGAAAGTGTCACACTCAAAGCGAATATCGTCTATATCGGTAAAGTGCCAATCTTCAAATCAGATACCATTTCGCCATTATCGATCTCACTCAATAAGAATCGACTAGCGAGGCGGCATGAGCAGATTTGAAGGACAAGTAGCGATCATAACCGGTGGTGCGCTGGGTATTGGCGGAGCCACGGCTCGAAAACTGGCATCCGAAGGCGCAAGTGTGTTCATTGCCGATATCAACGACGAAGCAGCGGCAGCAAATGTCGAGCGAATCAGGGAGGCAGGTGGGACCGCAGCTTCCAGTCATGTCGATGTTTCGGTTAGCGAAGATATCACTCGAATGGTCAATGAAGCCGTTGACCTATACGGTCGCCTCGACATCCTTGTACAGAATGCGTTCGGCGTAATTGATGGCGTATCGATCATCCAGGGAACCGCTCTGACCGTTGAAGAAGACGGTTGGGACTATGGAATCGACGTTCTGTTGAAAGCCTTGTATCTCGGTGCCAAGCACGCTATTCCACACATGCGTGCTGGTGGCGGTGGAAACATTGTCAACCTCGCCTCTGTCCACAGCTTTCTTCAAGAGCCGGGCATGTTGGTATACGAGGCTGGAAAAGCCGGCGTAGTTGGAATGACCCGACAAATGGCAACTGATTTTGGTCCTAACGGCATACGAGTGAACGCAATTGCGCCCGGACACATCGTTGGAGAAGGTCTCGCAAAAATGTGGGAGAAAAATCCTTCCGGACACGAATTCTTTGCGGATCAGTATCCGCTCAGACGCACCGGAACTCCGGACGATATTGCGAACGGTATCGCGTTCCTATGCTCAGCAGATGCGTCGTTCATCACCGGGCACACGTTGGCTATCGACGGTGGTCTAACAGTTCAGTTGCAGGAAATGTTCGGTGCGCGACAGGCGGAATATATCCGAGCCCATCCCGACACCATCATCCCCGGTGCGGCGGCGGATCGAGACTCGGTTTAACTACGAATACTTGCCGTTGAATGCGACTTCGCTAACGTCTTTTCGGTCGTTGGCGAAGTTCTGCTTTGCCATTCTGGGATGAATATCGTCGTCCGTTCCCCTGTACCCGACAGCGATCCCGCAGATTGTCTCGAACTTGTCACGAGGAACACCTGCGACGTCGTAAGCAGCATCGAGGTCAATACCGCCCAGCGCTCGAGTGTTTAATCCCATTCGGTTTGCCTGCAACGCCAGCGACATCCACGCAGCACCAGTGTCGAAGTGCGAGGTTCGAATCTTGTTCCCCTCATCGTCGACCGTTCGAGCAAAAACAAGAACCATCATTGCCGCGTTAGGCACATACCGAGCGTTACCTTCACTCAGTAGAGAATTGAATTTTTCCCGATCGGGACCATCTGTGGAGTAGACGAAAAGCCAAGGCTGGCGATTATTTGCCGATGGTGCCCAGTGCGCCGCTTCAAATAATGAAGCAATTTGGTCTTCGCTGAGCTTTTCGGAAGTAAACGCCTTGGAAGACCAGCGATCTGTAAACATCGGCTCTACATCTGCGTCGGCGATCCTGGAATTCTTTTTGTCAGTAAAAGTCATAGTTTGTGATCAGCTTTCATTCGATAAAAGTAGCGAGTGACCGTGATTCGACAAAATAGTTTGATGCACAATTGTCCGGTAAGGTTCCGATATGCGGGCGAATTGATCAGCGTTTGTTTCGAATTTCCGTAGATGACAGATCTGAACGGAACTGAGTTTCGGTAAGTTCGGTGAACATGTCCTTGAAACGCATTGGTACTTCGAAGTCGATATCGTGAAGGATTGTGAACTGATTGCGATCATCTACCCTCCCCGCGACGATGAAACTACAGCCGTTTTCATCAATCAAATCTAAAGAGTTCTCCACCGCTGAATGGTCACCAGCGACATGATCCGGGTAATAGCGACCATCCATTAGCCGGATGTACGTATCCATTCCAATCACGAAAATAGCGCCGGGAATAAGAGAGGATTTTTCAGTAAACCGCTGTGCGTTAGTCACGATCAGCGAGCCACCTGTTTTTGATATTTGAGCTGCGCGTTTTTGTAGTTCGCTCTTCGCAAGCCTCGGCTTATCCACGTTCTCGATAGAAATCTCGAAATACGCTTGGCGATTCACCATTTGCTGCGCGGCGTCGAGCATCGCCAGATGACCATCATGGAGGGGGTTAAACGACCCGGCAAGCACGAGCGGTTGGTCAGGAACCGATTCCGTTGACACGCCATCTGGACCGATAACGATGGCTCCGATTTGTTCTTCGTAGAGCCGATCAATTAGATTCATTAAACTGCTCGGTGTCTAATTCCTCGATTTTTATGCGTTCTTCAATTCCTATAGCCGACGCAACGGCGTTCAACACCATCGCTGAAACCAATTCTTCCTCGTCCGGACGAGTACGATTCGATTTATCGAACCATATATAAGACTCGCCAGAAGAAACACCGTTGGTCCATGAGATGTGTGCGCGATCTTCTCCGCGTCTCGCTCTATCCGTCGCCAAGGCCGCCGTGCACCCGACGCCAAAAAGTATCTCCGTATTTTCCTCGTTGTTAGTTAGATGTTGGGCGCGCTTAAACGCTGAGCTGGACATTAGCTGTGCCTCAATCGCCGAAACGTGCTGTTCGGCGAGTTTGCCGACGTACTCAGTAAGCGCCCGAATTGAATACGGCACCTGGGCATCTAGCATCGTGCGCGATCCACCTGGTTGTGAGAAGAGGTGATTCAAGGCACTCACACCTGCCCCGGTGACCACGACACATCCCTTACCGGAACGACCATGAATCAGAGCCACCAACTCCCGCGGAGTGACGAACGATGTCATGATTTAGTCTCCCATGACTCGTAAATTTCAGGCCGTCTGAAGTGCCTGAACAACGTCTCCGGGATACTGCGCGCAGACTCAAGTTCTCCAGATTCGAGTCGTTTGATAACAATTTCCTCTTCCGTTTCACTCGGCACTTCTACCGCCGGAGGAACGCGCGTTCCGTTAGCCGGTTCTCCACTGCGTTCGCTCGTGGTGTATCCGCAAACTGAAAGTTCGGGGAAGCAGGCAATCTCCACGCTCTGGCGAACCGCATCGCCTAACAACCGATCTACCGATTCCAAATTACCTTCAATATCGCCAACAACAGAAGTCATCTGAATGACGGCAATTGTTACGTCCTGCAAGCGTTGATTCCCCGAGCTGGTTTCCCTAAGTACCGGGAATCCTACAACAGGTACGAATCCACCGAGTCACTCTTTAGTTGTGTGATATCGGTTGAATACGCATTTACTCAATGACCATTCAGGCGTATGTTTTCCGCAAATCATGCGCTGAGCCATAAACACGGACCATTACCCTCAAATGCTCGAACATTTTCATGTTGCTGAAGAAGATGCGATTAGGGTCATGCCCGACTCACTTCGGAAAACCGTCAACGAACTATTTCTAAAGATTGGGTTTTCCGAAAAGGACGCATGGCAAGCGACCGACGTGCTGCTGCTTTCGGATACCCGCGGCGTCGACACACACGGCGTGTCCAACATGATGCGTCGATACATCGAGGGCGTCGGTGCGGGATTCATAAATCCAACCCCGAAGTGGACAATTACTCGAGAAACTCCGACCACTGCGAATGTCGATTGTGATCGCGGACTTGGCATCGCCGTAATTCCCCAAGTCATGGAACTGGCAATCGAGAAGGCACGCGAAACCGGGATTGGAGCTATTTCACTCGGCAACGGACGTCACGCCGGAATGATCGCCTACCACGCAATGATGGCGCTTCCGCACGACATGATCGGTTATTCGATCACCGCTGGTGGTCAAAGCATGCCTCCCACATTTGGTGCCGAGCCCAGGCTCGCCCCTAATCCCCACGCATGGGCGGTCCCAACCGACAAAGAGCCGCCTTTCGTGCTGGACATTTCTTCGTCATCCGTTGCAGCCAACAAGATTCAGCTTCTTCGTCGGATGGAGGCGATGACGATTCCAGGAATCATGGCTGAAGCAGATGGGACTCCGATCATGGATGAGCGTTCTGTTCCAGAAGAAACGATTGTCCTCCCAAACGGCGCAACGCGAGAGCTCGGTTCTCACAAGGGGTACGGACTTAGCGCGGTGGCTCAAATACTCGCGGGGATAATGTCCGATGGCGCATTCGGACCTTACGAAGGCGGTCACATGTCGCACTTTGTAGCCGCTTATTCGATCGAAGCCTTTACCGACGTGAAGCGGTTCAAGCAGTCGATGGACGACTTCATGCGTTACTTGCGAGAAACGCCACCGGCACCGGGACACGACCGTGTCTACTACGCAGGTCTACCTGAACATGAAGAGTCGATAGACCGTCATGAACGCGGGATTACATCACTTGGTGTGCAAGAGGCTTGAATAAAGTAACTTCCATTA
>DBTA01000017.1:1861-2018 GCA_002306815.1 Dehalococcoidia bacterium UBA1328 | reverse complement strand
ATAGACCGTCATGAACGCGGGATTCCACTCCATGAGGAAGTGGTCGATTGGTTCGATCAAACTACCGCCGAATTCAACCTCGCCCCGCTGGAACGATAGGAACCTCATTAACGATGCTTGAACACTTTCATGTTCCAGAAGAAGATCGAGTAATGAT
>DBTA01000017.1:1290-1526 GCA_002306815.1 Dehalococcoidia bacterium UBA1328 | reverse complement strand
CGTCGTGAGGATCTTTTCAAGACCACGACCGATATTTTCAAAGCGATGGGCATGCCCGCCGACGACGCCAAACTGGCTTCTGAAGGACTCGTACTCGCTGATGTTCGAGGCTGCGAAACACACGGCGTTTCAAACATGCTCCGAAACTATGTTCAGGCGTTCTCGGACGGCAAGATCAACCCGACTCCGGAGTGGAAGATCACTCATGAGACCTCTGCGGTGGCAACTATCGAGGC
>DBTA01000017.1:683-958 GCA_002306815.1 Dehalococcoidia bacterium UBA1328 | reverse complement strand
GATAAAGGGCATGGGCTCGTAATTTGTCAGCGTGCCATGGATATCGCAATCGAGAAGGCAAAAAATGTCGGCATCGGTGCGGTGACTATCCACAACAGCACCCACGCCGGAATGATGGCTTACCACGCAATGCGAGCGATGCCTCACGACATGGTTGGGTACGCAATCACCGGCGGCGGCGCAGTAGCAGTGCCGACGTTCGGAGCCGAGCCTCGAATTGGTGCGGTTCCACATGCCTGGGCCGTGCCGGCAAACGCAATGCCACCATTCGTTCT
>DBTA01000017.1:0-355 GCA_002306815.1 Dehalococcoidia bacterium UBA1328 | reverse complement strand
GATATTTCATCTTCGGTAGTTGCAGCCAACAAGATTCAGTTACTTCGCCGAACAGGTGCCCCACTACTGCCCGGACTAATGGCAGATGAAGACGGCACACCGATCATGGAGGAGCGCCCGGTCCCGGATGGTGTGCGGTTGCTGCCGTGGGGATCGACCCGTGAACTCGGATCTCACAAGGGTTATGGAATGGCAGTAATCGGCCAGGTCTTCTCAGGGATTCTGTCGGCGGGACTATTTGGTATTACCAACCCACCTGGCAACGGTGCTCAGTTCGTCGCCGCGTACAGCATCGATGCTTTCAGGGACGTTTCTGAGTTCAAAAAGTCAATGGACGAATTCTTGACCTATCTAG
>DBTA01000022.1 GCA_002306815.1 Dehalococcoidia bacterium UBA1328 | reverse complement strand
GAATTGAGCACATTGATGACATAAAGGAAGACTTCGAGGCCGCCTTCAGCGCAATTGACTGATAAAAATTATTGCAAAACTGATTCGCCGGTCATGAGCGATTTTGGTCGCTCGTGATCGGTTGACGTGGTCATGACTTTAATTCTTCCAAAAAATTACCACTTGCTCACCGAAATCGAACGAAGCCGAGTGAAGTGGGTCACGGTTCCAGAGGCTGAACGACAAGACATTCGACCTCTTCGCATTGGCATTATGAACATTATGCCGCTAGGAGAGACGTACGAGTTCAATTTGTTGTTGCCACTGGGGCTTTCTGTTCTGCAAATCGAACCGGTATGGATCCGGCTTGAGTCGCACAATTACAAGACATGGGAGCCGGGTCATATCGACGATCAGTATGTCAGCTACTCGGCAGCGACTAAAGACGCCCCATTGGATGGCCTAATCATCACCGGAGCTCCAGTTGAGCATCTAAGCTTTGAAGAAGTCGACTATTGGGATGAGTTTACGGAAATAGCGCAGCACGTTCGTGAGAACACACCTAACACGCTTGGGATTTGCTGGGGAGCGTTCGCACTTGCGTACCTTGAAGGTATCAGCAAGATTAATTTCGAGCAAAAATTATTCGGTGTGTATGAGCTAGAAAATCTCGATCAAAATCACTACATAATGGGAGCTATGGACGACGCGTTCCTCACTCCTCAAAGCCGCATGGCCGGGATGTCCGATACAGATCTGCTACTTGCGAGGGATCAGGGGAAGATAAATCTTCTTGCGTACGGTCCAGATTCTGGGTATTCGATATTCGAAACGACCGACCAAAAAGTGCTTATGCACCAAGGGCACCCTGAATACAGCTCGAGCCGGCTCGCCTACGAGGTCATTCGGGATGCCGAAGACCAATCAGTTCCTCCTGTGCATAATTTCGACCCAGAACATCCCGTTAATCGCTGGCGGATGCATCGAAATACGTTTTTTCACCAGTGGTTGCGCTACTGCTACACTCAGATCAGCTTGGGTACAGGTGATTAGTTGCCTCTAAGTCTGCGCCGGAACGCGTCCTAACGTAGCACAGGCATAGCGAACGCCGAGGTTGTAACGTACCTTTTTGGGAGTTAACTTCTGAAAACTGCCTCAGGTATGGCTCGTTCGATGAGCAACCGTCGAACCCTTTTAAGGATGGCATCGGCGATGCGGTGACCGGCTTGGTCGGCTTTGATCACACACCATCGTGAGTCTTTCTTGGACATTTCAAGATAGCCATTGCGTATGTTCTGATGGAAGTTCATCGGCTGATCTTCAAAACGCCGCTGACCTTCATCGTCGACCCTCGTGGGACTCCCGGAATCGGCGCCACTAAACAGATCAGGTTCGTTATTCACTCGCGCGAGACTGACCTTTGGGTCGAGATCGAGCAGGACTGTCAGGTGTGGCTCAAGATTGGCGGTTGCAATATTGTTCAACTGTGTGATCGTCTGGAGATCTCCACCACGTGCGTAGCCTTGGTAAGCGAGCGTCGAGTCGGTGTAGCGATCGAGTACTACTACCTTGCCGCGATCAAGCGCGGGTCGAACTGTTTCGAACATTAACTGAGCACGTGCCGCTTCAAAAAGTAACGTTTCAGCGAGTGGCGAAGATGAATTGGCACGTTTGATCCAGCTACGCACGTTGTTACCTAAATCAGAACTGCCCGGTTCCTGTGCTTGGATGCTGTCGATTCCAAAGCTCTGAAGTTTGTGGAACAAACGCTCGGCTTGAGTCGATTTACCGACCCCTTCACCGCCCTCGAAAGTGATCAGCAACCCACCTTCTACCGTACGCTTTTTCATGCGTTCGGAGTCGGATCCGAAATCCATTTCTTCTTGCTGCGTACCGGCCAATTTTCAGTCCTTGTTCTCGCGCTTGATGAGGCAGCGAATCGCCCCGTAAACTTGCAGAGAACACTAACGCTTGCGGCGACGGATTACAACGCGTCGCGAGGGTTCTCTTCCCATACTCGCAGAGCCAAGATTGTTCCGCGCAGCCAAACCATGTTGGAGTCGACGTACGTAGGGCGGTTGTGCCATCAACTCGACCCGCAGTTCGCCAGAGATGATTCGACTTATCGCATCTTCTGTTTCACGAAGCGCCTCGCGGGAACGTCCGCTCTGGTTGTGTTCCTCGAAATCGCTCGACTCGAGTCGAGCAGCTCGGGTTCGATCTTGTGTGAACCGCTTCAAGAACTGGAGAATTTGTTCTTTTGTTCCGCGACGCAAGACATGAACCAGTATGCCATCTCGTTCGGCTCTTCTAACCGCGGTCGGTCGTCGACTGTAGTGCGATTTCGTGGTGACGAATATTTCTGCAGAGTCAGCGTAATCGACGACCTGCACCGAAGCGTTAATTTCAGCGATTACTTCTTCGATCGCTGTCTTTGGAACCCCGAACGGGAACACTTTGGTCATCACCGGTTTATTTGGTTCGATTGAGTCTTCATAATCGTTCAAATCGTATTCAGCAATGCCATTGCCATCTCGAGGAGCACGTTTGCGTCGTGCTCTACCATGATCTCGTTCTAGGGACTGACGCTTACGCCCGACTTCGCTGACTTCGAATGGTACCGGAGCGAACTCGGAATCTGACCCCGGGGTTTCCTCGACTTCAACTTCAACCTGACCGTTTGATTGGAGCCGACGTGCTTCCTGTGGGATTGAAATACCTCGAAGCATGCGGTCGACCGCGGTTCCGACCTCAGGGTGAATGGCGACCGCGTTGCGTTCGCGAATTTCAACTACGATATCGAAAGTAGGTTCGTGCTTACGTTCAAGCACAGTCTTTTGTGTTCGACGCCTTCTCGCTTCGATGTCGCCCAGCGTCACGGTCTGTTGTCCACCGACAAGATCGGCGAGTGTCGGGTTAGAGATCACGTTGCCAAGGGTGTTACCGTGAGCGGTTGCGACGAGTTGAACTCCGCGTTCAGCAATTGTGCGTGCAGCTAATGCTTCGAGCTCTGTACTCATTTCGTCAATGACAATCACTTCAGGCATGTGGTTTTCGACTGCTTCGATCATCACGTTGTGCTGAAGACTCGTGTTGGCTACTTGCATGCGCCGCGCGCGACCGATCGCAGGGTGTGGAACGTCTCCGTCACCGGCAATTTCGTTCGACGTGTCGACAACAACAACGCGTTTATCGGCTTCATCGGAAAGAACGCGTGCGGTTTCTCGTAGAATTGTCGTTTTACCAACGCCCGGGCGGCCGAGGATCAAGACGCTTTTGCCCGATCGTATGAGATCTTCGATGAGTCTTACCGAACCGTATACAGCTCGACCTACGCGGCAAGTTAGACCGACAGGCTCGCCCGCGCGGTTACGCATTACGGAAATGCGGTGAAGCGTACGCTCAATTCCAGCGCGATTGTCGTCACCGAAGTGACCGACGTTTTCGACTACGTCAGCTATTTGCTCTCGACTGACTTCAAGTTCAGCGAGGGTTACGTGCTCTGTCGCGAATCTCGCGTCCGGATACCTTCCGAGGTCGAGAATTACCTCTACCAGGTCACCAATGTCTTCGCGGACTCTTAAAGCTGAGGCAATCTCGTTCGGGAAAATGCCGATGAATGCTTCTAGGTCGTCAACTACCTGTGCGTTGGGATCTGACAGTTCGAAATATTCCTTGATCTTGATGTCGTTTTGTGGCGAACACGATTTGATTTTACGATGACCGATTTCATTGAATTCTAACGCTAACCGATGGGCGCGAACGCCTGCGACGTTTCGGCAACAGTTTTAGCCAATGGCTTGACCATTACTTCATATTGCGCCATTGCGGTAAACCCAATCGTCACCAGAAAATGTGACAGTGCAGGCCGAAATTCTGCTACTGCCGTCGTTACTTTGCCTTCTCTTGAATTGGCGAGCGCAGCCGCGACGAGCCCCGGCAGTTCCGAGCCAGCCTCACTTGCCCAGTTCAAGTTGAACATGTGACCCGAGCGAGTAGTGTTGCGCTGAACTAGTCCGCCTTTTTCACCGTTTTCGAGTTCAAGTACCCACTCTGATTTGCGACGACCCAGACGTTCAGAACCTGAAATCCAGTCCTGGATTGTTTGACCTGACTTCATACGAATCTCGACTGGCGTGGTGGAGTTGTATAGCCGGAACAAACTCTGGTCATCCGATGTTTCACGTGGACGGAGTGTAAGTGAATGATCGGGCATACCGAGTTTGCCAATTGCATCGGTTACCGAATCTGATCCGAATACGGTCTCGCGGTAGATGGCTGAATAGCCAGCATTTTTTGCCTGATCGGCAACGGAGCTGTTAGCCGGAACCCGAATAAATATTCTGTGCGCCCCTGCTCCGCCAGCGGGTATTGCGATTTGTTCAAGCAACTCCATTGCAAGATCGGGTTTCGAGTTGTGCAGGAACAGCTCCTCAACCTCCCATGCTTGAGGACCAGATCGTGGTCCGGCTCGCATAACACCGTTGATTCGACCTCGTCGGGCTTCCAACCAGCAGCTCTGCCAGGCGCGAGGGGATAATGCGATACCTGCGTACTTGACTGCCGGGAAGCTCCCGGGGCCTCCTCTTAGCGCACCGCCCAACGTGCACGTTTCACCCTGACCGGACGACTGACGGAATTGCAGCAGTCCAGGCGAATCTGTTGGGTGAAGGTGACGGATCATACAGTGCTCGGAGATTCCTCCGTAGTTTGTCGTATCGGTGAACGGTCGGTTGAATCAGTACGGCTCTCTTCAGCCAGTGATACGAACAACGCGTGAAGTCGGGTGTCTTCCGTCAGTTCCGGGTGGAACGAGGTGGCAAGCACT
This sequence comes from Dehalococcoidia bacterium UBA1328, assembly GCA_002306815.1. GTDB lineage: Bacteria > Chloroflexota > Dehalococcoidia > Lucifugimonadales > Lucifugimonadaceae > Lucifugimonas. The sequence goes on along the minus strand of DBTA01000022.1, from coordinate 180,666 downwards.
CGGCCCTTTCGAACTGCAACCGCCTGTTCAGGCGTTCCGTCTTCTTTGGCTGGAACGACGGCCAGAGTTTCCACACTATCGCCAGTGCTCTGCACAATAGGCGCACGAATGAACACTGCCCTCATCGGATCACCCTCGATGCCGGTGATATACAGTTCGGCTTCGAAACTATCAACCTGCCTGCCGAAGTAGTTTCTGGCGACATTGATGTCGATCAGATCGAGCGGGGTTGGATATGGATCAGCAAGTTCGCGAGCAATTACGATCATGCCCGCGCACGTGCCCCACAGCGCCATTCCTGACTCGACACGCGCCCGAAGGGCGTCAACGAACTCGAACATGTGGAGCAACTTCACAATGGTTGTGCTCTCGCCACCTGGAATGATCAAGCCATCGATTTCTTCGAGTTGCTCAACCTTACGAACTTCAATAGCTGGTACTCCAAGCAGTTCGAGCATGTGAATGTGCTCTGCGAAGTCACCTTGCAGTGCGAGCACACCGATGCGGGTTTGATCCGGCATCGGTGTGCCTGAATTCTGGGACAATCCTTTTACCAACCGCGAGTCTGGAGCTGCTGCTCCTGTGGAATCTTATTGGCCTCGATACCGGACATTGCGTCGCCAAGACCACGTGAGATTTCAGCAAGCATGTCGGGGTCGTTGTAGTGAGTCGTGGCCTTCACAATTGCGGCAGCCATCTTTGCTGGGTTGTCGCTCTTGAATATTCCAGAACCAACGAACACGCCTTCGACACCGATTTGCATCAGCAGAGCTGCGTCGGCCGGTGTGGCAATACCACCCGCTGCGAAGTTCACAACTGGAAGCTTTCCGGTTCGAGCAACTTCAACGACCAATTCATAGGGAGCCTGATAGTCGCGGGCAAGCGACATCAATTCTTCGGTTGGTGCGTTCTGTATTGCACGGATGTCTGCCAGAATCTGGCGAGCGTGAGTTACAGCGTGAACCACGTCGCCTGTACCAGCTTCACCCTTCGTGCGGATCATTGCGGCACCTTCACCGATGCGACGGAGAGCTTCACCAATGTTTCGCGCCCCACACACGTATGGCATTTTGAACTGCCACTTGTCGATGTGGAACTCATCATCGGCCGGGGTTAGCACTTCTGACTCGTCACAGTAGTCGACGCCGAGCGCCTCAAGAACCTGCGCCTCGACAAAGTGACCAATTCGAGCCTTTGCCATAACAGGAATTGATACCGCGTCGATGATTCCAGAAATCAGGTCGGGGTCAGACATTCGTGCCACGCCACCGTCGCGTCGAATGTCTGATGGGACGCGTTCGAGTGCCATAACAGACACTGCACCTGCGTCTTCTGCGATCTTTGCCTGGTCAGGGGTAACGACGTCCATAATCACGCCGCCCTTGAGCATCTGAGCAAGTCCGCCCTTTACGCGCCAGTCGCCTACTTCAGGCTTCGACATTTCTTTCCAGCGCTGAGCACCTTTGGCGGTGCCATTAGTCGTTGATGTTGCCATCGTCTTACGATCCTTCCGGCTTTTAGTGGTCTTCCCGAAGGTGCCGTATTGGTATCAGCTCGGATACAGGAGACCGGGGTAGCAGTGTGATCGCGACACCGAACCCGCGTCACACCTTTGCGCCATCGTGACGCATTGCCCGAAATTATACGCCTGCTATGGCGGTAAAGTTGGATTTTGAGTAGGAAACAAGATCAGGAGACGATACAGATTAGCTCTCGTTAAGCTAAAAGAGCCTGCAGTGCGAATCACTATAGGCTCTTTTGTGAGTTCTATGGAAACGATTGGGTTTCTATAAGCCCTTTTCGAGCATTAAGTTGGCGAGGTCGGCGGTACGTGAGGAGTAGCCCCATTCGTTGTCGTACCAGCCAACGACCTTTACGAATCCGTCACCAACTGCTGATGTAGCCAGCGAATCGATAGTGCACGAGTTCGAGTTGCCAATGTAGTCGACAGATACGAGCGGTTCGTCGGAGTAGCCGAGAATGCCATGCAATCCTTCGCTCATTGAAGCCTGTCGGAACGCTTCGTTTACGTCAGCCAGGGAGGCCTCTTTGGTCAGCTTGACTGTTAGGTCGGTTACCGATCCGGTAATCACAGGAACTCGGTAAGCCATTCCGTCGATCTTGCCTTCAAGTTCAGGGATCACGATCGTTACTGCTTTCGCAGCACCCGTCGTTGTCGGAATGATGCTGTTTGCAGCCGCCCTGGCTCTGCGAAGATCGCTGTGATTCTGGTCGAGAATATTTTGGTCGTTGGTGTAGGCGTGGATTGTCGACATCAACGCGCTGTCAATACCGAAATTGTCGTGAAGCACTTTCGCCATCGGAGCTACACAGTTAGTAGTGCAAGAAGCGTTCGAAACAACGTGGTGAGCGGAAGCGTCGTACTGGTCATCATTCACGCCTAGAACGACGGTGATGTCTTCGTTCTTTGCAGGGGCGGAAATGATGACTTTCTTGGCTCCGCCGTTCATGTGACCGGCTGCTTTGGTGGCATCGGTAAACTTTCCGGTTGACTCAACGACAATGTCGACGCCAGCATCGCCCCAGTTGATTCGACCTGGATCTCGTTCAGAGAACGATGTGATCTTGCGTCCGTCAATTAAAAGGGCATTGTCTTCTGCTTCAACGGTTCCGTTGTAACGCCCGTAAGTTGAGTCGAACTTGAACAGATGAGCTTTGTTTGATGTACTACCTGAATCGTTTATTGCGACTACTTCTAGAGTGTCGCCGTGTCGCTCGGTGATGGTGCGGAACACTTGCCGCCCGATTCTTCCAAAACCGTTGATTCCAACTTTGGTTTTTGCCATTTCCTATTTCCTAGTTTTCTTCGAGGTGGCTTATTTGATTCGCGAGTATGTGTTTCGGGTTCAGCTGCCATGCAGGATTCGCTTGCCTGCGTACTGTGCCTTGTTACCGAGCAGGTCTTCGATTCTGAGGAGTCGGTTGTACTTCGCCATGCGTTCACTCCGCGCCGGCGCACCTGTTTTAATCTGGCCTGCTGAGGTACCAACTGCAAGATCAGCTATTGATGTGTCTTCTGTTTCACCGGATCGGTGGCTGATTACAACCCCGAAGTCGGCACTCTGTGCGAGCGCAACTGTATCGAGGGTTTCAGAGACGCTTCCAACCTGGTTGAGTTTTACGAGAACAGCGTTGCCGGCTTTGGTATCGATTCCCTTTTGGACGTACCGTTCTTGAGTCACGTAGAGATCGTCGCCGACCAGTTGGATCCGGTCACCTGTCTGAGCGGTCTGCACTTCCCAGCCCGACCAGTCGTCTTCAGCGAGTCCATCTTCGACAGAGTAGATTGGGAAGTCATTGGCGAGCATTGCGTATTCTTGCACCATCTCTTCACTGGAAAGCTTTTGACTCTCACGAGAAAGATCGTATATGCCATCTGAGTAGAACTCTGACGATGCAGGGTCGAGGGCAATGAACACTTCTTCGCCTGGCTTGTATCCCGCTCCCTCAATCGCAGCTGTTGCATATTCAAGTGCCTGTCGGTTGGTCAGACCCTGAGGGGCAAATCCACCTTCATCACCAACAGTGGTGGCGTGACCGTCGGCGTGTAGCTTCTTGTTGAGCCACTGGTACATTTCGGCTCCACAGCGAAGGGCTTCAGAGAACGAGTCGATTCCCACAGGAACGATCATGAACTCCTGAAAGTCGGTCGATCCCATAGCGTGTGCGCCACCATTGAGTACGTTGAACATGGGGACGGGCAGCTCTACGGCAGAGTCATTGCCAGCAAGATCCGCAATGTGTTCGAACACTTCTTTGCCTGAACTGATAGCTCCTGCACGAAGCGCCGCTAGAGAGATAGCAAGAATCGCGTTTGCACCGACTCGGCCCTTGTTTAGAGTGCCGTCGAGGTCGATCATTACTTGATCGACCTTTCGCTGGTCAGTGGCGTCTAGACCTTTGACCGCGGCACTAAGTTCTCCATTAACCGCACCAACGGCTTTGAGGACGCCTTTTCCGCCGAATCTAGTTTTATCGCCGTCTCGCAGCTCGACAGCCTCTCGGCTTCCAGTGCTGGCACCCGATGGAACTGCCGCAGAAGCCGTCGTGCCATCGTCGAGCACAACCGTTGTCCCAACCGTCGGGTTGCCTCGCGAATCGAGGATTTCGTGCCCGATGACCGTTGTGATTTTCGCCATTTTTTCTTTTCTGTTTCTTAGCGTGTCGACAGTCTGCTGACGGTCGAGGGTTTCAAATAATTTTGCCTTACTTTGCCAGTGCTTCTCGTTGCGCTGTCAGTAGATTTCCAATTCCTGACTCTGCAAGACCGAGCATTTCATTTAGCTCGTTACGAGTAAATGTCGCTTCTTCACCTGTGCCTTGCAGTTCGACGAACTCACCTGACCCGGTCATTACGACGTTCATGTCGACAGCTGCTGCTGAATCCTCGTTGTAGTCGAGATCGAGGACCGGTATTCCCTCAACAACTCCCACACTGATTGCTGCAATCTGATCTTTAAGCGGAATTGATTCGGTCATCCCGTTTTCGACAAGACCCTCAAGTGCCTGATGGAGAGCGACATAGGCACCAGTTATGGATGCGGTTCGTGTGCCGCCATCGGCTCGGATCACATCACAGTCGAGCAGGATAGAAACTTCACCCAGAGCGGATAGGTCAGTGACTGAGCGAAGGACGCGACCAATCAACCGCTGGATTTCCTGTGTTCGACCGCCCACTTTGCTTCTTTCACGCCGCACTCGGTCTTTAGTTGAGCGAGGGAGCATGGAGTACTCGGCAGTTACCCACCCTGTTCCATTGCCTCGTATCCATGTTGGAACGCGAGTCTCGACCGTTGCGGCACACATGACTTTCGTGTTTCCGGTTTCTATAAGTGCTGAGCCCTCAGCATCTGGTACGAAACCCGGTATGATCTTTACTGGGCGCTGCGTCGAAGGTGATCGGTTGCCTGATCTAGCAAGAGTGGTTTCTGACAATTCATAATCCTTTAGATATTCCAGCGAAGAATTTTACCAGTGGAATGTGACTTCCCTTATAACGAGGTTTTTGTGCACTCCAAAGAGCTGAATTAATTGGTTGTCATAGGCTCAATATTTTTAATAACTATTGAAATCAGTAACCACATCTTGCGTGAATTCGATATCGTTGACGGCGGATATTTTTACCAGTGTTTTTTGACACGGATCGGACTGAGTTCAAGCGATGCGAATTGCAATCATGGGTGCTGGGGCAGTTGGCGGTTATTTCGGCGGAGTGCTCGCCAATCATGGTGAAGACGTTGTTTTGATCGCACGTGGCGTGCACGGAGAAGCGATTGCGAAAAATGGTCTTCACGTCGACAGCAATTGGGGCAACTTTAACGTGAAAGTCGATGTGACTGACGATCCATCGACAGTTGGCGAAGTCGACTTCATTTTGCATTGCATAAAGCTATATTCGAATGCCGACGCACTCCCGACCATGAAGCCGATGATTGGCGAGAACACCACGGTTCTTACCATCCAGAACGGTGCCACTTCAGGACAAATCCTTGGGGCGTCACTCGGTCAAAAGCACGTTCTGCAAGGTGCTACATATATCGAAACAGGCATTGTCGGTCCGGGGCACATTCACCAGAGCGGATCAACGGCGATGATTGAATTCGGAGAAGATGACGGCGCGGAAAACGAACGCACGGCGGCAGTTCAGAAGTTGTTAGATCGCGAGGGAATCCAGGTCAAGGTCAGCAACAACATCGTCGACACTCTATGGAACAAGATGGTCAGTGTTGGTGCTATCGGAACCGTAATGGCGGCTTCTCGAGCGTCGTTTGTCGAAGTTCTTGCAAGTCCGCACGGCGAGCACACGGTTCGAACCGTTATGGAAGAGATCTTAGCTGTAGGACAATCGCAGGGCGTTAAGTTCCCGCCTAGATGTGTCGATGCGAAAATGGCGGACGCTATTGCTGAAGCGGAAGACACGCAAGCTTCACTTCAATACGACCTCAACAACAGAAAGCCTCTTGAACTGGACGACATTCTCGGAGCAGTCGTAAGAATCGGTCGCGACGCCGGAGTACCCGTCCCTGCGAGCGCTGCACTAGTTACCGTTCTCGACAGGTTCAAGCAAGGGTCTTAGCTCGCTGGTATTTGATCACCTACTGAATAGAGATCCAACACCGAGTAAATGTTGATTAACGAACCTGAAATTTCAGATGAGCTTCTCGCTAAACTCGGCGAACTACCAACCCAAACGCTAATTGACGGACTCTGGGTAGATGACTGGCCTCAGGCAATGATTCACGGCGCACGGCCGATCTTTCCTAGACAGAAAATGGTAGGTCGAGCAGTGACGCTCAGATTCGTTCCTCATCGCCCCGACATCCTCAAAGACAAGCCAAAGGCAGAAGAGTCACCAGAATACGTCGCTTTTGAACTTTGTGGTCCAAATGAGGTGCTCGTCGCCTCATCTGTAGGACCCTGGGAGTCGATTGGCGGAGATATCAAGTTCTATCGACTCTCGCAGCTTGAGGTAGGCGGACTGGTTACCGATGGCTCTGTTCGGGACACTACGGAGCTTAAGGACTACGGCTTCCCGGTATTTGCACATTCGTCCACTGCGAAACAGGGACCCGCAGTAATGCAACCCTGGGGCGTTAACGAGGTAATCGATTGCGGCGGTGTAGTGGTACGCCCCGGTGACGCGATCATTGGCGATGATGACGGTGTCGTGGTCGTTCCAGCAGCAATGGCCGAGCGTGTTCTTGAAATCGCTGCAGAACGGGAAGAAGTCGAGAACGTGATCAAGAAGGAGCTTCGAAAGAATCCTGGGTCGCCCGGCAAGTACTACCCATTCAACGACAACACCTGGAAGCTGTTCGAGGAATACAAGTCACGCGGAGAGGCGTGATAGTCGAACGGCGTTCTCAGTTGTCTTTTGAATCCGACTAACAAAAAGCCCTCGCATTTGCGAGAGCTTTTTGTTTTCGAACTGATGAAAGTGATACCTATTCGACTAGAGGCGATCCGTCGGGTAGGAGACCACGTGCTGCCATTCTTTTGGCTCGCTGCTCGAAGTTCGCGCATTCTTCGCAGACGCTTGCCGGAACAACTCCCCACTTCATGAGCAATCCAAATATCTGACAGCCGAGGCAGTAGCCAAACACGGCTTCAAGCCCGGCGGCGAAGATCAGGCCCCCAAGAACAATATAGGCGATTACGGTAAGACCTAGGCCCAAAGAAAGAATAGCTGCGGTAACGCTAAACACGATTCCGATCGCGGCGGCGAATCGCTTCGGCGGACCCGCTACTGGCCGGTATGGCAGACCAAATTTTGGAACGATTACTTTTGAGGCGAGAATTGCCAGTGGGCTGACCTTTGGTCCGGTGAGGAATCTGGCGATAAAACCAAAGGCGATCACCAGGGTTATCCACGGCTGGTCGAGTGCAATGGTTGCCAGAGCCATGATTACGACTCCAGCAGCAACTACTCGCGCTACGCTCGAATTCATCGGGTGAGGAAAGCTGAAAAACGGAGGTTTTTGCTGAGGAACAGATGTCATTTACAACGTTTCTTCAGATCGTTATTTCGTTCAAATAAAAACCCCTCGCAGCGTTTGGCAAGGGGCGGCGTACAAGCTTGGCACAAGCGTGAGGTTATACAACCAGCCTTTCGGTGAGCATACAGCAACAGAGGCAGCTTGTGCGTAGTGTGTTCAAATAAATCATCAGTGTACAGGTATAGCGTAACTCCGAACCACGATGCGGCGCAATTGTTTGATCAAGCTCAGGCGCACAAAATTACACGCCCGCCATCCTTGCATCGACATCCCGAGGCAACGAGGGATATTGGGAGGTGTCGACGCCCCCGAACACCCTCCAAACCACTTACCTCAACCCTAACTCCAAGCCTCTGTCACAGGATCCGGAATCCCATCCCAGCGACTTGCCCCCTGCGATCGCATCACCGCAATCTGCTTTACAACCTCAGGATTGCCCAAACCGTGCAGCGGCTTTCCGGTCAATACATTAACAGCGTTCTCGCCCCAACGAGTAGCACCAGCAATTCCGCTAATATCCGATGAACCTGCAACGTGAGGAGAGATAGTCAGGTTATCGAGCTTCAACAGCGGACTTTCTGCGTCCAACGGCTCTATTTGCGCAACGTCGATTCCCGCTGCGTAAATAACCCCGGTCTCAAGCGCCTCTTGAAGTCCGCCTTCATCAACAATCGGTCCTCGCGCACAGTTGATGAATATCGCAGTTGGCTTCATCTTACGGAACGAGCCGATATTGAAAATCTCGTTCGTCTCATCAGTAGCTGGTGAATGAACCGTCAGGAAGTCCGACTCGGTAAGGAGCGTGTCGAAATCGACCATTTCGACTCCGACCAGATCAGCTGCGGTCTGTGGAACGTAAGGGTCGTAAGCGATAATTTTCGAAGGACCGAATCCTCGAACCCGGTTAGCAAATCCCTTGCCGATGCTACCGAGTCCGAATATTCCAACAGTATTGCCCGCGATTCTGCGCAGCTTGGCTCGCATCGCATCAACTTCTTCCGGGCGATCTGACCACGCTCCGTCCTTCAAAGCAGCGTTCTGCTCCGGGATCAGTCGCGTGATCGAGAGCAACATCGCCATAGCGTGATCCGCAACTTCGGAGGTGTTGATCCCCGGGGTGTTAGTTGCACAAATGCCGAGTTCTGTCGCTGCTTCTAGATCAATCGAATCCACTCCAACACCATGACGTCCAACCATCTTCAAATTCGGAAGAGCTTCGAGAACTTTTCTAGTTGTATGCGGAACAGTGCCAACGAGCAGCACATCTGCGTCTTTCGCTGCTGTGATTACTTCGTTTTCAGTTCGAGCTGGAATGTACTCAACCTCTATTCCCGTATCACGAATCACGCTCAGAGTGAGATCGCTCGGTGGGCGGTTGTACATCGTAATAACGACCTTGAAAGTCATTCCTGTTCTCCGAAATCAACTGATCTGATACGCGTTTGCAATTCGGTTTGCAGCTTACTGCAAATCGAACAACATCGTGGTGTTGAGAATGTGCTATATCACTTACACAATGCTCGAATCTGAAAAACCTAACTCCTCTTGCGAAAGGAATCCATCACTCGTGACTTCCGAATCTCTTCCGCTCATCGAACCCGGTCGACTCATGCTGAACATTCCAGTTCCTATGAGGGATGGAGTTAATCTTTCAGCCGACATTTGGCTTCCGCCTTCGTCACTGGGTGATGGTCCGTGGCCTGTGTTGTTGTTGCGAACAATATACGACAATCAGGAGGCGCGATATATCGGGTGGACCCGCCAGTTCACTGCCCGTGGGTATGCAGTGGTAATGCAGGATTGCCGTGGCCGAGGTGATTCTGACGGCGAGTGGGAACCTTACGTTTGTGAGCTGTATGACGGGTACGACACCCATGAATGGATCGGGCAGCAAGAATGGTGCGACGGTAATCTAGGCACATTCGGTCTCTCTTACCCTGGATTCACCCAAACCCTTCCTGCAACTCTTCGTTCCAAGTACCTGAAAGCGGTTGCCCCAATTGCATCGCAGCAGGACAACTACGGTCACCATCGAGTGAACGGTGTGATCCACCACAACGTTGCGTTCGCGTTCCTCAACATGCTGGGACGATCAATGCAGTATGAATCGCTGAAGCATTTCGATCAGGATTCGTTCTTTTTCGTCCTCCCACTCGACACGGCAATGGAAGAGGTTTCGTCGACACACCCATACTACGCCGGGGTCGTCGCTCACGAACAGTACGACGAGTGGTGGTCGAGATACAGCTTGCGAGACAAATATGACCAACCTGAAGTGCCGTCATACTTCATCACAGGCTGGTTCGATTCGCTTTCAAACGAAAACTTCAAGTTGTTCAACGGTTGGAGCAAGAATGTTCGAACCGAAAACGCTCGCAAGAAAACGAAGTTGCTGGTTGGACCCTGGAGTCATCAAATAGCGCCCTGGGGTCGAGTGCCCATGGGTGAGAACGGAGAGTATGCCGATCGTACGTTTGGCAAACAGTCTCTTTCGGACGTCATAGAGATGCACACCCGCTGGTACGACCATCACTTGAAAGGTATCGACACCGGTATCAATGACGATCCTCCAATTCAGCTTTTCGTGATGGGTTCCAATGAGTGGCGGTTCGAACATGAATGGCCGCTGGCTCGCACAGAGTGGACCAAGTACTACATGCGTTCGTCCGGCGACGCTGCTGGTCAGGGCGGATCACTGACGCTTGACGCACCGTCGAGCACCGAATCAGTTGACGAATTCACTTACGATCCTGAAAACCCGGTGCAATCTTTGGGATCGCAGTATCAGACCTATGACTGGTGTGGACCTCGCGATCGATCTGCTTTGCAATCTCGCGATGACGTGCTCGTATTCACCACTGACCCGCTAAAAGAAGACATCGAGGTAACCGGACCAATTCGAGCGAGGATTTGGGCATCTTCCGATGCAGTCGATACAGATTTCACAGCGGCTCTCACGGATCTCGAACCCGATGGCAAGGCGATCGCACTGTGCGAAGGAATCCTTCGTGCTCGTTTCAGGAACGGCACTGATAACCCGGAAATGATGACGCCGGGAGAGATTTACGAATTCGAGATCGATATGTGGAACACGTCAAACGTGTTCAAAGCAGGTCACTGCATCAGGGTTGAAATCTCTAGTTCGAACTTCCCGCGGTACAACCGCAATCTGAACACCGGAAACCCAATAGCGTCCGACACCGAAATACGGATCGCCAATCAAAAGCTGTTTCATGACCCCGACCACCAGTCTCACGTCATGCTGCCGGTTATACCGCGTTAGTTAGCTCAACTTTCGTTCCAGCAAAATTGGTGGCCCGAGTTCCCGCATAAACCGAAATTAAGAACTAAACTTGGTCACCAATGTCCAATGTCTGATTCTTCCAAATACTATCCTTCCCAACCCCTGTGGGGCATCCACGCAGTTCGCGATGTGATGATGCCTATGCGCGATGGCGTTAACCTGGCGACCGACATTTACCTGCCTTGCCACGGTGATGGCCGAGTCGTCGACGCTAGCGAGCCGGTTCCCGCACTGCTGGTGCGTACTTCCTACGACAAAACCGCACCCGAATGGGACGACGTAATGCCGTTCTTTGTGCGTCGCGGATACGCCTTCGTCGTTCAGGATTTACGTTCGAGATTCCGCTCTGAGGGAGACGGTCACTACTACCACACCGTAAATCCCTGGGAAGGTGATGACGGCTATGACACTGTCGAGTGGCTGGCGGCTCAAGACTGGTGTACCGGGAAGATTGGCACACTTGGATCTTCTCATCGCGCCATCGTTCAGACCCAGCTGGCTCTAAGAAAGCCACCTCATCTCTCAGCAATGTGGGTCGAAGCAGGGCCAACAAATATTTATCGACACGAAGCTCGCGAAGGCGGAGCGATGTCGATGCAAATGTTCGGTGCCGCGCATTTGCACGCACTCGACAGTCACGAAATTGGCGATGATCCCGAAAAAGCGAAGACCATTCTCGATGCAATGCGAGACATGCCGGAGTGGCTACTGAAATTCCCACTCAAGCCCGGCGAAACCGCACTCAGCGTCGCACCCGATCTTGAAAAGACTGTCTTCGACTACTACTACCGCGGCGAATACGACGAATGGTGGTCGCAGGAAGCCGCAGACCAGGAACCGCTTCTAGAAGCCGGTGAACACGCCGACGTTCCCGTAACCGTCTCATGTGGCTGGTACGACAACTTCGTCGGGGCGACCGCCAACTACTACGAAGTGGTCAGCAAGCTGAACTCTTCCCCAACCCGACTCGTGCTGGGAGCGTGGTGACACGGCGGCACTCGTGCAACTGGTCAGTGGCATGGCGATACAGACACCGGTCGAGAAAGTGTCTGGGGGATTGAAAAGTACAACCCTGAACGGTTGAAGTTTTTCGATCAACATCTCAAAGGACTGCCCGCACCGGAACGCGATCCGCCAGTGCGAATTTACGTGATGGGGACCGGCGACGGAAAAGTCACGCCCGAGGGTCACTTGAACCATGGTGGTTACTGGCGGGATGAAAACGAGTGGCCTATTGCACGCGCTCAATACCAGACGTTGTACATGCACCACGATGGTTCACTCGATTCGTTCGAGGCGATGCAAGACGAAAGTTCACTTTCTTTCACCTACAACCCGGAAAACCCGGTTCCGACCATAGGCGGTCAGTTGGTCGGGATGTTCAAGATTACGGCTCCGGAGGATGACGGACCGCCGAGGGATGACGTTCCCGATTTTCTGGATCAGTGGACGCTCGCCCGTAACAACCTGACGGAGGTGATAGCGGCAGGAGGTTTCCACCAGAAGGAAGGCCCGGAGTGGATCGGTGCCGAGGAGCCGTACCAGCTGCTAAAAGATCGTGCTGATGTCCTGACTTTCGAGACCGGCCCGCTGGAGGACGACACCGAGGTCACCGGTGAAGTGATGGTTAAGCTGTGGATTTCTTCTACGGCTGTCGATACTGATTTCACGGTGAAGCTGATCGACGTTTATCCGATGAGTGATGACTATCCCGAGGGCTATCACTTGAACCTCACGGACACTATTTTGCGAACTCGATATCGCGATTCGTGGACCGATCCAGAAATGCTCAAACGGGGAGAACCAGCTGAACTTACGATCATGTTGTGGCCGACATCGAACGTGTTCAAGAAAGGGCATCGAATTCGACTGGACGTTTCCAGTTCGAACTTTCCACGGTTTGACGTGAATCCGAATACCGGAGAACCGGTTGGGCGTCACACAAAGATGGTCAAAGCAGAAAACACAATCCACACCGGTGCAGATCACCCATCGAGAATCATCCTGCCGATAGTTCCTGCTGAAGATTAGTTGCGCGGTTGGCATGAGCGCGTCACTTAGCAAGCGACTCACCTTTAATTCGCCAATTCCGGGAAGCGAGATCAACTGGTCTTTATTTGTAGTATTGAGATCAATTCGAACGTCATTGCCTGCGATCGAGACTGTTTCCTGTGTGCTTTTAATACTTCCACTCGCTTACGGACTTACTGAAGAGTCAGCAAATTCACCTACCGAAGGAATCACAACCTTCACATCGTCTCTAACGTGCTGTGCCAGGTTGATCGCATCAGAGTTTGCCGAATCAGTCAGTCACCCTGCTGCAGTACATCCTGAATTCGCGGCTCGCCTTCCACCGAGTACACACCGGGCCTGACCACTGCTCTGGAAACCTGGGACGTTACCTCCGACGGAGGTGGAATGAATATCTCTACCCCTTTCCCGCTCCGTGTCCCTGCTTACACACAGGGTGACGATAACAGTAAGGAGGATTACTCCAACTAAAGCTCCTGCCGTGACAAACAGATTTGACTGAAGGCTCATTTCAGGTTCGCTGGTTTGGGTGCTGGATTCCGACAAGTGCCACTGCTCCATTCATGTCTGCAAGTAATGACGCGTGGGTATGACATAAAAACTATTGAATTGTTCATGGTCATTCGGAACCGATCTTGATGTGATATCGAGGTGTTTTCTAGCCTGGTGTGCGCCTAGAATGCGTGCCGAATCGAAACAACCGAACCCTTTTACCGCCTGACCCGCCTGTTCGCGAAAACCAATCAGGAAAGCCCATTATGCAATATGAACATCGAGAAAATTGAAGTAACCACTTTCAAATCGACATCGAAGAAAGTGAATGACACTGACGGTCATACTCATCCGGGACCCGAGCACGACACCACGGAAGCTCTGCTGACGATCACAGATGATGAAGGGAACTCCGGGTACTCCTTTGGCTCTCCTGAAGCACTGCGCTCGTACATCATCGACAACTTCGTGAAGAAAGTATTCATGGGACAGGACCCGCGGGATCGCGAGCGTCTTTGGATCAACCTTGCGAAGTGGCAGCGTGGTTCAGGAGCGAACCTGACAGACCGATCAATGGCTGTTGCTGAGATGGCTCTCTGGGATCTTGTTGGTCGGGCACAGAGCACACCAGTTTGGAAGATGCTCGGCGGTTACCGTGACAAAGTCCTCGCCTACGGATCGACCATGTGTGGCGACGAAATGGAAGGTGGACTCGCAACACCAGAGGATTACGGCAAATTTGCCGAGTGGATGGTTAATCGCGGATACAAGGCGATCAAGCTCCACACATGGATGCCGCCAGTTTCCTGGGCTCCAAGCGTGAAAATGGACATCAAGGCTTGTGCAGCGGTCCGAGAAGCCGTCGGTCCGGACTTCCCGTTGATGCTCGATGCCAACCACTGGTACTCACGTATGGAAGCACTTGAACTTGGTAAAGGCATTCAAAACCTCGGGTATTACTGGTACGAAGAGCCGATGGACGAGCACTCAACGGAGTCGTACCGTTGGCTGGCTGATCAACTTGATATTCCAGTAATCGGTCCCGAATACGCATACGGGAAACACCACACCCGTGCCGAGTGGATCGCGAGCAAGGCATGCGACATTGTCCGAGTTGGAGTCGCTGATGTAGGTGGTATTGGACCGAGCATAAAGTGTGCCCACCTCGCCGAGTCGTTCAATATGGACTGCGAAGTTCATGGTGGAGGGGCAGGAAACCTCGCTGTGATCGGTGGGATTATGAACACCACCTGGTATGAGCGCGGACTGCTGCATCCGTTCATTGACTATGATGAGGTACCGAACCATCTCAACAGCATCATTGATCCGATGGACGAAGATGGCTACATACCAATGCCGACTCGGCCGGGGCTTGGCGAAGATATCAATTTTGATTACATCACCGATCGAACGATTGCAACACACTAGTTAGAACAACATCGTGCAGCGACCAGACAACTAATCGTGCTGACGCGCGAATTGGTCTTGTTGCTTGCCCGGTCGTTCGTATAATTGGCGATTAGTCGAGTTGATCGCTCGCCATTGTGGGTGCAGCTACATATTTGAGTTGACACGCTCGCGGTAACTGTGTCTCCGATACCGGATCAACAGTTACAGCGGGCGTTGTTGCATATTTAGGAGATAGATCATGACGCAACAGACCTGGGCATTCCTCGGCGGGAAGCAAGTTCCCGAAGAGGAGGCTGTGGTAGGCGTCAAGACTCACGCATTGCACTACGGTACGGCTGTTTTTGAAGGTATTCGTGGTAACTGGAATGAGCGACTTGGGAAGGTCGTTATTTTCAGGCTGCGCGAGCATTACGAGCGACTGATTCGAGGGTGTCAGATTCTTCGAATCAACCTGCCGTACTCAGTTGCTGATCTATGCAAAATCACGACTGATCTCCTGGAGAAGAACGGCTTTTCCGAAGACGTTTACATCCGGCCGCTTGCTTTTAAGGGCGAACAGCTTGTCGCCAACCTGAACCTGAACTCTGTCGAAGACGAATTTACGCTCGTCATCGTCCCATTCGGGTCATACATTGACAACAGCCGCCCTCTGAAATGCCAGACTTCTTCGTGGCGACGGCCAATGGACTCTTCGATGCCTACGGGCGTCAAGATTTCAGGTCTTTACACAACTAGCATTCTTGCCAAAACCGAAGCTCTCGCTGCCGGTTTCGACGAAGCAATCCTGTTGAACCAAAACGGAACCGTATCGGAAGGATCTGGTGAGAACCTATTTATGATCCGAGACGGTGTGATCACCACTCCTTCAGAGACAGATAATTGCTTGTTAGGAATTACCCGAGATTCGGTAATTCAGCTGGCCAAGGATGAACTTGGAGTCGACGTTGTTCAGCGTCCGATGCATCGATCCGAGCTGTATCTGGCTGATGAAGTATTCCTGACTGGAACGGCGGCACACCTGACGTCAGTCGGCGAACTCGACAATCGAGCAATTGGTGATGGTGAGACAGGTCCTGTCACCAAGCAGTTGCAAGATTTGTACTTTTCTACTGTGGTTGGAGATAACGATACCTACTCTGATTGGTGCACCATGGTCACCCCATCTGGCGGGTAGTGGGTTATTGGTTCGCCAGAGTTCGACGTCTCAGGGTTTCCCCGATCAGTAATTCGCGACCAGAGAGGATCGAATAGTTGAATATCGACCTGTACACGGTTCGTGATCTGTTCGCCGGGCATTACTTCCTGTTTGCATTTCTGGCTAGCCTTGGAACAATCCAAATAACCACTGCCAATTCCGGGATTCGAGGACTCTGGCTTACCCCTCACGCTGGGGTAACGCGATTGCTGGGCGTCGCGTTAATTCTTACCGGAGCGGTGATTTTCTTCACCCAGCCGCTATGGGTCGAAGGACCATGGGCTGTAGGAAGTGTTGAGGCCGACTCAACCACTCGCCAGTGGGGCACCGCCGCTTGGCACGAGCTTGCCGGTGCGCGCAATGTTAATGACATTCATGGTGGTCTAGATGGCATCAAGCAGGCGATCTGGTTTTCACTCGCAACTTTGACCGCTTTCGCTACTTCTGCGATCGGTGGTGCCATTAGTTTGAAAATTCTTGCAGTATCAGTTGGTGGCGCGAGCGAGGAAGAATATTTGAGCAGCTACGAGGACGATGGACTCGAAGGGCTCAAACGACGATCATTCTTATCAAACTTGCCGATTTCTTACGGCAATTTTAGAACAGACATTCCTCAAGTCTGGAACTCGATCATGGAGGTTGCAGACGACTGGAGTGTGTTCAAATTGTTTTCTGGGAGGGCTGGTAAGTGACCGCCTTCGAGGCCGAAATCGTAATTTGGTTGAACGGATTTTCCGGCAGCTTCAAAGCGTTTGACGACCTTATGCGAATTGCCGCTAGCGATTACCTGATGCCGCTTGTTTTCTCACTTGGAATGTTCGGTTTGTGGTTTTCTGGTAATGCACCTGCCGAGAGAGTCCGCTACCAGGTACAAATGTTGGTCGGCATAGGTGCACTGTCGATTGCCAATGTGGTTGTCTGGCTCTTCAACATCACGCTTGATCGCGCTCGTCCGTTTGTGGAATATGGCGATCAGTTGAACCTTTTGTTCTACCCCCCGACCGATCCTTCATTTCCTGCAAATCCCGTCGCAGTCGGGTTCGCCGCGTCTACTGCCGCATGGGTAATCAATCGGAAGTTCGGATGGTGGATGTATGCGGCGGCAACCCTATTCGGGTTTTCCCGTTTATATGCCGGAGTTTTTTACCCGACTGACATCATTGGTGGTGCATTAGTCGGAATCGCCGTTTACAGCTTCACAACCTACCTTCGACGGTTCTTGGAGCCGTTGGTCACAACCTTTGTAAGGCTTATCCGCGGCTTGTCAGCTGCGTAGCTTAACGGAATCGACGTTGCCATTTGCGCCGTGTGCGCTCTGGAATCGAGTTTTCGATCTCGAAGCTCGGGACACTTGGTATTATTTTGTGTAGTCGATGTCGACTCTCTCGTTCCCGTAGTTGAGGTGTGCGCCCCTCAAGCATCATGTCAGGGTTTGTTTCGAACAAGTCGATCGCTTCGTCCTCGCCAACCCATCCGGAAACTATTTCGAACGCTCCGGTTAGAAGCGGAGATCGAGGTGCACGAGAACTATGCATTTCTGACGCCACCACGTGAGCGATGCCACGCCTGATGAATTGTTCAGCTGCCCGTCGTGCACCCGGACCATTTCTGCCCATGATGCTTCCTGACGCCAGTTGAACCATCACGCCATCTTCGACCATAAGTTGTAAGCGCTTCGGATTGCGTTGAAATTCAATGTTTCGTTCTGGATGCGCAATCACTGGGACCAATCGTTGTGTAAGCAAACGCCCGATCATCTCATCCACGTAAGACGGTAGACGAGTGAACAGCGGCTCGACGAGAATAAACCTTGATCGGTTAAGAGTCACCGCGTTTTCGGAGTCGACCAGATCCTGCAAGCTGGTATCGAGTCGATGCACCATTCCGGTGAGAATTCTTGCAGCTGGTGAATTTCTTCGCTGTGTGTCTCGCCTAAGCTCGGCATCCAGCGTGTCGGCCAGTTCAAGAATGATTCCGGGTGTTTGTTGTTCCAACTCCATATCCCGATAGTGAGGCGTAGCGACAATGATGCCTGTTCCATCTCGCGCTGCCATGCGAGCCATTTCAAGGCTTTCTTCCACCGTTGTTGGACCATCACCCAAACCAGGCAATATATGAGCGTGTATGTCGACTCGTGGCAAGCGCTATTCCAGTTAAGTCCGGGCGGTTAAGCGGCGGAAGGCTTCGCCGTATTTGAATCCGTATCCTGCGGCAGCGTCCGAATGTCGTTTTCGCAAACGCACATCCATATCTGATCCGAACGAAAGACCCGGCAGTTGACTCTCGTGATTTGCAAGAGCAGAAATCTTAGTGTCCACCGAGTCCGACACGTCGACGAGCACATCTGGTATATCCGTGCCCCAGAAGAATAAGTGTTTCACTTTGTACGGTTCAATCCCATCGACCAGCTGCTCCGGGAAGTGCAAATGGTCACGAGCGTACGGGTACACCGCGTCCTGAACAGTGATCCCAACATTTCGATGGTCTCGATGTTGAAATCCGTGAATTCGATGCTGGTCGTGGGTCAAGACCACTTCGGGGCGATACTTCCGTAAGGCGTGAACAACCTCACCAAGGAACACGCGGTCTGCTTCGAGTTCGCCATCGGGATGATCGAGAACCACGATATCGCTAACACCAATTACATCGGCGGCAGCGCGTTGCTCCGAAGCGCGGATGCCGACGATTTGTTCAGAAGTCATTGAAGTGTCGTTGCTACCGCTGCTGCCGGTAGTGCATTGAACATACGTTATTTCGCAACCTTGGGACGCCCATAATGCCGCGGTTGCACCCGCACCGATTTCAGCATCATCCGGATGGGCAAATATCACTATTGCCCGCGCTGGAACTTCGTCGATCACTTCGTATTTCGTCACCTCTTGTGGTGTCGAAAAAGGGTATGTCATGGAATCTCCCGAAAAAAACCGTCCAGTAGATCATGTGAACGGATGCTCACAGGGTTGAAGACATCTCATAATATAGAGTGACAGAGAATTCGGAGGACTCTCGCTTCCTGAAAAGTAAACAACCGATTTGTGGAAGCCAGTTATAGACTTAAGCACTGGCTCGGAATCGTGTCCTAAATACTGACTACCCACCCTTGATTGATTTGCTCGTCGCCGTGGTGTTCGGGCAGCCATTGCTATAACGGAGCATCCATGCCGTCCCTCGCCAGTTTTGATCCTGAAATCGCGCAGGTAATCGAAAACGAACAACGTCGCCAGCGCGATCAACTGGTAATGATCGCCTCAGAGAACTACACCAGCGTCGCTGTTCTCGCAACAGGTGGTTCAATTCTCACCAACAAGTACGCAGAAGGATATCCGGGGCGACGATATTATGCCGGCTGTGAAAACGTGGATGTAAGCGAACAACTCGCCATCGATCGTGCGAAGGAATTGTTTGCAGCCGAGCACGCCAACGTCCAACCGCATTCCGGATCACAGGCAAATATGGCGGCGTTTTTCGCTCTCGCAAATCCCGGTGATCGGATCATGGCAATGTCGCTTGACCACGGTGGTCATCTTACTCACGGTTCACCGGTCAACTTTTCTGGAAGGTTGTATGAGTTCGGACACTACGGAGTTGATCCCGACACAGAGTCTTTGGATTACGACGCACTCCAAAAACACGCTGCAGAGTTTAAGCCCGCTATCATCATTGCCGGGTACACCGCTTACCCGATGCAGATAGACTTCAAGCGATTCCGAGAAATTGCAGACGCTGTTGGAGCCTATTTGTTAGTAGATATGGCGCACATTGCCGGACTAATTGCCGGTGGCGCTCACCCGTCACCGGTCAAATATGCAGACATCGTTACCAGCACGACTCACAAAACGCTGAGAGGTCCTCGCGGCGCTATGGCTCTCACAACGAAAGAGTTTCGACGCAAGTACAACTCGGCAGTCTTCCCAAGCATGCAAGGTGGTCCAATGGAGCACGCGATTGCAGGCAAAGCAGTGGCCTATAAAGAAGCAATGCAGCCTGAGTTTAAGGAATATGCTCACCAAGTAGTTCAAAACTCGAAGGCGCTTTCCAGTGGACTCGCAGCTGGCGGTTTGAGAATTGTTGCGGGCGGAACCGAGAATCACATGATGCTAGTCGACACGCGACCGATTGGACTTACCGGTCGTGACGCGGAGTCTGCGCTGATTTCTGCTGGACTCGTTGTAAACAAGAACACAATTCCATTCGATCCTGAATCGCCAATGGTTACTTCCGGGATCCGCATTGGTACACCTGCGCTGACTTCACGAGAACTTGATGTGTCGGACATGGAGCACGTTGCCGGATACATCCTCGAAGCTCTCAAGTCTCACGACAACGAGAGTCGTCTGGAGCGACTGGGGACTGAAGTAGCGAAGTTTGCTTCCAAATTCCCTGTACCAGGATTGGATTCCTAAAGCGTTTTAATCTGGTCTTGTGCCAACTCGCTTGGAACTGGTGCATCAAGCCGAGAAAATAAGGGCTGACGCGCGGCAATACCGTGATAAACTACATTGGTTTCGAGCAAATTTATAAAGAACACGGTGAATCGTTGAGAAAGTACGAATTAGTCTGGATTCTTGGTGGCGATGCTGGAGAAGAGCAGGGCACCGAATCCCTTGAGAAAGTCACATCTCTTGTGACAGATGCCGGTGGCGAAGTATCAAGCACCGACGTTTGGGGCAAGCGCACGCTCGCCTACCCGATTCAGAAGAACACCGAGGGTTTCTACCTTCAGGCGAACTTCGAACTTGATGGCACGAAAGCTCCAGAACTCGAGCGAGCAATCGATGCCGACCAGTCGATTATTCGACATCTCCTCGTTCGTGAACAGATAAAACCGGTTGTCGCTGCAGACGCAACCGAGTAGAGTCTGGCTTGTACCCACACACGGATGAATGTCAATTGAGTCTTAATCAGATACTTCTCATAGGTCGGGCCGGTAACGATCCTGAAATGCGTTACACCCCGACCGGTACACCAGTCACCAGTTTCAGCCTGGCTGTGAACAACAACAGGCGTGACCAGAATGGTGAGTGGACCGAAGAGACAGAATGGTTCCGAGTTACAGCATGGCAACGCCAGGCAGAGTCGGTAAACCAGTACCTGGCCAAGGGTCGACGAGTTTTTGTTGACGGAAGGCTTTCGACAAGCAACTACACAACTGCATCTGGAGAAGCGCGTACTTCACTCGAAGTTACCGCTTTCAGGGTTATCTTCTTGGATTCGCCAGGTGGAGATCCTTCAGGAGCGGGTGCTCCACCAGAAGCCCAATCTTACTCAGGAGGACCTAGTGCATCTGGAAACCAGCCTCCTGCTGCAAGCAACCCATCAGAAGACGTGGAGGAACTGCCCTGGTAGCAGTTTCCTTTGGAGTGAACCTAGCAAGTCGTTTTGTCGCTCCACTGTCCTTTCCGCGAGGTAAAAAATGACAACCCCCCGAACCCCACAAGCCGTTGGCAGCCGCCCACCTTTCCGTCGCGGCGGTCGCCGACGCCGCCAGTGTTTCTGCAAAGAGTCGACTGTCGACTACAAAGATATTTCTAGTATCCGCCGCTTTATCACCGACCGTGGTCAAATCGAGGCAGGTAAGAAATCTGGCAACTGCGCGAAGTGCCATCGCAACCTGACCATCGCTATCAAGCGTGCGCGACATCTGGCACTCCTTCCTTATGCCCCGGGACACACTCGTGTGACTGGCACTGTAGCCACAAACACTAAGGTTTCCGACGACGAAGAGACCAAGGCCGAGGAGTCTGAAGAGACTACAGAGGCAACTGTTGAAACTACCGAAGCCCCAAGGGCAGAAGCTGCTGAACAGGCCGAATCTGAAGAAACAAAAGAAACCGAAACGACATCTGAAGACGTTTCATCTGAAGAATCTGAGGAAGCCTCAGATTCAGAGTCCGAGTCGGATTCTGATGAACAAGAGAAGTAGTCTCTTCTCAGTGATCTCCCAAAGTTAGTCAGGGCCGGAAATTTTTTTATCAAACGTTTCCGGCCGTACCAATCCTAAGCGCCGAAAATGTCCACAGAAGATACAAGCCAAGACCTCAAAGATGGTCAAGAGCAGCCATCGGTAGAGCCGACGCCGATTCCTGATTACGAAGCAGGACGACGCAGCATCACTGTTCGCGGTGGCAAAACTCGCCGCCAGATGGTTCAGGAAAAACAGGTTCAACAGGCGAAATCTCGCCCGTTTATCTTCGTAGGCATCTTGATCCTGATCGGACTTCTTGCGATTCCGGTTTACGCATACTTCGAGAATTACGTGTTCCCGCCTCGAGAACTGGCGCTTCGTGTCGAAGACACTGAATACACTCGTGGTGATGTGGTGAACTTCATCCGCTTTAACCAGCGCATGAGTGAAAACCTGGGCGTCCCTTTCGAAATTGGAAATTCGCTTTTCGATGCTCTGCAAACTTTGCAGGAAAATGAGCTAGCTTTCCAGTTAGCTCCCAAACACGGAATTACGGTCTCATCTGAAGAGGTCGACGAACGACTCGACTCGATTCTCGGTTTCGTCGCAGTTACTGTCGCAGAGCGCGAGTCAGAGGAGTACCAGGACAACGTCGAAGAAGCGAAACGCCAGTTCATCCACCGAATAGGTATTGAAGAAAAAGTCTTTCGCGATTTCATCCGAAAGAGCATGTTCAAAGAACGCCTTCGTGACGTTGTCGCCGACACGATCCCACGTGTCCAGGCGCAGGTTCACATGTACGAGATCATCAAGCTCGACAATGACCCCGATGAGCGTCGGGCTCTTGAGCGAGATCTCATTGCGGGTATGGATATCGAAAACATCGTAGCGACACATACAGAGGATCCGAACTATCGTCGTGATCTAGGCGACCGCGGCTGGGCTCCGTTCGGAGTTCACCCCGAAATCGACGCACTTTTGTTTGGTCTTGACGGTGACGAGAACCGACTGTTGCCAGTACGGACACCAAGTTCTCCTAGATTTGACGAGGAGAACAACTGGTGGAGCTACCTGATCATTGAAGAGGTTCAAGATGCTCGAGAAGTTGATCCTGAAAACTTCGAAGCACTCACCACACGTGGCATGACGATTTTTTTCAACGAAGAACGTTCGAATTTTGATCTTCACATGGTTTTGGATAGCGAAATTTTTGATTGGGTGAATGCACAGGTTCGCCTATCTGCGTTGCTTCCTACACCTACTCCAGTTCCATTCGATCCCGCACAGATACCTCAATAGGAACCGCACTTAATGGCTACATCAGCACGGTCGGACAGCCAGTCGACGGGAATCGGTATTTTCGGGCTAGGAGTGGTCGGTTCAGCAGTAGCGAGCGCGATTTCGACTCGGCATAACGCTGACGACTCAAGCATTCCTCTTAACGTTGTTGCCGCAGTTGTGAGGGACACGTCACGTAACCGCGATGCTTTGATCGATTCTTCAATCATTTCAGCTGACCCTGGATCTGTGATCGCAAATCCTGAAATCGGAGTTGTTGTTGAGCTGATGGGAGGGGTTGACCCGGCGTTCGACTACATCACTCGATCGCTTCATGCTGGCCAACATGTGGTAACAGCGAACAAAGAGGTGATGGCTAAGCGGGGTAGTGAACTACTTGCCACGGCTTCAACGAATGGAGTTCACCTCTTCTACGAAGCGAGCGTCGCTGGCGGCATACCCATCATTGGTCCGCTCATGAACGACCTCGGGGGGAACAAAATCCAGAGCGTTCGAGGAATCATCAACGGCACCACGAATTTCATCCTCACAAAGATGGCTCACGAGGGTTCAGATTTCGATGATGTTATAGCTGAGGCGCAGTCGCTTGGTTACGCCGAGGCAGATCCAACAGCAGACGTAGATGGTTTCGATGCTCTCTACAAAATCTCTGTACTGGCTCGACTGGCTTACTACACGGAAGTTCCGGTTGATGTAATCCATTGCGAAGGTATTCGGGAGGTGCATGCCAAAGATTTCCGATATGCAAGTGAACTCGGGTACACGATCAAGCTTCTGGCAGTAGCGCAAGCGTCGGAGAAATCTGGAGTGCTCGCGCGCGTGCACCCTGCGCTTATTCCGCTTGATGTTCCTATGGCGTCGGTAAACGGCGTTCTCAACGCTGTGGAGGTCGAAGGCGATCTCGTTGGACCTCTCTGGTTCCAGGGTCCCGGGGCTGGACCGAATCCGACAGCTAGCGCTGTCATGGGCGACATTCTTAGAATCGCTAAAGGTGTCGGCAGTAATGGACCAGCATCGAAGACGCCAGAGCCATTTGAAATCGCGTCTATGGCCGATCACAAGTGCCAGTACTACATCCGTCTCACTGCGGCTGATCGTCCTGGTGTGCTCGCAAATGTTGCAAGAGTTCTGAGCGACGCGGACATTAGCATTAGTTCGGTTCTCCAGAAAGATACCGACATTTACAACAGTCAAGCCGACCTTGTGATAATGACTCACCCGGCACGAGAGTCTAATATGCAAAGTGCCGTTAGTTCGATCAAGGAACTCGACACGGTGGTCCGGTTGGACAGCCTACTCCGCGTCGAAAACTACGGCGACCGATCGTAGCTATCAGCCTAGTGTTTAGTGACCGTATATTCCGGCCTGATTGGGAGCGTTCTTCGCGTTGAAGTCGATGTCCGGTGTAATAGATAGGTATCGAGAATTATTACCTGTCAGTGACGCGACCCCATCGGTATCGCTAGGCGAAGGTAGTACCCCGCTTGTACGATCACAGAGCATCGGAGATTCGCTTGACTGCAAAGATCTCTACTTCAAACTCGAAGGCTGTAACCCAACTGGTTCTTTCAAAGACCGCGGAATGGTAATGGCGGTTGCCAAAGCACTCGAAAACGGCAAAAAGCGAATTATTTGTGCTTCAACTGGCAATACTAGCGCTGCCGCAGCGGCATACGGCGCGCGGTATAAACTCGAAACGCTCGTGCTGGTACCAGCAGGTGAAATCGCTCTAGGAAAACTTGCCCAGGCGATGGCATACGGCGCTAGAATTCTTGCTGTAAATGGCAGCTTTGATGATGCCCTGAACGCAGTTCGAAGCATTGTTGAAGTTATGGACATTGAGTTGGTCAACTCGGTGAATCCCTACCGTATCGAAGGCCAGAAAACAGGTGCATTCGAGATCGTTGATGATCTAGGTGATGCCCCTGATTTTCTTTGTATTCCCGTAGGGAACGCTGGCAACATCACTGCTTACTGGAAGGGATTTACGGAATACCAGGCGAAAGGTCGAACAGAAACGACGCCGCGAATGATGGGATTCCAGGCTGCCGGCGCGGCACCGATCGTTCGCGGTGAACCAGTGCTCAAGCCCGACACGATCGCTACTGCGATTCGAATTGGCAATCCGGCAAGTTGGGAGAAAGCCGAGGCGGCGCGTGACGAGTCGGATGGCTTGATCGACATGGTTGACGACGACGAAATCGTTGCTGCCTATCTCAGGCTGGCTCGAGAAGAGGGTATATTCTGTGAGCCTGCCTCTTCCGCATCCGTTGCTGGTCTGCTTAAACTGCCAGAACTTGGCATAGATCTGACCGGCAAGACGGTGGTTTGCATATTAACTGGAAACGGTTTGAAAGATCCGGGAACTGCCGAGAAGCGGGCCCTAGTTGAACTTGAGTACGTTGAACCGGATATTGATTCGGTAATGAATGCACTCAACAGCGGCAAGTGAATTGCCTCCAACTAATAACGAGCAATCGTTCAAACGATATAAGGATCAGTCTTCACATTGACTTGTTGTAACGCTGGGGTTGAGGAGGGGACTTTCGATGACCTTGCAAACCACTGGCAGCAACTGATAACCCATTGCGACGAACCGACATTTTTCGACTCACTCACGTGGCACAAAACGTGGTGGTCGAAGTTCGGTAATGATGCCGAACTGAAGCTTCTCGTTGTCCGATCCAGTAATGGCGAGCTGGCCATGATCGCCCCAATGATGATCGAAGGTTCGGAAATCAGCTTCCTCGGCGGTGCCGATCTGGTCGACTACCACGATTTCTTGACGCGTGATCGTCAGAACTCAGATTATGTTGATGCTGTCGTGAGTAAAGTTTCGAGTATGAACGGAATCAACAAGATTGTGCTTCAGTCGATTCCGGGTAACTCACCAACGATTGGGCAGTTCCGTGAGGCAGTAGAAAACCACGGTTGGAAGGTATCGCTGGAACAGGAAGATGTCGCCCCGCGTATGGAGTTGCCTGCGTCATGGGACGACTACGTCTCAGGACTCCGCAAAAAGGATCGACACGAACTTCGACGAAAGCTCCGACGACTCGACGGTGCAGGCGAGTACCGGCATGTTGAACTTAAGTCGCCGGAAGATATTACCGATGCAATGCCGGAGTTCATGCGACTTCATCGGATGAGCACTCCTGATAAGAACGAGTTCATGACCGAAGATAGAGAGCAGTTCTTCACGAAGATTGCGGTTGAACTTGCTAGGGAAGGAATTACCCGGCTTACATTCCTCGAATTTGAAGGACAGAGAGAGGCGACATCTCTGTCATTTGTGTGTGGTGGTGTGCGTTATTTGTATAACAGCGGTTACAATCCTGCTCAATATAAGTTGTCAGTTGGATTGATCAACCACGCGCTCTCGATAAAGTCGTCGATTCAAGATGGCTCGCGTATTTTCGACTTCATGCGTGGCAATGAGCCATATAAGTACCACCTAGGTGCTGTAGATCGTCAAGTATTTGCCCTTACAGCTACCCGTTAGGTTTCTCGTAAGCTGTTGTTCCGGTAGTTCTCCAATATGCGCATTGCAGTAATCACAGTCCACGGATGTCCCATGCGCCAGCCAGGCAGCAAGGATTCTGGCGGCATGAACATTTATGTACTCGAAATGGCGAAAAGGATGTCTGCGCGCGGCGTTCAAGTCGATGTGTTTACCCGCTATCATGATCCACGGGATCCTCAAATCGTTTCAGTGGCATCCGGCGCACGATTAATTCACCTTCCCGCGGGTCCACATACCTTAGACAAAACTGACCTGTACGAACTGCTCCCGCACTTCGCATCGCAAATGCGACGATTCTGCGTAAATAACCGACTCAACTACGACATCATTAGTACGCATTACTGGCTTTCCGGTATAGTTGGCATGCGTCTCGCTTCAGAGTGGGGAGTTCCGCACACGACTAGCTTCCACACGATGGCAGAGATGAAGCGTCGTGGTCGAGCTGAAGAGCAAGAAGTCGCACAACGCGATTATTCAGAAATCGAAGTAGCGCGTGCCGCAAATTCGATCGTGGTCTGGTCGCAACACGAAAAAGACGCGGTGGTTAATTACTGTGGAATCGACGATTCAAAGGTTCGCGTGATACCTCCAGGAGTCGATTTGAGTCGATTTCGTCCGATGTCCAAATCACAGTCACGCGAACACTTGGGCTACGGTGAACAGAAAAACATTTTGTTTGTCGGGCGTCTCGAACCTTTGAAGGGACTCGATATCTTATTGAAAGCAGTCGCCAGCCTCGAAGATCCATCTTCTGTGGTTTTAAGCGTAGTTGGTGGAGACGAAAACTCACAGGAGAAAGCCCGACTTCAAACCCTGGCTACGCGTATGAAGATGACCCAGTCCGTGCGATTCGTAGGGTCGGTCGATCAGGATGAGCTTCCGTATCACTACAACGCAGCTGACGTGTGTGTTCTCCCTTCGTATTATGAGAGTTTTGGGCTCGCTGCACTTGAAGCTTCCGCTTGCGGGCGACCCGTTGTCGCCTCAGATGTAGGTGGTTTGCCGACAATCGTTGATAGCGGTAAATCCGGATATCTGGTTCCGCCGAACAATAGCGATGAAATGGCTGAGCGATTGTGCGAACTACTGTACAACGACTTGCTAAGGTGCCAGATGGGTGATGCCGCTAGAGAACACGCGGAATCTTTTAGCTGGGAACGGTCAACAGATTCGCTACTTGCCAGCTATCGAGAGCTTGCGCCTGCATCAACGGTGACATCCTCACCGGCGGCCGGTGGCTAGAGCTCTCTCTCCCACCAGCTAACTTGGCTGCTCTTGGCAAATCCGAGAAATTCATAAACTCTTAGCGCCGCCGTATTCATTGAGTCGACGTCTAGCTCCATCGAATGCACGCCGAGATCTACCAAATGGCGATACCCGGCTTCGGCAATCGTTCTACCCAGCCCTTGACCACGGGATGAGGGATGAACGCCGGTCATCACGATACGACCGACCTTTCTACCGTCTCTCAAGTTAATTTGAGTCCAGCAGTAAGCGACCAAGCGATTATCTGAATCATGTACTAGGACTACGTTGTCAAGTCCGGTGTCGGTTGCAAGCAATTGAGCCTTGATCTCTTCTTCAGTATTCGGTGAATACCCGAAATGCTCGGCAAACGCCGCATTCTGAATTTCTGTCAACTCCGGGACTTCGTCGAGACCAAGCATCGTGCGAACGGAGAACCCACTCGGAACCACCAACTCTCTCGTCTGGTCACCTGGTGATATTAACTTCAAGTACGTTCGTACCTTCGACCAGCTCAATTGTTCAACAAGCTTTTCGAATTCGGTTTCGTTGTCCCGTGTCGACAAATGCGCGATCGGAGCAACGCGTGCTGCACAATCAGTCGCCCAACCGATCAAATCATTTCGAATTGCCATTCCGGGTGTGCTGGCACCGACTCCTATTACTGAGCGCCCGATATTTGCTTCAGGTTCGATGATGGCGTAGCCTACGAGTTCACCACCATCTACAGCGAAAGCTATGTTGTTCTCGGGCTGTACACGCAGGAATTCCAGAGTGGCCCGGAGCTCTCCAGGTTCAGAAGGCCAGTCGCGATGACCGTGGCGACCGATCGCATTTAAGAGTCGGTGAAATGCGTCAAGATCGGACCATTTGAAATTCCGTAGTTCTAAATTGGCTGGTGTGGACAACTAATTATTGGTCGATTCGTCATAAGGTAATCGATGAAGTCTATTCCTGTGATCGATCATCCGGGGTGCTCTGTGCCCCTAGTTGTAATTGATTACGCGGAAACAGGTTGTCGTAATTGCTTCTGCATAGTTGAAACACTTATAATTGACGTTTGTGAAACGCTGAGAACGGGAGTAGTACCGAACAGTGTGCGCTTAAGAGAGCTGGAGATTGCTGGAAATCCGGTGTGCACCTGCCGTGAACTCGCCCAGGAGTGGTTGACTTGAAACCAGAATGCTGGCCTAGAGTCAAACGTGTTGGCCACGTTACGGTAGCTTGAGCGGTCTTATTCTGATAATTCAGAAATAGGCAACGAAGGTGGTACCGCGGGATGCAAGTCTCGTCCTTTGAGAAGGGGCGGGATTTTTTTTTGCCCGTCGTAAGTTTGAGTTTTGATAATTGAAGGTAACTAGAAGTACACGGAAAGGAATTGCCGGATAAACCGGCAATCGTGCCAGGAAAACGATATGTCCAAGCACCTTAGTGGAAGTCAAATAGTCTGCGAAGCGCTCCTCAAAGAAGGCGTGGACGTGGTGTTTGGCATTCCAGGCGGCGCGATCCTTCCTCTATACGGTGTACTCTCGCAGTATCCGGATCTTCGACACATACTGACGCGTCACGAACAAGGTGCAGCTCACTCTGCCGATGGCTACTCTCGATCAACTGGCAAGGTTGGTGTGGCGTTCGCTACTTCAGGCCCCGGTGCAACCAACCTCGTTACTGGTCTGGCAACGGCAATGATGGACTCTGTGCCAATGGTTGCGATCACCGGTCAGGTCGGTCGAGCGGCAATCGGTACTGATGCTTTTCAGGAAGCCGACATTACCGGTGCATCAATGCCACTCACCAAACACAACTACCTGGTGATGCGAGCCGATGACCTCGGTGCCACGGTTCACGAAGCATTCCACATCGCGCGAACCGGTCGACCAGGGCCAGTTCTTATTGATATTCCGAAGGATGTATTTACCGAGATGGGTAACTACGATCCTGACGCACCACTCGATCTTCCCGGGTACCAAATCCCGTGCAAGGCTGAAGAATCGCAAGTCGAAGCTGCAGCTAAACTTATCAACGAGTCAGAAAAGCCGGTGATACTCGCTGGTCACGGTGTTGTTCTCTCGCGTGCGTTCGACGAACTCAGAGAACTCGCTGAAAAGGCTCAAATACCGGTTGTCACCACCCTGCTTGGAATCTCTTCCTTCCCGGAAGACCATGTTTTGAGCACGGGCTTCCCTGGCATGCACGGCATGGCGTATTCCTCACTGGCTGTGGATCAGGCTGACCTCATCATCAACTTTGGAAGCCGATTCGATGATCGAATCGTTGGCGACGCAAAACGTTTCTCTCGAAGTTCAAAGAAGATTCACGTCGACATTGATCCTGCTGAGATAAACAAGACCATTGCTGTAGATGCCCCTGTTGTCGGAAACATCAAAGATATTTTCGGTCAGTTGTTGCCGAAGGTGAAGCAGAAAACACACCTCGAATGGCTGCAGCACATCGAGCATTTGAAGGCCGAGCATCCCTCGCTGAGAATCCCTGAAAGCGACCGCCTTATGGGGCAGCACGTAGTCAAGGCACTTTCTGACGTTACCAAAGGTGAAGCGATCATTACCACTGGCGTTGGTCAGCACCAAATGTGGGCTGCTCAGCATTACCAGTTCAAGAATGCCAACTCGTGGCTTTCTTCTGGTGGAGCTGGAACGATGGGCTACGAAGTTCCGTCGGCAATTGGAGCTCAGGTCGGCAACCCCGACAAGTTGATCTGGTCCATCTGTGGTGATGGCGGTTTCCAGATGACTCTGATGGAACTTGCGACTGCGGTTGAGAACAATCTTCCGGTCAAATACGCAATCATGAACAACAACCACCTCGGAATGATCACCCAGTGGCAGGACTTCTTCTACGAAGGTGATTTTCAGGCGGAAACCTACACAGCTAACCCAGACTTCGTGAAACTTGCTGAGGCTTACGGAATGAAGGGAATTAGAGTTACAAAGCAGGACGAACTTGAGAGCGCAATTGCGGAGGCAAACGCTCACGATGGTCCTGTGATCGTCGACTTCGTTATTGAGAAGGTCGACGACCTTTATCCAATGATCCCCGCTGGTCAGAGTGTTGAAGAACTGATCGAGGAACCTAACTAATGGCAGCAGGTAACGGAACACAACAGCGAACAATCTCGGCTCTCGTTCAAGACAAGCCGGGCGTACTCGCACGAATATCAGGACTCTTCCGAAGACGTGGATTCAACATCGCTAGTCTCGCTGTTGGTCGCTCGGAATCTCCGGGATTGTCTCGTATGACATTCGTAGTGGAGGGACCTGAGGAGGTCGTGAAGCACGTTGCAGCACAGCTCGACAGGTTGATTGACGTCGTTGAAGTACGAGACATCACTGAGAGCAACATAGTCTGGCGTGAGCTGGCATTGATCAAAGTCAACGCACCGGCAAAGACCCGCGGTGAAGTTCTCGAACTTACCAACGTCTACCGTGCCAACGTGATCGATATTGGTGTCGAGAGCCTGACGATGGAGATCTCAGGTGGGCGACAGAAGATCGATTCGCTTATCGAGTTGCTCCGCAAATTCGGATTATTGGAAGTGATCCGAACCGGTCGAGTCGCAACGCTGCGCGGAACGCTGGTTGAAGGGGAAGACGACGGATTATTTCAGTCCGATGCCAGCAGTCCGACTTACATACTTCCTGTTACATCTGGTGAATCTGGAAGCGTATAGAACCGCTTCTAAAAACAAACTGCCGGGGATTCCGGCGGAACACGACAACAAGCCCTAAGGCTGACAATTCGAAATGGCTACTCTCACTTACGACAAAGATATTGATGACTCGATACTGCGTGATAAGACGATCGCAGTACTGGGTTATGGCTCACAGGGTCACGCCCACGCACTGAACCTCAAGGACAGTGGCTTCAATGTGATTATTGGCCTGTACGAAGGCAGCCGCAGCAAGCAGGCTGCAGAAGAAGCAGGACTCGAGGTCTACTCAAACGCTGAAGCAACTCAGAAGGCCGACCTCATCTCTTTCTGTCTGCCCGACACTATTCAGAAAAAGGTTTACGAAGAAGACGTTGAGCCAAACCTCACCGAAGGCAAGACATTGCTCTTCGCCCACGGTTTCACGATTTTCTACGGACAGATCAATGCTCCGGAAGGCGTCGACGTTGTGATGATCGCCCCTAAGGCCCCCGGTCACCGAGTTCGTGCAGTATTTGAGCGCGGTCTTGGTGTCCCATGTCTGATCGCAGTCCACCAGGACATTTCGGGGCAGGCTCACGATGTTGCACTTGCTTACGGTAAGGGCGTCGGTGGTGGTCGAGCCGGAATTCTAGAAACCACGTTCAAGGAAGAGACCGAAACTGACCTGTTCGGTGAACAGGCTGTTCTCTGTGGCGGTGTGAGTGAACTGGTAAAGACCGGTTTCGAAGTACTTGTTGAGGCTGGTTACGAGCCGGAATCTGCTTACTTCGAGGTTCTTCACGAGCTCAAGCTCATCGTTGACCTCATGTATCAGGGTGGACTTGGTCATATGCGGTACTCGATATCAGAAACTGCCGAATACGGTGACTACTCACGTGGACCTGTCGTAATTGATCCGAGCGTGAAAGAGAACATGCAGGAAGTACTCCGCCAGATTCAGTCTGGAGAGTTCGCACGGGAGTGGATTGCTGAAAACGACGAAGGTCAACACAAGTTCAAGCAAATGCGTGCCGACAACGAGGAACATGGAATCGAGAAGGTCGGTAAAGAGCTACGAGACATGATGCCTTGGCTGGAGTCGACCACATAAATTCTGGTCACTCCAGTTAATGGGAACGTCGGTTAGATCGACTGAACCGGCATTCAACCCGACGGGTGTTACCCGTCAAAAATTGGTCGAGCGCTGGAGGTATTCACATGGCGCAACAGATCGATACACAAGACAAAGTAATAATTTTTGACACGACTCTTCGTGACGGCGAGCAGTCTGCCGGTGCGGGTCTAACAGTCGAAGAAAAGCTTCGTATCGCTCACCAGCTAAACAAGTTGGGTGTCGACGTGATCGAGGCAGGATTCGCTGGGAGTTCGTCGGGTGACTTCGAGGCAGTGAGGCGCATTGGCAACGAAGTCAAAGGTCCAGTCATCACTTCTCTGGCTCGAGCCGTAGATGCGGATATTGATGCCGCTGGTGAAGCGCTCAAAGGCGTAGAGAATGCTCGCATTCACACGTTTCTTTCCGCTTCGGACATCCACCTGATGCACCAGATGCGCAAAGACCGTGAAGCCATCATGGACATGGCGGTTCGAGCAGTAGAGCGAGCGAAGACTTATGTCGAAGATGTCGAGTTTTCGCCAATGGACGCATCGCGAACTGAACCCGAGTACCTACACACTATGCTTGAAGCGGTGATCACGGCTGGCGCAACAACTGTGAATATCCCTGACACCGTTGGATATTCGACCCCGGAAGAGTTCGGCGCGCTTATTCGAGGTATCAAGGAAAACGTTCCGAATATCGATAACGCTGTGATTAGTGTTCACTGTCACAACGACCTCGGAATGTCTTCGGCCAACTCACTCGCCGCAATTGAAAACGGCGCGCGGCAGGTTGAAGGCTGTATCAATGGTCTTGGCGAGCGAGCTGGTAACGCCGCTCTCGAAGAAGTGATTATGGCGATCGAAACTCGTCCAGATCACTACCAGGTCGAGACGAACATCAACTCACGCGAAATCGGTAACTCCAGTCGAATGGTCAGTTCGATCTTCGGAATCCCGGTTCAGGCCAACAAGGCAATCGTCGGACAGAACGCATTCCGGCATTCATCTGGTATTCACCAGGACGGGTACCTGAAAGAGCGAACCACGTTCGAGATTATGGAACCGGAAACCGTCGGATGGCGTGGCCAGGCAATCGTCCTTGGCAAGCTTTCTGGACGAGCGGGATTGCGCTCCCGACTTCACGAACTTGGGTACGATTTGAACGACGAACAGTTGGCGAACGTATTTGTTTCGTTTAAGGATCTTGCTGATAACAAGCGTGAAGTTACGGATGTCGATCTTGAAGCGTTGATGTCGGAACAGCACCGTATGATCGACACTGACCGAACTTACAAGGTCGGATCTGTTCATGTGGTTTGTGGCAACGAAGCCGAGCCACAGGCGAAAGTTACGCTCGACTGTCCTGATGGCGAGTCACGCACTGTTGAATCGAACGGCACCGGTCCGGTCGACGCTGTCTGCAAGGCGATAGATGAAGTCGTCGATCTCGACATCGAGCTGACGGAATTTGCAGTTTCTGCTGTGACTGAAGGTATCGACTCGCTTGGAGAGGTTACGATTCGAGTCGCTAAAGATGGATCGGTTTACTCTGGCCGGGGCTCCGATTCCGACATCGTAGTCGCTTCGGCAAAGGCGTATGTAAACGCGATCAACCGCCTGATCACGATTGGTGTTCAGGATCGAACCGCTTCAACAGGCGCGGTGTAATTGCAGATTAGTTAGCGACGCGAAAAGAAAGCGGCACTCTGTAAATTATTCTGAATGCCGCATTTACGCTACTATTTCAGCCGGATTTACATGTGTGAGCTTTTCGCTCACGGAAAAAGCTAGTTTTTGGGAGTTACGTACACATGGCAAAGACCATGTTTGAAAAGATCTGGGAACAGCACATTGTTGCCGAGCCGGAAGGCCAGCCAGCTCTTATTTATATTGACCTTCACTTGGTGCATGAAGTCACCTCCCCGCAGGCATTCGAAGGTCTGCGACTTTCTAACCGCAAGGTTCGAAGACCTGACCTGACTATTTCTACGGTTGACCACAACGTGCCAACCGATGAAACTCGGGTAGACGAGATCAAAGACCCGATCGCTCGCCAACAAGTAGACACTCTTCGAAGGAACTGCGAAGACTTCGGTGTCACTTTGTACGACGTCGATTCGTCGGCCCAGGGAATCGTTCACGTCATCGGCCCGGAACAGGGTTACACGCAGCCGGGAATGACAATCGTATGTGGTGACTCGCACACTTCGACTCACGGTGCATTTGGTTCACTTGCTTTCGGTATTGGAACATCTGAAGTTGAGCATGTTCTCGCAACCCAAACCCTGCGCCAGGCAAAGCCTAAAACCATGGAAGTTCGATTCGACGGCGAATTGAAGCAGGGCGTTACCGCTAAGGACATGATCCTTGCTGCCATTGGTAAGCTTGGAACCGCCGGCTGGACCGGATATGTAGTTGAGTATACGGGCGACGCTGTGAAGAAGCTCGACATGGCTGGTCGAATGACCATTTGCAACATGACCATAGAGGGTGGAGCTCGCGCGGGTTTGATCGCACCTGACGACATTACGTTCGACTGGATGAGAGGCCGCAAGTTTGTTCCCAGGGGCGAAAAGTTCGATCAGGCTGTTAAGCAGTGGCGACAGCTCGCAAGTGACGAGGGCGCTGACTACGACTCACTGCTCAAGATAGACTGTAACGACCTCGAACCTCATGTGAGCTGGGGTACAAACCCGGGTCAGGTCGCAAAAATATCCGATCGGATTCCTTCGCCAGACGACTTCAACGACCCCGCCGATGTTTCTTCTGCCAAGAACGCTCTTGAGTACATGGGACTCGACAGCGGAACCGCAATTGAAGATATCGCGGTCGACCGCGTGTTCATTGGATCCTGCACTAACGCTCGAATCGAAGACCTGAGGTCTGCATCTGAGATCGTCAAAGGTCGAAAGGTAGCTTCGACCGTGCGAGCTCAGGTTATGCCCGGTTCTACGCTAACAAAGATGATTGCCGAGAAAGAAGGTCTTGATGACATCTTCAAGGAAGCAGGGTTTGAGTGGCGTGAATCAGGGTGCTCGATGTGTCTCGGTATGAACCCGGACATTCTCGTTCCAGGTGAGCGCTGCGCTTCAACATCCAACCGAAACTTTGAAGGCCGACAGGGCAAGGGCGGTCGTACACACCTTGTAAGTCCTGCGATGGCTGCAGCCGCAGCGATTGAGGGGCATTTCGTCGACGTAAGAGATTGGGAGACGGAGTAAAGAAATACTCCAACTCTCTCAATCAGAAAGCAATAAACGATGACCGGCAGTACGCCTCCGAACTACGATCCTCGACCACCCAAAGACCGGGTGGTTGGTGGTATTGATTCGGGCGGAAAAGGCCGTCGCACGCGTGAGGTGGTTAAAGGTTCCGTCGCTGGCGGCGGGATCATGGGACGTATCACTGGAAGAACCGAAGCCGAGCGCGCTAAAGCCAAACGCTACGAGCCGTATTACTACGAATCGAATGCCACGCAATTGCGTTGGACTGTGATTCTGTTGTTGCTCTGGGTAGGAGTGTCTCTCTGGCTGACGTACGCCGATAGCGTGACAGCTGCAACACTGAGTGATCTCAAATCTCAGGGCTACGTGAGTGCTCCGCCTACAACTTTCACTCCGTCAACCATGCGTGCGTTCGGTGATAGGGAAGGTATCGAGTGTATTGGCGAGAGAGATGGCTTCCTCGCAACCCCGGAATGTGTGCGTTTGTTCGAAGTTCAGGCGAGATACGAATCGGATAAGAGCCGCGGGTCATTTTTATTTACCGGTTTGATCATACTTCTAATGGCTATAGCTTTCGCATTCGGATCAGTTACTCACCGGGCGAGCCGAAACATTCTTGCTACCAATAATCGGGAGCAACGTTTCTCGCCTGAGAAGGCAGTGATGTGGTTCTTTATTCCGTTCATGAATCTTGTAAAACCATGGCAGGCTTACAAGGAAATCTTCCGCGGTAGCGATCCAAATACGTCAATCAAGGAGCAGTCGAGTTGGAAGACTGTGGGTGTGGTTCCCGGGATCGTTCATGTTTGGGCATTGGTCTGGGTTGCAGTGTTCGTGTTCAACCCGATCACGGTGGGACGAATCTGGTATTCAGTTCGGGAAAACATGGATCAAATCATCGTTGCACACCAGCGACTCGTATATGCCGACATTCTTCTCGCCGTGCTTGGGATTACAGCGATCATTGTTCTCATTGAACTCCACAAGCGACAGGAAACCAGGCACGCTAAAGTTGGCAGAATCCAGGTGACACCCCCTCCACCCGTTGACCCACTTGAACAGGCGCTTAAAGAAGGCATCAGGCGTAAAGAATTAGAAAATAATCGAGCGCGGTCCCGCAGGTCCGGCTCGAGTAAAAATTCGAAATAGACTTTCGAACTAAATCAATGAGGAAATATTCAATTGGAAAAGTTCACCCAGCTCACAAGTATCGTTGCACCGCTCGACAGAGCGAACGTCGACACCGACCAGATCATCCCAAAGCAGTTCCTCAAGCGGATTGAGCGAACCGGATTTGGGGAGTTCGCGTTCTTCGATTGGCGCTATCTGGAAGACGGTGTTCCGAACCCTGATTTCATCCTGAATGAAGAACGCTACGCCGGCGCAAACATTCTCGTGGGCGGACGCAACTTTGGTTCTGGTTCTTCACGTGAACACGCTCCTTGGGCGCTCATGGAAATGGGCTTCAAGGCGATTATTGCCACTAGCTTTGCCGACATTTTCCGGAACAATTGCATGCAGAACGGTATGTTGCCAGTAATCCTCCAAGAATCAGAAGTCGACACGATCATGGCGCGTGCCCTTAGAGGTTCTGGATACAAAGTTACTGTCGATCTTGAATCACAAACTGTTACTGATGGTCAGGGTCTAAACGCCAGCTTCGAAGTCGATCCTTTCCGCAAGAACTCTTTGATTGAAGGACTTGATGATGTCGGAATTACGTTGACACTTGGTGAAGCAATTGACTCATTCGAGGAAAAACGCGCCGCACTCTGGTAAATCTCCTTCAGCTGTTTTGCACCGCTCCAACATTTTTCTGTGGAGAGTGAGACCACGCGCTGGTAGACTTCGCGAGCTGTTTTTTTGAAACAGCCATCTCGAGTACCGAAAGAAGAGCTCTTATATGGACGGACGGATCGCAGTTCTTGGGGGTGATGGCATTGGGCCGGAAGTCACAGGCGAATCAGTAAAAGTACTCGACGCTATTGCGCGTCGATTCGGACACGACTTCACATATGTAACTGGCGCTGTTGGTGGTGCAGCTATTGATGCGACCGGTAGCGCGTTGCCGGATGACACCATGAACATCGTACTGGGTGCCGATGCTGTGCTCTTCGGCGCTGTAGGTGGCCCAAAATGGGACGACCCACTGGCTGCAACGCGTCCTGAGGACGGCATTCTTGCTCTGCGTAAGGGACTCGGACTATTTGCAAATCTACGACCTGCTAAAGTCTACCCGCAACTGATCGATTCCTCTCCGCTCCGACCTGAGTTTCTCGTTGATGTTGATTTCATCATTGTTCGAGAACTTACGGGCGGTCTGTACTTCGGTAAGCCGAAACGACGTTGGGAGAACTCTCGTGGACGACGGGCTGTCGACACTCTTGCTTACTCAGAGAAAGAGATTGAGCGGGTTGTTCGTGTTGCGTTCGAACTCGCACGTGACCGCAAGAAGCTAGTGCACTCACTCGACAAGATGAACGTTATGGAGTCGTCACGTCTCTGGCGTGAGATCGCCACGGAAGTTGGTGTTGAGTACCCGGACGTTGAACTGATCCACATGCTCGCCGACAATGCCGCAATGCAGATCATCACCAACCCATCTTCGTTCGACGTTATCGTCGCTGAAAACACATTTGGTGACATTCTCTCTGACGAAGCGGCTGTAATTGGCGGGTCTCTTGGCATGCTGCCATCGGCATCGCTCTCTTCGCTTCCACCTAAGAACGGTCGCCGTCGCCGAGGCGGAAAGCCAGCTCTCTACGAGCCAATACACGGATCTGCCCCTGACATTGCTGGCAAGTCGCTCGCCAACCCAATGGCATCGATTCTCAGTGCTGCAATGCTTCTTAGACTCTCGTTTGGCTTGACCGAAGAAGCTGCGATTATCGAAAGTGTCGTCGACTCTGTGCTTAGCGAGGGATACCGAACGATCGACATAGCTTCCCGCGGCGAGCGACCGCTGACCACAAGTCAGGTTGGTGACATGATCGCCGGCTTGATTT
Source organism: Dehalococcoidia bacterium UBA1328 (assembly GCA_002306815.1). Classification (GTDB taxonomy): domain Bacteria; phylum Chloroflexota; class Dehalococcoidia; order Lucifugimonadales; family Lucifugimonadaceae; genus Lucifugimonas. The sequence goes on along the minus strand of DBTA01000022.1, from coordinate 141,748 downwards.
CCGGCTAAGTTTTCTAATTCACGAGTAGGAAAATCGAGTAGCTATTTCAGGTGCTCGGACCTACGTTCGTGGTTTGGCCAAAACTCAATGTGTGGGTTGAAGTTTTCACGCCCAGTAGAACCAAGATATGAAGTGTGATCGTTGCAAGACAGACGCCCTTCAGCTGTCCCTCTGGAGCAACGCCAGCTTCAATATTCCAGTTCGAACTCCCTGATATTGGGGTTAGGATTGAGCTCAGCAAATGTCGCGACATCAAATCGCTGCAGTTCAGTATCCGTACTAATGTGATCTGTGGGCTCTCGGCCTCCTTCACATGCGACAAGCAACACAGCGCAAGCTACGGCTAATAGAACTGCAAATCGAGCTAGCAAGGTAGTTCCCCGCATTCGGTTTGATTAGCTTTCGGTCCAAGCGTCATAGCATTTCGATGCAGCTTGTGTGAAGATTGGCGCATCCGTTGCTCATTGCATCAAACGCACCCGAGTTTGCTTGACACTCTTCTTGCTCGGAATAAAGTACACCGGGTTACGTAACACACATCTTCAGCCCCCAGAATCCATGTCGAACCAACTTTCCAACGCCGATCTTCTAAACGCATTACCGGATCTCGAATCCGATCAGCTGCTGACCGGGATTGTTAGCGGCGCAACTGTGCATCGTGACAAATGGGGCATACCTCACATCTCGGCCGATAACGAAGCCGATCTGTTTTTCGCTCAGGGATTTGCAACTGCGCAAGATCGACTCTTTCAGATGGATTACGACAGGCTGCGCTGTCTTGGCAGGTCATCTGAACATTTGGGCGAACGAGGATTGACTCAAGATCGGTTGATGCGTCGACGGGCGCTGAAGAACGTCGCAAAACGGGATTTAGAGGTGTGCAGTCCTGAAGCGAAGGCAATGATCACTGCCTACACCGCCGGTGTAAACGCATTCATCAAGTCAGACGCGCCTCTCCCAGCCGAGTATAAGCTCACGGGGACAGAGCCGGAACCCTGGGAGGACTGGCACTGCATTCTCGTCTACAAGGTTAGAAACACAGCTGAGGGCTCGTTCCAGGCGAAGCTTTGGCTTGCCAAACTTGCAGCTGAAATCGGACCGTACAAGGTCGCCGCTATTTCACCTGGTAGCCAGCCAGGAGCTCTTATGACTGTGCCGCCCGGTGCTGAATATTCAGGTCCTGCGCTGAACGCTATTGAGGAGCTAACTCGTGTTGTAAACGCAACAGAAATGTTGCGAGAAACAGATGGAGGATCGAACGGCTGGGCAATATCAGGCGATCGAACAGAATCCGGACTACCGCTGGTCGCCGGTGATTCGCATAGAGGACTCGAAGTTCCGAACGTTTACTATCAGGTTCACTTGAAAGGCCCCGACTTTCAGGTGCTGGGTCACTCAATTCCGGGTGTCCCCATGGCAATGCATTTCGCCCACAACGATCACGTTTGCTGGGGGATGACTCACGGTGGCGCAGATACACAAGACCTATTTGTCGAACAGCTACGTCGGACTAACGACGGTGTGGAGTACCTGTTCAAGGACGAGTGGCTCAAGGCTGCGAGTTCCGTGGAATCGATTTCTGTGCGAGAGGCGACCAAAGAGGAAGTAGAAATCGTCGAAACACACCACGGTTCGATCATTTCGGGCAGTGTTGATTCAGGATGGGGAGTCGCAATTTCCGACCCTGGATCCAACGATGGCACTCGCTGGGTCGATGCCGCATATGGAGCGATGAAGTCGCGATCGGCGGACGAACTCGAGAAGGCATTCGACACGTGGACGGATCGCGTGAACAACTATCCGTATGCTGACGTTCACGGCAATTTCGGCTATTTGTTCAAAGGTCGAATCGCGATTCGTGGTACCGAAAATGGCTGGGGACCTGTGCCCGGATGGACCGGCGATCACGAATGGAACGGCTACATTCCGAACGAAGATCTGCCACGGTCGAAGAACCCAGACACTGGTTGGGTGGTTACGTGTAATCAGCGAGTCGTTGGGCACGACTATCAGCACTACCTCACGAATCTTTACGGAACCGATTACCGGGCAAGGCGTATCCGTGATCGCATTGGTGAACTGGTTGGCTCGCCAGCATCAGTCGACGATATGTCGTCAATTCACGCCGACACCGTTTCGATTCCGGCGCAGGCGCTGACTGGCGCTATCATCAATCTCAACTCACTGGACGGGATTTACTCAAGTGCCGCAGAGATATTGAGTAAATGGGACTGCGATCTGAAAGAGGACTCTTCTCCAGCAGCAATTTACGCTGCTTCAAGTCGTGAACTAAACAAACAACTGGCTATTGCCGCATACGGTTCGCTCGCGGGTGGCGTGACCGGTGACGAACCTGACACTGGAGCAGAGGATCAACTGCGTCGACAGCTAAAACCGGATTTCATTCAACGTCTCGGCGACGGCTCGCTTTCAGATGCTCGTTACGGATTCGATGCCGCTGCTCTTGTTGAGAGCGCGTTTAAGGCAGGTGTCGATTATCTGGCGGCCCGGTTTGGGAATGAGTTGAGCAACTGGCGATGGGGAGATCTCCATCGAACAGGACACTCCCATCCTCTGGCAGGTGCGTTTCCTGATTCGGCAGATTTGTTGAACCCTCCGAAGGTCGAGGCCGCCGGTGACGGCGATGTACCTTGGGCGAGCGGAAGCCCAACACCCGCCGAATTCGCGATCAAAACTGGACCGATCAACAGGTACATCCATGATCCATCGAATTGGATTAATGGACGCTGGATCGTACCGCTTGGGTCGTCCGGCCACCCTGCTAGCCCGCACTTCTCAGATCAACAAGATATGTGGTCGAAAGTAGAGACAATTCCGCAACTGTGGGACTGGGATGAGATTGCGGGTGACGCGGAAACGAAGCAGAGACTAATGCCCAAATAACGCACGCATGATGGTAGATATCTCGAGTGCGCTCCGTTTATCGGAGCGCACTTTTTATTGGGAGTCCTTTAATAGTCACGTGAGCACTTAAAAATATGGGACGAAAATACTCAGTAGATTCACAGAATTCGCATCGCTTGATTGGAAAAGTCCGTAATAAATACCAAAGACTGCGAAAAACGTTATTTAATATAAAATTGTTCGCTTTATATGGCCGCATAGCTATGAATTAAAGCGTTTATATGACTGAAATCGTGACGTCAGTGTGTGTAATGAATCTAGTCCATCGGATGGAAAATAACGAAATTCACTGGTAGGACGCTACACGGTACGCAATATGTTTAGGAGTTTTTCGAAAAGAGAAAACATTAAGTAATGTCATCCGTCACGCATTCAGGCGGCTTGGCCACGCTTTCGACACCCACCCGGTGTCGGCACAAGAGCTGAACCAGGTCATTTTGCTTGGAGATCAGGACAGCCACTACGCGTCGAGCAAGACTCGACGTGGCTACCGAGTTAGCTAGTCCCAACCATTTTTTCCTCCTTAGTGGAACAGGGCTGAAGACTCGATAGCGAACGGTATGTGCGGATCAAAAACGAAGCCCCCGTTATATACGACCGGGGGGGCAAAAACACTTGTTGATCTTCAGGCGACCAGAAATCGATTGATATCTAGTGCCACTTGCGCTCGTCTTCCACTGTTCGAATCCCACGAGGAGGGAAAGGTCTGTACCGGTATTGCGCAAGTTTTGCTTCATCGATTTCTAAACCGAGTCCCGGAGCTGTCGGTAGTTCTATGTAGCTGTTGTGCGGGTCCATGTATCCCGTCGTAAAACTTCGGCAAACCTCTTCAACGTTTACGAAGTATTCGTAGATCAGGAAATTGGGCATGTTCGCTGAAGCGTGAACGCCGGCGGCGAGTCCGATCGAAGTCGAGTTATACCCATGAGGAGAAACTCCGACGTAATGAGGTTGCGCCATGGCTGCGATGTGGATGATTTCGAGAATCCCACCTGTATTGCAAATGTCCGGATTGATGATGTCGACTGCTCGCTTGTCGAAAATTTCTCGGAAATCGTTACGGGTGTAGTGCGCCTCGCCGGTGACGACCGGAATCGTGGTGTTCTGTTTTACTTCTTTGATTGCGTCAATGTTGTCGGGAGGGCAGGGTTCTTCGAACCAGTAAGGGTCGTACTGTTCCATTTCCTTGGCGACGCGAATAGCGTTCATTGGAGCGAGTCGACGGTGAACTTCAACAAGCAACTCGACATCGGGACCAACGGCTTCTCTAACTTTTCCGACCGTGCTTGCCGCTTCAGCAAGCTCGTCACGATTTACATATTCTCGCCACGGACCAGGGAACGGATCGAACTTCAAAGCGTTGAAACCGCGTTCTTCAACAAGAGTCGCGGCGGCCTGAGCTGTTTCGTCGCCATCGATTTTACTCCACCCATTTGCGTAAACACGGATGTGTGGTCGGACTGGTCCGCCAATCAGGTTGTAGACCGGCTGTTCGGTCACTTTACCGACGATGTCCCACATTGCGATTTCAATCCCGCTGAGAGCGCAGTGCAAGTCCATTGCCGATCGCTTAGTGGCAAAGTCTTCGTGAGCGACATGCATGAAATGACGAATCTGAAACGGATCGCGGTCGATCAAGTAGCGTGAAAGCTGGTCGACATGAGCTTCGATCTGGGTGTCGCGGTCAGCCTGTGAATAGGCTTCACCCCAACCGGTAATACCTGCATCGGTCGAAAGCTTGATGTATATGAAGTTCTTTCCTGTTCCGGGATGCCACTTAATTACTTCAACATCGGTGATCTTCAAATTGCCGCTCCATGCTTGAATAACGAGCGCGATTGACCGCGCAGCGCATGTTATACCCGGTGTGAATAGAACGAGTAACGCTAAACGAACTTTACGAGGGCTCCGCCGACGCCTTCGATATCGACTGCAACTTCGTCGTCGCGTTCAACCCACTGGGTCTCAACCACGCTGCCGAGCATCACGATTTCGCCGGATCGCAAGTGACGGTCTCGTTCAGCCAGCGAGTTCGCCAGCCACGCAAGTGCTTCATATGGATGACCGAGAATGTCACCTGTCGTGCCTTCCCCGACGCGCGTACCGTTGATCGTCATGTGTCCGACGGTGGAAGTTAAATCTGGCGCTTCTTTAGCCGGTTTTGGTTGGCTCAAAACGATTCCTGAAGCGAAAAAATCGTCGGCAATGAGTGACGGAGTATCGACCTTCTTGTAGTCGGTCCAGCGATCATCAACGATTTCGATCGCACCAAAGACAGCTTGAACTGCGGGTGCTACCGATTCTTTCGTGAACGGAGAACCATCTACAGTAGGATCCAGATCGTCACCAATGTAGGCAGCAAGTTCACACTCCACACCAGGATGCGCAAAGTTGTCGAACTGAGCTGACACCGCAATGTAGTTGGTAGCGGTGTTGTAGATCCCGCCGGCACATGGAGAATCAATATCGAGAAATTTCTGCATTACTGGAGTAGTGCAGCCGATCTTGTAACCGACCCGTTTTCCGTACCCAGCTTCATCGAGTAGCTCATGAAGTTGATCTTGAACTACGTACGCTTCCGGCAAATCAGCAGGGCGGTATTCTTCTGGCAGTTTATCGATGCTCTGGTTGCGTACTCGATTTAGTGCAAGAATCCCTGCCGATTGTTTGAGCTGTTCCTGGTTCATCAAGACTTACGTTCGATTCCCTGCTGTTGCGTGAAAAATTCCTACAGTTGATTCTATGTGCGGACGTATAATTGCGCAGCCGTAATTTTGTTGGACGGCGTTTTTCATGACGGACTCACGAATCACGAACGCAGCTGCCGCATTGTCGATAAACATCCCGCGCCGAATAATCGCCGATCTCATTGCTCACGCTCTACAGGATGATCCGAACGAAAGTTGCGGACTGTTAATAGGAAATGTCGACACCGTCGATGAGATGCAGCGGATGAGCAACGTCAACTCAAAGCCGGTAAGTCGATACACCATGCAGCCGGCTGAGTTGGTCGAAGCGCAGGAAAAGATCAGGCGTACTAACCGTGAATTTGTTGCGATATACCACTCGCACACCTTCACTCAGGGCTACCCGTCTAAGACCGACATAAAGAACGCTGTCGAAGTCGGAAGCATCTCGACTCGCCACGTGATCGTTTCTCTTGTCGAAAAAACGCGGCCGATTATACGAGCGTTCGAGATCAACGATAAATCCGAAGTCACCGAACTGGTGATCCAGACTGATGGCGAACCTTACCGAGGGTCTGACTAGTCCTTTGCTGAGTAGTTTGATTGACGCTTTAACAGCGCCCTCGGTTACTGTTAGACCACACCGTTTTTGAACAACCACCACTCAAAGCTGTCGGTAAGTGCTTGCCAACTGGCCTCAAGGATATTGGCCGACGCTCCGGCGGTGTGCCAAACGTCTTTGTCGTCTGCCGATTCGATTACCACTCGAACCGCCGCACCAGTGCCAGCGCCTTCATTTACGACGCGAACTTTGTAGTCGGTGAGTCGAATGGCGTTTAGCTCCGGGTATGCGTCAATAAGTGCCTTGCGAAGTGCACCGTCCAGTGCTCCGACCGGACCGTCGCCTTCAGCGGCGGTGTGGATGATCTCGTCACCAACTCTCACCTTCACGGTAGCCTCGGAAAGCATCGGATGCTCTGCGCCGTCCTTACGCCAGCCGGTTCCGAACGAAGATCGACGTCGATTTTCGATCACCACCATAAAATCTACGAGGTCATATGGAGCCTCGTAATTTGGAAGTGCGCGTCGTAGCACCAGATCGAACGATGCATTGGCACCTTCGTATGAGAATCCCTTCGACTCTTGGTCTTTTACGTGTTGGACGATTCGTCGTGCATCGGCGTCATTGAGATCGGCATCAAGGCCCATTTCACGAATGCGATGAACAACGTTTCCTCGTCCTGATAGCTCGGAAATGACGACGTCGTTAGAGTTGCCGACAATTGAAGGTTCGATGTGCTGGTACGCCTGAACTGATTTTTGTGTTGCTGCAGCGTGAAGTCCGCCTTTGTGCGAAAAGGCACTGGACCCCACAAACGGCTGAAACTGGAAGGGGGCTCGATTTGCTCGTTCTGAAACGAAATTTGAAACCTCGGTCAACGAGGTGAGTTGCTCGGGCGAAATCGCCTCGATACCCATTTTTAGGTTCAGGTTTCCAATAACGCTAATCATGTTAGCGTTACCAGTTCGCTCACCGTATCCGTTGATACATCCCTGAACCTGGAATGCACCGGCTTCGACCGCGGAAATAGCCGAAGCGACAGCTGTGTCGGTGTCGTTGTGAGAATGGATTCCGATTACAGCTCTGTTGCCCAGTCGTGACTTCACGTCCTTCACGATTTCGGCAACTTCACTTGGCAGCGTTCCACCGTTCGTGTCACAAAGGATCAAGCGTTCAGCCCCAGCTTCCATGGCAACCCGTATAGCCTGAACCGCGTACTCTGAGTTCATCTTGTACCCGTCAAAGAAGTGCTCAGCGTCAAAGAAGATTCTGCGTCCCTGTTCTTTGAGGTAGTTCACGCTGTCGGCGACCATTGCGAGGTTTTCCTCGAGCGATGTCTGGAGAACGTCCTGAACCTGGTATTCGGAAGATTTGCCAACCAGTGTGAGAATCGGTGCGTTGGTATTTAGTAGTGCCTTTAACGTCGGGTCTTCGGAAGCTTTTGCATTCGCCCGTCTGGTGTTTCCGAACGCCGCGATCTGCGCATTCTCTAGATGGAGCTCTTGCACTCGCTGGAAGTATTCATCATCCTTTGGGTTAGCGCCGGCGTATCCACCTTCGATTACATCAATCCCGAGTTTATCGAGGCGCTCCGTAATAGCGAGCTTGTCTTCAACAGAAAGCGAAATACCTTCCTGTTGGGTTCCGTCACGAAGTGTCGTGTCGTACAGCTCAACTTTATTTGTCATGGCGCGCTAGAACTCCCGTTATATGCGCTCGTGTATTCAAAATTTCGAAATGGAGGGGTTAGAAACTCGGCTTTTTGAGAACACAAAAAAACCCCTCCCACAAAAGGGACGGGTCAAAATGACTCGCGGTACCACCCTCGTTGCCGACAGTCTGAGTTTATGCCCTCAGGTATCGACCACTCATCAGAGCACAGTTTTTATGCCCTCGTGCCTGATAACGGTGCACAAATCCGATTACGCCTACTGACCCATAATTACAGGAGTTCAGGCAACGACTCAGGAGTGATTTTCTTCCAGTGTTCGGGTACCCGCTCTCACCATACCGGGCTCGCTCAAACCATTTAGTACCGGCGTACTCGTCTCCGTAGCACGGAATCAACATTCCGCTTCGCCTTTGCGTTAATGCTAACACTTACGGAATACTTAGATTGAGTATCTTCGCTTACCAATTTTGGTCATCGGGCGAAAAAAGACTAATTTGCTTTGCCGCGCTAACGATTAGCGAGATTACGGGTGTGCGCCTAAAATGTGCTCCTGACTGATCGAACTCAATTGCTACTTGGCAGATGCAACCACAGTTGGAGCGATTTTTGAGCCGGTACGAACGCTACGATCTGGGACTGGTCGACTACATTCATTGCGAGGCGATCGGCGAACCCGGGCGACGTACGTTCAATATCACTGCTCGAAGCGTTCGCGGCGAAACCGTTGTTTGGATGGAGAAAGAGCAGCTCTACCAGGTTGGCGTATCGTTGAGGCAGTTTCTTGCGACACGAGAAATCCCGCCTGATCCTGCGCCGTTCGACTCGCCACCAATAGATTCACCAGTTCCCGTGCGTGTCGAATTCAAGACGGGAGATATGTCATTGCAGCACGATCCGTCTTCAGACGTTTTCACTTTGGTAGCGGCCGATATTCCTCGTGATGAGACGGATGACGAGCCTCTCGCTGAGATCACCTTTAGCTTCAAGCGAGACCAGGCGGAAGATATCGCAAAACGATCGGTTGCTGTGGTAGCAGCCGGACGCAAACCTTGCCCGTTGTGCGAAGCACCTATGACTCCGGGTGAAAGCCACTTTTGTGTGAAGGTTAACGGCTACAACCCGACCGAAAATCCTATGGGGCGAGAGAACGCGTGAGCTCTAAGCGGGAATCGCTATCGTCCAGCGAACACCTGCGCGGTTCAGCCATCTGTTCAGACGACCAACAGACACTTGATCGACTGGCAAACTGGCCCATTAGCGGCATTGGGCTTCATCCCGGCGGCTCGAACTATGTGTTCGTGATCCGATTGACCGATCCGAACAAATATCACCCCGAATCCTCAGGTGAGGAACAGGCGGATATCGAAGAGTCAGCATCGATATATGGCATTTATAAACCGCAATCCGGTGAGCGGCCATTAAAGGATTTTCCGGGCGGTACTTTGCATAAAAGAGAACGGGCGGCGTATCTCGTTTCTGCTGAACTGGGTTGGCCGCGCGTACCTGCGACGGTGATTCGTAACGGGCCTCATGGCGAAGGCAGTGTTCAGCTATTCATCGACGCTGCCATCGATGACGACGAACCTGATGCCGAACCGGCAAATTTCTTCTCGCTAAGGGACGAACGTCTGAATGACTTTCGCGACATGGCAATGTTTGATGTTCTGCTTCATAACGCCGATAGAAAGGGCGGGTCGTGCATTGTTGACGAAACGGGAGCGATATGGGCGATCGACCATGGACTAACGTTCAACCAAATGGCACGTCGTCGAACCGTAATGTTTGAGTTCAACGGGACTGAGTACCCAGAGTCGTTGGTCAATGATGTAAGGGCACTACTGTCATCGATCGAGTCCAAGTCTGAGTTGTCAAAGGAACTCGGTGATCTTCTTGCTCAACAAGAAATCGACGATCTGGTGACACGCGCAAAAGAGATGATCGAGCTAGGGCACTACCCTATGCTAGATCCTACCATTAACGTTCCGTGGCCAATGGTTTAGTCGGGATTAAAATTTCTAGGAATCCATGTCTCTATCACTGTCACAACAAGACGCGCGCCGAATTGCAATCCGCGCACAGCGCCTCGATGGAGCTCGTCCATCAGGACCAATCACGATCAAAGATGTGCAACAGTCGATACGTTCAATGGGTTTGCTCCAGATCGATTCGGTGAACGTTTGCGTTCGATCCCATTACATGCCGTTGTTCTCGCGACTTGGCAACTACGATCAGAATCTGCTCGATGAACTGGCGTACAAGCAAAAATCAGTCTTCGAAACGTGGGCACATGCCGCATGTTTTGCACCTGTCGAAGACCACCGCCTGTTTCGACAGCGTATGCGGTATGGCGAAACAGATGAGCGACTGGAGCTACTGGAGCGACTGATCGAAGAAAAGCCGAACCACCGAGTTTCTAAACTAGCTGTAGAGCGTCCCGGATTCCTCGAAGATGTAATCGAACAGGTCAGAACCAAGGGTGAAATGACTGCGTCTGATCTCGACGGGGCAGGCGAAAGAACTGGTCCCTGGTGGGGATACACGTCAGGCAAGATCGCAATGGAGTAGCATTTCGCTGCAGGCGTTCTTTCAATTGCAGATCGAAGAAACTTCGCTCATTATTACGATCTGACCGAGCGCGTAATTCCCGATAAATACCTGAACAACGAGACGTTATCGATGGAAGACGCTCACCGAGAGATGATGTGCCTGGCGTTAGGTGCGCACGGCATCGGAACTGCCGAAGATTTCGCCGATTACTACCATCTCAAAAACGTTCAGGCTCGAACACGGTTGGGAGAGCTAGTGGACGAAGGAATCATCCAGCAGGTCGATGTCGAAGGCTGGGACGATATCGCTTATGCTCCGCTCGATATTCCAAGTGTCGCCCCGACTGATTCACGTGCTTTACTCACACCCTTCGACCCGCTGGTGTGGACTCGAGAACGGATTAAGCGACTTTTCGACTTCATATATCGAATCGAAATTTATGTGCCTGAGAAGAAAAGGCAGTACGGTTACTACGTTTATACGTTCCTGCTTGGAGACGAACTGGTCGCGCGCGTTGACCTAAAAGCGGAGCGCGACAAGGGCGTACTGCGGGTCAAAGGAGCATTCGTCGAAGCAGGTCAGGATGAAGATCACGTCGCTGACAATCTCGCCGAAGAGCTCCGACTTCTGGCAGATTGGCTCGGTCTCGACCGTATCGTTGCAGGACGAAAAGGGAATCTGATCCCCGCGTTGCGATCGGTTCTAAAAAGCCGAATCTAATCAGCGTATTGCTGTTCCAGGTACATCACCTCTAACATTTCATTTTCATCGGTCCACAGGTTCTTGACCGCTAAGCCAACTTCATTCGCCATTGCCTTGAAATCATCCACACGGTACTTGTGCGAATACTCGGTAAGTATTGTCTCGCCTTCGCTGAATGCGAAATCGTGTTCACACACTTTGACAGCCTGAACTTCTGTCGAAACCGGATTATTTTTTAGGTTCCGAATAACGATCCCAATTTGGTGAGAACGCCGCTTCGTTTGGGTTGTAGATTAATCGCCACGAAGTCGACGGTTTTTGGTGCTCCAGAGAGCAATAACCCCCGCCATTTTCTTATGCGGCCATACGTTGCGGCGTCGTTGGCGTAACCATCGGGCCAGCCGTTGAAATCGTTGAACAAACGAGAAGAGCCGGCAACCATAACTTTGCCACCGGCTTCCTTAATCAGCAGCGTTGCAGCGGCAAAATCCCAAGCCATAGCGTATCCGGTTATCGCGTATTGGAATGTCCCGTTGGCTACGAGAAATAGTTCGTGGCAGGCACTTCCCCCAATCCGTATCTCTCCGAAGTGACCTTCCAGCGGTTTATTCACGTCGAAGACTCTTCGAATCCAGCCCGGCCGTGCGGAAAGCACACCGTCGATAGGCTCGCCTGAGTCGCTTGATTCGTGTACCTGTACCTTGTTGTCGCCGATCCATGTTCCGTTGCCTTTTCGGGCATGCATCAGCAATGATCCTTTTTCGTTCGGCCAAGGAATCCAAATCGCCGCCGCCATCGGCTCACCACGGAACAAAGCTGCCACTGACACGGCGTGAACAGGAGATGAGTTGACGAAGTTCGTCGTGCCATCAATCGGATCGACTATCCAGAGCCAATCCGCCGCCGCTGGCTCTTTATCTGGCGGATCTTCCTCTCCGAGAAGCATATGGTCAGAGAACGACTCTTCCATGATGGCGGCGATGAGCTTTTGACTCGCTTTGTCCGCATCAGTCACCATGTCTTTTCCCGGACGGTCGCCTTTTTGCGATATTTCAAGGACACCACCGAACCGACTTTTTACGAACGCCCCAGCTTCACTCGCTGCTCGAATCACCGCCTGTTCGATTTCTTGCAGATAAGAATCTGAGATGGGTTGTTTCGAGGGGGTGTCGGGGGACTCTGTCAATCTATTACAACTCCAAATGCGTATTACCAGGCGTGTATCGAACGAGGAAAAAAACTACGCTTCTGGCGCAGTAGATCGAAATCTCGGCAAAAATTCGTTCGCCGAGCATCACACTAAGATAAAATTCTACTCGCAAGTTTGGATGCAACCGTGCGAATTCTCATGATCCGCACACAGAGGTGACGAAATTGACTTCAACTACCACCCGCAAATTCCATAAAGACCGAGGACTGGTTTCCCGCATGTACTTCACCATGTTCATGCTTGGATTCCTCTACGCACTATTTGCGCTCTTCCTCATGGCCGCTGGAATGCAGTTAATCTTCATCGGCGGAATCGTCGGTGTGATGGTCGTCGTACAGTACTACATGTCTGACCGACTCATTCTGATGTCGACCGGTGCCAAAGAAGTTTCTGCGGCTGAACAACCCGAGTTACATCGAATGGTTAAGTTGTTGGCGGATCGTTATGAGATGCCGATGCCAAAGGTAGCGGTAATAGACACCGCGATTCCTAATGCTTTCGCAACCGGTCGAAACCCGAAGAACGCACTCGTTGCCGTTACGACGGGTATTCAGCAACGACTAAATGAACGAGAACTCCAGGCGGTAATCGGTCACGAGCTCGCCCATGTAGCCAATCGCGATATGCGTGTTCTTGCGATCGCCAACTTCCTCGTCACTGTAACCAGCTTCTTGATGACCATGTTGTTCTGGAACATGCTGTTCGGTGGTATGGGAGGTCGGCGCGACAACAACGGTGGCGTAGTGATGGTGGTCTATTTCGTGACGATCATCGTTTATTTCATTGGCCAACTGCTCGTACTGGCCTTGACCCGTTACCGGGAGTATGGCGCGGATCATACTGGTGCAGAAATTTCTGGAGACCCGGGTAGACTCGCTGACGCGCTCGAAAAGATCAGCGGAACCGTGAACACGATTCCAGACAAGGATTTACGAAAGCTTCAGACGGCCAACGCGTTCCTCATAATTCCGGCTGCATTGAAGGGCGAGGGGTCGATGAACTTGTTCTCGACTCACCCACCTCTTGAAGAACGAGTAAAGCGACTCCGTGAGCTCGAACAGCGCATGCGTTACGGACTTCGATAGGGAATGGGCTTTTTTAGTAGAACAAAAACTCCGAAAAACGACTGGTCGGCAATGTCGACCGTCATCAAAGCCGAAGCCAAGCTTCAATCTCTAGGTGAGATAACTCCCGCGCGACGTGCTGGGGTTATCTACCGGAACGACGAGAACAACCAGTTTCAGAGCGACATCAAGTCCGAACTGAACACTGTGTTGTACGTCGGAGAAGGCGCAACAAAGACCAATTTCGAAATCACCGATGACGATCGAGGGATGCGTTGGATTGTTTTAGAAGACGGCGAATTCAACGACCTCGTATCGAGCGTGTACACAGTCGGAAACGCAATCGGAATGAACGGCGGTTCCGACAACCTGCTGGCAGCTGTGTTTGAGCTGTACTTCACTGGAACAGTCGAAGACAACACTTACCGTTCAGGACTCCGGACGTACTGGATCTATCGGTATGACCGCAAATCGTTCTACCCGTTTGTCCCCACCGGCGACAACGAAGGTGAGCGGGATCGACCCACGGAAGCTAGGCTCGGGCAAGATCTTCGCAAACATGGCCTCGCAATCGAGAAATCCTTAACCGAATGGATGGGGCTGTGGGGCATACCGTTTTAGACGGTACTTTTATTCCTTGATACGCATCGGCGCACAAAACCCGCAAATCGACCATGAAGGAACTCCATGACTGATCAGGCGCGTGTGGCGCTAATAGTTCGACCTGGTGAGAACCCCGACCCATTTGTGGCGGCGATTCAATACGGAGACGGTAAAGCTGTTCATATCGCCGAAGACGAGGAGCTACCTGCGGGAGTTGGCGGTCTTCTCGTCGCAGGAGAGGGCGGATATGAAGTATCAGATTCGGTGCCGCCTGCCCTAAAAAGCGCAATCAACGCGGGTTACCCTGTTCTTGGTATCGGATGGGGCATGCATGTCGTGAACATCGCTCTAGGCGGTCAACCGCCGATCGAATTGATCGGACACGGCGACCCGAACAACGAAGAAATATCTAAACATACGCTATTCATGGCGCCTGGTGGAAAGGTTGGCTACACCATTGCCGGCTCGGGTTGGGTGACGGTGCCATCGGCTCACACACACGGCCTAATGCCTGCCCAGGTGGCTGACGGGCTGTTGGCTTCGGTTTATGCGGAAGATCAAGTGGTAGAGGCGATAGAGAAGCCGGGACATGAATGGTTGATCGGCGTCCAATGGCCTGCTCACCTTACAGACAGCACCCCAAAAGGGTTCGACAGTCTCCTGCTCGCCCTCGTCGAGCGTAGCGTGCAATAAACACTGGTTTTCGAAAAAGTTTCGCGCGTGTGCGTGCACGCGTTGCGCGCACGCATGGGAAAGCGTAGTGTTGAGTTATTAATTTCCTAGTGCAGCGACCAGTCCGCGCGTAGTTGGAAAATCACACAACCCCCAGCCGGAGAGTTTTATGGTCAATAGCGACCTCGGCAGCATTCGACCCATTGGCATCGAAGAGGAAATGAAGGCGTCCTATTTGGACTACGCTATGAGTGTGATCGTTGCCCGAGCACTTCCTGATGTCAGAGACGGTCTGAAACCCGTACAGCGTCGAATTCTGTACGCAATGCACGATCAGGGCATGCGCCCGACCTCTTCGTACAAGAAGAGCGCTCGACTTGTAGGTGAGGTGCTCGGTAAGTACCACCCTCATGGTGACCAGTCGGTTTACGACGCTCAGGTTCGAATGGCGCAGCCGTTCTCGCTTCGCTACCCACTGGTTGACGGTCAGGGTAACTACGGTTCCGTTGACGGCGATCCACCGGCAGCAATGCGATACACGGAGTGTCGCCTTTCGTCGATCACTGAGATGATCCTCGGCGATATTGATCGAGATACGGTCGACTGGGGTGAGAATTTTGACCAGTCGCTAAAAGAACCAACCGTACTTCCGGCACGTCTACCATCTCTACTGATCAACGGAGCTGCGGGAATTGCCGTTGGTATGGCTACCAACATTCCGCCGCACAACGTTGCAGAGATCTGTGACGCTGTTGTTCACCTTATTGGTAAGCCCGACGCTTCTGTCGACGACCTCATGGAGTTCGTAAAAGGACCCGACTTCCCGACAGGTGCTCACATCTGGGGGCAGGAAGGTATACGCAACGCTTATGTGACCGGGCGCGGGCGTGTGATGGTTCAGGCCAACCACGCAATCGAGGACATTGCCAGGCAGGAGCGAAAACGCCTGGTCTTCGATCAAATCCCGTTCCAAGTGAACAAGGCAAATCTAGTAGCGAAGATTGCCGATATAATTAAGAACCGAAAAATCGACGGCATTAGCGAAGTTCGAGATGAGTCCGATCGCAAGGGAATGCGAATCGTTCTTGAACTACGTCGTGGTGCTCACGTACCGGTTGTTCTGAACAACCTTTACAAGCAGACGAACCTCAGATCATCTTTCTCGGTCAACATGATTGCTCTCGTGGACGGAACTCCACGCGTGCTAACGCTGAAGCAGGCACTACGTCACTACATCGACTTCCGAGTCGAAGTAGTACGCCGTCGCGCAGAGTTTGATCTCAAGAAGGCAAAGGCGCGACTTCACGTTCTAGAAGGCCTGCGAGTTGCCATCGACAATCTCGACAAGGTTATTGAGTTGATTAGGGCTTCAGCGGACGTTGAATCTGCCCGATCTGCCTTGATGGCTGAGTTCGACCTTTCCGAGATTCAAGCGCAAGCAATTCTCGATATGCAACTACGCCGACTGGCGGCTCTTGAGCGAGAAAAGATCGAGGACGAGTACAACGAGTTACTTGCTCTCGTCTCTGAACTTGAAGACCTTCTTGCTGACAGCGCAAAGGTCCTCGGTGTTGTTCGAACCGAAACGCGCGAACTCAAGCGAAAGTACGGCGACGAGCGACGAACCGAAGTACATACCGAAGAGCTCGGTGATTGGCGACGTGAGGACACTGAGCCTCACGAGGATGTCGTCATCACACTCAGCCGAAACGGTTATGTGAAGCGTGTAAAGCTCGACACCTACAAGAAACAGCATCGTGGCGGTCGTGGTGTGCGAGGTCAGCGTATGACCAAAGAAGACGACGTAACCCCGCATCTTCAGATCGCAGACACGCACGACTATTTACTGTTCTTCACGGATCGTGGTCGTGTATTCGCCTCGCGGGTGTTCGAACTTGCTGCGGACCAATCGAGGAACTCTCGAGGAACACCGGTTCAAAACCTCGGTTTCAACATGGAGCCCAGAGAGCAGGTTCAGGCGGTAGTTGCCGTTTCGAGCTATCTCGAAGACACATATCTCGTGATGGCAACTAAACACGGTCAGGTAAAACGCATGCACCTACCGCTGCTTCGCAACATGAACAGAAGCGGTTTGCGCTGCTTCAACCTGAAGGGCGATGACGGTCTCATCGGAGCTGTACTTGCAGACGAAGAAGAGGACATCATCCTCGTCTCCAAGGAAGGTATGTCAATTCGTTTCAACTCTTCAGAGGTACGTGCTCGACAGCGTGCGGCTGGCGGTATGAAGGGGATGGCTGTGCAACCAAAGGATGAAATCGTTTCGATGAACGTGGTTGATGATGAAGGATACCTCTTGATCGTCAGCCAAAAGGGCTACGGAAAGCTTTCGTTGCTCCGACACTACACTCAACAGCGACGCGGCGGTAAGGGACTCATCACTCTCAAGGTGACGAAAAAGACGGGCAAAGTTGCCGATTCAGCGGTGGTGAGTGAGGATATCAGAACCGACTCAACGGGCAAGCTTGTGCTTGTAAGTGAGAAGGCTCAGGTGATCAGAACCAACCTTGGCGAAATACGATCAACTGGTCGAATCGCTCAGGGAGTGAAAATCCAAGTACCGGATGCCGGAGACAAAATCTCTGCTATTCGTGTGATCTCGGAGCGGCGTGAAGCCGGGGCTGAAATCGATCCGAATGCTTTCGAAAACGGTAATGGCGAATCAGAAATATCCGTAGCCGTGATGGGTGAAGAAGAAGCCGGAGAGGAATCGGCGGAGTCGACTGAGGTCTAAAACCCCTCGGATAAAAGACTAAACTTACCGGGCTGCCACGTTGTTACGGCAGCCCGGTAAGTTTAGTGGGTACAAAAAGTGAAATTTGATCCTGTATTTATTAATTCTCACAGGTCTGACCGGTCAAGCTATCCGTACGTATGACAGTTTTACCTGATGAAATAATCTCTACTGGCTCGCAATTAACGAATGCTTACAGTAACTGGCGAACTTATAGTTCGGCGAAAATATCTGGTTCTCTCAGCCTGGGTTGTAATCGTTCTGGTGGGCGCGCCATTCTTCCCACGTGCTGCGGAGTTTTTAAAACCAGGAGGGTTCTCGAATGAATCGTTCCCGTCAGTGCAAGCGCGTCAGCTGCTGCAAGAGCGACTTGAACTCAGTTCTCTGACGATCGACTTTGTTTTCAGCCATCCTGAATGGTCTGTGTTCGATCCGCGGTTCACCGTTGCTGTTGATGAAGCGGTGGAGGGACTAGCCGATTACCCCGAAGTTGCATCAATAATCACGCACTTGGACGACCCGTCGCGCGCTTCCTCTCAGAGCAACACAGTTCATGTTTCCGCGGGACTTACGATCGAGCTTGAGGAGTCGGTCGAATTTATTGAAGTGGTCTCTGATGTTGTTGATCCCGGACCTCTTGAGTTGATCATCACAGGTGGTCCAGCTCTCTACCGAGACATTTCTCTTGCCAGCGAGCGCGATCTAAGGCGAGGAGAAACGGTTGCGTTCCCTATCGCGACTATTGCGCTGCTAATAGTGTTCGGAACTCTTGTTGCTGCCGTTCTTCCAGCAGCGGTTGGGGGGGGAGGAGTGCTTGTAGGTGTTGCGATTGTGTTCTTCATGTCTCAAGGAGTGGATATGTCGGTGTTTGCCCTGAACATCGTGAGTCTGCTCGGAATCGGCATTGGGATCGATTACTCGCTCTTCTATACCTCGCGTTTCCAGGAGGAACTTCGCACTGGTAAGTCTGTTGATGAAGCAGTTATTGGAGCTCATTCGCGTGCGGGGAAGGCGATTCTTTTCTCAGCAGTGACAAGCCTGATCGGATTGCTGAGTCTAGTCACGTTCGACGTAATGATGCTTAGATCTGTCGGGATTGGAGCAGTGGCAGTAATTTTCGCTGCCCTGCTAGCCGCGTTGACTCTGATGCCGGCAATCCTGGCTATTCTCGGTGAACGGGTGAATCGGTTTCGTGTACTGCCAAACTGGGCGGCGAATCCGAGGATCAGCATCTGGCTCCCGCTATCGAACTGGGTAATGAAACGCCCGTGGCTGGTCCTTGTACCCACCTCTACCGTCCTTGTGTTGCTGGCGGTGCCAGCCTTGTCGATGCGCCTGGGGACGGTCGATGCCACCATCCTTCCCGATTCTCTCGAATCTCGACAGGGATTCGATGTGCTCCGCGATGAGTTAGGATTCGCTCTTCAAACCGTGATTCCAGTCGTCTATACGTTTGCTGATCCGAGTGATGAATCGTCGAGTGCCGATCCGTTCCAAGCAGAAAACATCCGGAAGGCTTACGACATAGGACATGCCCTCGAAAGACTCGAAGGGGTAACCAACGTTTCGAGCATCGTGAATGTCGATCGGACGTTGGGTACGGAACAGTACATCATTTTGTATACACATCCGGATTCGATCACTGACGTCGCGTTGAAGCGAATCGTGGAAGAGTCTGTGCGACCTGGCGCGGTTATGTATCTCGTTCAGAGTGACTTTCATCCGTTCTGGCCCGAAACAAGGCAATTGGTTACCGATATCCGCGCGTTGATCCCTGCACAGGGGGAGTTGCATGTTGGTGGAGGTCCGAGCGAAATCACCGACATCATCAACACTCTTTATGGAAAATTCCCGTACATAGTTGCAGCGGTCTTAATCGTCACATATGTGTCGCTACTATTTCTGTTCCGTTCGGTGATCCTGCCACTTAAGGCGGTGATACTGAACGTTCTTTCAATTCTTGCCAGCTACGGAGCACTAGTTTTCGTATTCCAGGAAGGAAACTTAAGTGGCGTCCTGAATTTTCAGGCAATGGGCGTGATTGAAGCGACGTTACCGATCTTGCTATTCGCGATCATTTTCGGTTTGAGTATGGACTACGAAATATTCCTGCTCTCCCGAGTTTCCGAAGCGTACGACCGAACTGGCGACAACGTTGCGAGCGTTGCTGAGGGTCTCCAGCGAAGTGGGCTAATCATCACCGGTGCCGCATCGATCCTCATCATTGTTGCTTCAAGCTTTGTTCTGGCTGATGTCGTGGTCGTAAAAGCGATTGGACTAGGACTTGCAATCGCGGTTTTCGTAGATGTCACGTTGGTCAGAGCGTTGGTGGCTCCGGCGATCATGCGTATAGCGGGTCCGTGGAACTGGTGGTTGCCGGGATGGCTAGATCGTGTTCTGCCAGAGGTGAAGCGACTTGACTGATCTACTGCGGGCACTCATTTTGCCGCTCTTGCTGGTTTTCGTTCTGGCAGGATGCATCAAATCAGGCGAGCCCAGCGTAGTACGGATTGGGTCCGTGCCGGATCCGACTCCTCCGCCTGAACCGATTGAGTTTCCAGAGGATCAATTCGCCCACGATTCACGACTCGAATGGTGGTACCACAACGGACATCTTGAATCGGAGAATGGCCGGGAGTTCGGTTTCCATTTTGTAGTGTTCAAAGCACAAGACGGATCGAATGAATCAAATTTAGTGGCACAACTTGGGGTTATAGATGTTGAGAGCGGTGAACATTACGAGGTGTCTCGCGCCACGGCTGGGCTACCTGAATCAGACTCAAATTCGCTAGAAATTGAAATTGCCGACTGGGTTTACCGAGTAGGTGATACACCGGGTACTCATGCAGTTGAGGCGACATCTGAAGTCGTATCTCTCACGCTTGATCTCGTGTCTGAAACAGAAGTGATGCTGCACAAAGAAATCGGTTGGATTCCGACTGAGATAGGGTCAACTTACTACTACTCCTGGCCGCGCCAAACGGCGACAGGTCAGTTGGTGATTGATGGCGAAACATTCAATGTGAATGGAACGAGCTGGTTCGATCAGCAGTGGGGTGATTTCTTCGTTCTTGGCAAACCGGCGGGGTGGCAATGGTTTGCTGTTCAGCTCGAACGTGGAGGTTCGTTGATGATTACGGAATCACGGGGCACCGACGGCGAAGTAATCGAGACTTACGGAACTTACATGACACCTGACGGAGTTGTCACGCACTTGACCGGAGATGTCGGCGGAATAAAAGTGGACGTACTCGACCGTTGGACAAGTCCCTCTACTGGCGGCACGTACCCGTCAGGGTGGAATCTCTCGGTCGAGAGCCTTGACCTTGAGTTGACTCTAATGCCGTTGGTACTCGATCAAGAAGTCCAAGGTGGACTCCCGGCTGCGTCAACATACTGGGAAGGCAAGGTGGCGGTTGGCGGGACACAAGATGGGACTCCCGTGTCGGGCAACGCATACGTTGAACTTTCGGGCTACGTCGATCCTAAACCTGTTATGTGGCGTCAGCGGTAAGTCTGTTGACGGCTATACTTGCGCACATCCCAGAGATTGTGCTGTGGACCAAAATAACTTTTGAGGAATCACCTGATTGCAGACCGCAGCGTCCATTGGTGACAAATATCGCGATGCTTGGTCGAGATTTGCGACAGGTGTGAGCGTGATTACGACGCTTGAACCCGACGGTTCCGTTCACGGAATGACAGCGAGCAGTGTGACATCGGCTTCGCTCGATCCACCGCTGGTTCTAGCAGTCATAGGTGAAACTCGGCAATCTCATGTACTGATTGAAAACAGCGGTCGATTCGGGATGAGTATTCTCGACGAAAGCCAGAGTGATATTGCTTTGCACTTCGCCAGTCCCGCCGAGAAACGAGGCGATCTTGATGCATCATCGCTAACCGATCTAGAGGGGATGCCCGTAATTTCCGGTTCGATCGCTGCGATGAATTGTCGCGTCACAGCCGCCCATACAGCTGGTGACCATACAGTGTTTATCGGAGAAGTTGAGTACATTCAGGTTGACGATGGCAATCCGTTGGTTTGGTTTCAACGCCAATTTGGTGGATTTTCAGACGCGTCAAACTCCGAAGATTCTGATTCGTAGGTGATCTCGTGCGAATTGCAGCTGTATCAGTCGCTCCGCTTCTTCCTGATGTAGTCATTGGAGGATCTCAGAAGATTCTTGTTGACGTACTGACCGGACTTGCCCGGAATGGTCACGACGTTCAGGTGTGGTGTACCGGTACATCGGCGCACTCTGGTGAGTTCGAGATTTCAGGGGTGGGAGTCCATCCGGAACTGAAGCTTCGTGGTTCATTTCCAGCGACTCATCAGGTTCCACCATTCAAGCTTGCAGCAACGACTCAAGTATTGAGTGAAATGGCCGATTGGGGGGATCGTGTTTATCTACACGCTGATGCGGTCTACCTGAGACATGCGCTTGGGGAAACCGACATTGTTCGTTCGATTCACGATTATGTTTACGAAGAGGCACTGGTATCGACACTGGCTTTCGACGCCACTACAACCATCGTCCCAAGTAACTACTTGAAGTCTTGTATCGAGACGACTGCTGCTATTACGGGTAAAGAATCGATAGAGAGTGTTTGTACCATTCCGAACGGAGTAGAAGTTCACGCAGAACTTCCCGAACCCAAACTCCCAGATGGCATTGCTCCACGTTCCAAAGACGATCTGATCCTTTTATTTCCACATCGACCTGAACCAACTAAAGGATTGGTTGAGGCGTTCCGAACTGCAGTTGAAGTTCAACTACGAGAATCTTCACGGAATGTGAGATTACTGCTGCCGATGTATCCGAAAGGATCAGGCTTTGATGAAGCAGCAAGTGAATCGGACGAAGTTCAGCAGCTTGCTGCAGAGCATGACGCTGAGAGTATTGTCGAACTACATGAATGGCTATCGCCGTCAGAAATACCTTCGTATCTAGCTGCCGGCGATGTAACTCTATGTATTGGTTCGTTTATCGAAAGTTTTGGGCTTGTCCCAATGGAGTCGGTGGCCAACGGCACGCCGGTCGTTTGTTCTCGCGTTGGTGCTCTGCGAGAATTTGCGGATATTGCTGGAGTAACTCTCACCCCATACGGCGATATGTCTTCTGCTGCTGATGCAGTTCTATCAGCTGCTTCGGGAGAAGCTGATCAACTTGAAGCAGGACGAACACTGATCCGTGAAACCTTCTCGCCTCAAGCAATGGTCGAAGGCTATGAACGAGTCATCTCTCGTCGACTAAGCGAACGAAGAGATATTTACATTAATAAAGATAACCAGCTTCAACTTGCGCCATGGTCCGATGTCCAGGGTGATCGGATATTCAACGACTATACGCGCGAGAGCGCTAGATATCCAAAGCTAGTTACTGCGCTTGAATCTACGCGGAACATCAACGGTAATAAGCTTCTTATTTCGGCGAGTCTTGACGCCGAAATTCTCCACGCGAGGGAGAACGGGATTTTGATCCCAAAATTCGAGATTTCACCGGCATAACACCGATCAACCTACGCAACTTCGAACCTTGATTAGTTCGGCAACTCTCCGAACCGCCGCATCAAATGCGGACTCGCGCAGAGATCCTTCCCTTAGTTCGTATTGTGCTTTTCTGACTTCGTAAGCGCCATTGATCTTGTTGTCGAGTACTCTATTGAAGCTTTCGAGATCCCATCGAGATACCTTGGACGTTCTGCGTTCGCTTGAAGTAAGACGCGATAATTCCGAATGCATCGGCAAGAATGCCCGGATTATTGATTTACCGGCGTCTTTAAGTGTTTCTTCAGCGGCAGACGTAACGGGACGGTTGCCTCTCTAAACGGTGAGTCGCTCACGAATATCGGCTGCATTTTGCGGGGTGATTACGTCCTCGATAGCCGCTGGCATCAGCACGTCACAATCTAGAGCTAACAGCGATTCGTTATCCAGACAATCGAAAGACAATCGAAATCTTTGTATTCGGATACGGAACCACCATCAGAGACTATTTTTTGAAGTGGGGGTACGTCGATGCCCTTCGTGTTGACGATTGCGCCTTCAACATCTGAAATAGCGATAACTGTGGCACCTACGTCGAACATCGTTCTGGCAGCTGAACTGCCGACTACCCAGAATCCCTGCACCGCTACAGTGCTCTGATTCGATGCAATACCGCCGTCATCAAGCCCTCTGCACCCAACTACGGCGACACCTCACCTTGGCGCTTCGTTCTGGCCGAATGACCCACAAAGTTCGACAGTTTTGTCCGTTACGATCCCGGGTGTCTGACAGTGGACAGAACCTAGGCTTCCATGATCCACGCCATAGTTTGTGCGTTCGTTCCCAGATCGGGTGCAGGAATATCTCTGTTCACATCGAGAACATGATTCATGTACAGCGTATATCGGCGGGGCAATCTATTTAGTTCGCTGCGACTCAAAACTGTGGGATCTACTGATACACTGCCTTACGCGCCGCCGAACGGAACGTCGGCAGGATCCGTTTTCCACGTCATCAGCATGCCTAGGGCATGTGTGTGATCCATGTGTGCCCAAGGTCGGCGTTCGGATGGTAGCGCATGCTACCTCTCTATGGTCCGCGGGCAGCATTGTGTTGAAAGCGGTATCCGCGGAGAAACTGAACGGTTCCGTCGTCCATTCTGACTGGCAGTCCAACCCGTACTCTCTCCAGGGTTCGATCAAAATCTCTCACATGTCATCGTCTAGATTGAGACTACTGAGTGCGGTGTCAACGCTGGATCGTGCCATCTAGCATCGAGCTGTCTTAGGTCATTTCAAACTCCAATCCGAAGCTCTGAGATTTCGACTCTTAACTGCCTGAACCCTACATCAACAGGTCAGCTAGTGGAAATCCACCAAAAAATCAAATTGACCATCCAGTAGAACCGATCATAGAATATTCAGGTTGGGCAGCGAACGGATAAAAACGAATGACAACAGACTACGCAATTATTAAGACCGGTGGAAAGCAGTACCGAGTGCGCCAAGGCGACACCGTTACTGTTGAAACCCTTCCTGGTGAAGTCGGATCTGACTTCACTTTTGACAGCGTATTGATGACATCAATTGGCGGAAAGCTTTCTGTCGGCGCTCCTTCTGTAAAAGGTGCAACGGTAGTTGGCGAGATTTCGCAGCACGGTAAGGCCGATAAGGTCATTGCTCTTCGTTATAAGAACAAGACTCGCCAGCGCGTAAAGCGCGGGCACCGACAGAACTTCACGTCGGTAAAGATCAAGTCAATCTCAGCAAAGTAGTTCACACCTACATCTTTGCAGAAGACTGGAACATCTAAATGGCACATAAAAAAGGTGGCGGAACTTCCCGCAACGGTCGCGATAGCGCCGGCAAGCGCTTGGGCGTTAAGGCATTCTCAGGTGAGCATGTAACCGCAGGATCGATTCTTGTTCGACAGCGCGGTACTAAGTTTCACACTGGCGACAACGTCGGTATTGGTCGAGACCACACCATCTACTCACTCATTGATGGCGAGGTTCGCTTCGACTACGCCAAGAAAGACGTTAAGCGAGTCAACGTCGACCCGGTTTCCTAACCGAGACTCAGTCAGGTACATCACATATATGAAAGCCAACATTCACCCCACATATCACAAGAACGCAGTTGTTACTTGCGCATGTGGTAACAGCTGGGAAGTAGGGTCCACAGAAGAAAGCCTGAGGACTGAGATCTGCAGCAAGTGTCACCCGTTCTGGACCGGCGAACAGAGAATCGTCGACACCGAGGGACGAGTCGAGCGTATGATGCGCCGATACAACCTTGGCGGCTCCACTGACAAGAGCTAAAACCAAAGAGGCGCCAATCGGTGCCTCTTTTTTATTAACAAAGATTCTCTAGTACTTGCATTGGCATCACCTCAAGCTCCAAACAAGCAACCCGTTCTCTACGGTGGTCAGGCGATCATCGAAGGTGTCATGATTCGCGGTCAAAGCCGCGCCGCCCTTGCCGTACGACGTCCGGATGGCATCATCGTTCGTCGTTCCATTCCTCTGGAAGGCTGGGCGAACTCTTCACTGCGAAACATCGCTCTGGTTCGGGGAGTGCTCGTGCTTCTTGAAACGCTTCTCGTCGGAATGAAATCTCTAACGATTTCCGCAAACGAGGCGACGGCGGACGAGGATCCCGAGCAGGATCAACAACTTTCCGGTCTGGCAATGGCGACATTGCTGACTGTTTCGCTGCTATTGGGAATCGTAATTTTCTTCTTGATCCCGGTATTGGTTTCAAGGTTCTTTGAAATAAACGGTGCTAACAATTTTGTCGCAAACCTGGTTGAAGGTGGAATTCGACTAGGCTTGTTCATCGGCTATGTGTGGGTGATTGGCAAGATGGACGATATTAAGCGCGTTTTCGGCTATCACGGTGCTGAACACATGGTAGTCCACGCCCACGAAGCCAAAGAGCCGCTAACAGTCGAATCAGTTCGTCGCTTCCCACCAGCTCATCCACGCTGCGGAACGTCGTTCCTGATGACGGTAGTACTTGTTTCGATCATTATGTTCATGCTCTTCCCAAGAGATCCGATGTGGTTCCTGATCGCTTCGAGAATAGTTCTTGTTCCGGTCATTGCAGGAATTAGTTACGAGTTCATTAGGTACGCAGGTACCCACCAGAACAATATCTGGATTCGCCTTTTCAACTCACCCAATATCCTGCTCCAGGATCTGACAACGCGTCAGCCCGACGAAGGTATGATGGAAGTCGCGATCACAGCGATCGAGTACGCGATCGCGATGGACGAGGATCGGGCGGTACCTAGCGATGATGCGACCGAGCTTTCGTCTGAGCCGTTTGTGCCGGTAGAGACAACTGGCGCGTCTAGTCTGGAATATGACGACGAAGTGCCGCCTGGCGTTTAGCCGCGGCGATCGGTGAGGACTTTCCAGACCTGGTCTGCTGGCATATTGATCGAAGCCAGTAACACCATGCAGTGGTACAGCAGGTCACCCATTTCGTTGGCAACATCTTCGTGGGTTTGGCTAACCGAAGCGATCGCCGTCTCTCCCGCTTCTTCAACAACCTTCTGCGCTATTCGCCTAGGGCCACTTTCTACCAACTCAACAGTGTACGAGCCTTTGGGACGTTCGCTCACGCGCTGGTTGATTGTGTCTAGCAGTTGCTGAAGAACACCGGGACCGAGCTTCCCTTTCGAACCGTCGGCATCTAGTAAGGCAGTGTCCAGAACGCCAGAATCAAAGCAAGATTCCAAGCCTGTGTGGCAGGCGGCTCCCAATGGGTCCACCTTCACCAGAATGGCATCTCCGTCGCAGTCCTGCTGGACCTCGACGACCTTCAGGAAGTTACCTGAGGTCTCGCCTTTATGCCAGAGCTCTTGTCGACTACGAGAGTAGAACCAGGCATCAGGACCTTCCAGCGTTTTCTTCAGTGCTTCTTCGTTCATGTACGCATGCATCAGAACGCGACCTGAATCGGCGTCCTGAACGATTGCTGCGAGCAATCCACGATCATCGAACTGAATCATTGGAAGTTTCCTGATGGGTTAGAGTTTATTTGATCTGTCTATGTGATCGCAGTTGGCAAGAACCGCGTTAGACCTGAATTAAGCGGGAAAAATATGGTTATACGCCAATATGTTCGAGTATCCCAGATAGCTCTCGCAAATCGTTGATCTCGATGTCAGGCTCAGGTTCTCGATCGACTTCTTCGTTATTGCGATTTATCCAAACTGTCGTCGCACCGGAGCGGTAGCCGCCGAGAACATCGTCGAACAACTTGTCGCCGACGTACCAGACCTTGCTCGGTTCCGTTTCCAGTCCAGCGTATAAATGTTCGAATGCTGCAAGAGCAGGTTTATATACCTGCGCCGACTGAGAGCTGGCTATAAAGTCGAACTCGAGACCGGCGTTGGATAGAAGCGGGCGAAGTCCTTCGTCGTCGGCGTTCGAGAACACACCCAGTTTCACTCGACCCTTGAGAAGATTCAACGCCTCAAGCGTTTCTGGAAATATCGGGCGATCAGTCATGTGAAGCGCAGCACGGTCACCGGCTTTCTCAGCATTGGCATCGGACAAGTTCATATCGTCGAAGACCTGTTGGAAGCACTCGGTCCACGCCTGTCGATAGGATTTGAACGGAGGGCTGTTGTACGGACGACCGAGATCTGTTCGTATCTTTCGGAAATTTACTTCGTATTTGCGCCATCGAGTCCAGAACTCTTCTTTATCCATGGGAAGATTCTGGTCTTCGATGATCTCAGAAAACGTGTCTTTCCAGCCATCGTGTGAGTTTAGGAATAGCGTGTCGTAGCAGTCGAACGCAATTGCCTCCGGAAGAGACGGCTGCCCGGTTCTAAGTGTTACAGGCAATTGCTAAACCTCTCTCATCGGAATACCGCGCTCAGACAGATACGACTTCACTTCTGAAACTCTAAGCTCACCGAAATGGAACAAAGACGCCGCAAGAACGGCGTTAGATTTACCTTCAGTCAGAGCATCGTAGAAGTGTTCAAGTTCACCCGCTCCGCCACTGGCAATGACCGGAACGGTTACCGTGTCTGAAATAACCGATAGAAGCTCGTTGTCGTACCCGGTCTTCTGTCCGTCGGCGTCCATGCTTGTAACGAGTAGTTCGCCCGCTCCAAGTTCGGTCGCCTGTCGAGCCCACTTGATCGCGTCGAGGGCGGTGGCGCGTCTACCACCGTGTGTATAGACCTGCCACATCGCTTCGGCGGGAACGTTTCCATATCCCTCTATCTGACTTTGTGCAGAGTTTTCTACTCGCTTCACATCCATTGCCAGAACTACGCACTGTGCCCCGAATTCTTTTGAGCAATCTTCGATCAACTTGGGGTTTGCCACTGCCGCGGAGTTCACCGAAACCTTGTCAGCACCCGCTTCGAGCATCTTGCGCATGTCGTCGACTGATCGGATTCCGCCGCCAACTGTCAGCGGGATGAATACTTCAGACGAAACTTTCTCAACCACATCGACCATCGTGTTACGAGCATCAGACGAAGCCGTGATATCGAGGAAGATGAGTTCATCTGCACCTTCGTCGTTATAGAAGGCGGCGAGCTCTGCAGGATCGCCGGCGTCGCGTATGTCGATAAAACTGACACCCTTAACGACGCGTCCAGCATCAACGTCCAGACATGGTATGACGCGGCGCGTCAACATCTTGGGTACTCCGGTCTACTTGCGGGCGACGATGATGTAACGGTGAGGAGTGAGCTGGCGAGAGGTCAGTGTAGTGAATCCGAGCGCCTCAACAGCCTCGCGAATCTCCTGCTGATCAACACGACGCGATGCCGCCGGACCAACTGGAGGCTTACCTTCAACAGGTAGCCATTCAACGATCGAAATCCAGCCAGACTTCTTCAGGAGTCGAGCTGCTTCTTTGATAAGCCTCTTGGGTCGGCTTGCTTCGTTCAGCACATCAGAAAGTGCGACTCCGTCGAGCGATTCATCGTCGAGCGGTATAGTGTTCTCTTTCGAAACCATGGTTTCGACATTCTTCAACTTCGCTGATGTCGCCTGCTTGGTGACGTGCTCAAGCATCTCTTTTTGAACATCGACGGCGTAGCACTTACCGGCGTACACATACTTCGCAAGTGGAATAGAGAGCCAGCCAGGACCCGAACCAATGTCTGCGACATGCTGGTCGTTGTGTATCGGAACCAACGCAATCATCGATTGCGGGTCGTATGTTTCCTCGAGAGTCGGGTTCAGTAGGGCTTCGACGTTATCTACTGAGGATTTGGGTGACATTCGTGTTTTATTCCGTTCGCGTCAACGCTTTTGGCTAACTGCCAGATGCGGTCATGTCGTCAATTGTTTCGATGGCGCGCTTCAAATTGATCGCACCTGAGTAAATGGCCATGCCTGATATGGCACCTTCAACGCCCAACTTCGCCAGTCCGACGAGGTCTTCGATGGAGGCGATTCCACCAGCCACAATAATAGGATATCGCAGGTTGTCGCTAAGTTCGGCTACCGCTTCGAAATTGGGGTGAGTGAGTGTGCCGTCTCGACTGGTGTCTGTATAGATGAACCGCTGGACCCCGAGATTGACCATTTGCTTGGACAGGTCGATCGCAGAGACAGCCGACTGTTCGATCCAACCGCGGGTCTGAACCATCCCGTCTCTCGCATCGACTCCAACTATGACGTGGCTCGCTCCGACATCTTCCAGCGCAGCCTGGACCTGCTCAGGTGCTTCGATGGCAGCCGTGCCAAATATCACTCGCTCAACACCGGCATCGACGAGTCGGCGTGCTTCAGCAGCATCTCGAACTCCCCCTCCAAGTTGGACTGGAATATCGACAGCCTCGACTATCGCTGAAACCGCAGCGGCGTTGGCCCTTACGCCATCACGCGCTCCATCAAGGTCGACGATGTGCAGCCTTCGAGCACCTTGGTCAACCCACCGCTGGGCAACCTCGGCAGGGTTATCGTCGAACACGGTTTCACGGTCGTAATCGCCCTGGTTCAGGCGCACGCAGTGGCCGTTTCGAAGGTCGATTGCTGGAAGGACTTCCATGAAATCTGGAGTTACTCCGTAAGCCTAGCTGACTGACTCGACAGCCAGATCAAGAAAGTTTTTGTAAATCTGTAAGCCGACATCTCCACTCTTCTCGGGATGGAACTGCGTTCCGATCACGTTTCCGCGAGCGACAGCTGCACAAATTTCGACTCCATACTGAGTCGTTGCTGCTATTTCGGCTTCGTTATCTGGGACGCATCGGTACGAGTGTACAAAGTAAAAGTGCGAACCTTGTGGGATGCCTTTGAACATCGGGTTCCGGTCTGCATCGTCACCAGCGAAGGTCACTTCATTCCATCCCATGTGTGGAACCTTCATGGCTGCGCCCAGTTCATCTGTCATTCCATAAGGAATCAACTGAACATCGCCATCGAAGAGTCCGAGGCCGGGGAGTTGACCTTCCTCCGAACTGTCGAACAATACTTGCAGTCCGACGCATACGCACAGCAATGGTTTCCCATAGGCAGCGAAATTTTTTACCGGTTCCGACATGCCAAGTGTGTTTAGCGCTCTCATCACAGCGTCGCTTGCTCCGACACCAGGCAAGACTGCAGCATCAGCAGTTTCGAGTTCACCCGGATCGCTTGTCACAACCGGATCTGCGCCAACTTTACGCAGTGCCTTCTCGACACTGTGAACGTTCGCCGCTCGCGTGTTGAGAACGACGATGCGGGGATTTGTTGGAATTGCTGTCATTTGAAGTGGGACCGGGCAACCGGTTCAGAACTAATACTGGACGAAGTAACAATTGTAGTTCCAAAATCATCAAATCACAGGTAATTAAGAGTTTTCGCGAAAGTTTTGCGCGAAAGTCACTAACACGCGAGAATAGGAAACGTAGTCCGACGCTAAATTAGCACGTCAACGGCAGGTGAATATAGATGACGATGGCTCCGGAGCGATCAGTTCCGATCAACACTATCCAGATCACTGAAAAAGCAGCGAGCAAGGTCAAGCAGTTCGCCGCGGAAAAAGGCATGGATGTTTTCGGCCTGAAAGTCGCGGTGAAAGGCGGAGGTTGTTCGGGTCTGACGTACGTGCTCGACATTGTTGAAAGTGCCGAACCAGACGATAAGGTGATTGTTAATCACGGTGTCGAGGTTTACGTTCCCAAAAAGGCATTCGTTTTCCTCGCGGGTACGGTACTTGATTTCTCTGATGGGCTGAACGGCAAAGGGTTCGAGTTCTCCAACCCAAATGCTGCTCGTACCTGCGGTTGTGGCACCTCGTTCTCTGTCTAATCCTTCACTGGCGTTTACCCCAACACCGGTTTAGTTAATCAAAATGCAGTCCGGAACATCTCTCAAAGCCGACTCTTTACAACTAGACGCGCTCGAAAAAGAGTGTGGTTTGGTCTCGTGGGACGGTTCTGCGGTGATTAGGCACTATGGATCGGATGCCCTTGATCTTTTACATCGCCTCACGACTAAAGAATTGTTGAGCGTAGGCGTTGGACAGGCACAACGCACTGTGTTGACGTCTGCGCAGGGCAGGGTGGTTGATACTTTCCTAGTTGCTCACACTGCCGAAAATGAACTCCTGCTGATTTCCGATTCATCGAAGCCTGACAGAACCGTTTCGGCGATCGATTACTACACCATTATCGAAGACGCTGAATTGGAGGACGATTCGGAATCACTCATCCGGTTTTCACTGATCGGTCCGACTGCCGGTGAGGTGGTGCATGTGATGCTTGGAGTTGATCTGGACGACAGATCGACCGCCACCATGGAACATCAAGGTATCTCGGTCGTTGTCGCAGTGGATAATTCTCGGGGAGTCGACTGGATCGACGTCGTTGTCGACCGAGAGAGGGCAGGCGAACTTAGTTCAGCGCTACTGGCCACCGGAGCCACTGAGATTGACGAAACTCACTTCGATCACTTCCGAATCGCCTCAGCGATTCCCGGGTCTAATGCAGAGTACGGAGAACACTCGAATCCAATCGAGGCTGGACTGCTGTCGTTGATCGATTTCGACAAAGGTTGCTACGTCGGACAAGAAGTCATCGCTCGTCTTGACGCATACGACAAAGTTCAGCGTAACGTGCGAGTTTTGAAATCAAACGAACCCATCGCAGTGGGGACAAAGCTCCAGTCAGGAACCAAACCGGCTGGAATTATCACGAGCTCATCTTCAATCGAAACCGCAGAAGGCGGATTCTTGAGTCTCGCTTTGGTGAGAAAAGCGTTTCTAAATATCGGAACGCAGTTGGGCGCCGAATCGACGAGTGCTGTGGTCGGGTAGGTAATCGGTCAAACGCTATTGGTGGGTAAGCGTTTCGCCACCGTCGACCATGATTACCTGGCCGCGGATCATCTCGGCATCGGTGCTGCACATCATCGCCACAACCTTGGAAACATCCTCGGGAGTGATCACTGTCCCAGCCGGCGTAGCGCGTGACGCAATGTCTTTCACACCTAGCTCGTCCGGAAAGGAATCCAGTGCATCGGTCATCACGAATCCAGCCGAAACGGTATTTACAGAGATGCCTTTTGATCCGAGCTCAACAGCGAGGTAGCGGGTAACTGCCTCTATCGCTGCTTTCGACACACCAACCGCGAAGTAAGCGGGAAAGACGCGAGTTGAACCCGGGCTCGAAAGGTTGATGATCCGGCTCCCTTCGGGCATCAGACGAGCGGAAGCCACTGAAAGCATCCAGGGACCTCGCGCATTAATATCGAGTGTCCAGTCCCAATGCTTTGCGGAAAGTTCTGCGGCTGGGCGCATCACGCCAGAAGCGGCGTTGTTGATGAGGATGTCGAGTCGACCGAACTCCTCCTTAATCTTGCTAATCAGCGCATCAACGGCTGCTTCATCACCAATGTGAGCCTTGATCCGCGTCGCAGATATCCCCTCCGCTTCGAGTTCTTCAACCGCCGCTTTCGCCGCCGAGTGATTCTTCAGGTAGTTGATGACGATTGTTGCACCGCGACTGCCGAGTTCGCGTGCAATCGCTTTGCCAATACCGCGTGATCCACCAGTAACGAGCGCTATTTTGCCCGACAGATCGTTGCTTGAATTCATGAATATTCTCGTTCGCAGAACAGGGGAGTAGTCAGCGAATACGGTTTATATAGCCATTCCGCCATCGACGCGAATGATTTCGCCGGTGATGTACTGGGCTTCATCAGTCGTGAGGAACACAATTGTTGGGGCGACCTCGTCAGGTTCTCCGAACCTTCCCTGTGGAATCCAGGTTAGAACTGTGTCGCGTTGCTTGTCAGATATGTCAGCTGAAGTTGCTGTTGTAACGTAGCCCGGAGCAACTACGTTGGCGGTGATTCCTCGGGTCGCCACTTCTTTGGCTATCGACTGCGTGAATCCATGGACCGCTGCTTTAGACGCAGAGTAGTTCGACTGCCCGATGTTTCCTCGCATACCGACTACGGAAGATACGTTTACTATTCGTCCCCAGCGTCCCTTGACCATTCCGGGCAGAACCTTGTGTGTGCAGTGGTAGGTGCCAAACATGTTCACCTTCATGGTGTACTCGAACTGTTCGTCCTTCATCCGCATAAGCAACGAATCGCTGATGACCCCGGCGTTGTTGATGAGAATCTCGATCGGACCGTGAGCCTCTACAGCTTTGTCTATCATGGCATCAACATTCTCTTTTTCAGAAACGTTTCCGCCAATCGCGATGGCCGCTCCACCTGCGGCGCGAATTTCTTCAACCACGGCCTCGGCTTCTTCCGGGTGAGTGTTGTAGTTGACAGCCACGCGGTGTCCGTTCGCAGCAAGTCTTAGAGCTGTTGCTCTTCCTATGCCGCGTGATCCGCCGGTAACAAGTGCACTTCTTGGCGTGTTGCCGCTCAATATATGACCCTCAACTTACGTTGTGAATGCCCTTGTTTGTAGGGCAACTATTTGATTTAACTTACTTCAGCCCTGATGCGATCTAGCTCCGTTTGCTGCGCTTCGATCAGGCCTGTGCTAATTACAAACTTCGCTGTTCCAATTGCGTTTGCCACGGCGTTCACACCCGACGCGCCGTGTCCGACTATTGCGAGGCCCTTCACGCCCAGTAGTGGACCACCGCCGAAAGCTTCAAGAATATTCATCCGCTCAAATATTTCTTTCGAGAGCTCCTTGCTCTCTTTAGAGTCACCAAGAACGGTTTTGACATGGTTGACGATTGAGTCGCCGAGCCCTTCGGTGAGCTTAAGGATCACATTTCCAACGAATCCGTCACAGAGGACGACTTCGGCTTTACCTTCCGGAAGGTCGTTGGGTTCAACGTTTCCAATGAAGTTCAGATCGGTTGCGCTCAACAGTTCACTGGTTTCCTTCACAAGTGCGTTGCCTTTGCCCTCTTCGGATCCAACACTAAGCAAGGCGATGCGCGGGTTCTCGTTCTTGTAAATCAACTTCGACATCACGTTGCCAAGTGCTGCGAAATCGACAAGCAAGCCTGGACGTGTATCTACGTTCGTTCCCAGATCTATGATTACCGTGTTCGGTGCGTAACCAACGACGGGGCCACCAAGTGCGCCTCGGTCGATGCCGTTCAGAGTTCCATAAACAACGGTGGCTGCTGCGATAGAGGCTCCGGTTGATCCCATCGAAACAAAGCCGGCGGCTTTGCCCATTTTTACCGCTCCGGCTGCGACGAAAATTGAGGCGTTGGGCTTTGCACGGAATGCCCTTGCGGGGCTTTCGCCTTCTTCAACAACGCCCTCGGAAGGAGCTACCTGTACTAGTTGCTTGGCGGGAGTGTCATATTTCTCGAGCTCGGCGTTGATGGATTTTTCATCACCAACAAGGGCAACGGCAACACCACCTTCGCCGACGGCTTTAAGTGCCGCCGGAACAGTGACAGATGGACCGTGGTCGCCGCCCATCGCATCGAGAGCTATTGGAGTTATACCTTCGGGAATTCCCGTCATACTTCAGTCCGTAATTTTGATCTTCTGGCGGTTGGTAGCCAACAGTTGTTCATTCTATTCCAAGGGCACCGTTGCTCGCCCGGCAACGGCATCCGTACCATCGGTTTTTTTACACCCGATTTTGCATGTGGCGACCGGTCTGCCGTTTGAATCGTCAATTGACGTAATTTCGCCGTATGTTTCGACTGTCTCACCGGGGAATACCGGAGCGGTGAATCTAACTTTAATGTTTCCACCGTCGTGCCAGGTATCGGGGAATTCTGTTGCGAGCATTTCGGCTATCAGCGCAAGACTTAACATGCCATGAGCGATTCTGGTTCCAAACTGCGTCCCATATGCATACGACTCGTTGAGATGGATCGGGTTGTGATCGCCAGAGGCTTCTGCGTATGCATTTACTCGGTCCTGCGTCACCAGACGTGAAAATCCCGTCAGCGCATCACCAACCTTTCGTGAAGACACCATTAGAGATCCTCCCCCGTAACTATGATTGTTGTGGAGGACGTACCAACCTCCATACCGTTTTCGTCGGTATAGGAGACGTTGACAGTCGCGAAATGGTTGCCGCGTCGAACAGAGTTCGCAGATAGCCGACCAGTCGCATTAACTTTTTCACCGATTTTGATCGGACGGCTCCAATTGACTTCTTGCCCGGCATGAACGGTTTGAAGACTACCTGAGAAGAGTCCGAGTTCTTCGATCAATTCGGTGAGTGCGGCGGCAACGACCATCATTGGTGCCAGTGAATCGCCGTAGGCGGGTGATTCGTCGCCTCCCACTGCTTCCGCATAGGATTCGGCTCGGGCGTTTGGTATGGTCACGTCGTACGGACCAAACTCGTGACCGATTTCAGCGCTCGAAATAAGGGGGGGCGGCAATAAATACCTCGTACTCCAAGAGCCTTATTAGCTCAGTTGAAACTGTTCGTAAAACACGCATTGTAATTTTGCCCTGATGCTCGGGCAAAAAACTGTATTGAAAGATTCGAAAATCTAGAGCCCGGCGCCCGATCCACCGCCACGCTGCATCGATATCGCTTCATCAACCAACTCTGCAGCAAGATCGAAGGAAGTTGGATTCCTGAAATCCAACTGTGAAAGAGCGAAAACTCTGTAGAGGAGTCCAGTTGAAACCAATCCGCTATTGCTCTCGCCAAGCGCCGGCAGTTTGATCCCCATTGCCTCAGAAATCGCCACGGCCGCGTTCATACCGCTCCTGTTCAGGTAAACCCGGGTTAGGACTCGTCCCTTGTGAGTCACGCTAACCCCGCTTTTGTCCTGATTTAGTTCGACACGTAAATGCGAACGAGGTTTTTCGACAAGCTTGTAGCCATACCCGAGCGCCTGTTTTCTGGAAACGGTCAATTTTTCAAGTCCATTTACGCACCAAACCTTCATCCAAACACGGAAGGTTCACCGTATTGAAATATTCAGCATACAAGTATAATCCCGACCCCAAACTGGATCGTTGAGTTAGATGAGGCGGCACGGCAGAAAGTGAACTTAAAGGGTCAAATAGCAGTTGTAACCGGTGGTGCTACCGGCATCGGGCGCGCTATTTCTTTGAAGCTCGCCGACAAAGGCGCCGCCGTTATGATCGCTGACATCAATGAAGACGCTGCGAGGCAAACAGCCTCAGAAATCGAAGAAATCTCTGGAAGTTCTTCGTGGTTTGTGACTGACGTAACTGATCCTGATGCGTGCCAGGAACTTGCACAATCCACGCTTGAAAATCTTGGTCCAGCCGATTTTTTGATCAACAACGCTGGTATCGCAGGGTCTAAAGGTTGGCAGTCACGGTCTCACTCCACCGAGGAAGATTGGAAGCAGACGTACCAGGTAAACGTTATAGGCATATCAAACGTTACCGCCGAGTTCCATGAGCAAATGACATCCCGGCGCTCAGGTCGAATCGTGAATCTTGCATCAATTGCGGGTAGAGAAGGGCGCCCTTCACTGCCACATTACTCGGCATCAAAAGCCGCGGTGATCAGTCTCACCCAGACAATCGCTATGGAGTTGGCACGCTACAACGTCACTGCGAATGCAATTTGCCCCGGGTTACTGTGGACGCCAATGTGGGAGCAAGTCGGCGATCGGTACGCCAACGACATTCCCGCCTATAAAGGCATGAGCCCGCGGGAAGTGTTCGACACGATGATCGCTGAGCGTATTCCTATGCAGCAGGAACAAACCCCAGAAGACGTTGCAGAGACAGTTGCATTCTTTGTTTCAGATGATGCGAAAAACATTACCGGCCAGGCACTCAATGTCGATGGCGGATTCTTCATGCGCTGATCGCTAGGAGATTTTCTTTACTGATTGATCTAATGGATTTCGAAGGAAAAACATCAATAGTCACCGGCGGTGCGAGCGGCATCGGTCGAGGGATAGCGCTCGAACTTGCACGCCGCGGATCCAACGTTGTGATTGCCGACATGAACGGAGAGCC
Organism: Dehalococcoidia bacterium UBA1328; assembly: GCA_002306815.1. Lineage (GTDB taxonomy): Bacteria > Chloroflexota > Dehalococcoidia > Lucifugimonadales > Lucifugimonadaceae > Lucifugimonas. The sequence goes on along the minus strand of DBTA01000022.1, from coordinate 104,487 downwards.
GGCAAATGAAATCGTCGCCGAGATCCAGGCTGGAGGAACGCAGTCACATTTTTTCGAGACCGACGTTAGCCAGCAGTGGTCGACCGACGAAATGATCGAAGACGCTCTTGGTGAGTACTTTCAGTTAGACGTGCTGGTCAATAATGCTGGCGTTGGCGGAGCGACTGATTTTTCAAAGCGAGAAACCCCGAGCATTGAAGATTGGCAAGCTACGTTTGATGTCAATGTTTACGGAATCGTAAACAGCATTCAGTCGATCGAGTCCTACATGGTCGAGCGAGGCTACGGCAAGATCGTGAACATAGCGTCTATCGCTGGCCGCTACGGTCGACCGGGATTCGCAAGCTATGCCGCTTCGAAGGCGGCAGCGATCAATGTTTCGCAGGCGTGGGCTTTCAAGTTGGCACCACACGGTATCAACGTAAATGCGGTTTGCCCGGGATTGATCTGGACTCCTCTCTGGCAAAGGATCGCAGAATGGCGCAAATCTACACGTGCCCAAAACGTTGGGTTGAATCCGCGAGAGATTTTTCAGCGAACAGTTGCTGAGATTGTGCCGTTAGGTAGAGAACAGACGGTTGAAGATGTAGGGAATGCGGTGGCGTTTCTTGCCTCGGACCGCGCTCGATCAATTACAGGTCAAGCTCTCAACGTCGACGGCGGTATTCGCCATAACTGAGCGATTTCATCGCTCTCTGCCCTCACCCCAACCCTCTCTATCGGAGAGGGTTGGGGTGAGGGCAGAACAGAGTCACAAAGCATTGCCCCGGCCCGCATAAACTATCCCGCAGAGTCGATACCGAGAGCAGCATCGGTCATATCGGTCAGGATATCGTCAAGGGTTTTACTGGTGTTTGGTCCCACCACTTTTCTAACTATCTCGCCTTCAGGATTCACAAAGAACTTCTCAGGAATACCGCTAACCCCAAAATCGATGAAAATCCGCCCATCAGGATCAATACCGTTCACGTAGTTTATGTCGTGAAGCTCGATGAAATCTTCAACCGGGTCTTTGCTGTCCCAGATTGCAACCCCGATGAACTCCACACCACTGTCACGCCATTTGTTATAGGTTGCAGCGAGCACGGGACCTTCTGCCTTGCACGGCGCACACCACGATGACCAAAAATCTACTACAACGATCTTGCCTCGAAAATCAGAGATAGAAACCGAGTTCCCGTCGAGCGTGGTCAGTTCGAAATCGGTGTGCGGATCGACAGATATATCGACCTCACCGAACCGGTCGTTGATGCCAGGTCGTCCGGCTTCACCGTCGTTCTGGATAGCTCCCCAGGTGAACAGTGCAAGAACGAGTAGGACCGGTATACCGACCCCTATTAGAACTGACCGCCTCTGGCTCATAGATAACTGTCCGAGCCTTTAGATTTTTCGTCTTCGGAAACTGGTGTGTCGTCAGACTCGCCTTCATCTTTGGGCTCATCTGAAGGCTCTTCAGACGATTCCTCCGAATCGGACTCTATCTCGTCGAATTCGAGAATCAACCGTTTCAGCTCTTCGCGCTGTTCGTTGTACTCATCTTCATCTATTTTGTTGGCTTCGAATTCGTCATCAAGCGCCGCAATTTCGGCTAGGAAGTCCGAACGACCGACAAGCTCGCCATCATCGTCGGCATATTGATCAGATCTCTTTCGAGACGAATATATCGCCCATACGAGAATTCCTAGCATTGCAACACCGATTATCCAGATGATTACGACGACGTAAGTTCGTCCCTGGAAGAAGTCGGACACGGTTTGTAAAAGTTTCGGTTGAGGCAAACCCGAATAGGAAATAAGAAACTCATCGCCTTTGGCGTAGTTGTTGCCTTCGAACTGGTTAAACACGTTGTCCGCAACAAAAACCGACTCAAGAGTGCCGAATCCTTCGGCGCTGATCTCTCCTGCATCATCAGGCAGCAAGGTTCGCACCTGATCGGCTCCATAGGGAAGCTTCAACGTGAAGTCGAAACCGTCTCCCTCGTACGTAATGATGTAGCTGATCAAGATCGCAGCTTCACCAGGTGGTACAGGATTGGTAAGAGCGAATCCGGTCGGGATTTCCAGAACGTTGCCGTTCGGTAATTCAGATTCGATAGCGAGATCGCTGTAACCCTCGGGAAGATTGAACCGAAGCAAATCTAGGCCGGTCAGATTCGGGTCTGAGAGATCTGGAATCCAGATACGATCACCCCGGTTGTCGACATTGATAACAGTCAACACACCTGCCTGGCGGCTACGAGCATCGATTGTCGGAACCATCATTACGTATGAGCTGACAGTGATGTCGTCGAGAGACGTCGTCTCGTCATAGATGCTCATACTGACATTCTGCCAGTCCTCGACAGTAGACATGTCTAACGATGGAGTGTAGCTCTCGGCGTTCACCACCACTCGGTAAACCAGTCCGGGACCAGATACTAGATTGCTGAAACCGAATATCCCGTCTTCATCAACTGTGATCGTTTCCTGCTCGATGATCTGGTTGTTGGCGACGTCGATCGACATGAGGATCACTTCAAGATCATCAGGTAGTACTCCACCTTCGGTTCCGTTGGTGACTTTGCCGAGGATACTGTTCTGCTGATCCTGCGCCTGTGCCGATTGAGGAGATGTTACGAAAGCTAGTGCCAGGATCGTTACGGTAGTAAGCGCAACAACGTTTCGAATATTGAAGGCTCGTGCAAAAAACCGCTGGGGCACGTTTGAATCGAGGTAATGTATGTAGATGTTCATTACAGAGCATCTCCGCCCTCGGGTGGTCGGGCGGCCTCTTCTCGCAGTTGAGCTATTTCTTTTTCCAGCTCCTCTTCTCTCTGCGAATTCGAGGAACTAGCACCGGCCTCTTGCCTGAGTATTTCCGCTGCAGCGATTCTTAATTGGTCACGCTGGAGAAAATAGTCTTGTTCAGTTAGATCGCCTGAGGTGAAGTCGGATTCAACGTCACTTATTTTGCGATAAATGCGTAATCGCTCGGCCCGAAGTTTTTCGCGGGTTACGAACGATGCTGAAACTAATCGATATCGCTTCTTGCCCAAAAACGGGTATGCAATAACTGCAATCGATAGTAGAGCCAGCAGCGTTCCGAAAGTGATCGCCATCACTCTTCCCCCTCGGTTTCAATCGAAGGATCAGGTTTCAACGAACTTCTCGCAGGTCTTTTCTCAACTGCGGGTTGCGGCCATAGAGCAACCATAGTGCCAATAATGAAGAACGGCCCAGATGCCCATAACCACCACGCGAGCGGGTTAATACTCACTGCGAGCGATACGCGACCGTCGCTGAGGAAGTCTCTTGGGATGACGTATAAATCTTCGACGATAGTGGATCTGATGCCCGAGCGTACAGACGCCATGTTGAAATCGAGGTAAAAACCGTGCCATGGTTCGATAGTGTCGATCATCTCGTCATTAGGTCTTCGAGTGCTGTCCTTTAGAGTGAAACCAGTCGAACCTTGTGCTCGGGCGAAGTCAATTTCCTGTCGGTAGTCCTCAGGATCGATTTGATAAACCGACATTTCTGCCCATTGAGCAATTCGGTCGGGTCGACTTGCGTCGCCACGGTCGACGTACTCGACCCGGTAGTTATCGATGATAAGGCTTTCACCAAGACCAATAGCGCCGTCGGTTCGCTGCTGGTAGAAATTGGTACCGATGATCCCAAGCCCGAGCATCAGAATCGATATGTGGACGATGTAGCCGCCGTGGCGAGGTCGGTTTCCGTTTATCAATCGCCACCAGGCAAGCGCCCAGTTGTCCCCTGATCTGTGTCTCGCAGCAGTGCCTCGCCACCATTCTTCGACAATTGATGCAGCAACGAACGCGACGACTGCGAACGAGAAAATGGCTACAGGTCGCTGCACTCCAAGCACAACGAGAATGACGACAGTGACGATCAACACGATTATTGGAAGGACAAACCACTGCTTCAGTGATCGTGCCGATGCCTTGCGCCAGGGCAAAAGTGGTCCGATTCCCATCATCGCTACGATGCCCAAAAGAACCGGTCCATTGGCTCGATCGAAATATGGTGCTGACACGCTCACTGAGACGTCTCGAGCGAAGTCGGAGAATAGAGGGAAGAGAACCCCCCAGAGAGTGACAGCCATCACCGATAGAAACAAAAAGTTGTTCACGAGGAACGAAGCTTCTCGCGACATGAAGGATTCCATGTTTCTATCAGACTTCATTTGTGGCATACGCCAGAGGAACAGCGCAAACGCGAACACGAGGCTCACAAGCATGAACGAGAGAAAGATCAGACCTAGTGACGAAGCCGCAAACGAGTGAACACTAACGACTGGTCCGCCACGGTTTATGAACATTCCGAGCTGAGCGAGCACGAAGCCTATGTTCAACAGTGCCACGTTCCACATTCTGAACATACCACGACGTTTCTGAACCATTATCGAGTGGATAAACGCCGTCATGACGAGCCAGGGCATTAGAGCCACATTTTCGATCGGGTCCCACGCCCAGTAGCCACCCCAGCCGAGGATCGTGTATGCCCACCATGCGCCTAGCAGCATCCCCGTTCCCAGTACGCCCCAACCGATGATAGCTGAGACTCTTGCGACGTCGATCCAGTCGTCCCCAAAGTTTCCAGCGATCAGTGCTCCAGAAACGAAAGCGAAAGGGACAGTAATCGCAATGAGTCCACCCATAAGAAGAGGAGGATGACTGAACATACCCGGGTGAGTCAGCAGTGGGTTGATGCCTCGTCCGTCTTCGGGCACTGATTCTAATAGTTCGAACGGGCTTGCTGAAAATACAAGGACCGAGAAATAGAAAAGCTGGGTTAACGCAAGGATTGCGATGGTCCATGGCATGCTGCGGGCGAGTCGTTTGGGTGCGCACCAAATCGAAATTGCAGAGATCACCGCAAGAACGAGCAAGATGTACAGGAGTGAACCTTCGTTACCCGCGTAGAAGGCGACCCACACGAATGCCCTGTCCATAAAAGTATTCGAGTGATTCGCTACATATTCGATTGAAAAATCGTTCTGTACGAATGCGTATATGAGAGCAGCTGAAGCAACTGCAGCTGAAGCCGTGGTCATGTACAACGCTCGGTGAGCGCTAACAGCGAGCTCGGCCATGCGCATCTTTTCACCGACTATCGCACCAACAGCGGCGTAGGCACTCAGGGCAACTCCGAGCAGCAGGGCCATGATTCCGAGGTCGGCCACTACAAGTTCTCCTTGTTAGAAGTGTCTGTACTGTAGCTACGATCATCCGAAATTCCGAGATCACGATCAACCTTTGCGAGGTAGTCGTCGAGATCCGATTCGTATTCTGATACAGCTTCAGATGTCCCCGCAGCCGTTTGCTTTTTCAAACTCGAATCTCTCATGTTCTTGATCGTAAACAGTGCTATTCCGATGGCTCCAACGACGATTACAACAGGAACTATCCACGCCAGACGGTTAAATCCACGTCCACCAGGAGCTGCAAGAATCTCCTCGCCGTATCTCACTACGAAATACTCTCGAATCTGGGCGTTTGTATTTCCCTCTTCGAGAAGCTCGCGAACTTTTAATCGCATATCGATAGCTATTTGTGCGCTTGACCCATCGATAGTTTGACCATCACAAACAAGACACATAAGCTCGCCTGAGAGTTGATGTGCTCGCTGTTCAAGTGTGATGTCCTCTTCACGGATGCACGCACTAAAGAGTAGTACAAGCGACGTGATAAGGACAATGAGAGTGGCAACGTTCAACCGTTGTGGGAGCGCACGCGGTCCGATCAATTTGAACGGAAACCGGGATGCCATAACCAATCTTTCCCCGTCCAGGGAGCCCCAATCAATACAGGGGCTAAAAAAATGGTGCGGCAACTTGCCGCACCTTGATTCAATAAAACCTATTTCGTTATCAGCGACGAATCTACTTACTAAGACCGTTTGTATCATCAAAGATGTAAGTGACGATGTCACGAATATCTTCCTCAGACAGCAGTTTGCCAAATGTCGGCATCACAGGTCCGTTCCAACCCGAGACAAACGAGTACATCATTTCTGGTTCTGTAAGTCGATTAGTTGCCGACTCAACAAGGTTAGGCGGTGCCTTGTAAGGTGAACCGTTGGTCGTCGTCCAATAACTGTCATTCGAAGTGATGTGCCGAACTGCTTTGCCGTCACCCAAACCGCTCACACCGTGGCAAACAGCGCAGTTGACCTGGTAGAGGTTTCCTGCAACAGCCGGATCGTAATCACGTTCCTGCTTGTCCGGTACGTTCAACACATCGTCAGCGTCACCGGCAGTCTGGAATGCCACAGAGTCTGCCGGAGGGGCAAGACGAGGTGGCTCTTGCGCCTTATGAGACTGCGCATAGTGCATCTCAGAGAATGTTTCCACGGGGTAAGTATTAGTTTCCTGAATAGCACACGCAGACACCGAAACGCTGGCGAGCATGAGCAGGCAAACAACCAGTATTGAGCGTCTTGTAAACATTCTTTTAATATTTGCTAGGAACACAGTCATTACGCGTGCTTTATCTCCAGAGCTCCTGCCTTATTGAGCACGCTTTCTGCTTCCGAAACCTTTGCGTCGTCATCGAACGTAATAACCACGCCGATCCATCCCTCGGTAATTCGAGTATCGTAAACACCGGGTTTAAGGTTCGGCAGTCGAGATTCGAAGATGATTCCTATTACAGTTGCGATGACACCTGCAAGCATTGTCATTTCGTACATGATGATAAGCATCGCGAAAATAGAAAGGATCGGCTTACCACCGGTCACTAACGGGTATGCGAGCTGAGTCACTGCTGTCAGGAAAATCGACAGCGTGAAACCGATGATTGCTCCAAATGCAGGGAAGCGGAATAGTCGGTGCTGCGGTACATGCTCACCGAAAGCGCCTTCCGGGTACGGAGTACCAGTCAACACATCGAAAGTGCCTAGTTCGAATCCAGCTTCCTTCAGCCCGTCCATCGCATCCGCGGCGGGTTCGGGCTGCTGAAACAGGCCAAGAATACTCGTAGTCATCAGAAGATCCTCTACTCAGCTTCCCTAACGATGGCCGGAACCTTCGCCCGACCAATCATTACATCATCAGTAAATACCTGGCTTTCCTTCTGCTCGAACAACGGTACTAGAGGGAAGAACCTGGAGAATAACAACATCAGGAGTGTTACCCATGCGAACGACCAAATCAGAATGGTCCACTCGACAGCACTTGGGCGGTAAGCCTCCCATGTGTAAACAAACGGAGTCCTGCGCGCCAGTCCAGGCACGATGATCAGGAATCGCTCAAGCCACATGCCAATGTTCACGAGAATCGAAGTCCAAAACATCAGGGCGATGTTGGTTCGAACTCTTTTGAATAGCCACATGGGTACTGGAATCAGATAACCGGTCAACAGGAAGATGATGAACAGCATGTTCCAAGGCCAGGTCAGAATCTGCATCTCACGGAGCGCAATTTCTGGAGCATCCTGTCCATACAGAGCGAAGATTAGCTCAAGGAACGTGAATCCAAGCCAGCCTGTTGCCACAACGATGAGCAGTCGAGCCAGAGCATCGAAGTGCTCAGGGCGGATGAAGTCATCCCAACCCCAAAGCCAGCGCATCAGAGCCATCATCGTCACCACAGCCGACACACCTGAGTGCACAGCACCGATAACGAAGTAAGGCGCAAAGATTGTCGAATGCCAGCCTTCAACCGCTGAAGCTACAGCAAAGTCCCACGAAACGATTGAGTGCACCGATACGAAAATCGGGAGCATCAATGCCGAAAGAAGGATTCCACCAACGGTCTGCATCTTCCACTGTCGAGGGTTACCTCTCCAGCCAAGAGCCAGCACCGTGTACATGGCATTCTTCCAGCCGGTAGTGCGGTCACGAAGGTTTCCAAGGTCCGGCAGCAACGCGACGTACAGGAACAGGGTTGAACCTGTCAGGTATGTGCTAATCGCAACGGGATCCATGATCAGCGGTGATCGAATGTTTGGATAGATTCCACGGGCAACGTCGTAAGGAAGAATCCAGTAAGCGATTCGCCATGGTCGACCAGCGTGAATCAGAGGAAATACGAGAGCCGTAAGAAGCGAGAAAACCGTAAGTAGTTCAGCTGCTCTTGTAACCGGTCTGCGCCATTCTGCCTGGGTAAGACGAAGAATGGCCGAAATCATAATTCCAGCGTGAGAAATACCAACCCAGAAAACGAAGGTCGTTATGAACAGACCCCAGTAAACAGGTCGACCGAGTCCGGTTACACCAAGACCTTTGTTGATCATCGTTGCGATAACGAACAGGCCGATTACCACACCGATACCCAGAATCGTGACAGTTGGAGCCCACCACTTGGGCGTGTCCAACTGACCGTTTAGGAGTTTACGGTTGGTATAGACCTGATCTAGTTCTCGTCGCTGTTGCATCTGTTAGTCAGTTACCTGTTGATATGCGTCAGATTTAAGCAGATTCGTTACTAATTAGTCAGGCTTTGCTACGAGAGTAGCGTGACCACGAACGTACCTGATTGGTTTTGATAGAAGGTTGAATTCCTGTACCTGCCATACCGACAGAACCGGGATGACACGAGTCATCAGCATGATGATCACAGCAGCAAGTGAAATTGCTCCAACCATGATCAGAATGTCGTAAATGTTCGGGAAGTAGGTTTCCGGTACTACCTTCAACCACTTCTGGTGAATCTGATCCTGCGGTACCGACCATGCCGACACAAAGTATCGTGCTCGGTCGAGCAGAAGTCCGATTAGGATGATGAACGAACCAACAACCATTGCAGAAGTACCGCGTCGAACTCGGTTCCATATGAGAATCCACCATGGGACGAACCAGATCAAGATCGCACCGGCAATGAAGGCGTAGATCATCGGACCACGAATTAGAAGATCGAGAGTCGCAATGTCGTTCGCAGAACGTCCGTACCAGAACACTATGAACGATGAATAGAAGAAGTAAACCCAGAGCAGTGTTAGTGCGAAGAGCAATCGGCTCAGCGACCAGAATGCGTCGAGGTGAACGAACTTCTCAAGTCCCATCCACTTTCGTGCGAAGTAAAGAGCGATAACGAGTGCTGCCACACCGCCCTGGAAGGACGAGATGGTTAGCGACATCGGGTAAATAGCGTCACGCGAACCCGGGATTACGCTCTGACCGTAGTCAGTCGAAATCAGGAACGTTACGAACACCAGGATCAGGAAGTAGAACGTGCCGAACATGCCGATTCGCATGCGGAGCGTCCGCCACTGAACATCGGTTCCAACCCATCCACGGGCAAGTCGCTTGCCCAAGCGCTGACGCCAACCGGTGGCGTGGTCACGCATTGAAGCAAAGTCTGGGATCGCTGCCGAGTAGAACAGCATGATTCCCGTGAGGGCAAGAAGAAGAAGGCCAACTACCGACCAAATGTGTGGAGCGTAGTCAGGAGCTTCGAACCAGATAGATCGTCGTCGTGCGCCTTCAGTCACCAGCGGTGGGAGAAGCGCAACTAGCGGGATCAGCATGATGATCGTCACCACGCTACCGAATGAGAACAGCGCAGCGAGGCGTGTTACAGGCCGAACCCAGTTGGCTTTTGCCATGACCGGCGCCATGGCGACCATAGGTGCACCACCGCAAACGGCAAGCAAGAAAGAAACGATAGTTGCGACGTAACCCCACTTCGTGCTGTCGTCACCATCGTTGACCCACTTAAGAATCAGAGCGACGATTCCGATAACACCGAGGATACCGAGGGTCCATGCGATCGCCTTGAACCGAACACTAGCGTTAGTGGTGGTGGCAATAAGCTCTCTGGCAACGACGTCCGCATCCACCTTGGGAGGCGGTGCGTGATGCTCAGACTCGTGTGCTACAGCTTCACTAGCCATGCGATGCATGTTCTCCTGCGCCAACCTTCTTGTCGGCATCGATCTTAGCTAGGTAAATAACGTTAGGGTCGGTTCCGAACTGGTCGAGAAGCGTGTAGTGACGCTTGTCTTCCTTCATCTTCGACACCTTGCTATTCGGGTCATTGAAGTTACCGAAGTTTAGTGCACTAGTCGGGCAAGCCGATGAGCACGCTGTCTGAGCTTCGCCATCGGCGATCTCTCGACCTTCACTTCGAGCGGTGCGTGAAGTACGTCGGATTCGCTGCACGCAGAAGCTGCACTTTTCCATGATTCCACGGCTTCGGATGGTTACATCAGGGTTAAGGTGGTTTCGGAGCGACTCCGGCCACACTGGCTCCCAGTAGTTGAAGAATCGAACAATGTAAGGACAACCGTTTGCGCAGTATCGAGTACCGACACATCGGTTGTACACCTGTACGTTCAGGCCTTCAGCATTGTGATACGTGGCGTAAACCGGGCAAACCGGCTCACACGGAGCGTTCTCACAATGCTGACACATGATCGGGATGAAGCGTGCCTTAGCGTCGGGGAAGTCGCCCTCCCAGTAACGCTCAACGCGAATCCACGAAATTGTTCGTGCGCGTTCAACTCGATCCTGTGTGTTGATGGGGATGTTGTTTTCTGCCTGACATGCGATTACACATGCGTTGCAGCCGATGCACTTATCGACATCGACGACCATCCCCCAGTTGTGGGCACCAAATTCAGCTGTTGTCATTACGCTACTGCCCCTGAAGTAAGTTCAAGGCGGCACTCCACCTGCGAATTAGTCATGTGCTTCAGCCTCCTTGTCCTTGCCGATGAACTGTTTCTGGTATTCGTGGTGGTTCTCTTCCTGAGCGTGCTCAGCAGATTCACCTATACCAACAACCAGAACCGGTACACCTGGCTCGATAGGTCGGGCTTCGACATTCCCTTCAAACTTAGGAACCTTGACTCGACGCCCCATACGCTGAACTCGTACTTGAGTAGCAGCCCATGCCAGCGCGCCGGTTTCAGAATCCTTTTCGTCTACAAGAATTGAAAGAACATTAGACCCACGGTCTTCGGCGTATCGACCACCGTTGAGGTGACCTTGACCTATGGGGATACCAATCACTCCAGGTCGAACACCAGGATGTGGATATGCAAGAGCTTCGATTTCACCTGAGGTGGATCGAATTAGGAGTACGTCGCCTTCTCTGATGCCGAGACCATCTGCCTGCTCGCTATTTATCTCTGCCCAGGTTGACCATGAAGCAGATGAAATTGGGTCGGGAGTCTGCTGCGCCCATGGCGTGGAAGCGAGACGACCGTCATACAAAGAGTTCGAATGGAAAGGAATGAGATGGAAGTCGCTGCCCTCACCGAGTGAATCGGTAGCGGAGTATTGAGCGCTTTTAGCAGAAGCCGCTACTCTACCAATAGTGCTTTCACCGCTTTCTTTGGTGTCCCACCATCCGCCACGCTGAAGTGCACCGTTCGAGAACAAAGCTGCCGAAGAAGCTGACACTGAACCACGTCCGGTTGAGTGAAGATCAGAAAGGGCGCTTCGAACGACGCCTTCCATGTTTCGGCCGTATGAACCGTCGGACATGGCGAGGAGTACGTCACCGAATCCTCGAGCGTCACTGATGAGTCCAGACTCGTCATATGAAACTGTCGGACCAACGACAGGCTGCTGCGTCCCAACGACCTGATAGCCCGGACCTGGCTCCGGAATTTCTGTTCCCCATGACTCGAGGAATGTTTCTTCCGGAAGAACAAGGTCGGCGTAGTCCATCGTGTCGTCGTGGATTGCGCCAAAGACAATTACATTTGGAACTTGCTCAAGAGCCTCTTGAACGGCTACCGAGTTTGGCATTCCGTGGACGAGATCGGCACCACGAATGATGACGGTTTCCACGTTGCCCGCACGCCACTGAGCGAGTTCTTCTTCCCAGGCAGCGAATGATGCACCTGTTGCCGACGCTGGGAGCTCATCAAGTGCAGAACCCGGGTTCGAAACGATTCCACCCTTGGTATCAACGGCTCCAACGAGGATGTTCAAAGCGTAGATTGCACCAAGGTTGAAGCTACCGTTCGTGTGAGCTCCGGCAGATCCACCACCAAATGCAACCGAAGGAGTTGCCTCAGCGAAGTGGTGAGCTGCTTTCTTGATTCGGTCGACATCAACACCAGTTCGTGCTGAAACGTCGTCGAGAGAAATACCGCTCAATCCGCCGGGGATTGCCGCCTCAAATGCTGCAACGTTCTGTGGGCTGGCAAGACCTTCATCAATGATCTCCGACGCTATACCCAGGGCGAGGTATCCCTCAGAACCAGGAACCGGAGCGAGCCAAAGGTCGGCTGCTGCTGCGGTAAGAGACATACGAGGCTCGGCGTGGATAAAGTAGCCACGGTGCTCTTGCTCTCGGAACTCACCGTACTTGACACCAAATCCGGTTGGTGCCCCCCATGTTCCAAGCCAATCAGCTCCGAAAGAGAGGACTGTGTGGGCGTGACCTATGTCATATGTAGGAAGCTGGTCATGTCCAAGAACCGACTTCACGGCACCGTGGTGAACACCTTGTTCAACAGGGTCGAACGCCATGTGCTTGCCGTTGAACTGTGCAGCGAACTTACTGGCAACGAGTCCGAGGCTTCCTCGGATTGGGTTGGTTACAACTGTTAGTCCTCCATCGGCATTTGCGAGTGCCTGCTCAAATCGTTCTTCAGCAGCGTCCCAAGAAGCCGAAGCGAGGTTTCCACTTTTGGAGTAGCGAATTTGAGGAGACTCGATACGGTCGGGGTGGTATAGGATCTGCAGTGCGGCGTCGTAGCGTGCGGTCGACTTACCTAGAGTAATCGGGTGGTCAGGATTTCCCTGAATTCGCTTTGCACGGCCCTGCACGACTCGGATAAGAACACCGTCACCGTTTGAGAAATCGCCCATCGACGTGGCATACCAGGTGTCTTCACCTCGAACCAGGTCTTCTGGAAGGTCTACAGGGCTCTGAACAATTAGCTCACGCTCAGGTAAACCACAGGCTGCGAAGATCACAGCTCCGGCGGCCGTCTTTCCGGTAAGCGCTAGGAATTCTCGTCGATTTAGCTTCATCTGGTCAGTGCTGTTCCTGGTGTCGCGAGTTTTGAAGATGCGACTGGGTTTGTCCCGTTTGGATGCTTAGATAAGTCCTGATTGGCCTAGTAGTGACATGCGGCACAGTCAGTCGGCGCACCGTTGTCACGGTGGCAGTCAACACACTGTCCCATCTTCAAAGGTTCGACCTGCGCGACCTGCTCCATGGCTGCAACGTTGCCGTGGCAAGTTGAACATACTCCGGATGGTCCAGTTTTCACTCCATCAGTTGAGTTCTTCACCTCTGACGGGTTGGCCGTTAGATAACGAATGTGGGGTTCGTGAACGAATCGAACGTGATCGGGAAGTCGGTGGACACGCTTCCAGTCCACTGGCTCGGTGCCGTCATCGCCAATGATGTCTGCTGCATCACGAAGGATATTGATCTGTTCGTTGTCTGCGGCACCGATCACTTGGTGACATGTGGCACAGAAACTAACAGGTGGAACACCAGCGTTCGCCTGTGTGGTTACTGTGCGGTGGCAGAAAGTACAGTCGAGGCCGAGACCTTCCATCCTCGAGCCGTCAGCGGCGACGTGATCGAGCTGTTCGAGCGAAGCGTGGATCGTGTGCGGGAAGTCGATCGGTTGATCGTAAGTCTGTTCAAATCCAAGAACTGGAACTGGCTGACCAATCCAAGCTGTGATTATGAATGCTGCGACAGCACCAATTACCGCAACTACTCCTAGACCACCAATAGCAAGTACCGGCACCAGCATCCTTGGTAAGGACGATGAGGAGTTCGAGTTATCGTTTTCCGACGCCAAGCGTTCTTTCCAGTCCGAGCAAGCCGAAGCTAGCTAATAAACGTAGAAGTGGGGCAGATTTCTACTGCCACCACCGTGAGTAAGTGCGATGTAGGAAATCGGTGTTCTCGGAAGCCATGTAAAGCGAAGCAAAAATGCCGATTACACATATGATTCCAACAACGTACAACGGAGCCCTGAATCGAGACCACTTCGCAGCGACCGTCTTCGTGTCGACCACTGAAGGGATGATTGCGTGTGCTGTGAGTAGAGATGGACCAGCGATGAGTGCAAAGCCCAAGGCAAGCCACAAAAACTTAAGTGCCGTACCGACTTCAGCCCATTCGGCCGTGGTTAGCGGTTTAGGATCCATACCCTACTAACAGAGCTCCCTATTCAATAAATACAAGCAGGACAAATTGCGAACGAGGATGAACGGCGCCTGCCTTTCAATATTAACGCAAGTGAAAACTATCACGAGGGATTTTTGAGTGTCAACAGTCCGAAAGGTCAATTCAGAAGGCCTCTTAATTTCGCATGTGAGCGATTATGAAAAGACGAGTTCTAGTGAGGTCTCTAACAACAAGTACGGCTCACCAATTTGATCGGGCGATTCAAGGTTCCACGGCGTGGTAGATGATGATGGTTTTAAACGGATTCCGTGATCCCCGCCATAGATCATCACCGCCTGTCCAGATCCAGAATCTCCCACGGTGACTGCGGACACTTCGCAGGGTCCACCGCCGTTGTCAGAAGACCACCCTACGACGATGTGCGGTTCATCACTGTCGGGGATACCCGGAACAGTGATTGCCGACCCGGTTTGCGGCTCGCTTTGAGTTTCGAAAACCTGGATCGGGAAATATCCGCAGTTATCGTTGTCTTCTATGTCGATCATCAACTGATCCATATGCGATCGTTTCCTTGTAATCCATCCGGCGCTGTTTGTTGAAGCGGCATCAATCAAGGAACAGTATCGATTGATTCGACGACGGATTACAGCCCTATGTGGTACTAAACCGACCCGAGTGGTGCCAAAAAAACAACAGTCTCGTAAGCCCTCTTCGCAGGAGCATAGGCGTCGTCATTTCCGGTCGTGACGATAGCGGTTTTCTTTCCACTGCTTCGAATAAGTTAGAGGACGAATCGGTACATTTGCGTTCCTAATCCTCTGCCGTGAAATTTCGTAGCGATGGCGTTGTTGCCGATTTCAGCAACCCCTTCGTCGTAGTTCATTTTAACGGTTATGAACCTTGCGATCTCGGAATCTATCTCTGCAACCCAAACCTCTATAGGATCCTCAGCTTGACACTCTTTAGCGACACTATTCCGTTTACGCGACTTTGCGTCTGGCGAAACTGGCTCAAATAGCTCGTCGCCGACGATTTCCCGCGCTGAATCAAATATTGGCTGCCACGCCGCAACTGCTATCCCCAGAATCTAGTCTAGGTCAGCTGGGCGAAACGCCCTGATCTTCACTGTAGCCAACTTCCCCGGATACTAACGCTTTCTAGCGTTGCGAATGCAGTGGACGTTTGAACAGTGAGCTGCTTGAGGTTTTTGTTGGTCACGTCGTGGTAGACGATCAACGGAAGACCATCCGCACCAATAGTAATCGAAGTATGTTGGCCGACAGCAGATGATGTATCGATGCGGACTGCTGTCGCTTGAGTACACGCGACGTCACCACAGTGAGCTAGACCTAGTGCACCATTGAAGCGATCATAGTAACTGATGATCCCTAAACCATCGGAGCTGATTGACAACGAATTCCAGTTTCCTAGTCCGCCGCTGGTAACAGGCGACGCCGTTGTTGAATTTGAACAAGAAGAATTGCGGCAATGTGCCATTTTTAGCTCGCTGTTTGTTGCATCGAAATATGCAACGAGTCCACGTCCATCCGGTCCGACAACTAACGAGGTGCTTTGCCCCACATCGCCTGTAGCGTCAACCACCTCAATTGTTTTATATGAGCAAGTGATGTTTAAGCAATGTGCGATCTTTAAGTCAGCTGTAGAAGCATCGTAATAGCTGATCAAAGGCAGTCCATCCGCACCGATCACGATTGATGAATGCTGCCCAACGTCGCCCGTGCTATCGACTGTGAGCAGATCTGCCTAAGTGCATGCTGTGTTGTTGCAATGCGCTACTTTGAGGTCATCGTTTGTCGCGTCGTAGTAGCTGGCGATAGCAAGTCCGTCGGTGCCGATTGTTATCGATGAGTGACTGCAGACATCTCCGGTTGCTTCTATGATCGTAGTAGTTGCCGTCTCGCAACTTGGAGTCTCGCAATGTGCGATTTTGAAATTTTTGTTTGAGGATTCTCGGTATGAAACAAGGGACAATCCATCGGTGCCTATGATCATTGAAGCTTGGAGATCATCTGGCCCGGTCGACTCGACAATTGAAGGTGTTATCGCCGTGCATGCGACGTTTTCGCATTTAGCGACGTACAACGAATCGTTTGCCTCATAAGCAATAACGGGAAGACCGTCGTCTCCGACCGTTACCGAGTTCCAAAGACCAGCATTGCCGGGCCCCAAGGCCAGTGTCGTTATCACATGCTTGCCGCGTTGAAACGAAATTTGGTCAGTTGATGGAATGGTCCTGCAGAGGATGTTGCCAAATCCATTTACCCCGGTTGCAAATTATCCTGCACCACACGATTGATTGCTCGCTAAGAACTCCCCGTCCAGAGGTCCTCTGTCTCCGCACACCCAGGTCGATCCGTTGAAGATCGCTACTTCATTCGATTCACAAGCCATCCCGCCGAGCGTGGTGTTGATTGTCTAAGGACGGTTTTATATCTCGTTCCAATCGATACTGGTAATTCCGTCATCACCGTCATCCAATCCTTCAGGTCGGTTTTTAATGTCGGTCCAATCGACCGAAGCAGCCGTTCCACCAGAATTCAGGTCTCCAGGTACGCCTGTGATCGAAGACCAAGCAATTGTTGTAGATCCTGAAGACAAATCTTGTGATGTCAGGTAGTCGGAATCGTGATCGTGATCGCTGTGGGCCGCAGATTCAGCTTCGCCGGTTCCTGCGAATTCAATCGATGCGATATTCCCGTCGCTCATTAGACCATCACCGATCGCCAGGATTCCGGATTTTCCATCGGCACCTGCATGACCAGGGTCTCCTTTTGGTCCTCGCGGTCCCTCAGGTCCTGCTCCACCTGGAAAGCCTTTAAGACCTATCGAACCTGGCTGCCGGAGCAGGCGAGTGATACCAAAGCGAGAACGACAGCTACCAATGCCAGCACACCAAATTTTGGGGAGACAACGGTCGAAACACTCATCTATACAGGCACCAATTTTTTTGTTTGCATATCGCCACGAACTAGTAAGTGGTTTTTAGCTTACATTCACGCTCAGATTTTACTGTCGCCCAGAATTGCAGTTGAGTTTGAATCGTTCTCAGCGACTGAATACAGACATCATGTAAGTTGGGAAATATTTCAAGCATTAGCGATTCAAGTTGTGCAGATCCCGATTTCAACGGGGAGCGATAACCTTTAGAGACTGATTAGCTCGAATTATTGCGAACTCGAATTAAGGCGAACTCTCGAATGGCATCTGTTACCGGCAACCGAATCACTCTGAGTCCGCGTGAAATGCCGGCGCGTTGGTACAACGTCGAAGCAGATTTACCGTTTCGGGTTCCGCCGATGATGTCCCCGTCAGGATTCCCGATTACCTCCCGAGAGTTAGAGCCACTTTTTGCAAAACAGATCATCGAGCATGAACTCAATGCCAAAAGTCGCACTTTCACAATACCGAAAGAAGTTCGGCAGGCCTACCAGCAGTGGCGTCCCACACCTATGTTCCGGGCAGTCTCACTTGAAAAAGAGCTTGGAACGTGCGCCAGGTTGTACTACAAGGTGGAAGGTGGGAGTCCAAGTGGTTCGTATGAATCGAACACTGCAATACCGCAGGCTTTTTTTACCAAGCAGACCGGTGCGGAAGGCATCGTTAGTGGTGGCGCAGGTGGAGTGTGGATAAGCGCGCTTGGGCATGCCGCTTCTTTATTCGGACTAAAGAGTCGAAATTACAGCGTCCGCAAACCCGGAACTGATTTTGCATGGGGCGAGTCTTACGGAAAGGTGTGGAATGTTGACGTTCAGGCGACTCCATCTGAAAACACTCGCGTTGGAAAATTTCAACTGCAGAAACAGGGTTCCGATTCTGGATCTATTGCAACGGCACTAGCTGAAGCGTATGAAGAAGCGGTCCTCAATCCAGAGGTGAAATTCGCTATTCCAACCCTTATGGGTAATACGTTGATTCATCAGACAATCGTCGGACTTGAAGCCCAGAGGCAGTTGGCAGCCGTAGACGAGGCGCCTGATCACGTAATCGGATCGATCGGAGCTGGCTCACACTTCGGTGGGCTAATTGCGCCGTTCGTACCGGCGAGAATTCAGCGTCGTAAACCTCGCTTCGTTGCGGTCGAGGAAGCCTCAACTCCGAGCCTGACTCGCGGAGTCTACACCGAGGAGTCTGCAGACTCAGCCGGACTTATGCCGCAGGTTCCTATGTACACCCTTGGTCGTGAGTATTCACCTCCGGGTGTGCTAGCTGGAGCGATGCGTTATCACGGAGTGGCACCAATAATTTCTTCGCTCTTCAAGGAAAAACACATTGAAGCGGTGGCGCATGGTCAGATTGAGTCTTACAGCGCGGGACTGATGTTTACGCGTTCTGAAGGAATCGTTCTGTCGCCACATGCCATGTATACCGTTAAGGAAGTGATAGAACAGGCACTTCGTTGCAAGGAGTCAGGTTCGGATGCCACTATTTTGTTCACCGTTACGCCTGCTGTGAACGCTGAATCATCGCCTTACGATTCGCTGCTCGATGGCGTGATGCAGAACGAGAAACCGGAGGAGTCTTCTCTCAAAAAGTCTCTAGGTCGGTTTATCGGTCGAGGATGAAAATTCAGTGGTCACAACACTCACCCAATGTCCGGCACGATGCTAAAGTTCTCGTGTCGATTCGCTGACCGATCATTCGCCTGATCGAATCGATCCTGAATTTGTAATGAACAATACGTGTGAATGAATCCCTAAGTTAAGTAAGGATCAGCACGCAAACGCGGAGGCAGTGAGAAATGGATATCTCCAAAGAGAAGCTTGAGTGGATTTATACGACGATGTATCGAATCCGCCGCTTCGAGGAGACGATGCTCGAACAGACCCTCAAAGGAAATTCGATGGGTGTAGCGCACACATCGGACGGGCAGGAAGCACCTCCGACTGGAATTTGTGCCCACCTCACCGACAAGGATTGGATCGGCTCGACGCACCGCGGTCATGGTCACTGCATCTCAAAGGGTCTCGAGACGGACAAGATGATGGCTGAAGTGTTCGGTAAAGCCACCGGACAGTGCGGCGGCAAGGGCGGTTCGATGCACATTTCCGACTTCTCAAAAGGAATGCTAGGAGCCAATGGTATCGTGGGGGCTTCAATCCCACTCGCTGTTGGTGCGGCACTGACCGCCAAGTACAAGGGAATCGAAAACGAATCCGTTGGAGTTGCGTTCTTTGGTGATGGAGCTTCATCGCAAGGTGTTCTCCACGAGGCTATGAATCTGGCTTCGATCTGGGATCTTCCAGTGATCTTTGCCTGCGAGAACAACGGCTACGCTGAAGCGACTCCATCCTGGTACTCCGTATCAGCAGAGGACATTGCTTCACGAGCCGAGGGTTATGGAATGCCCGGCGTAGTCGTAGACGGAATGGACGTATTCGCCGTTTATGACGCGGCTGGTGAAGCGATTGCTCGAGCACGAGCAGGTGAAGGTCCAACATTCATCGAGATGAAGACTTACCGATACCACGGTCATTTCCACGCCGATGACACCTCGAAGTACCGCAAGCCTGAAGAGGAAGAACACTACAAGAACCTCGACGCAATCAATAACTTCGAGCGAACTGTCACCAAGCAAAAATTGATGACAGAGAAACAGCTAAAGAGCATTCGTGACGATATTGAACAGGAAATGCTCCATGCTGTTGAGTTTGCACTCAGTAGTCCGATGCCTGAAGCGTCAACAACTTACGACGACGTTTACGTGAACTACTCGAACCCAATCCCGGGACTGCGTTAATCAAAGCCTCGAACTTCAATCATCAGAATTTCGCAAATCAGAAAATAGAACAAATCTAGATATGACCACATCACAAGCAAATAGCCCAATCGGTCCCGGATACGAAGGTGTGCAGGGTAAGGAAATGCGCTTCCGGGACATATTCCGTGACACGCTCCGCTCCGAAATGAATCGGGACCAGGATGTCTACCTCATGGGTGAAGACATTTCCGGTGGGTTCGATAAAGACACAAAAGAACCTCTCGATGCGTGGGGAGGTCCGTTCGCCGCAACCAAGGGACTCGTGCAGGAATTCGGCCCAGATCGCATTCGTGACGCACCGATATCTGAGGCGGGATTTGTTGGAGCCGCTGTTGGTTCGGCGTTGACTGGTCTTCGGCCTGTCGTCGATCTCATGTATTTCGACTTCGTGACCGTAGCTTTCGATCAACTACTTTCAAACGCTGCCAAGAGTCGATACATGTTTGGAGGACAAACGAAGGTCCCCTTGACTCTGTTCGCTCGATCCGGTGCTGGAACGGGGCACGCTGCTCAGCACTCTGAGAGCTTTTACTCGATGCTTGCTCACATACCGGGACTCAAAGTTGTCGTTCCGTCCGATCCATATTCGGTCAAGGGCTTACTGGCCGCGTCGATTCGAGACGACGATCCCGTATTTGTGGTCAACGACAAGAAGCTCATAAACCTGACCGGATTCGTTCCTGACGAGGATTACGTTATCGAACTCGGTAAAGGTCGCTACATGCGACGCGGCGCAGACGTTACGTTAGTTGGGATGTCGTACACGTCAGTCGTTTGTCAGCAGGCAGCGGATCAACTTGCGGAGATTGGAATCGACGCTGAAGTAATCGACATGATGTCGCTTTCGCCCTTTGACGAAGACATTTTGGTCGAGTCGGTTAAAAAAACGAACAACGTCGTGATTGTTGACGAAGACACTCCGCGCGCATCAATGGCTTCAGAATTTGCCGCAGTAATCGCTGATAAAGCATTTGATTACCTCGATGCACCGATCAAACGAGTCACTGCACCGCATTCGCCAGTTCCTTACAACCGTGGACTCGAAATCGAGTTCATGCCTCAACCTGAAGACGTTGTCGGCACTGTAAAGAACACGCTGGGTTGGGAGTAAGTGACTCACGTTCTAACCAAAAGAGTTTAATGAAAAGAAGGGTGTTCAAACGAACAACCCTTCTTTTCATTAAATTGAGCGCCGACCGAGCGGCTCACTCTCGCCAAGGGTTAGGGTGTGGATGAAAACTTTCTTCAGAGCATACCAGTCACGACAATCACAGCGATCAGACCTACACTCTATGTCCCTCCGTTAGAAGTGACGTTGGACTTATTCGCTATTTTGTAAATAGATCAGCCGACAGGCATTTGTCGGTCTGTCATTTTGCGACCCACCGCTGCCTTTTCTTCTCCACCACCGGAGAAAATGTGAGCGCCCATGTCGATGAGAACCTGGATGTTTTCTTCGTCAGTCTTGTTCGGGTCGTTCCATGAGCACAGGAACTTCAAACCGTTAGCGTCAGCTGCGGATTTTATCTTTTCTCGGACCTGATCCATTTCGGGTGGGTAGGGTGGGTCGTGTGCGTCAGGATTGCCGAAAGACATTCCCATGTCGCCGGGGCCCCACTCGACAAATCCAAGACCTGGTACACGGCAAATCGCGTCAGAGTTTGCTGCTGATTCCTGGTTCTCAAGCTTCAAACCAAGGAACAGCTCTCCATTAGGGTTTAAAGGCCATGGGTCGGCGATCTTCACGTACTCCTGTGGTGAGACCCCCCAGATTTCCGCTGGCTGTCGCTGTCCACCGGCGCCGCGTTGACCCTCACCTAGTCCCTCTCGACCGCTCTTGTGGAACGGGTAGCGGCATTCTTCGATAAACGCTCGAACAGCGTCCGCCTGTCGGGCATGAGTGTGCAAAATTCCGTGAACACCGGCGGAAAGAACCTGCCTGATCTGCCAGGCGTTGGATCGAACTTCTTCGATCGTTCTACAGTTGGATGGCAATGTGGAAATGACAGCCGGGGTGCGGTGACCGGCCTTGGTTGGCCCGCCGTCGACCAGTCCCTTCATGAATTCAGTCAAACCTGCAACATCGAACGCGTGATGCTCGAAGTCAGTAATAAGGAAGTCGGCCCAGGTGTTTGCCTGCTTGAGACCGTTTTCGTAAGTGAGATCACCCGTTCCGGTGTAGTAAACCGGCTCACCCGCTTCGATCAGCTCGATTACTCTGTTGATTCGCTTTGCCATCTAAAAAGTAGACTCCTGATATTTTTTTCGATCGATTTTGCGACGAGGCGCGTTATCTTATCGCCACTATGCAACGATTGTGCAAACTTGTAATCGATTTGAAACGCTAAGTTCCGTAGGAGTTGTAAATGAGCGATCCAGCAAAAGAAGCAGTTCGAGCCTTTGAGCGTTGGGCGCAAGCGTTTAACGATCGAGATGCTGACGCAATGAGTGCCGAGATGCACTTCCCACACATGCGGCTCTCAGGTACGACGTTCCAAACATGGGTCAGTAGCAATGATTTTCTCAATTCGCAAGATGGCATGACGAAGGCACTAAAGGCGGAAGGCTGGGCGCGTACCTTAAGTAAATCGTTCACACCGGTTCAGGCAGGCGAGGAAAAGGTACATCTGGTGATCCGCCAGTCCCGTCAGCATTAGGACGGTAAGGATTACAACGGTTTCGATACTCTGTGGGTGTTCACGAAGATCGATGGTCGTTGGGGTGTTCAGTTCCGTTCTTCGTTCCTTACAAACGCTACATAATCATGGGGCGCGCACGTGCCGAAGTTTTAGTGGGCGAGTGACGCAGATTGGGTCGTCAGCGAACCGCTCGCTAAGGATCATCGATTGACCTGACCTAGATTTTCATCGGGGCGACATTTAGGTGGCGAACGATTTTGCTAGCATGCGGCGGGGGGGGGGTACCTATTTCTCCAAGTCCGATATCCCGAGGTAACTAGGAATCTGATGAGGGGATAGATAGCCCGAAAATGAAATCAGTTTGACACCTTTTACGGTCGACGGCGCTCCCGCTTCATCAGAACTTGGCGGCGTACAACCCTCGGATGTAGGCGATCTGTCCCGTGTGCTGGCTGTTCTCAACCGGAATTCGTCCAAGCACCCATAGCAGCGTCGGCGCGCGGTCTGGAGCATGATCCCAAATTTCCGGTCGCTTCACATCGAAGTCTTTTACTTTAATATTTTCAACGGTCGGGAGCAATAACGCGCGTGATGTCCTCCAGTAGTCGAAAACATCTTCCACCGATACGTTCGGAAAATCCGTAACCTGCTGGATGGAGTCCCCCGCACCGGTTCGTGTTGGATCTATACCGATTCGTTCAGCCCATCCTCCATGAA
Organism: Dehalococcoidia bacterium UBA1328; assembly: GCA_002306815.1. Taxonomy (GTDB): domain Bacteria; phylum Chloroflexota; class Dehalococcoidia; order Lucifugimonadales; family Lucifugimonadaceae; genus Lucifugimonas. The sequence continues at coordinate 81,297 of DBTA01000022.1, read as the reverse complement.
TCCAGGCATTATCGCCACCACCTCGGAGGTACCAGCCCCACATGTCTTCCATCCGGCCGATGTGCCAGAGTATCCACAAAATGTGATTCGACTGCGGGGTCGGCATCCATCGCGCTTCTTCCAACTCTAACCCAATAAGAACACGTTCTAATTGGCGCCCGTAATCGACGAGTGCCTGAAGGGTTACATCACGATGGTCAAGTTTTCTTCCCATATTTATGACTGATCGTCGCAAATAACCGCGTCGTCCTTTACTGCCAGCTTCAGAAGCATTTCGTACGGATAAATCCCGGAGTCGTGTCCGTCAGTCCACAGAAACTGTATGGCGTATTTCCCGACCATCAGGTGGTCGGCAGCAATGATGTCATCAGGAACCTGTGCCACGTTCAGGATTGCCCGACCAGTCATTTCCTCAACGCACGCCGCGCAAGCGCACTGGAGCCTCAAGTATCGATACGGGTAGGTGCATACCTGTCCGTTGTCCCATGTGATCTGCACTCCAGTACCGGTCATATCTACCTGGGTCGGGGCTGCAGAATTGCCAGAGTATTGTGGGGTCATCGACATTGTTGCTGGACTTTCGCTCGTGATCGTTGTGATTAGATATGTTTGCTGATTGTCTTGACGGCTGTATAACGTAAACTTTCAGCCGAAGTTTTACTCTGGTGGCGATTAAGCCACACATTCAAGTATCTATATAAATTCACAGTAGAGGAATATCGCCAGATGGCAAACGAAACGATCAAAGTCGGTTTCATTGGGGCAGGTGCCAACACGGCGTTACGACACATCCCGGGCTTGCGAGCTCAGCAGGGTGTAGAGCTCGCAGGAGTGGCAAACCGCTCTATCGAATCGAGCAAAACGGCGGTAGACAAGTACGAACTGGGCGAGGCATACCCAACATGGCTCGACCTTGTTGAAGATCCCGAAATCGATGCCGTATGTATCGGTACGTGGCCTTACATGCACTCGACCGTTACGCTCACCGCGCTCGACAACGGTAAGCACGTTCTATGTGAAGCGCGAATGGCAATGAATTCCGCCGAGGCGCATGATATGTATGCCGCTTCAATTGCCAATCCCGACTTGATCACTCAGATCGTCCCGCCTCCGCACCTAATGGTTTGCGAACAGCACGTTATTGATTTGATCGCCGACGGCTACGTTGGTGAAATTGTGAACGTCAACGCACGAGTTACCGACGGAAGTAACTTCCCTAATACTGATGAGGAAGCCCACTGGCGACACATGCGTGAGCTTTCGGGCAACAACGTGATGACCACCGGTATCTGGTACGAAAACCTGATGCGTCTGGTCGGCCCAGCGAACTCGGTATCAGCTAACGCTCAAATACGTGTTCCACACCGACGTGGTTGGGATGGCGCTCGTAAAGAAATGACAATCCCCGATCAGCTTGATGTGATCTACACACTAGGTGGCGGTGCGAACGTAAACCTTTCAGTAACCACAGTTTCCGGCCCATTTGTTCCGCCAACGGAAATCTGGATTTTCGGTACTGAAGGCGCGATTCACATTGCAACCAGCGGACTCACCAACGATCCGGTCGTTTCGGGCGGTCGCCGCGGAGATGACGGCCTGAGCGTGATCGAGGTACCTGAAGATAAGCGAGGTGGATGGCGAGTCGAGGAAGAGTTCATCAACGCCATTCGTGGAATCGAGCCGGTCACTCGATCGAATTTCACCGACTCTCTTAAATATATGGAATTCACCGACGCTATCCAAGAGTCGTGGCAAACAGGTAAACGGGTTTACCTGCCTTAGGCTCGGAAACGCGGTGAACCAGCAGTTCGACATAGAAACGGAATATTGTGTGCCAGTCAGCCCAGGATACCTTGAAGTATGCGATTGTGCATTCCTTCAGTTTACTTGGCTGTCGAAATTTTCTTATTCTGTGCTACGCTCCAAGTGTTAGCGAGAATTGGCTAAATTAGATCCGGATTCGACTCGGTAGTAGCCGGTCGAAAATCGACTGACAACTTATGGAGCTAAAGATTGACAACTGTTGCGGGAAGAATTGATTTCAACGCCGACATTGGCGAGTCATTCGCCGGGTATGAGCTGGGGCTCGACAGCGAAATTGTGAAGCACATCACTTCGGCCAACATTGCCACCGGCTTTCACGCTGGAGACCCGGACTGGATGGCAAAAACCGTTTCTCTGGCTGTCGAGAACAACGTGGGTATTGGAGCGCACCCGGCATACCCTGACCTAGCCGGATTCGGTCGCCGGAACATGGATCTGACTCCTGATGAAGTTCACAATGCCGTTACCTACCAGGTTGGCGCACTTTCAGCTTTCGCTCCCGGTCGGAAAATTCAGCACGTAAAACCTCACGGAGCTTTATACAACACTGCAGTCAGGGACGCAGGAACTGCTGAAGCCGTAGTTACCGCGGTGAAAGCGTTCGACCCCGATTTGATCCACGTCGTTCTAGCGGGTTCTCAATGGGAAGAAATCGCTCGTTCGCACGGAGTTCGAGTAGCCAGAGAGTGCTATGCCGACAGAGCGGTAACACCGGAAGGAACATTGGTTCCCCGTTCGCAATCTGGTGCCGTGGTTCACGACCCTGAGGAAGTCGTTGCTCGATCGCTCAAACTGGCGACCGAGGGAAAGGTGATCGCCGTAGACGGTACAGAAATTGATTTCTCAGCGGATTCAATCTGTCTACATGGCGATACAGCAGGCGCGGTTGAGTTAGCATCCGGGGTTCGGTCGACGCTCGAATCGGCTGGTGTAAAAATTACGCCTATGAATGATCTGGTCGCGGGTAGCTAACTTGAGCTCGAACGCGGACAACACCACTTCGTTTCCACGAGTTGTTCCTGCAGGTGATTCAGCGATTCTCATTGAGCTGGGATCGGAGATCGATCCTACTGTGAATGATCAAGTCTATTCGCTCGCGAGCGACATAGAGAACACTAACATCAACGGTGTCACCGAACTGGTCCCGACATATCGATCACTTCTCGTGAATTACGATCCGATGGCTATTGGTTTTAACGAGATGCACGATGTTATGAACCAGATTGTCGAGAATCATTCAAACAGAGAGTCGACGGACTTTGAACCGGTCGTAATCGAATTGCCGGTTGTATATGGGGGAGAAGACGGTCCTGACATCGAGAATGTCGCCGGGTACGCCGGTATTTCCGCCGCTGAAGTGATTGAAATACACAGCTCCACCGACTATCGGGTTTACATGATCGGATTCGCACCCGGATTCCCGTATTTAGGTGGACTGGACGAACGTATCGCGACACCTCGACTCAAAACACCGCGAGTGTTGGTACCTGCAGGTTCGGTTGGGATTGCCGAATCGCAGACCGGTGTGTACCCGAATGCGAGTCCGGGCGGATGGCAGTTGATAGGTCGTACCGCAACAAAGTTGTTTGATGTGAATAGTCCTAAGCCTTCCAAAATCACCCCCGGCTCACGGGTGCGATTTGTTCCGGTGGACTCCTATGAGTGATACCTCGATACGCATCGTTCAACCTGGACCCCTGACATTAGTTCAGGACGCTGGTCGGTCCGGCTTTCAGCGACTCGGTGTTTCTGTGTCTGGTGCCGCCGACATGGATTCTCTTTTGATTGGAAATCGACTCGTAGGAAATTCGTCTAATGCCGCGGCGTTAGAGGCGATGCTGGGTGGGTTGTCACTTGAATTTACAGCGGAATCGGTTTTCGCCCTCACCGGGGCAGACACCCAGGCGAGGCTTGACGGTGTGTTGCTCGGAACAAACGTCTCCTATGTGGCCCACGGAGGGTCGATATTGGAACTCGGAATGGCGACTGATGGGTTGAGATCTTACGTTTCCATCGCTGGCGGAATCGAGGCGCAAGAAACATTAGGGTCTCGCTCCACACACGTCGCCTCGGAAGTAGGAGGGGTTGAAGGCAGGGCACTGAAACAGGACGATGTGCTCGCTATAGGTGCTGCAAGTGACACCGCGGTTTCAGGAGTGACCCACGTCAAACCTCCCGTCTCCAATCACTCTGAATTGGAAGTCCGTGTGATTCTTGGTCCGCAGGACGTTCTTTTTTCCGACTCAGGCATCAGTACATTCCTCGAATCTCAGTATACGATCACAGATCAATCCAACCGGCAGGGGCTGCGTCTGGATGGTCCTGTAGTCGAGAGCAAGTCGGGAAGCTACGACATCATTTCCGACGCGGTTGTGAATGGCTCCGTACAGATTCCCGGCGACGGCAAACCGATTGTCCTGTTGGCTGATCGCCAAACCACCGGTGGCTACGCAAAAATTGCGACTGTTGCCTCCGTCGATCTACCGCTGCTCGGTCAGGCAACTCCCGGAACGAAACTTTCATTCAAAGCTATTTCTGTTGCTGAAGCCCAGTCGTTGTACGCAGAGAAGAGAGAGCTTATTGCGAACTCGCCATTGGAGGAGGTTATAGTTTCCGAGCAGTTTGCGGTGAATGATTCTCAATACCAGATAGGCGTCGCCCAGAATGGTTCGGCCAAACTGGTTACGCTTGATGGAATCGCTTACCCAGTTTCGTTCGAGGAAATTACCCCCGCAAATTAGAGTAGCTTTGTTAGAATCGACATCGTATTTTCAACGGTGACTGGATTTGTCTGACATAACCGTCAGTGACGAATCGATTGAAGGAGCAGTAAGACGTTCGACCAGGATCTACTAAACGACGGGCTAAAAGTTAGCTTTGTCGGTATGGGCGTGGTCTTTGTCGTCCTCGCGGTTCTTGCACTTGCGATCAAACTGATCGGACTGCTTGACCGTGAACCCGCTCCCGTAGCTTCGCCTGCTTCAGCACCCGCGAATGCGCCATCCGCTACCGCATCACCTACCGTCACTCCTGAAGGAATGACTGGTGAACAGATTGCCGCTATTGCCGTCGCTCTTGCGCTTTCCGAGACAAAATCAGCGGCAATGCCAGCCCGTTCCTCAAATGTTGGATCGACAACTGGCTCCTGGCTTCAGGCGGGACGAATGCGCGTACTCAGCTCAGGTTCATCAAGCGCTCGGGAGAGGCGCGGATAGTGGCTACCAAGAACTACAAACTAACGATTGCCGGTCAGACGTATGACGTTGAAGTCGGGGATACATCTTCTTCTCCGGTAGAGGTTTCTGTAGACGGAACCACCTACCAGGTAGAGCTGCCAGAATCAGCTTCGTCCGCCGCCCATGCTGCACCCTCTGCACGTCCAGTAGCAGCTCCGAAGCCCGCCGCCCCGGCACCACAACCGGTGTCTCGTCCGGCAGTCCCAACGTCTGATGGGGACGGAGTTGTTCGCTCTCCGATGCCCGGAAAGATCATCAGCGTGAGCATAGCTGTTGGCGACACGGTAACTAAAGGTAAGCCTATTCTCGTACTTGAATCGATGAAGATGGAAAACACCATCGCTGCGCCGGTCGACGGCACCGTTTCTTCGGTTCTCGTCGCCGCAGGTGATGCGGTTCAGCACGGTCAGTCATTGGCCGAGATTTCGTAGGATCAATTTCCATGTCGACCGAGTTGGGTTCCCTATGGGAAGGTTTTACAGCGATAGGTGATGAGCCTCGCATGGTCATCATGTGGTTCATCGCCGGTGCGCTTTTGTACGTCGGAGTTGCAAAGAAGAAAGAACCGCTTCTGCTCGTTCCGATTTCAATGGGAATCCTGTTTGCGAATTTGCCTCTCGGTGAGTTGATCCGTGAGGGGGGGCATGGGGAACCGGCAGGTCTCCTCAAAACCTTCCAGACCATCGGTATGGAAACCGACATCTTCCCGTTATTGATCTTCCTCGGCGTCGGAGCTGCCACTGACTTCACGCCAATGCTTTCGAATCCGAAAACCCTGTTGCTTGGTGCCGGTGCGCAGGCAGGTGTGTTCGTTGCGTTGCTTGGTGCATTGTTGCTTGGGATGACCGACTTTTTCGAGTTTGGTTTGCTGGAAGCTTCATCGATCGGAATTATTGGTGGTGCCGATGGTCCAACAACTATTTTCATCGCTACCCGCATGCGTGAACTCGGGGAATCATTGCCGCACGTTGAAGTGAGAGACATTGTCGGTGCAACTGCTGTTGCAGCTTACTCGTATATGGCTCTTGTTCCGATCATTCAGCCGCCGATCATCAAGTTGCTCACCACACAGAAAGAGCGATTGATCCGTATGGAGTACTCGGCGAAACCAGTGTCAAAGCGCACACAGGTACTGTTCCCAGTACTCACAACGATCATAATTAGCGTGCTTGTACCGTCTGCTTCCCCGCTTATTGGAATGCTTATGCTTGGAAACCTCATCAAAGTTTCTGGCGTGGTTCCTCGACTTGCGGATGTAACCGAAAACGCACTGATGAACGCGGTGATCGTATTGCTTGGTCTCGCCGTTGGGTCGACCATGCCTGCCGCAGTATTCCTACAACCGGAGACGATTGGAATCTTCTTCCTTGGACTCTTTGCATTCATGACTGCAACGGTTGCCGGAATTCTGCTCGCTAAGTTGATGAACCTGCTTAGCAAGGAGAAGGTGAATCCGATGATCGGTGCAGCGGGAGTCTCGGCGGTTCCAATGGCAGCTCGAGTGGTTCAGGACATGGGTCAGAAAGAAGACCCGGGGAACTTCCTGCTGATGCACGCTATGGGCCCTAACGTCGCTGGCGTTATCGGTACAGCGACAGTCGCGGGAGTTCTCATGGCGATCGTAGAGAACCTGCTTTAACTCTTCTGTTCGATGACGTGAATTTACGTATTTCAGTGCTTGATCTCGTCGACTCTTATTGCGTTAACTTTGAACTAGCGCGAACATCCGGCGAGGTGTGGTCGGCGCACATGATCAACCCCTAACAACTATTCAAACTCGGAGATGTTTCGATATGCCATACCGTTCGATGAATGGTGTTTACCCGATTCTTTCTGCTCCAATAAACGAGAAGGGGCAGCTGGTCATTGACGATCTCGAAAATCAGGTCGAGTGGATGATCGAAAAGGGCGTTCATGGTCTTGGTATCGCCGTTGCGACCGAGATCTACAAGTTCAATGAAGAGGAACGTGACCTGATATTGAAAACCGTTGTTGGGGTAAACAACGGTCGCGTCAAAGTGGTCATGAATACTGGTGGCGAAGGCACCGACCACGCAATCGCACTCTCGAAGCGAGCTGAAGAGCTTGGTGCCGACGCGTTGATGATCCGTCCGACGTCGTTCATCCCAATGCCCGCGTCGGAAAACATCGAGTACTTCGGTCGTATTGCTGAATCGGTTTCAATACCGATTTTCTTGCAAGACCAGGGAACTGCACAGGTTCCTCCAGCAATGGCAGTTGCTTGCGCTAACCGCCACGAAAACCTTTGCTACATCAAGGTTGAAACACCACCTACTGTTCCTCGTATGGGAGAAACCCAAAAGCTCTCTGAGGGAACGGGACTGGTTTTGTTCGGTGGCGCTGGGGGAGCGTTCGCTGTCGAAGAGTTCAAGCGCGGCTCGGTCGGCACCATGCCCGGTTCCACTCTTCCCGATATGTTCGTTCGGGTATGGGATGCGTTCCAGGAGGGTGATGAAGAAGCTGCAAACGCAGAAATGCGCAAACACTCGCCCCTAATCAGCATCCTCGCCCAAGGCCAGGGATTCGCTAATTGGATCTACAAGCACATCATGGTGCGCCGGGGAGTTTTCTCACCGGGATCAGATTTTGCGCGACACCCCGCGCTAAAACCTGATGATGAGCATTACCGGGAAATCGACAGCTTGCTTGAAAGTCTTGATTTGGTCGGCAAATAACGTCGCGGCGGTTGGTTGCAACAGGGCTGGACGAAGATAAAATCGGATCTTCGTGAATGAGTTATCCGACATATACCGAATGGCTTCGAACTGCGCGCCCGCCGCGTGTTTTATTTGCTGTTGTACACCTGTCAATGGTCGAACATTCATGACCGAATGTAGGGTGGCAGCTTAATGACCGACGGTCTTTCGACTCTTGCGCTCGCAGGAGCAGATCTCTCAGGAGTTGAACTGGCCGGATTAGCGGTAATGTCGCTGATCGTTGGTATTGTCGGAGGCATCGTCGGGATCGCTCTGGGCGTCGTTCGTCTGCCGATCATGACTGCGGTAGGTCTCGACCCTCTAATAGCCGCAAGTACCAATCTTTTTGTAAGCCTTCTCGGATCCGTTGCCGGTTCTTGGCCAGCAATTCTGCAAAATCGAATTGTGTTCCGAGTCGTTCTTGTAATCGGAATTCCTGCGATTGCCGGGTCATTTGTTGGCGGTTTGTACGCCGATGTTGTTTCTCGTACAGTGCTTTTGACGGTTGTGACTTTGTTACTCGTATGGTCAGCACTAATGCTGATTCGCCGCTCAATTGCCGAACTCCGTGACCGGAAGAGTGAAGAGCACGAAGAGGATTCCTCAGCCGGACGGGGCGAACTAACTCCGAAAACAGTTGGACGAGAGAGTGTCGTTGGGTTCGCTATTGGAGTAATTGGCGGTGCGGTCGGTCTGGCACTGGGCGTGTTGCGAATGCCCGCTCTTATTCACGTGTTGAAGATGAAACCTTCTCTTGCGGCGGGAACAAATCTTGCGCTCACAATTCTCGTTGGCTCGTCAGGATTCGCCGGTCACTTGATTCGTGGTCGTGTCGATTGGTTGCTGGTGGCGGCAGTAGGAATACCCGCAATGATCGGTATGTTTGCCGGGTCCCGCTATGGAGGAGATGTCGACTCTCGTAAGCTACGTCTCGTGGTCGGAATCGTGTTGCTCCTAGTTGCGCCGCTCGTATTTTTCGACGCATTCTGGGGTTAGAGGCGTTTAGCGCAACCTGAACAGGCGTTCTTGCAACTATAATCCGGTGATCATGACAACGCTTCCCGGAACCTTATTCCGAACGGCTCTGCAAGACGAGTCGCCCCTCCAACTCGTTGGTGTGACAAACCCGTATCACGCCGTGATGGCTAAAGCAGCCGGGTTCCGGTCGATCTATCTTTCGGGATCTGGCGTGGCGACGGCGTCTTACGGATTGCCCGATCTTGGTATGACAACCCTCGACAATGTCCTGGAAGACGTGCGTCGTATTACGTCTGTCACAGAGCTTCCGTTGCTGGTTGACGTCGACACGGGATGGGGTGGTGCGTTCATGATTGCGCGCACGATGAAAGAGATGGCGCGTGCCGGTGCGGCAGGAGTGCACATAGAAGACCAAGTCCAGGCAAAACGTTGTGGCCACCGACCCGGCAAGCAAATCGTTTCGACCACCGAAATGTGCGACCGCGTGAAGGCGGCGACGGATGCTCGGGGATACGACGCATTCGTGTTGATGGCTCGTACAGACGCGATTGCGAACGATGGTGTTGATTCGGCGATCGAACGATCCGTCGCGTATGTCGAAGCCGGTGCGGACATGATCTTCGCTGAAGCCGTATCGAATCTCGAGGATTTCCAGAAATTCAAGGCCGCACTCAGTGTGCCAATCCTCGCCAATCTGACGGAGTTCGGACAAACCCCGGCATTTACCGTGGATGAATTACGTGGTGTCAGTGTCGATATTGCCCTCTATCCGCTCACAGCGTTTCGGGCAGCCAACCGCGCCGCGGAAAAAACATTCAACGAAATTCGCACCAAAGGTACTCAAACGGGTGTAGTTAACGATCTGCAAACTCGTGCTGAACTTTATGAGTATCTCGACTACCACAAATACGAGTCCAAACTCGACGAACTGTTCGAATCAGAGTCGAACGATTAACCCTCTAGTCACTCCCTCATATCAACCTAGAAAGACCCGGTGAAATGACCTCAGCAGGACTAAACGGAATCACAGCAGGCTCCTCCGGAATCTCCACGGTAGGGCAAGAAGGCGTAGGACTCACCTACCGCGGTTATTCAATTACTGATCTGGCAGCCAATTCAACATTTGAGGAAGTCGCATACCTGTTGATCTACGGCAAGTTGCCGCCGAAGCAAACTCTCGACTCCTACAAACAAAAGCTGATGGGGCTGAGAGCACTGCCTGATCAGTTGAAATCGTTGCTGGAGACGCTGCCTGCATCCACGCATCCGATGGATGTATTACGGACTGGGACATCTTTACTCGGAACGCTCGAGGTTGAGGGTGAAGGAGGTAGAACGGCCGCGACAGTTGGTGACCGTCTCACCGCGTGCTTCGGATCGATGCTGGCTTACTGGTACAGGTATCACTCTCGCAACGAGCGAATCGAAACTGAGTCCTCAGAAGACACAGTCGCAGGGCATTTCTTAAGCTTGATATCAGGTAAGCCATCGGATCCATTGAAGCGTGCTGCAATGGATACAACGCTCATCCTCTACGCTGAACATGAATTCAACGCGTCGACGTTTACCGCACGTGTCATTACTTCAACGCTGGCAGACTCATATTCGGCGGTCGCCGGTGCGATTGGCGCTCTTCGTGGACCTCTACATGGAGGTGCGAACGAGGCTGCTATGGAACTGGTATCCTCGTTCGACTCGCCTCAGGACGCAGAGAAATCGATCCTACACATGCTCGAAGCTCGACGCCTCGTGATGGGATTCGGTCACCGCGTATACAAGAACGGTGATCCCCGCTCATCAATCGTCAAAGACCTTGCGAAGCGTCTTTCTGAAGTTGCCGGAAACACAACTTACTATGACATTTCAGAACGCATTGAAACTGTGATGATGCGTGAAAAGGGGATGAACCCGAATCTAGATTTCTACGCAGCAACTGCTTACCACATGTGCGGGATTCCAACGGCTATGTTTACACCGGTGTTCGTAATTGCCCGAACCTCTGGTTGGATCGCGCATGTAATCGAGCAAAGGGCCGACAACAAGCTGATTCGACCGCTTTCCGATTACACGGGTCCCGATCCAAGACCATATGTGGGAATTGAGGAGCGAGGTTAGTGGGACAGGGGAACACGACCGACTCAGTTATAACCGCGATTGCGGAGTACGCAGTAAATTACAAGCCTGACTCTGAACTGGCCATGGACTCCGCCAGGCTCACCTTGATGGATTCGATTGGTTGTGCATTGCTGGCGCTGGATTATCAGGCGTGTACAAAACTTCTCGGACCAACAATCGAGGGAACTATCGTGCCGAACGGTGCACGGGTGATGGGAACGTCGTTCGAACTCGACCCAGTGAAAGCCGCGTTCGATATGGGTGCGGCGATTCGATGGCTAGATTTCAACGACACTTGGCTGGCTGCCGAATGGGGACACCCCTCCGACAACTACGGCGCAATTCTAGCTGTTGCCGACTTCATGAACCGGAGTAAGGGCGCTGAATTTTCTGTCTCTGATGTTCTGAAATACGCGATCAAGGCGTACGAAATTCAGGGCGTGCTGGCACTCCAAAACTCCTTCAATCGAGTCGGTATTGATCACGTGCTACTGGTGAAAGTGGCTTCTACTGCCGTTGCCACTGCAATGTTTGGTGGAGACGTTAGACAGGTAGAAAACGCTGTTTCCAACGCCTGGCTCGATGCCACGCTCAGGACTTATCGCCACGCCCCGAATACCGGGTCGAGAAAGTCCTGGGCCGCTGGAGATGCTTTGCGTCGGGCGGTTCAATTTGGGTCGGATTCGCTGGCGGGTGAAATGGGCTACCCGTCGGTATTGACTGCTCCAGGATGGGGCTTTCAGGACGTCTGGTTTAAGGGTCAACAAGTTGTACTCGAACGAGAGCTTGATTCTTATGTGATGGAGAACATCCTCTTCAAAGTTTCGTTCCCTGCCGAGTTCCACGCTCAAACTGCCGTTGAAGCAGCGTTCGTGCTTCACGAAGAAGTTGTAGGAAAACTGGATCAGATAGAACGAGTGACTATAAGCACTCAAGAATCTGCACTTCGGATCATCGACAAAACCGGCCCTCTCAACAATCCAGCAGACCGGGATCACTGCATCCAGTACATGACTGCGATAGGTCTCTTGAAGGGGGCTCTAACCGCGGAGGATTACGAAGACGAGGCGGCTGCGAATCCGCAAATCGATTGGCTTCGCGAAAAGATGGTCATGGAGCACGACCAACGATTCACCAACGAATATCTTGATCCCGACAAGCGGTCTATCGCTAACTCGGTTCAGGTGACGTTCGCTGACGGTTCATCAACCGAAAAAATCACGGTCGAGTACCCAATAGGGCACCGACGACGACGTGAAGAAGCAAAACCGGTGCTCGCTAAAAAGTTCCGGACGAACGCGCTCACTCAACTGCACACCGGGCAGGTCGATGATTTGGAAGCACTGTTTGGCGACCAGGTCCTTCTGGAATCGACTCAACTTGATCAGTTGATGAATCTGTTGATTCTGAACTCTTAGGAATAATTGGGCGCGAGTCGCAGAAATGCAAATCTAACGCGACTTAGTGCCAGTTCTGGTGCTACTCTTTTCTACTGTTTGAAATCGGCGAACTCAGAAGCGATTTATCTCGCTTAGATTTCTCCGTGAACAGCCACATGGCGTTCAACAAGTAACTCTAAGAAATCTCGGTATTAATGGCTAAGACAACAGGTAGTGATCTTCTAATTCGTGCCCTTCAAGCTGAAGGGGTCGACACCGTTTTCGGTATTGCTGGTGACCACATTCTCCACATGCTGGATCAAATGTACGACGCACCATTGCGCATGATCGACTTCCGTCACGAATCGGGTGCGGCTCACGCTGCTGACTCATATTCACGTATCCTGAGAAAAGGCGGCGTGATGTTGTCGACAACACCTGGTCATGCGAACGCGTTGCCGGCATTAGCGAACGCTATGCATTCGGAAGCGCCGATTATCAACATTGCAGGTTCAGCCGAGTCAGCAAACATTGGTCGAGGCGCTATGCAGGAATTCGACCAGGTTGGTGCGGCGAAACCGATCACGAAAGGAGCCTGGGACGTGCCTTCACCGGCGCGTATTCCCGAGTACGTGGCTCTTGCATTCCGAACCGCTTTGAGTGGTCGACAAGGACCTGTTCACCTGACAATTCCGCACGATTTCCAGGGCGCAGAAGTCGATGATGCAGAAGTGGTTAGATACGCTCCACGAGAATACGGAACGCCTCTTCAGGTGCTTGGCGATCCGGCTCAGATAGATCGAGCGATAGATGTACTTAATTCAGCTGAACGGCCGGTGATATTTGCGGGATCATCAGCCGGCGCAACTGCGATCCCATCGGAAGTTCAGCGTCTTGTTGAGACCATGCGTATTCCGTTCTTCTCTGAAGACTCCGGGCGTGCACTGATTCCCGATTCTCACGAATATTCGATGGGTCTCGGATACATCCCACTGAACGCCACCGTTCGGAATGTCAGCGAGGCCGATGTCGTTCTGATGTTGGGGAAGCGTCTCGACTACACCAATGGATTCGGAGGTAATCCGCCTTTTGCTAGCGATATGAAATTCATTGTTGTCGACCCTTCATCAGCGCAGGTAGCTCGAGCTCGTACTGCTGAAGTGGGAATCGTCGGAGATCTTGGACCCGTAATCACCCAAATGGCGGATGCTGCTGAAAAACGCTCATGGACCGAACGTACAGAGTGGGTCACCAAATTGCGATCGGCACATGACGACTGGCATGCGGGTCTGGATGATCTCGGCAAGGTCGAGAATCCAATGCACCCGATGCACGTTTCTAAAACACTCCAGAAGTTCATCGATGATGACACACACGTGACTTGGGACGGCGGAGACTACTGTCACTTTTTGCGGGCGTCGATAAAGCGTGACAAGCCTTTTAGATTTCACAACGTTTCAAGCTTCGGAATGATTGGCGTAGCTTTGCCATACGCTCTTGGTGCCCAGGTTGCACTGCCAGATAGCACGGTTGTGGTGGGCAATGGTGATGGATCACTCGGCTTTAACGGCATGGAGATCGACACTATGGTTCGCCACAACTTGCCGGTGAAAATGTTTATCGGGAACAACTCGATATGGGGCATCGACTGGCAAATCCAGAAGGGCCTGTATGGTCGACCAGTCTGGACTGATTTGCTTCCAACAAGGTATGACATCATGGCGCAAGGATTGGGCGCGTACGGTGAGCATGTGACACGAGCCGAGGATCTGGAAGGAGCAATGAATCGAGCATTTGCTTACGACGGTCCTGCCTTGTTGAACATCGATATTGAGCAGGTGATAAGCCCAGTTGCAGAAGCCGCAATCAGCCGAAAGATGGGCACACACGGATAAATATTCCGATGCTTCCTTACCAGTACTTCTATAGCGAGAACGACGTCGAAAAACGGGAGTTGCTTCCCGGTGTGCACGCTCAACTAATCTGGGGTGAGCGAATTATGATGGGGATCATCGATATCGAACCCGACACGGAGGTGCCTGAGCATTCACATTCACACGAGCAGTGTGGCAGAGTGCTCGGAGGTGCTGCGTGGTTCTATGTTGGCGATTCAGAGCAACTTCTCGAAGCTGGTGATCACTACGTGATTCCTGGCGACGTTACGCATCGGGTTGTTGCGACTGAAGGCGGATGTGTGGCTCTGGACATCTGGTCGCCAATTCGCGAAGAGTACATTTCCGACGATATTGTTTTCTTCGGAAAGTAGATGATCGCAGACCCTTTGCGGATTTGGTGCTGTAGGTGATTAGATCCTGAATTTATTTTCCAGATCTGGACGGTGCAAGAAAAATATTCTCCCTAGCGTCTGGACCATCTAGATACCACCGCGGATTCGCACAGCCAAGTTCGGCTTAGATGCTCTTTAAGTCATATACTTGAAAGTTGTCTGAACTAATATATGGTGCCGTCGCGCGGCCGTTTCGAAATCACTGATCATGACCCAATCTCCCTCGATTATTTACACTTGGACCGATGAAGCACCTGCTCTTGCCACATATGCATTTCTGAAAGCGGTAAGAGCATTTGTAGCAACTGCCGGTGTTGAGATGGAGACCAGAGATGTTTCGCTGGCGGCTCGAGTACTCGCTCAATTCTCGGAAATCCTTGGCGACAAGGCAGTGGACGACGATCTCGCTGAGCTCGGCCGACTCGTCGAGCTACCAGAAGCGAACATCATCAAGTTGCCGAACATTAGCGCGTCGACCCCGCAAATGAAGGCATGTATTGCCGAATTGCAAGCACAGGGCTTTCCGCTGCCAGACTATCCGGACGATCCGGGAACCCCTGCAGAGCACGACGCTAAAGGGCGGTACGGCAAGGCGATGGGTAGCGCAGTAAACCCGGTGCTGCGCCAGGGCAATTCCGACCGGCGAGCACCCAACGCTGTGAAAGAGTTCGCTAAGGCGAATCCGCCTCGAATGAGTGATTGGCCGGAGGATTCGAAAACCCACGTGGCGACGATGTCGGAAGGTGACTTCTTCCACAATGAGAAGTCGACCACTATCGGGGCCGACACTACGGCTAAGATCGAGCATGTTGATTCACGTGGCAAAGTAACCACTCTCATCAAATCGCAGCCTCTGATTCAGGGTGAGGTACTCGACGCTACCCGCATGAGCCGCAAAGCGCTGGTGAGCTTCTTTGAAGAGCAAGTCGCTGACGCCAAGAAGCAGGACATTCTCTACTCGCTACACCTCAAAGCGACGATGATGAAGGTGTCTGACCCAATCATTTTTGGTTACGGCGTAAGGACATACTTCTCGAACCTGTTTGCCAATCACGAACCCGAGATCAACGAACTTGGGGCAAACCCAAATAATGGTCTCGGTGATGTTTTGACCAAGCTATCTGGGTTGATGCGTGATCCCGAAGGCGCGATCGTTTCGGATCTCGAAAAGGATTTCGTCGACGGTCCCGGCATCGCCATGGTCGACTCAGACAAAGGGATTACGAACCTTCACGTACCGAGTGACGTGATCATTGACGCTTCCATTCCGCCTGTAATTCGTGATTCAGGAAAAATGTGGAATGCCGACGGCGAGCTTCAGGATGTAAAGATTGTCATTCCTGACTCAACATACGCAGGAATTTACGCTGCCGCGGTTGAGGATTGCCAGGCGAACGGTAAGCTTGATCCTGCTGTGATGGGTACGGTTCCGAACGTCGGGCTCATGGCTCAGAAAGCCGAGGAGTACGGATCGCACGATAAGACTTTCGAAGTTGTCTCCAACGGAACGATTAGGATCGTTGATGGTGACGGAAACGTGTTGCTTTCGCACGAGGTAGAGACTGGCGATATCTGGCGTGCTTGCCAGACCAAAGATGTTCCGATCAGAGACTGGGTAAAGCTTGCGGTTCGTCGAGCCCGAGCGACAGGTTCGCCTGCTGTGTTCTGGCTCAACAAGGACCGAGCCCACGACGCAGAGGTGATCAAGAAGGTCGATGCTTATTTGCCTGACGAAGACACCGAAGGTCTCGACATTCGCGTTCTTCCACCGGTCGACGCTATGAAACTTTCGCTCGAGCGTATACGAAAGGGTGAAGACACTATTTCGGTGACCGGTAACGTTCTTCGCGACTATCTCACCGACCTGTTCCCCATCCTCGAGATCGGTACCAGTGCCCGGATGCTTTCGGTTGTACCGCTATTGAACGGTGGCGGACTGTTCGAAACCGGTGCAGGTGGCTCTGCTCCAAAGCACGTTCAGCAGTTCGAAGAGGAAGGTCATCTTCGCTGGGACTCGCTGGGTGAGTACATGGCACTGGCAGCGTCTCTACAGCATCTGAGTGAACAGTTCGATAACCCTGGTGCGAAGCTGCTCGGAGACGCTTTGGATGCAGCTACCGGTCAGTATCTCGAAAACGGTCGCTTGCCATCACGCCGGGTCAGCGAACTCGACAACCGGGGCAGCACGTTCTACCTGACGCTCTATTGGGCACAGGCGCTGGCTGGTCAAACTGAGGATGCCGATCTGGCGAAGCGTTTCGGTGCTGTTGCTGCTGCAATGAGTGAGAACGAAGACAAGATCATGGCAGAGTTGGACGCTACCCAGGGCAACCCTCAGAAACTTGGTGGTTACTACAAGGGCGATGTCGATCTACTGACAGCAGCGATGTGCCCGAGTGAAACACTCAATGAAATTCTGGATAACGTATAACGCCTCAGCGTTTTACGAAGTTCGGAAAATGTCAATCAGGTTCGTCAATTCCATGGCGAACCTGATTTACCTAACCTTCCCACGTCCTTCATTTTTGAACACGCGCTCCACCTGGTTGTGACGCATCCAGACGATTTCATCGTGAAGATTTGTGACGCCTTCCTGATAGGTGGGTATCACTGTTAGCTTGTCGCCTACGGAATAAGTTTTGCTTGAACAGCTGGTGTCGATTTGCCCGTGTTCAACCGACATTCCCGAGAATTTCAAGTCTGGATCTTCGATGATGTAGCCGTAGGGAATATCTGGGAACAGCCTGAAAGTTTTCATTCCTGCATCGACGATCAACCGGTCATCTGTTGGCACGCTCACGACGGTCGTCACTGCACGAAGAGGGCATCTCTCAGGGGAGAGGTCGCTGCCGTCTCCGCTTCCGTTAATTCGTGTCAGGCCTTCGTAAACATACGACCCACTTCGATGTTCGGTGAAACCAAGTTCTTTGGATTCCCACTCTTCTCCGGTTCCGCCACCGCTAATGATTTCGAGAGAAAGCCCGGCGTCACCAAATCTTTTTACCGTTTCATCGACGATCGGCTTGGAAGCGATACTGCTCGGATAGGTCATCAGACCACGCAGCTTCATACCGGGTAGACCATTTACGTGTTTGCCGAGTTCTTCCGCCGCAGCGGGAGATTGCACGCCCGTTCTGTTGCCACCTGTGTCGATCTCGACAAGCACCCCAACGGTCACATTGTCCTCGACAGCCTGGTCGGAAATTCCTTTAGCTGTTTCAAACGAATCGACCGTGACTGTCATGGTTCGCAGTTTCGCGAGAGCACACAACCGACGCACTTTTTGCTTACCGACAATGTTGTAAGTCATCAGAATGTCGTCGAGACCTGCACGAGCCATGTTCTCTGCATCGCCAAGCTTCTGGCAAACGATTCCTTGCGAACCGGCGGCAACTTGCATTTTTGCAATCTCGGGGTTCTTGTGACTCTTTGTGTGACCGCGCAATGTGATGCCGAGATTCTTGCAGTGTTCAGCCATGTCGTTGATGTTCTTCTCAAGAACATCGACGTCAATGACTACGGCAGGGGTGTCGAGATCGTAAATGTGCAATTTGGACCTTTACTGCTAATCCTTCTGGAATACCGGGAAGGTAGATTGTCGGCGAGGATAAGTCAATACCACGGGCTCTGTTTAGATCGAAGAGGTAACTTAAACGAAAAAGAGTCGGAAAACTTCCGACTCTTCTTCAGTGACTAATTCAGAAGTGGTTGATTACTTCTTGGTTTCTGCGAATGCCTCACCGATCTCTTCGAGAGCGGCCTTGAACGCAACAGCGGCGTCCATGTCGACATGCTGCTTGACCTGCGATCCGAGCTTGCATGCTTCCCAAACCTTGGTGTGGAGATCAGGATGTGCAGCGAGGTGCTCAGGCTTGAAGTAGTCTGTCCAGATAACGAGGATATCGTCCTTCGCCTTCTTGGCGTGCTCTTCCTTGACCGCGACGTAGCGGTTGAAAGAGTTGTGGTCCTGAACGCTGGACGGCACACCCATTTCCTGGATGAGTTCAGTCATTCGGATGACTGTCTGGGCGGCCTGAACGGCGTCGCGGGGGTCGTAGATGCCGCAAGGGATGTCACAATGGGCATCTGCAGTACCGACAGGGAGCAACCGGTCGGCAATTCGTGAAATTGTTCGGAACATGAGTTTTCTCCTCAAAATAGGCACTTCAAAGTGTCCAGCTCTGGCGGAAAATACAGGCTGCCACTGGTCGTGCCAAACCTTCCGCTGTCGATTAGCCCGACAAATCTAACATGTATAAACGCGATTCTCAGTTGAATTTCATCATTAACCGGTTAATTGAGATGCTCTCGCTGCAACTAATCAAGATTAGAGGTAAGAGCATGGAGCCATCTATCGCCGAAAATTCATGGGTGGTTTCATTCAGAGCTGGATTTCGTCGGCAACCGCCACGTCGATTCGACGTTATTCGCCTTGAAGAACCGGGAACGTGTGGACACTGGATCGTGAAACGAATTGTTGGAATGCCCGGCGAAGAGGTTGCTGTGCGAGGAGGTGATTTGTTCGTTAATGGTGAAATGGTCGACGATCCGTTCGCGTACTGCCCCGATGCTGATTCCGGTATTCACGAGTGGTGGCCACGAGACGATGAATATGTCGTTCTCGGCGACAACAGACGCGCATCGACGGATAGTAGGAAATTTGGCGCAATAAAGCGTTCAAGCATCCGTGCCCGAATACGGACGTCCCGACCCAACTGATAGCTGTTCACGTCTGACGACACCGGCCACACCCCAAAACCGATCACCACCCCAGACCGATATCCCGTCAACACCACAAATCGATATCCCGAGATTACGAGGGATCTGGGGCGGTGTCGCGGGCAGCGTGACCGCCAGACGGGCCATTCGCGCTCATTGACACGGGACGGTAAAAGGTCATCGAACGTCCCCGTGACGTGCAAGTGCTCAATCGTAGAGCGGCGACCCACCTTCTAAAACTCCCTCCTTTTGAGGGAGGGAGGACCTAATGTGTTTGGTTTAGGCGTTTGACACCGATTTTCATCGGTGTGACATTGTGCAATCAGGCGATGAGGTACTGAAGGTGTGTAAGCAGCAGGCGAGTCTATCTACTCTTCCTCGTCGAGGATTTCTTTTACTCGGGATGTGAGGTTTTCGATTATTGGAAGCTAGAAGTTGAAGTTCGGATTGCTTGATGAGTCGACTTCGTTGGCGATTACCTCAATCGCGGTTTTTGAAGCCGGCCAGTAAATGAATTGAGCTGAGAAGGGATAGATAAATCCAAACTGCCCCACAACTTGTTCACCATCTTCGTCCCAGACGAAAACGCCAGCTCCTGAATTGATTATGTTCTCGCCATCTTGCGCTGGATGTGCGGCGACTTTCGTGAGCTCTGCTCTTACACCGGAATATTGTGAACTGTTAAATATCGCCTGAACAAACTGCAATATATCCTTTGGAGTAGATACCAGCGCCCCGGACGCCCACTCAGCGCTTATGACCGAAATCTCCGGAGTTTTCGGGACGTGACCGTCCACAGAAGTTGGCGCTAACGAGTTTGGGCCTGCGTATTCGTAATCTCCTGGGATGCCTCCCGGGATAGCCTCACGACCGGCACGGTACGTGGCATTCATGTCCAAGGGATCGAGAAACCGATTCCTGAGTTCGGTTTCGAGTGGTGTGCCAGTCACCAGTTAGATAATGCGACCAAGAATGATTAAGTTCGTCTTTGAGTATCCGTACTTTGTACCAGGGTCGAAAAAAGAACCTTCCGCGGCGGCCACGTTAATCACCTGATCTGGATAGCGGGCGACGTCAGGTTGATTCTCGTAAATGTCATCGAGGAATTCCTGAGTATAGAAAACGGGAACGCCGCTCCTGTGCTCTAACAGATTCCGAATGGTGATCTGGTTGGAGTTTTGGATTTGAGTAAACCACGTGTCGGAAGTCTGGTCGAGTCTAAGCATATTTGCTTTCGACAACTCGACGATCGTCGCTGCTACCAGCACATGGGTAATGTCGCCCATGAACATTGGGCGGTCGATCGTGAGTGGGTCATCAGAGAAGCGCTCGGGATCTATCGTCAAACTCGCGTGTCCGCTGGCAAGGCTAATCTGACCAATTTCAGAATTTGATACCGACATTGATGCCCCGGTGATCAACTCGCTTTCGCGCCATTTATCTAAAGCTGCATGGAGTTCTATCGCTGTTGTGTCACTTTCTGGAGCGACAGCTCGGTCGGCGAGCGTTTCGAGCGAGCACGCGGTTGCAAAAAGAACGAACAAACAGAAAACCGGTAACACCAGGCGTACTGTTATTACCTGTCGATGTTTTTTGTTCTGGGTTTGGATCATGCTCCCGCGACCATAGCTTTATTGCGGGATCATGACCAAGATGTTAGTTAACTTCGCCTGATCCGATCTTGAGTGTGCCCAACCTGTCTCGATCATCCTTGCTGCCGAACAAAAGAACGTAAGTCAGCGTTGCGGCGATACCACCAACAATTGGTCCTACCCAGTACACCCAGTGATCGTCCCACATACCGTGTATCAATGCAGGTCCGAGGGTTCGTGCGGGGTTCATCGAAGCCCCGGTAAGAGGAACCGCTATTAGGTGGTCGACAAATACAACCAGACCAATTGCGAGCGGTGCGAACGCAGCGTTTCCGCGCTTGTCGATTGCTGTAGCGAAAACGGTGAACACCAGGAAGAAGGTCAGGATGAATTCAATTACTAATCCTTCATTGGCAGATATGCTTAGCGTGTGAGCTCCCAAGCCTTCGGCTTCTGGGGTGGTCCATACGAAAAGTTCTAGTAGGAATACGGCGATGATCGATCCAAGAAGTTGACCTATGATGTAACTAGCTCCTCGAATCACCCCGAGATTGCCCGACACAATCGCTGAAATCGTCACGGCGGGGTTCAGGTGTGCGCCAGTGATCCTAGCAATCGCGACTATTCCGATAAAAATGCCTAAACCGTGTCCAAGAGCGATGATTATCAGGCCGGATGCATCAAGCGGGAGAAGTGATAAACCTGCAGTTGTCGCCGCTCCAACGGCTCCGATCCCCATGAATACAAACATGAACGTTGCTATCAGTTCTGCCGCTAACCCTCGCAGGTTGTTGCCGGAAAGTAACTCAATCATTGGTCGTCCTTTGTTATTCGACGCAGTTGGTTAGCGTCGCTCTTTCTATTTGTCGGAACCAGCCGAAGAATCCCCTGACTCATTATTACCGAGCGGTAAACCTACGATACTTCCGAATTAAGATCATTAACTCTAGATTCGAACTGAAGAAAAATGAACAACTATCGAGGTGATCGATCGAGTTAGCCTCTGGAGATGATCCTCGCGGCCTCGATTGCACTGTAAGTGATGATCAAATCTGCCCCAGCCCGTTTGATAGATGTGAGAACTTCCATCATGGCTCTTTCCCTGTCGAGCCATCCAGCCTGACCTGCGGCGGCGACCATCGAGTACTCGCCGCTCACGTTGTAGGCAGCCACGGGCGTGTCGAATCTCATAGACGCTTCTTTTATGACGTCTAAGTACGCGAGAGCGGGTTTGACCATGATGATGTCGGCACCCTCATACAGATCCGCTTCAATTTCACGCATTGCTTCTCGACCCTTGGAGTGAGCCATCTGGTATGTGCGACGATCACCAAATTGGGGAGCGGAGTCTGCTGCTATTCGGAACGGACCGTAAAACGCAGACGCGTATTTCGCCGAGTAGCCCATAACCGGAACGTCGGCGTGGCCAGAGTCGTTGAGTCCGGCTCGTATGGCTGCAACCTGACCATCCATCATTGCCGACGGTGCCACCATATCCGCACCGGCTTCTGCATGCGAAACAGCTGTTTCGGCTAGTAGCGGAAGTGTCGCATCGTTGTCGACGTCGTTTCCGTTGATGATGCCGCAGTGCCCGTGATCTGTGTATTCGCAAAGGCAAACGTCGGTGATTACATATGTTTCTGGTGACGACTTCTTGATTTCGGAAACGGCGCGCTGAACAGCTTCGTCGGGAGAACTGGATCGGGAACCGGTCGCGTCTTTTTCGTCGGGCAGGCCGAACAAGATCACCGACTTCACGCCAGCATCCAATGCGAGCTGGGCTTCCTCGACAGCAAGATCGACAGAAATCTGGTCAATTCCAGGCATGGGTTCAATCGGTGTACGAACACCAGCGCCAGTGGTGACGAACATAGGGTAGATGAACTCTGACGCGAAAAGGCGATTTTCATCGAGCATGTCGCGTAGGGTTGCGTTGCGACGCATCCTGCGGAGACGCGGGTACTGATCACTTTTCATGCGACTATTATCCATGAGAATCCGCTCCAGATACGTGTGAAAGTATCGCGTCAACGATCCCTGCGATAGATTGTTCTTCTGCCTGAATATCGATATTCACTTTTAGTTCTTCTGCGGTTTCAGCGGTAATAGGGCCTATCATCACCGTTTTACTGGTGTTTATGAGTTCGGGTGAGCCGCCAAGCAATTTGACCAGATTCCTAATGGTTGATGAACTTGTGAATGTGGTGAAGTCGATTCCTTGTTCGTAAGCTTCTGTCGCAAGTGCACCCGTGTGATTCGGAGTTTCCGTCGAATAGGAGGTGATTTCGTCGACATTTGCACCCATTTCTCGTAGTCCATTGGCGAGGGTTTCGCGTCCGATCTCGCTACGAGGGAAGAGGACATTTTTCGGCCGGATACCTCTTTCTCTCAGCAGTTCGATCATCGCGCTGGCGAGGTACTGATCGGGAATTGCATCAGCATTGAATCCGATTTCACCGAGCGCTCTGGCGGTTGACGGTCCGTTTACGGCGAACTTCAATTTAGACAGCGACCGCGAGTCGATTCCAAGTGCCTTCATGCGTGCGGATACGCCTCGCACTGCGTTCGAACTTGTGAACATCATCCAGTCATACTTCTCTATATTTCGAAGTGATTGGTCAAGTGGCTCTGGGTCATGCACAGGGACAATCTCGATTGTCGGGTATTCGAAAACTTCGGCTCCGAGGGCTTCGAGTTGTTTGACCAGTTTGCTTGCTTGTGATCGTGCCCTTGTTACCAGAATTCGCTTACCGAAAAGAGGGCGCGTGTCGAACCACGCCATCGCTTCTCGAAGGCCTGCTACTTCGCCGATCACCAGAGCAACAGGCGCGCCAATACCGGCTTCAACTCCACGGGTGGCGATCTCGTCGATAGGTCCCGTTACGACTCTTTGCTGCGCTGTGGTTCCCCATTGGACTAGAGCGGCGGGGCGATCATTAGGTACGCCTCGTGAAGTGAGTGCCTCAACGATATCGTGCATGCCCTTCCAACCCATTACGAACACTAGCGTGCCAGATAGTCCAGACAAAGCCTCCCAGTTGATGTTTGAGTCAGGTTTCTTCGGGTCTTCGCTTCCAGTCACTATTGTTAACGAAGTCGACATTCCGCGTTGAGTTACCGGTATTCCGGCGTATGCAGGCGCGGCGATCGTGGATGAAATACCGGGGACGACCTCCCAGGGCACGCCGGCAGCGGAGAGTTCGAGAGCCTCTTCACCACCTCTACCGAATACAAACGGATCGCCACCTTTGAGACGGCATACTGACTTGCCATTAAGACCCAGTTCGACCAGCAGATCATTGATCTCGGTTTGCGTCATACGATGGTTGTCGCGACCTTTACCGGCGTCGTACAACTCGGCGTCGGATCGTGCCTGCGCGAGTAACTTGGGAGAAGCGAGGCGGTCATATACGACGGCATCGGCGGTGCGAAGGCTTTCCAGTCCTTTGACCGTGATGAGACCAGGATCACCAGGTCCCGCGCCGACGAGATATACCTTGCCGACTTCTTTGGTTGAATCTGACATATGGACTATGCGTCTCCTGCCACGAGCTCCCGGGCTCCACGCTCGACGAAAAGCTGGCCAATCTGTTTACCTACTTCGGCGGCGTTGTACGCCTTGTCTACGCGGTTTTCTCGGATGATCTGAAAACCGTCTGGACTTGCAGCGAATGCTGAAAATCGGAGATTCTCACCGCGAACCTTGGCGTGCGCAGATACTGAGGCAGAGCAACCACCACCAATCACATCGAGGAAATTTCGTTCGGCTGTCACTTCTGCACGCGTGGCTGGGTGTTCAATTTTCGATGCGGCGTCGATTGTTGCTGAATCTCCAGCTCTGGTTTCGAGTGCAAGCGCGCCCTGACCGACAGCGGAAACAAAACTGGAGCAAGATAAGTGCTGGGTGATCCGATCCTGTAACCCAAGCCGTACAAGTCCTGCGGTTGCCAGAACTACGGCATCTGGACCGCCCGGTTCATCGAGTTTTTCAAGTCTTGTTGGCACGTTGCCACGCAAAGGTTCGACAATCAGGTCGGGGCGCAGGTTTTTCACGAGTGCAGCCCTCCGTGCACTTCCGGTCGCAATGCGAGAACCTGCTGCGATCTCTTCGAGCGTCTCTCCGTTCCGGCTAATGAAGGCGTCACGTGGATCTTCACGGTAGGGCACTGCCGCCAGATCGAACTCGGCAGGCAGGGATGAAGGCATGTCCTTAAGGCTGTGAACGGCTAGATCGATTCGAGCGTCCAAAAGTGCTGTTTCGAGCTCTCTTACGAACACACCAACCCCTAGATTTTCGAGGTCATAGCGCTGGTCTTTATCACCGGTTGTTTTGATTACAACCAAGTCAAACTTGATGCTCTGATTAAGCTTGCTGAGAGCATTGACGACATGCCCTGTTTGTGTCAGGGCAAGATCGCTTCCACGGGTACCGACCCGGATTGTTGGTGTCAATCTACTCAATATGCTTGTAATTTAGTGTCCGGGCATAGGCGTTTCGATTCTCTGGCATGAACCATAAGGTGCGCAAGACTCACAAGCGATGCTCTTGATGCCATTAAACAATTTGTCTTGTGATACGTCCGGAGCTGCGGATTCCGCTTCTTCAAGCCATTCCGCAGTCATGAAATCCTGCCACTTCTCTGGACAACAGACGATGCCTTCGCCACGTATTTTTTTTCTTGCGTCTCTTAGAACTGGCCCGACATTAGCCCAACGCAAACAATTACAGCTATCAGCGGACATCTCTTCTCTTAGTCTACGAGCGAGCGCAGGACTAGTACCCGCGGTAGAAATCGAAACGGTTACGTCATTACGTTGGATAAGTGATGGAGCAATCCATGTGCACAGCGGTGTAACATCCATTACGTTGAGCAGAATGTTGCGGTCTGCTGCTTCTTTGAAAATCGCCTCGTTAGTTTCCATCGATGATGTGTCTGCAACGATCACGATCCATGCGCCATCGAGGTCGCCAGCCTGATATTTACGGTTGACCCACTCGATTTCTCCGGAATCTGCTTTAGTTCGAAGATTGTCGGAGATTTCATCGTCAGGACTGTAAAGTTTGACCTTTGCGCCGCATTCAAGCAGGTAATTGACTTTACGCTCACCTTCGTGGGCATCACCGCCAAAAACCATTCCTAGGCGATCTTGTACATCGAGGTAGATTCCGTAATAGCGCGGCACAGGTGTCTCCAGTTCTAATTAGTTACGTTTGGGGGTGGATTAGTCGATTACTCAGCTGATGGGCTGGAGTTCTTCGATTACGAATTCGTCTTCTACGAAATAACGAACTCTAGTCTTTTTATATTCACGAAGACTGTATACGAGCTGGCGTTCATTCATTCCAGTTGCGTCGGCAATTTCTTCTCCGAAGCGTTCACACTCTTCCTCGCTGGTGCCGTGCACCATCGTGAAGTGGGAGTATGGCCAGTCTTCATAAATGGGGCGCTGGTAGCAGTGAGTTACTGCCGGATGTTGCGCCATGATCGTCCCAATTTCCTCAGATCGTTCTTCTGGAACCTTCCACACGATCATTGCATTCGATGAGAAGCCTGCTCGTCGGTGGTGCAAAACTGCGCTGTATCGACGCATGATCTTCTTCTCAACGAGTTCATCGGCACGTGCAAATAACTGTTCGACAGTCATGTCCAGTTGTTCGGCCATGGCATCGAACGGACGAGAGACGCGAGGAAGGTCTTCCTGCATCACTTTGACGTAATCGATTACGTCTTGTGTGACTTCTGGAGATGTTGTGCTGGTAGTGCCCTGGTCTTCTGGCCTATATCCCTCTGTGGCGTCAGATTTGCCTTTGACCATGTCGAAGTTCACACCGATTTTGAAGAACTTAATAGTCGGCAGGAGTCGTGTCGAAATAGCTCCTGTTAATTCACCCAGCATACGTACTTCGTCATCGAGTGAACGATCCGGCGGAACGGCAATGGTGAACCAAAGGTTGAAATGTCCACCACGCTCGTAGTTGTGGCTGATTCCGGGATGTCGATTTAGGAACTGGGCAGCTTTATCGAGTTTGTCTTCAGGGAATCGCATTGCCACCAGCATTGACTGGTATTTGAGCTTGCGGGTGTCAAAAATAGCGCCAATCTGGCGTACAACATTTTTTCGGTGCAGAACTTCTATGCGATCGATAACGTCCTCTTCGGTCGTCCCGACGGTATCGGCAATTGCCTTATAAGGTTCTTCAACCATTGGGAAGGCGGCCTGAATGATGTTCATGATCTTGCGATCAACGGAGTCAAATTCGTCGAAGGGCATCTTTGTCGCTGTTCTCTTGATAGATGGCAGGTTTCATCGTTGGTCAAAATAATGAAATGTGCACATTAAGTATGAATTGTAGCCCAGCCATCGATTAATAAGGGTTGGTGCGAAATACCTAAATATTTGAGGATTTCAGGACAATAGGGTGAGGGTTGTTCTCCTCTGTCTTGGCCTAGGCGCACTCAGATTCAGTCTCATTTTCCGTAAGCCCCCTGACGAAGTGTCGCCAATCGCTAGTTCGAAGTTTTCCACTCGTTGGTCACGTCGATATAGCAAACATAGCGGAAAACCGTCGAAATCGAGAAAAACCAATCTTCGCGATTGGGATGTGAAACCTATACCTGTAATCGTACTGGTGCTCATATCAGCTTGAGCTATCGCTTCGCAAGGCGTCTGGATGATTTGTGTTTAAGAGCTGCTGTCGGATCGAATTCCAGTTAGGATTTCGGTGTGTCATAAGGCGTGAAGTAATGGACGAGATTACGGTTGCTGTCTGTCCGGGTGATACGATCGAGATAGATACGGAATTGGTACCGAAATCGACGGCGACATATTGGTTTTCTAGGGATACAGTCGCCATGTCATCTGACGTAGATCGTTTACGTCCGACTAGCGACGTGTGTCAATGTCTTCAGCAATAAACTCTGCTGCGAGGTTACCGCTTCTGACAGCGGACTCCATAGTTGATGGCCAACCGGTATCGGTCCAATCACCAGCGAGGTAAAACCCCGGCAATGGTGTTCGTTGAGAAAGCCGGCTGTTACGTGAGCCGGGGGTGACCCTGAACGTCGCTTCGAGCATTTTGACAACAGTGAACTTTTTAACCGCAGCTTCTTTCGCCTGCGGAAATGTCTTCCGCATCTCTTCGGTAAAGATTTGCCGCAGTTCTTCTTTTGATCGATCCTGCCATTCCCAGGCACCGCTGAGAGATATGATCACGTGTTGCCCTGAGTCTCTCTTTGATTTGAGGTCAGTGTCGTTGAATATCCATTGCAATGGAGAATCCAGAGTGGCGACGAACGGTTCTGTCATTACCGGGCGGTCGTACCAAATATGAATTGCGACTATTGGCGCCGTCCGAATATCTTCCGCTGCAGTGAAAAAGTCATCCGATCCCTCAAGACTGACGGGAACAAGATGTGTCATATCGGCTGCTGGTACAGCCGACACTACGGCTTCTCCTTCGACCATTTCGACCGTGGAGGTTTTAACTCCTGTAATGCGCCCGCTTTCGATGTTTACCGATTCAACATGAATCCCAGTGCGGATTTCACCCCCGTTAGATTCAATGTATCGACGGGCGCTCTCACCTACGAGCGAGGAAAGCCCGGCGAGTGGGATACCCAGCCCGGGATTTACCGGCGATCCGAGCAATGCCACTTTGAACAGCTCAATACCGGTATAAGCACTGACCGCAGTGATGTGGTCGTTAAGCGACGGCAAGATGATCAGATTCCAAAAATTGTTGATCGTTTCGTCATTCTGCCAATGATCTCGTAGCCAATCATCGAACGACACACGGTCATGAGGTGAGTCGAATTTCAATCGTGCCAAACTGATCCACAAGAGTCCCCATAGGATTCTCAATTTTGCTAAGACGCCGACGTGTCGATACCCGAGGAGAGCGGAAAGATTGGCCAGTTTCCCGGGTAGATTCTTGGCTCGTAGCCGACTCGTTGTTCCGTGCTTTAGAACGGGGAAATTCAGGCGTGATTCGATTCTGATTTGATGTGACGCCCCGATGTCTCGAATGTACCTTTGGAAGTGATCGCATGCACCGACAAATACATGCTGGCCATTGTCGATCTCTTCCCCCGAATCCTTATCGACAAATGAAAACGCTCGACCACCTAGGAACGGTCGCTTTTCAAGCACTATGGGTTTTATTCCTAGTTGGATCAATCGTACGGCTGTGGCGAGCCCGGCGATTCCACCACCGACAATAACTACCGTACGAGTCGCCATGACCTAAACGAACCGCAGCCCGCGAGCTCGCAGCCAGATCACGACGAGCAATTTGAGCTTCTGGAGTCTCGTGAGGCTTGCCCGTTGGTTCAGCGTGTCGAAATTGTTCTTCTCTATTCGGTCGAGGAGCAGCTCGTAGACGTGAATCATCATTTCGGGACACTGACGAGACTGTTCATCGAGCAATGGAAATAGTCGGACGCCAGTTTCCAGGTATTTACGAGCGCGGGTTATCTGGAATTTCATGAATCGAATGTATTCTGGGCTGGCGTTTTTCGATCGTAGGTCGTCCATTGACACGCCGAATTCTTCGAGTTCTTCCGAAGGTAAATAAACTCGGCCGATTTTCAGGTCTTCGGTTATGTCTCGAAGGATGTTCGTTAGTTGAAGCGCTATACCCAGGTCGATGGCATATTCGACGGCTTTTTCATCCTCGTATCCGAGCACTTCGATTAGCGCGAGACCCGTAGCGCTGGCGACTCTTTTGCAATACTCGACGAGCTGATCCCATGTTTCATACGTAGTGCCGTTCATATCCATTCGACAGCCTTCAATCACGTCGATCAAATGCTGTTGATCAATTGGGAATTTGTGGAGCGTATCGCCAAGAGCACGCCACAAATCAGGTGATGACTCGACGAGCGGAAGTGCTCCTTCGTTTACGGAGTATTCGCCCTGATATGCAGCCTTTAGCCTCGACTGAAGCGAGTCCAGCGCGTCGTCTGTACGCTCTCCGTAGTTGCCCTCATCAACGATGTCGTCGGCCAGCCGGCAGAACGAATAGCCGGCGTATACAGCATTTCGTTTTTCGGGCGGAAGGGTGGCGAAAGCGTAGTAAAAGTTGGTTGATGCAGCTTTTGTTGCCGCTGCGACCGTTTCGTACGCGCAGGTTATTTCTTTTTCAGAGACGTTTGCGTCTGGCGGGAATGAGGAATCGGTCATTTCAGTTCGCCGACTCCGTTCTGCTTGATTCGAACAAATTTTGCGGGACCAATTGTCTACCTGTGCGAGCACGAAGCCACGTACCCGAAAAGATGCGTGCTTTGCCCATTTTTGAGATTCTTGGGCTTTCGTTTAATACCGTGTAATTTCTGGACTCGATTATTCTGAGTATTTCCAGCCCACCCCGAACAAAGAGGGCAAAGTTTGTTTTGAGGTGATCGTTCAATTGATCGATCAACGAGAACCCATCGGCAAAGAATCGCCGTGCGCGATCGGCTTCAAAGCGCATCAGATTTTCGAAGTTGGTATCGTGAATACGGTTGATGATTTGCTCTTCAGAAACCTCGAATCTCTTTAGGTCCTCAAGCGGGATGTAAATACGACCAATCTCTATATCTACACCCACATCCTGCCAAAAGTTTGCTAACTGTAATCCTGTGCACGTTTTATTTGCCAGCTCATGAAGTTTAGGGTCGCGGATTCGACTCAAGTACAGAACTAGATGTCCAACCGGATCCGCTGAGTATGAACAGTAGTCCAAAACATCTTCAAAAGTTTCGTGCCGAGTAATCGACTGATCCTTGCGATTCGCTTCGATCAGGCGTTTAAAAGGCTCTACGGGAATATCGAATTCATGAATAGTCTGCGCAAGTGCAACGAAATAAGGATGAGTGGGTGGTTCTTTTCCATCGTACAGATAACACTTTTCTAGTTGCTGATCCCATAAATCTATAAGCGCCATGCGATCGCCATCGGCTTGGTCACCAAGATCGTCAACACCCCTTGAAAACGCGTATATCGAGTAGAAATGCTTTCTCAAGTGGCTGGGTAATAGACGCGATCCTATGCTGAAGTTTTCGTAGTGTGTTTTGGCTAGCCGTTCACAGGCATCGAACGTAGCGTCGACATAGTCGGGCGAGTCGGCGCCGACTTCCATGTTGGGGACCGGAAGCTCAACAGCTGGTATAGCTGACTGAGTTATTGGCACCTTGTTCACCTTGTAGCGATCGTTTCAAAAGAAACCGCGGTTCTGAAACCTAGAGACCCATAACCTGAACAGCGACCTGTCGAGGTTTTGGTTCATCGAGTTCTACTAGGAATACCCGTTGGAACTCACCAAGAAGAGGATTGCCGTCAATGATCGGGACAATTTCGGAGGTTCCTAGGATCATGTGCTGGCAGTGGGCATGTCCATTAGGGCATTCGTTCGGACGCATGCTTACTGTGCGAAGTTCGAAGTCGTTGTGTCCGTAATAGGCATCTTTTGGGGCGCTTCGCTCAAGGAAGTGCTCCATGTCCTTGAGGAGGAGCGGTTCGTTCTCGTTGATCATTACTGAGAACGTAGTGTGAGTACTGTAGATCGAAACCTGACCGTTTTTAACGCCTGACTCTTCAACGAGTTCTTTCACGGTTACGGTGAAATCGATCAACTCAGGAGCGTCGTTCGATTCAACCTGGACGATCCTGCTATATACCTTGTATTCGGTGCCCGTAGTCAGCCCACCTGGTTTGGTGCCATTCAACACGCTTATGCGACCAGCTTCTACAGCGGTCATCGTACGTGTCTTATCCGAATGCAAATTCATTCCCCCTTAGGGTGTATTACCTGATCGATCAGACTTGTGGTCAACCTACTTGGGTGCGCGTTCCAAATCCGCCAAACTAAGATTAATTTACCTACCCAGTGACGTTTGCCAAAACGGTTACAAACATGTTACTGGAACAAGTGCCACTGGCATATGTTGCTTTTGTCGATAATTTTGAACCAATTAAGCATATCGGTTTATCCGGCTTGTCCAACCGAATTGTGTAGCGAATAAGGTGTAGATTCGTCGTTTTATGCAAACGAATTTGCATAGCAAGCGGATTCAGCCCACGGGGCGTTTTAACTTTTGGAAGCCGGCTGCGATCCTATTAGTGCAGCCCTAGCTTCCATGAACGCTGTCATGAACGCGCCAAGAGAAGTACTTGCACGGGTGGACAATCGCCCAAGACGCATCAATGCCGGGAGATCGAGTGGCGAATTAGAAACGTAGCGAATGTAAGCAAGGATGCCTCGTTCGTTGGGACCGGCACCAACGCGGTCGATAATCGAAGGTACATCGAAATCTCTGTCGTCCAGTACCGATGCGACTACGGCCCATGGAACACCGGCTTCGTGTGCTGCTGAGGCGACAGCGAATGATTCCGTGTCCGCTGCGGTTGCGTTCACCGTTTCGCCAAGCCAGCTTTTTATACCCGGTGTAGTAGCTAACTTGGATACCGTGACTACCGGCCCGTGGTGATAGTCCAGTCCGGCTATTTCCACAGCTGTTCTTGCTGATAGGAGTAGTGTGCGGTCAGGCCCGAGCGAGTTCATTTTGTCAACAACCGACCATTCAAACGGTGTGCCGGGAAGGTTTATAACTCGTGAAGCTATCACGATATCGCCTGGTAGCGGCAGATCTTTTGTAGCCTCACAGAATCCGAAAGATAAGATCGCTTCAGGTTCAAATTGCTCAATCGCCCACCTGGTTGCTCTTGCTGCTCGCTCAGATCCTGATCCACTCAGGACGACCACCGGATAATCTGGTGAGAGGGGTTGGTAGGCGATGAAATCTTCCGGCGCGTCGGCAGTTGAGTAGTCACCGGATCGGATGATCCCGTTAGCGGCTCTTTGGAGTGATCCTATGGCGACGATCATAAAGTTTCAGCAGTGCGCCACCCGACAGGTCGGATTTGAATACCAGAGTTGTCGGAGTCGCTTATAAGTGATCAGGATTCTCTGACCAACAGGAACTCACCTAGTTCAGTGAACTCAGACGCGGTGGTTCCAGAAAGTTCAAGTGACTCTATCATTTGATTGCAATCTCCCCACCGCTTTTCTGCCATCGACTGGCAGTAATCATGAGTGCCGAGATTTTCCATCTCTTCGAGAACAACGTGGATATCCCCTGATTCGAGATCATCTTCAGTCTGGTAAATCTGTTGCAACCGTTCTGCCGTCGCACCCGTTGAATAACTCAAAGCGTGCACCGCAGGTAGTGACTTCTTTTTCCTTTTGATGTCAGCGCCGACTGGTTTTCCCGTGGCTTCACCACCCCACACACCAAGAATATCGTCACGAATTTGGAATATTCGGCCGAGATCGTATCCGATCATCCTTAGTGCAGATGCTTTTTCACGGTCGGGTCCAGTTTTCGGAGCTACGAGGCTACCCAGGTAAATAGAAGCTTCGATCAGCGCGCCAGTTTTTCGCTCGATCATGTCGAGGTACTGTTGGACTGAGATTGATTTTACGGTCTCAAACGAAATATCGAGATACTGGCCTTCCATCATTTTCAGGTAGTGATTGGTGAACACGGACTCCGCTTCAAGGGCGACTGAGTCATCAACTCCGACTGCTCTGAGCTTGCGAGCCGCCGCATCAGCGATTTTCATCATCGCGTTGCCTGACACTATCGCCGCCGGTGCGCCCCAGACAGCCCAAACTGTCGGACGGTGGTGACGGACTCGATCCATGTCCTCGAGGTCATCGTGGATCAGTGAAAAATTGTGGATGTATTCAAGAGCCACCGCTATTGGCGTCGCTCGTTCTATGTCCCCACCAACTGCATCAGCTGCGAGAAACGCGAGGGTTGGGCGCATTCGCTTGCCGCCGTTCGATTGGGAAGGCGAGCCGTCGATTTCCTGCCAGCCCATGTAGTAGCGATGAATCTGGTAAATATCTGGTTCAAGATCATCGAGTTCATCCCGCAAAGCGGTGTCTATCCGGTCTTTATAGCGCGCAAAAAAACTCGGCAACGCCGGAGTCGTCGTGAACGGTGAAAGAGATTTCGAGTTGCTTGGAGTTGCGCTCAATTAAAAGGGGACCGCCGAATTGACCCTAACAATCTAAATTACTGAGGGAATAGGTTATCCCTTCATGAGGAAACTGTGCAGTCGGACAGGGATGCTTTGTTGAGATTTTAAAACTAGCCCGCGAGAGAGCCACCATCTTGTGTTTGGTGGCTCTCCGGTCCGCGCTGTGTTTTCAAGCCCGGCGTGCTCGGTTTATCAGGTTGTCTAGACGGCTGATATTCCGAGTCTTCTTCGACTCAATTTTTGGCAACTTGATCGTGAGGATTCCGTTTTTGAACGTCGACTCTGCATCCTCATAGTCGACAGTCTCCGGAAGTTTGATTGCTCTGTAGTAAGAACCTGTTCGACGTTCTCGAAGGAGATAGCTCTCAGGCTCATCACTTGATGAGGAAGAGTTTTCAGCCTTGATCGTTAAAACGTCTTCATCGACAGACACGTCAATGTCATCCGGCGAGGTTCCGTGAACTGAGGCTGTTACTCAAGAGAATCCCCGTCCTTCACAACATCTAGCAGGATGCTCCATGAGTCGGGTTTGGTGTTTCGAATCACGCTTGCGCGTTTGCCTGTATATCGAGTACAGAGAGCGGCGAAATCACGGATAGAGCCGAACGGTTGCCATCTCTCAATTGCCATTTATTTTGTGTCCTTTGTTTCAGCTGAATCACGCTGCACTAAACGCTTGTAGCGGTTCTTAGATTTGAGTCCCCAGAACCAATTCTTGATATACGTATTGCCAAAACCTGCACAAACCCATTATGAAATCTGATAAATTATTTATCAAAACATCTATTTAGAAGCCAGTAATATGTAGTACTATTCAACAAGTATTAAGTCAAAATCTTGATTGAATCTCAGATTTTTACGATTCAACAAATCTATAAAGCGACTTATGGCTCAGGACTATTACGACCTTCTCGGAGTAACCAGAAACGCTTCGGATAAGGACATCAAAGCGGCTTACCGCAGGATGGCTCGAAAGCTACATCCCGATGTGAATCCGAACGACGAACGCGCCCAGGCGCAGTTCAAAAAAGTGAACGAGGCGTATGAGGTGATCGGAGATCCGGATCATCGTAAGGACTATGACCAGTTCGGAGAGAACTGGAAGCACGCGGATCAGATTCGAAACATGGGTGGCGGCCGAAATGCCGGTCCCGGCATGGGGGGCATGAACTTCAACTTCGGCGACTTTTTCGGTGCAGGCTCTGCCGGAGATTTTTCAGACCTGTTAGGTGGAATGGGTGGTCATGCTCATGCTCGACCGAAACAATCTCAGGTTGCAAAACACAAGGGAATTATCGACGTTTCACTAGATGAAGTTTTTACCGGAGCAACACGGAGAATCTCTATTGGATCGCCGTCAACTGGTCAGCGGAATCTTGAGGTTCAGGTGCCCAAGGGTG
Organism: Dehalococcoidia bacterium UBA1328; assembly: GCA_002306815.1. Classification (GTDB taxonomy): domain Bacteria; phylum Chloroflexota; class Dehalococcoidia; order Lucifugimonadales; family Lucifugimonadaceae; genus Lucifugimonas. The sequence goes on along the minus strand of DBTA01000022.1, from coordinate 46,024 downwards.
TCAATAACGGTCGCAAGATTAGGCTCCGTCCAGACAAAAACACAGAGGTGACTCTCACGGTGAACGTTCGGTCGGATAAAAGATTTTCCCGCGACGGAGCAAATCTAAGCTCCGATGTGTCGGTTCCATTACTCGACGCGATTCTTGGTGGAGAAGCGGAAGTCCCGACAATGACCGGTCGAATCGCTTTGAATATCCCCGCTGGTACTCAGAACGGTCGCTCATTCAAGATCAAGGGACGAGGGCTACCAAAGATGAACTCGGAAGAGTTTGGCGACCTATACGCTACGGTGAAAGTCCGGTTGCCCGACACCCTTTCTAGTGAAGAACAAAGTCTCTACGAGCGACTTAGAGCTATTCGAAATGGTGAGTCCGGAAGCGACGATCTGGTCGATTTCTTCGAGAGTAATCACAAGGAGGACGACGCATGACGATGGGACACAACGATCCGGTGTTCGCCATCGGAATCGTTGCCCAAATGTGTGGAGTACATCAACAAACACTTCGCAACTACGAGCGTTGGGAGCTCGTAATCCCGAAACGATCGAGTGGCGGTACGAGACTCTACTCAAACCGAGATGTCGAAATGATCAAACAGATTCTTCGGTGGAAAGAAGAATTCGGCTTGAACCTCGCAGGTATCGAGGTTATGTCGAAACTGCTCCAGAGAATCGACAGGTTAGAACAACACGTTGAGGACTTGACGGTCGAGATAGTCAAGTTACGAGAAGGACAATCGAAACTACCCGTTTAACAATTCTCCATTCGACCCCCATTCGGGGGCGGAAAGCCAAATTAGGCAAGAGATTAAGGAATATCAATTCAAATGGTTTTTGACCCCAATAGAGAAAAACTCACTGAGCAGGCGCAATCCGCGCTTCGAACCTCTCAAGAACTGGTTGTGCAGAAACGTCAGAACCAGTGGGATGCTGAGCACCTGCTGTTCGGCCTCCTTAAAGTCGAAGACTCTCTCGCGACCAAGATTCTGGAAGAGCTGAACATCGATGTTGACCGTCTAGTGAACGCGCTTGAACAGAAGATCGATGAATTCCCACAGGTTGGCGGGAACATGGGTCAGGTTCAAATGTTTATGACGCCCCGAATCGGTGCGATTCTAGAAGTAGCAAAACAGGAAGCTACTCGGTTACGTGACGAGTTGATTGGCGCCGACCACCTACTGGTTGCTACGACCAAAAACGCAGACGGCGTAATTGCCAAGCTGTTTAAGGTTCGTGAAATTACGGAAGAGCGCGTTTATCAGGCGCTGTTGGCGGTCAGAGGATCGGCGAGAGTCACGGATTCACACGCTGAGAGCAAGTACCAGGCTCTGTCGAAATTCAGCACCGATTTAACCGCACTCGCCAATGATGGCGAACTCGATCCTGTGGTTGGGCGTGATGTTGAAATTCGACGTGTAATGCAAACCCTGACGCGTCGAACAAAGAACAATCCTGTTCTTATCGGTGACGCCGGAGTCGGAAAAACGGCGATTGCCGAAGGGCTTGCTCAAAGAATCGTCGACGGCAAAGTCCCCGATAGTCTCCAGGGAAGGCGGGTGCTTTCGTTGGAAATGGGATCTCTTATCGCCGGTGCAAGCATGCGCGGCGAGTTCGAAGAACGCCTTAAAGCTGTAATGGATGAGATCCGCCAGGCAGCTGGTGAAATAGTTTTATTCATCGATGAAATCCACACCGTCGTCGGTGCTGGCGGCGGCGGCGGTGCCCTTGATGCGTCGAACATGATGAAGCCCGCGCTTTCCCGCGGAGAACTTCAAACGATCGGTGCGACCACGCCAAACGAATATCGTCGGTACATCGAGGCAGATCCTGCTTTGGAGCGACGATTCTCACCGGTATGGGTTGAAGAACCCGACATTGATTCGGCCATTGAAATGCTGGACACGCTTCGTCCGCGGTACGAACGACACCACGATTACAAAATCGATCCGTCCGCATTGGAAGCTGCTGTGAAATTATCGGCTCGTTATGTTTCAGATCGATTGTTGCCGGATAAGGCGGTCGACCTAATAGATGAAGCTGCAGCCAAGAAGAGAATTGAAAGTCCCTCCTGGCCAAAGAGTCTGGCGACTATGGAACGTCGAAAGCAAGAACTGCGAGACGAGGAAGAGTCGGCATCACTAGCTGGCCACAACGAACGGGCAGCGAGTCTTAAAGCCGAGATTATCAGACTAAACGAGGAGTTCGATGACGCCAAGCGAGAATGGGACCATGCTCAAAACGGCAACGAAACCATTACTGAAGAGGACATTGCCGCTCTAATAGCGGAGCGCACCGGAATTCCGGTTGCCCGACTCGTCGAAGGTGAAGGCGAACGTCTGCTGAATCTTGAAAAGCGACTGCACACTCGTATCGTTGGACAAGATCGCGCAGTAGAAGCCCTCTCTGATGCGGTCCGACGAGCACGTGCGGGACTCAAAGATCCAAAACGACCAATCGGAAGTTTCATCTTTCTCGGGCCAACTGGGGTCGGGAAAACAGAACTTGCTCGAGCTCTAGCCGAATTCATGTTCGACGATGAAGACAACATGGTTCGAGTTGATATGTCCGAGTTTCAGGAACGTCACACCGTATCCAAGTTGATTGGGTCCCCTCCGGGATATATTGGCCACGAAGAAGCTGGTCACCTGACCGAAGCTGTACGTCGCCGACCGTTCTCGGTGGTTCTCTTCGACGAAATCGAAAAGGCACACCCTGACGTGTTCAACACGTTGTTGCAAGTTCTCGACGATGGCCGTCTGACCGACAGTCACGGTCGAACGGTCGATTTCCGCAACACGATCATCATCATGACAAGCAACCTTGGGTCAGAAGGCATTTCGCAGCAGGCGTTTGGTTTCAACAAGCTGTCGGCCGAAGAAAATGAAAGTGCTCGATTGCGGACCAGCGTTGAGGACGCACTAAAGAAACAGTTTAGGCCTGAGTTTTTGAATCGACTTGATGAGTTCATAGTTTTCGATTCGCTTACGCAGGACGATATTGAACTTATCGTCGACAAGTTCATGGCCGAGGTTTCAGAGCGGGTAAAGGATCTGAAGGTTTCATTGAGCCTAACCGCCGGAGCGCGGGAATGGCTTGCGAAGTCTGGCTTTGATCGAATGTATGGCGCCCGGCCTCTCAAGCGGGCAATCCAGCGTCACGTTGAAAGTCCACTTTCGAAGCAACTCCTCGCAGGGGAATTCCTTGAAGGTTCGGAAATTATTGTCGATGAAGTAGATGGCAAAATCGTGTTCGATACCGAGAACGGTTCGATCGACAAGCCTCAGGACACCGACGACGAGGCAGCCATCGAACGGGAAACGGTTATTACCAAGTAAAAAACGCCACCTCTATCAGCAAATTGTTTGTGAGATAAGACCGTCTTTTTGGATGTTTTTAGCCCGAAAGGACGGTCTATTCGCGTTTGTTGCCGTAATATTCGGACGTGTCACATGTTCCGATGCCGGATACCGTAGAAGTGTCCACTAAAGGATCCAGCAAAATCGCCGACTTCGTGGCGAGACATCACCGCACGTACCAGACCGTCATTTGGACGGTAGTCATTGTTTCGATTTTTGGTGGCACATTCGCCTGGTGGGTTGACTGGTTCGACGTACAAGACGCGGGATACTGGGGTGCGTTCCTGATCAATCTTGTGGGGTCTGCTGCAGTCGTGATCCCTGTACCAGGACTTGCTGCAGTCTGTGCTGGGTCGACCGAGGGACTGGGTCTGAACTATGGGCTGCTCGCAGTCACTGGTGCCGCTGGGTCAACAATAGGTGAAGTCACTGGGTACCTAGCCGGGTACGGCTCACAGAGCGTTGTCCAGAAATCTAGGTTTTATGACCGAGTTCACGGTTGGGTTGTAAGACGCGGTGGGTTTGCGCTTTTCATACTGGCTCTGATCCCGAATCCGCTGTTCGACATTGGCGGAATTGCTGCAGGATCGCTCGGATACCCGATTTCCAGATTCTTCCTTTGGGTTGGAATCGGCAAGCTGATCAAGTTCCTGCTTATTGCGTACGCATGCCGACAGTCGATATCGTGGCTAGTCGATCTTGTCTAACACCTGAACATCCAGCGCAATGCAGATGATCGGTTAATGGACGACTACCTATGCCTGGTTCAACCAATAGCGACATACCGGCAGCAAGCGAACATCCTGCTGGAACAGAGGAAGCGAGCACAGACGCTCGCGTCGAATACTCTGCGCTCCAAGTCTGGCTTGCGACCAATCGCTCGGTGTTGATTCGATTTTCGCTCTTTGCGTTTGTACTGGTGTTCGTCATTTTCGGCATCGTTCTGTGGACCACAAACTCTCTGACTCTCGAGAACGCAGGTTATGGCGGTGTTTGGATCATCAGCTTCATTGCTGCCGGATCTATCTTTCTTCCTGTCCCCGGTCCTGCTGCTGTCTGTGTTGCCGCTGTGCCCGATTTCGGCCTGAATCCGCTGGCGATAGGAATTATTTCTGCGTCTGCGGAAGCGCTCGGGGAAATGACCGGATACATAGCTGGGCTATCTGGTAGGTCTCTGTTTCAGAAACATCGACTTTATCCCCGCGTGCAAAGTCTGGTGCAACGTCGTGGCGGATTGATATTGTTCTTCGGGTCGATAATCCCGAATCCGCTTTTCGACGTGATCGGGATTGCCGCTGGTAGCGTGGCTTACCCGATTAAGAAATTCCTGATCGTGGTTTTCTTCGCCAAGGCAATTAAATCGACCGCGATTGCGTATGCTTGCTTCTTGGGCATCGATTGGATTCAAGGTTACTTCGGATGAGCGAATCACAAGGGCGGCTAGGTGTCATAGTGGTTGCGGCAGGACGCAGCTCACGCATGCAAGGCGTCGACAAACAGGTGGCGTTACTCGGCGGCGAGCCGGTGATTTCTCATTCTCTTAGAGTCTTTGAAGAATCTAATGAAGTCAGGAGCGTCGTGCTGGTCATGTCTGCCGGCAATATCGACGAAGGCAATCAAGCCGTTGATTCAGGTGACTTCACAAAGGTAATTGGTGTTGTCGCCGGTGGAGAGCGTCGGCAGGACTCTGTGAAGATCGGGCTTGATGTACTGAGCGAAAAGGGCATCTTCGAGTTCACTGCTGTCCACGACGGAGCTCGACCTTTCGTGGATGAAGAAATGCTGGATCGAGGCCTCTCGGTTGCAGCGAAAGTCGGCTCGGCAATTGCGGCAGTCCCTGTCAAAGATACGATCAAAACAGCTCCACATCGGGTCGTAACCGACACTCCGGATCGATCAGGGATGTGGGCAGTACAAACCCCTCAGATATTCAGGAGCGACATCCTGAAAACCGCCCACGAAATGACAACCGAAGACGTGACGGATGATGCATCAATGGTCGAGGCGGCTGGTGGACTGGTCGCGATATTTGACGGTTCGAATGACAACATCAAGATAACTACACCTGAAGATCTCGAACTTGCTGCGTTAATCCACAATCGAAGACAGGACTGTCCTCAGGCGAATTCGGGAAGCTCTGAAAACGAGGGTTCGAAATTCGGTATCGGCTTCGATGGGCACGGACTGGTTGAGGGCGGCCCCCTCCGACTCGGCGGGGTCGAAATCGATTTTGAATTCGAACTGTCAGGCCATTCTGACGGCGACGTGTTGATGCATGCAATTGCTAGCGCAATTCTCGGTGCTGCCGGATTGGGAGACCTTGGCGGGAGGTTCCCTTCATCAGACGACCGATACGCTGGCTTCGATAGCGCACAATTCATAGCTGAGTCGAGCCGCTTGGCTCTCGAAGCGGGATGGATGGTGGCGCACGTCGATGCTACCGTTATAGCTCAACGGCCGAGACTTGCCGCACACGCTCCGACTATGCAGCGAAATATTGCGGTAATCGAAGGTCTCGAAAACTCAACTGTCAACGTGAAAATAACGTCGACTGACCATGTCGGCGCAATAGGCGCTGGAGAGGGAATCGCAGCCCAGGCTGTGGCGACTCTTGCCCCGACTTCGAAGTAACAACTAACGTACGAATGATCCAGCTATACAACTCGCTTACCCGAAAAAAAGAAGACTTCACACCCATGGGTGACGAGGTGAAGATGTACGTTTGCGGTGTGACCGTTTACGACGAATCACATCTGGGCCACGCTCTAAGCAGCATCGTATTCGACGTTCTGGATCGATATCTGGAATACCGTGGCTACAAAGTTCGCAAGGTTCAAAACTTTACTGACGTTGACGACAAGATCATCAACCGAGCCAACGCTGATGGCGTGTCGTGGGAACAGATCACAGAGAAGTACATCGAATCGTTCTTCAAATCAGCGGATGGACTGAACGTTCGACGTGCAACGGTTCACCCGAAGGCAACAGAAGATATGCCAGAGATCATCGCTCTCATTGAGAAGTTGATCCAAGGTGGCGATGCTTACGAGTTGAACGGTTCCGTTTACTACCGCGTGCGAAACAAATCCGACTACGGCAAGTTGAGTGGTCAAAACATCGATCAGATGCTTGATGCGTCGCGAGGCGAACTTGAATCAGGGAAGGAAAACCCTGCGGATTTTGCACTGTGGAAAGCTGTGAAACCCGACCAACCAAAATGGGATAGTCCATGGGGTGATGGTCGACCCGGATGGCACATCGAATGCTCCGCAATGGCGTTCAAGCATCTAGGTGAACAAATAGATATTCACGGTGGTGGGCTCGACCTAATATTTCCACATCACGAAAACGAAATCGCTCAAAGTGAATCGGCTTCTGGCAAGACTCCTTTCTCCAATGTCTGGATGCACAACGGTCTGCTTCGCATCGCGAATGGCCAGGAGATGAGTAAATCTCTTGGCAATGCATTCAACGTGAACTCTGCATTGGAAGAGTTCAGCTCTGACGCAATTCGTTTGTGGATTCTTCAGAGTCACTATCGAACAAATCCGCTGCTGGACAAGAAGTTGATCGGCGACGCGGAGCGTTCTATTAGGCGGGTTCGTCAGGCAGTACAGGCTGCGGACGCAGTAGAAGTCGGCTCAGGCGAACCACTTGATGTTTCTGGCTTCAAACGTCGTTTCGAAGAGGCGATGGATGACGATTTAAACACGCCTCAAGCTCTAGCTGCCATTTTCGATCTGTGCCGCAAAATGAATCGAGCTCGAACCGATAGAGCGGACGTTTCTGCAGCTGCTGAAGTTGTACGCGAGTTGACCGCGGTTCTGGGCTTTACTCTCGAGGCTCCGCCGCAAAGCTCAGATGGTTTTAGCGATGCCGAGGTTGACGCACTTGTTGAGCGACGCAAGGCTGCGCGAGCAGAGAAGCGATGGGCGGATGCCGACGCCGTACGCGATCAACTGGAAGCCGCGGGCATATCAATTTCCGACACTGGCGACGAGACCATCTGGGCGCGGAATTAGACACTTTTCATTCGCCAGGGCTTAGAGTTTGCTGGTGGGCTTGTGAGATTGATCCCGATTTCCACCGGGATGACAGGTCATGCGTTTAGAGGCTCAAAAAGCATGCAGTACACGTTTCGATCACAAAAGCCCGCTTGCGATGTATTGACGCACATCCCAAAACCCAACCCCACCGCCAATGTCACCCCGATGAAAATCGGGGTCAATCGACCTCAACAGACTCAACTAATCCTCCCTTCCTACCAGGGAGGGAGCTAGAGGGCGGGTCGTAGCCAACAACAACAGAAACGCACCCGAAACCACTGCTTACACAGTCGGATTCAACGTAACCGCCCCGGCAGTGCCATCAACGGTTATCAGCTGACCATCGACGATCTTGGACGTGCTGTCCTTGGTTTGAATTACACACGGAATACCGTATTCCCGAGCGATAAGAGAGGCGTGCTGGAAGTTGTCTCCGCCGTCCATGACGAGCCCTCCGAGAAGCGGGAAAATCGGTACCCAATCGGGTCCGGTATTTTCGACGACGAGAATGTCGCCTTTCGTGACGTTAGGAGGGGTCGAAGTACGGTTGATAATCACTCGTGCCGTACCCGTAAACGATCCGGAAGAAGACGGTTCACCGTGAATTTGAGAACCATCTTCGCTGATGCCTCGTAACGGTTCTTCTTCATCCTTCTTTTCATCTTCCGGTTTTGGCGCACCAATGAACTCCGGCCGCTCGAGCAGCATGTGCTTTTCGCGTTCTGCTTTCGCGGCGGCGATCAGCAATCGAAGACCGGTGTAGTCATTAGCGGACGCCGCATCCTCAAGCTCACCGAGTCGGAGGAAGTAAATATCATCAGGTTCGTCGATCCACCCTTCGCGAACGAGAGCCGATCCTGTCCTAAATGTAGATTCTCGGTATTCGCCATTCGATCGCTGTTCTATTAGGTAGTTGTGGTTTTCCATCATTTGAATATTGATGGTTGATGCGAACAGGAGAAATTCGAATCTTTTGCGGCGTTTGGTATCTCTTCCAATTCGCTTGCGAGCCGTTCGAATGGCGCTCTCACGTCGCGATTTCAGATTATTGTGCGACCGGCCGGCAGCTTCAAGGTCCTGCCGAGCGTACGCCCCGATCGAATCTAGCGGAATCTCGGGTTTCATGTTCCAGGATGGATCGGTGTCCTGCCAGGCTGTACCGTAGCCTAGGCCGTTCCTGCGTCCCCAGATGTTCATCATCGATCGGAAACGTGCACCGAACTGTTTTACAGCCTCGCGTTTTCTGTTTCCGCGTGCAAACAGAGACTCGTAATCTCGGGACTCAAAAATTTCTGACAGCCAATGATCGGACTTCACTATCCCTGCCAGACCTATAAGTCGCTTGGTAAGACGAGCCGTCATGTGGTCGATCCCGAGCGTAAAAACCGAAGTTTCCAGCTCGGTCATACCGGTAACTTCAGCGAACTCCTTCGTACGTCCATCGTCGCGGGGAAAGCCAGCCCAGCAACGCCAGTGCAGATCATTCATATGATCCGCAGTTGTTTGCATTACGATCCGAAGATTCGCAATGTGATCCGGGATTGCCGCGTCGTCCGCGGGGCGGACCCTTTCCAACATTTCGAGGTTTTTCAGAAGCACCGGCTCAACTTCTTGACAGTAGTAGGTAGTCCGCTGTTCGATATAACGTCGACCTTGCAAATGATGGTTGAGTAGACGTTTTTTTAGTTCTTCGGGATCGCGAGGACTTTCTGCTGCGTACATGTAGCCGTTGACAAGCTTCTTCAAATCAGCGCGACCCATGTACTGCCCGGTTATGTCGACTGAGCGTTTTTGCGCCTTTGCAGCCATGAAAAGGTAGTCGATCGATAACGGTCTAACTGGGAATCTGCCGCTTGCCATCCAGTGGAGTTTTTCCTGCTCCGGACTGTCCCATTCGACAGGGAAATCGGTTGATTTCGCTTCACCTGTGGTTACTGGTCGGGATTGAAGAATGTGGATGGTGTCGCCGGCAACGGCGAATTCGATATCTCGATCGTCTCCAGATTCGGCTTTGATCTTCTGCGCAGCTTCTGCGACGGCAGTTATTTGATCATCAGTGAGTGCGGGGGCGCTGCGTTGAGCGGAAGGTACTGGAACTCGGTCCGTAGAGCCCGCAGTGCCTCGGACGAGCATGAAATCTTTGTCGAGAACATTGCGGTTGGTTATTGCCAGAGTATTTGAGTCGAGCGTGAAGGAGTCTGCCTTCGTTTCTCCGGATACCACTCCTTCACCCAGGCCCAGCGCAACGTTGACCAAAATTTGATCGGTTCCATCCCTGGGATCACGAGTGAACAGCACCCCACCCGCATCTGCATTGATCAGGTCCATAACCAGAGCCGCCATTGCCCCGTTCTCGTGCGGAATGTTCTGTCGTATTCGATACGAGATTGCTCGTCCGGTGTAATACGAAATCCATACGTCGCGTATTCGGTTCAACACTGATTTAGCGTCGATGGCGTCCAGAAACGTGTCGTACATTCCTGCAAACGACCCAACTGCGAGGTCTTCGGCCGTAGCGGATGAACGGACGGCTAGCCCTTCAGGAGAAGACTTCACTCGCCCAACAATTTCTCCCTCTAATCCGCCGGGCAGCGGCTGGATTTCAAGCAGCCGTCGGATCGATTTTTCTGCCTGGAATATTGAAGCTATCTCGTCGATGTCGACAGAATTCTGAAGTGTGGCGAGTTCGTCTTGCACGGGAGCCACGAATTCTGAGAACGCCGAAGCCGAAACAGCAAATCCAGAAGGCACGGTCGTACCTTGAGAGACAAGATTTGCGACCGATGCTGCTTTGCTACCAACGATCGTGGGATCGACTGATGAAGGCGATGTGAGTTCAACGATAAACGAGTCATTGATGGATTTAGACATGGCGGTCGATGTTACACATCACCCATGGGAGTTGTGGGGGCTGTTTATTAGTTAACAAAAAATGGGCACCTAACAGTGCCCACGTAAGTGCGTTTTGTTGGAGAGCTTGTTGCTAGCTAAATCGAACGTTAGCGATCGCCACTCCAACGAATATGAACGAGAGAACGATTGTCACCCGAAACAACAGTTGCTCCACACCACGGCGAGATCGGAACGTGCTGGTAGCTTCACCGAAGAGCGACGAGCCTGAGCCTCGAGCCTGCAAGAGCAATACAGCGATTAAAGCAATCGCTGTGACCATCAATATGAGACTAAATGTGGTTTCCATTAGTTTTCTTCAGAAGTTCCGAATTTAATTGTCGACTTCACCGGCACAACGCCAATCGAAAAGCCTTCAACTATCTATGTTAGGGCTATGACCCAAGGATCGCCACACTTCCGAGTAAACCGAACGGCTAAATGAGTCGAATGAGCCGGCAACGATACTAGTGTGACGTGAGCTTTTCCTTGATCATTTCTGTTGCCTGCATTGGATCTGCCTGACCTCGTGTCGCTTTCATAACCTGGCCCATCAGCGATTTCAGGGCAACTTCTTTTCCGCCGAGATAGTCGTCAACTGCTTTTTTGTTGTTAGCAATTACTTCATCGACGATCGGTCCGAGCGCGTCGGCTCCAGAAACAACTCCGAGCCCAAGATCTTTGATCACTTTTTCTGGATCCGATCCCTCGTTATACATCAGTTCGAAAACTTGCTTGGCAGAGTTGTTGTTGAGCTCGCGTTTGCGGAATTTCTCAACGAGGGTAGAAAGCGATTCAGGGGCGATATTCGTGTCGAACATGTTGATCAGTTCGTCATCGTTCATCTTACGAGCCATTTCGCCGTTGAGCCAGTTCGCCGCCGCTTTCGCAAACGCCTGTTTTGTGTCAGGCGATTCGGGTTTTACGACATCACAAACCGCTTCGAAGTAATCAGCCGTCGATCGGATGAAAGTGAGTAGGTCGGCATCATATTCGGTCAAGCCCCACTCGGACATGAAGCGATTCTTGCGCGCAATTGGCAGCTCAGGCATTTTTGCCTGCGTACCTTCAATCCAGTCTTCGCTAATGATTAGCGGGGGAATATCCGGCTCAGGAAAGTAGCGGTAATCGTTCGCTTCTTCTTTGCTTCTTTGTGACTTGGTGACGCCTTTGCCATCATCCCATCCGCGAGTTTCTTGGATGATACGCTCACCGCTTTCATAGGCGGCAATTTGTCGTTCGATCTCGTATTCAACGGCGCGAACCACAGCACGGATTCGGTTCATGTTTTTGACTTCGACCTTTGTGGTCAGTTCGGTCGAGCCCTGGGGCCGGACGCTAATGTTGGCATCACAGCGGAACGAACCCTCTTCCATGTTGGCGGTTCCTACCCCGAGATAGCGAATGATGTGTTGCAGGCTGTTAATGTACGATTCGACCTGTTCGGAAGTGTGCATATCCGGTTCAGTCACGATTTCCATTAGCGGCGTGCCCGCTCGGTTGATATCGATCAATGAATGAACCGTGCCACCCTGCGGACCTTCTACGTGAACAAGCCGAGCAACGTCTTCTTCCATGTGCACCCGGTTGATTCGCACTCGTACAGGGTTGTCAAGTGGGAGGTCGACGAATCCGTCGTAGCAGATTGGCTCGTCGAACTGCGTAATCTGGTAACCCTTCATCAGGTCTGGGTAGGTGTAATTCTTTCGGTCGAACTTAGTGATTCGGGCGATATTGCAATTGATCGCCATGCCGATCATCATGGCGTACTCGACAGCGGTCTGGTTCACCACAGGGAGAGTGCCCGGCAGCGCCATGCTTACTTCGTCGACGAGGGTGTTGGGCTCGGCCGTTTGATATTCAGCAGAAGACGTTCCAAACATCTTGCTACGTGTTTTCAGTTGAACGTGTGTTTCGAGACCAATTACTGCTTCGTACTCCACGAGTAACGTTGCCTTTCTGTGAGTGTCGGCGGTTAGACCTGCGAGATCAAATTACTAGTGGTCTAGTTTAAACACGGTCGGGCGCGGTGGGCTAGGGCATTTCGTTTCAGGGACAAAAACATGCTTTAACCTATATAACTGCTGTGTATTTCGTATATGCACCAGTATTGGTTTGCAGTTACGAAATTCGTTGACGCTGTTTGGGGTCAGATTTAAGCTAAATGGGTCCCGATCGAGTCAGAATTGAAAATATGCGTATTTTCAGTTAGAAAACAGTGCCAGGCTGGCGTCACATATTCTTATTATAGTTTGTCAGAACACCTCTACGGAGCATCTTATTGACCAACCAAAACACGATTTCACGCGAGTCAGACCTTTCAGGTGGTGAGTATAAGTGGGGATTCGTAACGGATGTCGATACTGAACTCGCTCCCAAAGGTCTGAGCGAGGACATTGTTCGGCTGATTTCTGAGAAGAAGGAAGAACCGGAGTGGCTACTCGAATGGCGTCTTAAGGCGTATCGCCTCTGGGCTGATCTTGAGAAAAAAGATGGCGAGCCTACTTGGGCGATGATCGACTATCCCGGAGTCGATTTTCAGGATATTTACTACTACGCCGCTCCAAAGGGTACGAACGAAGCTCCTAAGAGCCTCGATGATGTCGATCCTGAGATGCTCGAAACCTTCGAGAAGCTGGGAATTCCGCTTCAGGAACGAGCTGCACTCGCTGGCGTAGCTGTCGATGCTGTCTTCGACTCAGTTTCAGTGGCTACCACGATGGAGAAGCAGCTCGGTGAGCTAGGGATCATATTCTGCTCGTTCAGTGAAGCGGTGAAGAACCACCCGGAACTCGTGAAGAAATACCTCGGATCGGTTGTCCCGCACACCGACAACTTTTACGCCGCTCTAAATTCAGCGGTGTTTAGTGACGGTTCGTTTGCTTACATCCCGCCCGGCGTGAAGTGTCCGATTGAATTGATGACTTACTTCCGTATCAACACGGAGGGGTCAGGCCAGTTTGAGAGAACGCTTATCGTGGCTGACAAAGGCGCATATGTGTCTTATCTAGAAGGCTGTACAGCCCCGTTCCGCAAGACTAGCCAGTTGCATGCCGCCGTCGTCGAGCTTGTTGCTCTAGACGACGCAGAGATCAAGTACTCGACGATACAGAACTGGTTCCCTGGAACCAAGGACGGTGAGGGTGGTGTTTATAACTTCGTGACCAAGCGAGGTCGTGCAGACATGAACGCAAAGATTTCCTGGACTCAAGTCGAAACCGGTTCTGCTATCACCTGGAAGTACCCGAGTGTGATTCTTCGTGGCGATAACTCCGTGGGCGAATTCTTCTCGGTAGCTCTTGCCAACAATCATCAACAGGCCGACACAGGCACGAAGATGATCCACATTGGCAAGAACACCAAGTCGACGATCGTGTCGAAAGGTATTTCCGCAGGAAAGGGCAACAACACGTATCGCGGCCAGGTCCAGATCATGCCTGGTGCCGAGAATGCTGTGAACCATACTCAGTGCGACTCACTTCTCGTTGGTGATCAGTGCGGAGCACACACCGTTCCATACATCGAAGTGCGGAATCCAACCGCTCGATTGGAACACGAAGCCTCTACTTCGAAGGTCAGTGACGATCAGCTTTTCTACCTGATGGCGCGCGGGCTTTCTGAAGAAGAAGCCCACCACATGATTATCACAGGCTGGAGCCGTGATGTGATCAAGGAGTTGCCATTCGAGTTCGCTCTCGAAGCTAGCCAACTTCTCAAGGTTTCTCTCGAAGGTGCTGTCGGTTAGACGCCTGGCCTCAACCGAAATTTTCCACCAACAATAAGTTCAAATCTGGTAATCACAACAAAAATGCTTGAGATCAAAAACCTGCACGCGTCGGTAGTCGACGTTGAAGATTCAGAAATCCTCAGAGGGATCGACCTGAAAGTGAGCAAGGGTGAAGTTCACGCAATTATGGGGCCCAACGGTTCCGGCAAGAGCACGCTCGCAAACGTTCTCATGGGACGTCCCGACTATGAAGTGACCGACGGTGACGTTCTTTTCGAAGACAAGTCGATTATTGAAATGGCGCCTGACGCACGTGCTCACCTTGGCATGTTTCTCGCGTTCCAGTACCCGGCCGAAATTCCGGGTGTTCGACCCTGGCAGTTCTTGAAGTCGGCTCTGGACTCAAAAGCCGAAGCTCGTGGCGAAGACAAGATGTCTGTAAGAAACTTCTCAAAGCTTTTCGACGAGAAGGTCGAAGCTGTGGGGATCAACCCGAACCTTGTGAAGCGCTCTCTGAACGAGGGCTTCTCAGGTGGTGAAAAGAAGCGTAACGAAATGCTTCAGCTCGAGGTGTTACAACCCTCGCTTGCGATTCTTGACGAAACGGACTCCGGTCTTGACGTCGATGCTCTTCGAATCGTTGCCGAAGGCGTGAACTCGATGCGTTCACCAGAGAGATCGTTCATCGTTGTAACTCACTATCAGCGTCTTTTGAACTACATCACTCCTGATGTTGTCCATATTCTCGTCAAGGGCAAAATCGTCAAGACTGGCGGTCCTGAACTCGCTTTGGAAGTTGAGAAGGACGGGTACAAGGAGTATTTCGCAGCAGCTGGAGCGGACGCCTAATTATGACGATTGAAACACCACCAGCTGCAGTCGATAAATTCGCGAGGGCTTTCGAAAAATTATCGTCTGATAAGTCGACTTCTCCAGAATGGATCAAGTCTCTTCGTGAAAAGGCGTGGTCGGCTTTTTCGAATCTGGGCTTGCCAACAAAGCGACGAGGCAACGAGCTCTGGAAATACACAAATCTTCGACCGCTTGCTGATCTGGAATTTTCATACGGAAGCTCCGGTTCTGTCACCGCCGAACAGATCAAGTGCGCGGGACCTTGGGACGACGCGTGGGACACTTTAGTCGTTGTTGACGGAAAGTTTTCCTCTGAGCTTTCCAGCCTGAATGGGACCACAGGTCTTCGAGCAACATCACTGGCGTCCGCTATCGAGTCGAGTGAAGGCGACGTGGAATCTCAACTCGCCAGTCTGGCTGGAAAAGAAGAGTACGCGTTCACAGCGCTTAGCACGGCATTTGTCGACGACGGTGCTTATGTGTCACTCGGTGATGGCTCCGAGCTCGAACAGCCGGTTCATGTGATTTTTGTGACTTCGGGTGCCTCCGAGAGCCGAGCTGTCTACCCTCGGCTTCTGATGAACGCAGGTGTGGGTAGTTCGATGACATTGATCGAAACGCATCTAAACCTTGCCGACACGCCACAGTTTTCGGCGCCCGTCATCGAAATTTTGCAGGACGGCGGCTCGGCTATACGTCACTACCGAGTCCAGATGGAAAACGAGGCATCCTTCCATATCGGTACGACGCGAGTTAGCCAGCAGGGTGACACCGACTTCACCTCGACATCATTTGCGGTCGGTGCCCAGATTGCTCGAAACGACGTTCACACCTTGCTCGACGCTCCCGGTGCCAATTGCACGCTTCATGGTCTCTACATGACCAATGGCTCGCAGCATCAGGACCAGGAAATCAGCACCACTCACGCCAAGCCGGGCGGTTCATCAGATCAGTTCTACAAGGGAATCCTGTCCGGAAAGTCACACGCTGTGTTTAGCGGAAAAGTGATCGTGATGCGTAATGCCCAGAAATCTGACGCAAATCAGAAAGACCTGAACCTCTTGCTTTCCCGCGGTGCTGAGATCGACGCTAAGCCATCGCTTGAAATTTACGCAGACGACATTACGGCTTCGCACGGAGCAACTGCGGGGCACGTCGATCGGGATACTCTGTTCTACTTGCAGTCACGAGGTGTTGACGAGGAGACCGCAAAAGCCATCCTTGTTCGCGGATTCGCCGAGGAAATGTTGAACGAGTTCGAGCCGCCGACTCTTTTCGATTTCGTTGAACGAGTTACTGACGAGCGTATTCCTGTGCTGCTCGCAGAGTCGGACACGATAGGAACCGCATGAGCGAATCGACACTTTCTGCCGGAACCCGCGTGTTTGACCCCGATGCAATCCGCGCTGATTTTCCGATTCTGCAACGAAAAATTCACGGACAGGAACTGGTTTACCTCGACAACGCGGCGACCACACAGAAGCCGAAACAGGTCATAAAGTCGCTTACCGACTACTATGAGCAAACTAACGCCAACGTCCATCGCGGTGTCCACACCCTGTCGATGGAAGCTACCAACGGCTACGAAGTCGCTCGTACCAAAGTGGCGAAGTTTATTAACGCACCTCGGTCGGAAGAAGTAATCTGGACTCGCAACACCAGCGAATCGCTGAACCTCGTTGCAGCGACCTGGGCTGAAGCCAATATTAGCGAAGGTGACAACATCGTTATAACGGCGATGGAGCACCACTCGAACATCGTGCCTTGGCAGCAGCTCGCGTTCAAGAAGGGCGCCGAAATTCGGTACCTGTCGCACAATGACGACGGTGTCATTAATTTCGTAGATGCATCGAGCGTGATCGACTCAAGGACAAAGCTTGTTTCGGTCACTCACATGTCGAACGTGCTTGGTACGATTAACCCTGTTGCTAAGCTCGCCGAGCTTGCGCATGATGTTGGCGCGGTAATCCTCGTCGATGCTGCACAAAGTGTCCCGCATATGCCGGTAGACGTTCAGGCGATTGATGCCGATTTCTTAGCTTTTTCAGCTCATAAGATGCTCGGACCAACCGGTATTGGTGTTTTGTGGGGACGTCTCGATCTGCTTGAAGAGATGCCTCCGTACATGTTCGGTGGCGACATGATTCTTGAAGTCACGTACGAGGGTGCCAAATGGAACGACCTTCCGTATAAGTTCGAAGCGGGAACCCCAAACATTGCCGATGCTTTTGCAACGGGAGCTGCTGTTGACTACTTGAGCGATTTGGGCATGGAGAACGTCTGGCAGCATGAGCAAGAGCTAACTGCTTACGCCATGGAACAGATTCTCTCCTTGGACAACGTGAAGGTACTTGGACCGCAAGATTCATCACAGAGAGGAGGAGTGATTTCGTTTGTCCACGACACCATTCACCCTCACGATCTTGGGACGGCCCTGGATCAGCAAGGCATCGCCATTCGAACGGGTCACCACTGCGCTATGCCTCTTGTCCGCAGCTATGACGTCGTCGCGGCGGCACGAGCGAGCTTTTATATATACAACACTAGGTCAGAGGTAGACGCACTGGTAAATGGCATTAGCGAAACTGAGGGGTATTTCAACCGATGATGGGTGGAATGAGTGGTCTCAATGAGATGGATGAGCTGTACGAAGCGATCATTCTCGATCACTACCGCAGTCCGCGAAATACAGCTGCGGTTGAGAATCCTGACATTGACCTCGAAGTGAACAACCCCTTTTGTGGTGACGAATTCCACATTCAGTTGAAGGTCGATGACTGCAGTATTTCTGGTGTGAGTATTACCGGTAGAGGTTGTGCAATATCACAAGCTTCTGCTTCTCTGCTAGCCGAACTCGTCGATGGAAAATCGACCGAAGAAGTGCAAGCTGCGGTCGACTGTGTTAGGCGACTCTTAAAGGGAGAAGAAATCTCTAACGAGGAAGCCGATATTCTTGGCGATATCGAAGCGCTCGGTGGTGTTCGCAAGTTCCCGGTGCGTATCAAGTGCGCCTTGCTGAGCTGGGTCGGACTCGACGACGGTTTGAAGGAACACCTCGCCTAGAAGATACAGAGGGACTTCTTTCATCGCGCTGCGAGTACTACTCGTCTTTATTCAGCCAAACCCTAGTAAGGAAGTCGGTGTCTCCACGCGGGGTACTGGGCGCGAAATCCTCGACATAATCCCAGAAGATCCAATGGGTTGTTCTGTATGTTGCGATGAATCGGTGTGCGCCTTCGAGAATCAGCTTCTGAATATCCACGAGAATCTCATTCCTCTTCGTAGGATCGTACTCGCGGGCTTGATATCCTATCAGTCGATCAATTTCCGGGTTCGAATATCCGGTTGTATTCCACGGTCCGTTCGAGTGGTGAATGGCGAATAGATAGGCAGTGGTGCTCGAAACGGGCGGTGGAGCGCCAACCATGATGTCGTAATCGCCTCCGAGCCACACTTCGTCACCAAACAACCGAGTCGAAAGCCTTTCGACTTCCGCTCGGATACCGACATCGGCAAGACCTCCAGCCATCGAAATTGCCTGATCTATGTATTGATCGCCATATTCCCCGACCTTGATAACGATGTTGTCGGTCGGTGCGGTGGCAGCGTTCGCGAGCAGCGATCTCGCTTTCGCTATGTCGCCGAATCTCTCGTCGAACCCGAACTGAGCCTCCAGCGGCACCGATGAACCAATAAGTGGCAGGCCCAAGCTTGAAAGTGAGTGGAGCGGTCTTGATGATGTACCGATCGAAATCGGAAGATAGCCCGAGGGATCCGCTACCGGCGACCACGTGAGCATCATTGCCTCTCGCACAGCCTTACTGTCCATAGGACTTCTAGCGGTATTCATTGCTATTTCAACGCCGGCGGAGGGGTTTTCAATACCAACCCAGCTGATCTCATCGAATGCTCCTTGCGCGCTTTTGACAAGAGTGAAATTGACGTCAGAAAGATCAATTACCTTTGATCGAACTCCCGCTGCGCGTACCGATGGGGATGGCACCACTTGAATTTCTAGCCCGTCGAGATACGGGAAGCCATCAAGATAATGGTCTGGGTTTGCGATCAGCCGTGTGAAATCGGATCGGACATTTGTAGCTATCCATGGACCAGTTCCCACGGTTGGACCCCGTCTGAGATCACCGAAGGTCTCAACTGTTTCGTGCGAAACGATTCGTGCGTGTGAATCGGCTAGTTTTTCGAGTGCCTCAGAGTCAGGTGAGAAAAGCCGAATCACCACTTCTTGGTCGCCAACCGCGCTGATCTCACTAATGTTTGAGAACAGCGAAGCGCTCTTAAATCCGTCTTTAGCGATCCTGTTGAGACTGAAGGCAATGTCTTGCGCTGTGAGTGTTCGTCCTGACGGAGGAGCAATGTCATGCCAACTAACATCGTCGCGAATCTGAAATCTAAAGGTCAGTGGTGCTGATTGCTGCCATGATTCGCAAAGATCGCAAATAACCTCTGCGCCGCCGTTGGTAGTGTCGAATTTCAGGAGTCTGGAATAAGCTAGCCCGGCTCCCCAACTGTTCACCGCAGACGAAACGGTGAGATGTGGATCGTAATGAGGCGGTCCTTCTCGAACAGCGAATTTGAGAAAACCGCCGCGTGCGAGATCTTTTAGAGGTGGGATTTCTCTTTCCTGCGGAATCGAGGTAGGGGTAGCGAAAGGAGTAGCTGTAGGTCCCGGAGTCGACGTTGGCGTAGGAGCGGGAGTCGAGGAAGGTATCGGTGTTGGTGTCGTCGGATATGGCTCATCGCCAGAACACTGAATCAGTAGCAGCGAGATCACAAAAATCCCTACAACAATGAGCTGCCGATGAGCTTTGACGTCGAAAGTGAAGCGCGGCAATGATCGGGTTGGGTTATCCCTGTAAGCGGTGTGATTCAGCGTTAGGTGCAACATAGAAGCTTCAAGCATACCCATACCAATGCTCTGATTGCTCGACCAGTACAAACCGCAATTGGCACAGCGGATACCCCGATTTACCGACCGATAGCGCCCAACATCTTGGAAATCAAGTTTTTGAGGAAGAGAGTTGTTGAGACGCATGATGTCTTTAACGTAATTCGACCGCACTCCAGAAATTCTCACCAACGAGAGTGAATCGTTCGGTGGTGCTTGTCTCATGGTTGTCTAGCGCTATGGTAGTGAGTTGAAAGTCGTTGCCGAATCGCAGTCGGTCGGTATCGGGTTCCGGTGGATCCACCAAATAACGATCGCCCCGTTCGGTCCAAACGGCGAAACAGAAATTGCTGCGGTAAGAACACCTCACATTGGTGGAATCGATCAGTTTTACCGGATAGAAGTCGGAAAGCTTTCGCTCGTCGCTCCCGAGGCTGGCGGATATATGTCCCACGTTCTCCGCTCTAGAAACCTCGATCAGGGAGTAGCGGGCGGTTTTGGTAGAGACGGCAAAGTCGAATTTGTGGTGCTCCCGCGAGACCAAATGAGGCTTATAAGATTGCGGCGTGTAAACGACGGCATTGAAGAGGTTTTGTCACTCGAATTGGAGTCTTGTCTGACTTCTAATCTCTCCGTAGTTTCGCTTGACGGCTGTAGAATCACCCTCGCGGTCGGAACGGCGAACGGCAGCCTTTACGTTTGGCAGTAGACATTGCGCTGCATCGGGAGAGTAAAATCGGCATGTTTCTACGCTCCCGAGCGCTCAATTACCAGTAATGGACGGATTAATGACCCACCTGAAGATAATGGCTTCCCGACACTCGGCTTTTTACAGCCCAATGATCTGCACGATTGCCGGCGGATTCCTTGAGAAAGAAGGACTTTCCGGGGAATACCATGTTGTCACTGATGGCGGTAGTAGCGGCATGGAGGTCGCCGAGGGACGGATGGACGTTGCACAGGCGGCCGTTTCCGCTAGTTGGGGGGCACTCGACAATGGGTCGAAAGCACCGTTTGCACACTTCGCTCAGATCAACCGCTACGACGGTTTCTTTCTCGCCGGGCGCGAAGCAGATTCAAATTTCACTTGGGACAAACTTTTGAAGGGCAAGTTCCTGCATGTTCACGGCGGACAACCGGAAGCAATGTTGCGCTACGCTGCTCATAATAAGGGTGTTGATCTTTCGGACGTCGATGACATCGATTCGCCGGGTGGGGACGAAATAATGTCTCAATGGCGAAACGGTGAAGGTGACTATTTCCACGAGCAAGGTTCGTTCCCGCAACAACTAGAGCATGACGGCCAGGGTCATATCGTTGCTTCTGTCGGTGAAGCGATCGGTCCTGTTGCTTTCTCTAGCCTGGTTTGTCGCTGGGACTGGCTGGAAACTGATGAAGCGAAGCGATTTGCTGCCGCTTACAAGGCATCAAGGGAGTGGGTGAACACCGCTGATTCATTGGAAGTTGCCAGGGCTGAAGCCAGCTTCTTCCCTAGCATGGCAGAGTCCGCTATTGCCGCCGCAGTGGGCACTTACCAGAAGATGGGTACGTGGTCGGGTGGAATCGCAGTCGAGCCCGAGCTCTACGAAACAGCACTCGACGTATTCCAACACTCGAACATGGTCGGTTCTCGGCACGACTACGGTGATGTCGTAGTTCCACCGCCGGGCATGTAGGACTACTGATTATCGCCTGGCGACAATGAACAGTCGACGGAACGGAAAAATCGTCGTTCCGTCAGGCTGTTTCGGATACGATTTCGCGACGATCTCAGCGTAGGTTTCCTCGAACTCCGTTCGCTCCGGTTCTTCAAGAGCGTCGAGTAACGGCTTGAGCCATGTGCCTTTCGTCCACTCTTTGACCGGATTTTCACCCTTTAGAACTTGTTGATATTCAGTCTCCCAAACGTCGAGAGACGAACATATTGGAGAAAGAATGTCGATGTAGAACGGCGGCGGTTCGACCGGTGCAGGGCGGAGCAGTGGCTCAAGTTTCGACCGCCAGGGACCGCTTAGTGCAGCTTCAGAAATCGATATATGTGATCGCGCACCGAAGTTACGAGGCATCTGGATTGCAAACACACCGGTCGGCGTAACCGACGACAGGAGGCGACTAAGCAGCTCTTGATGATCAGGGATCCAATGCAAAGCGGCGTTCGTGAAAATTAGTTCCGCTGGTTCCCGAGGGGACCACGAGCCTATGTCGCTGACCTGCCATTCGATGTTGCTGGCTCGCTCTGCGGCAGCGCGAAGCATTTCTTCCGAAGTATCAACGCCCATGATTCGAGATTTAGGCCATCGGTTGGCAAGAAGTTCGGTTACGTTACCGGTTCCCGCACCCAGATCGTAAACCACCGAAGGTGAATCGAGGTCGATTCGGTTTAGCAGATCGACAGCAGGACGGAGTCGATGATCGGCAAATTTCAGGTATTGGGATGGATCCCAGGTCATCTGTGTGGGCTTCCAGAGTGCGGGCTTAAACTGACTTAAAGTTCTTCGTCTAGTTTATGAGT
Source organism: Dehalococcoidia bacterium UBA1328 (assembly GCA_002306815.1). Classification (GTDB taxonomy): domain Bacteria; phylum Chloroflexota; class Dehalococcoidia; order Lucifugimonadales; family Lucifugimonadaceae; genus Lucifugimonas. The sequence continues at coordinate 23,737 of DBTA01000022.1, read as the reverse complement.
CGAGATTGTTGATCTGGCGGCGATGTTGGGCAGCCAGATTCGTCGAATTTTTTACCAAGGATCCCAAATATTCGCTGCCAGCGGGTTATCTGGTCATCCTGGAACAACAACGGTTGCCATCCGAGTTTCAGGTAAATGCTAATAGCCGGGATTCGGAAATCATCTGTAGAAAGATATGAATAGGTCGGGGCATGGTCAGCGAGAACCCGAGTGGCTGCCGCAACCGTCGCTTGCCCCGCGCCCGCTCCACGATGCTCTGAATGGGCTATGACCCACTGAAGACTGTGTCCGTCTGGATGTTGTGACTTCTGGTAAACCGCCGCTGCGGATGATGCAATCACAGTTCTGGTTGGCAAGTGTTCGACTACAAAGAATCCCTCTGGCAACGAGTGCTTCATCAGATCACCAAACGGGGAAGGATCGTTAAATGCCGTAGCGAAAGTAGCTGAGTAGGACTGGAGATCATCGACCCTGACGAGTCGTAGCTCATAGCCGGGAGCAGTGTTTGGTACATCCGGCACCGGATCGTTACCGCGAATCATTTCGAGTTGTGGATTAAGCGACTTGCCGTCGGGTCCGCGAAGGTCGTTCAAATCGGTCCAACCCCGAGGCGCTCAATCAGAGAGTCAAGTTGACGGAACAGACCCTCGTCGGGTTTCACCGCTGGCATACGTGGGTACGCTTCAGTGAAGACCCCTCGGCGTTTGAGGATCTCTTTGGCGATCCAGTAAAGTTGACCTTCAGCGAGCGTGTAGAGTTTCACAAGTGGCTGGTAGTGGTTCCATAGAGATTCTGCGGCGAGATCTTCATCTGCCTGGAATAAGTCCCACGTCCTTCGTACTATGTCACAAAGGGCGATTCCCTGCATCGTTCCAGTTGCGCCTCGTCGCATTTCTTCAATGAAGAAGACACCGTTGGCACCGCCAAACATGGAGATGTGGTCTCCGGCGAGCCGGGCAGTCTCGGAAAATCGATTCGGAGTCGGTAGTGACTCTATCTTGGCGTAGCAGAGGTTTTCGTTTGTATGTGACAGATCGGCTAGCAGTGCAGGTGACATTGCTGCACCGGTCATGTCTTGCATATAAATCGGTAGTTCATCAGCTTCTGCAACATCGACAAAATGCTGCTTGACGAGCTTTGTGGGGATGCCGGGAATAGCAGGTGGAGCAATCATTACCGCATCAGCGCCGAGGACCTTTGCAACGCGAGTGTAGTGAACGGTCTGTACCGTCGAGGGAGCGCCGGTGTTCATCACTACTTTGATTCGTCCGTTTGCCTGATCGACCACCGTGCTGAGCACTTCATCACGCTCGTGGTCATTCAGCTTGTTTACTTCGGAACCGTAGGCAATTCCAACGCCGTGAACTCCGCATCGAATTGCGTATTCCACTTCGGCTCGGATGTCGTCATAAATGATCCTGCCATCCGCATCGAACGACATTTGGAGAATTGGAAAAACTCCACTGAAACTTCGGTCTGTCAAACGTTCACCCCGCGGGATTCGTGTACGCAACTCTGGCAAATGTTAGCGTAAGCGAACCTTCTCGGTGACTCTCGTGAATTTGGATACTGAGAGACGCCGAGAAAGCGTGATTCGCATCGCGTGTCAGCTATGTGGCGCTTCGGTCCACGTAGATCGTCTTGGTCTGAGTGAAGAACTCGATAGCCGCTTTGCCCTGTTCACGGTCACCTGAAGAGCTTGCTTTCATTCCACCAAACGGGACCTGTGGCTCAAGACCAGCGGTTTCACCGTTGATTTTCACTACACCTGCTTCAATCCGGTCAGCGAAATCGAGCACGGAATTCAGGTCTTTCGTGAAGATTCCAGCGCTAAGACCGTATTCGACCGAGTTAGCGATCTCGAGAGCGTCATCAGCGTCAGCCGCTGGCAAAATCGACAGTACCGGTCCAAATATTTCTTCACAAGCGACGTAAGCATCGCTCGCCAAGTTGTTGATCACCGTCGGTTCTACGAAAGTGCCCTTGTCGTAGAGATCGCCTGAAGGAGCACCACCACCTGCGAGTACAGTTCCGCCGTCGGCGACACCTCGCTCAATCATTGAGGTTATGTTTTCTTTCGATGCATGGTCGATCACCGGCACGATTATTGATTCAGGATCTGCTCCAGGACCAATTTTCAAGGCATTGGTTTTCTCGACGACAAGGTTTGTGAAGTCTTCCATCACGTTGCCGACAACGATTGCGCGAGAAGTGGCCGTGCATTTTTGCCCGGAGTATTTCATTGCGCCCGAAACAGTAATTTCGGCGGCCTGTTCCAGATCGGCGTCCGGTAGCACGATCACAGGGTTCTTACCGCCCATTTCCAACTGGTAACGCTTGTGCCGCTTAGCCGATTCGGCAGCAATGTTCATGCCAATTCGAGTCGAACCTGTGAACGATATAGCGGCTACTTTCGCGTTCGTAATTAGTTCATTTCCAACCGACCCACCAGAACCGGTAACGAGGTTGAACACGCCGTCTGGAAGGTCGACCGCTTCCCACATTTTTGCGATCAGTGTCGATACATATGGAGCCGCAGATGCGGGCTTGAGGACGATTGTGTTGCCGTAGGCGAGTGCGGGTGCCATTTTCCAGATCGGGATTGCAAGCGGGAAGTTCCACGGGGTGATCAGGCTCACCACACCGAGGGGCATTCGATTGGTGTAAAGAAGGATGTCTGGATTCACGGAAGGAACGACCGAACCAACAGGGTTAGATCCTTCAACACCGTAGTACTGCAATAGCGCTACAGCTCGTCCGACCTCACCTCGTGATTCAACGATGGATTTACCTGCTTCGCGTGTGATTGACTGCGCGTATTCTTCCAGGTTCGCTTCGAGGTACGATGCTGCCTTCAGAAGGTAACCACCACGAGCCAAGCCTGATGTTCGTCGCCAGCTTTCTTTCACATTGTGTGCGGCGGTAATGGCTGCGTCGGCATCTGTAACTGTCGAAGCCTGGAATTCGCCGACTACATCTGAAAGATCAGCCGGGTTGGTACTTGTTGAGACATCGCCGGAAGAACCGTCTGTCCATGATCCGTTTATGTAATTCTGGTAGCGTTCCGACATCTCAATTCCTTCCATACTTCAATAATCTGGATTTTATGGCACATACATTACGCTATGAGGCGGACGTATTCGAACGAATCCGTGTTAATAATCTCTGCTTCGTTCTTATCTATTCAAGAAACTCGGCGGTTAATGATTGGACATAAACGCGCAAAGTGGTCTTCCGAAGAAGACTACTTAGTTCTGCAAAGAGTGAGAGAGGTTCTTTGTCAGTTATGGCGGATGGATCGAGAGGCGTCGCACTCGAACAATCCTAGATATTTATCCTGCGAGTCGCTGTTGAGCTGGCTGTCGTTTTCGTTTTACCGATGTGATAGCCCACTGAATTCGAAGTTCAACCTCACCGTGCGCCCACGGTTTGTTGATGTAGTCGAGATCACCCAGATAACGTGCGGTTTCCAGATCGCTCGCGTGCGCTTTTGCGGTAACCATGATTACCGGAATGTTTTTTGCTCGCGCATCTTTCTTTAGTAACGCCAGTGCTTTGAATCCGTCGATTCGTGCCATAGCGACATCCAAAAGAATCAGGTCGGGTTCGTAGGAGAGAGTGGCGGCGAGAACCTCGTCACCGTCCGTCGCCTCGGACACAGAATAACCTGCAGCTTTCAGAGTGAGACTCAGCAGCTTCGAGTTCGCTCTATGAACTTTTCCGCCGAACTCTGCAACCACAACTGCCACGGAACTCCGACGCACCTCACGCCCATGGCAAGAAACTTGTCCAAATTAGAATCGTTGGTAAGTGTGCCCGCCACACTACCGCCATCGATAACGAGCTTGATCGCACGTTCAATCGCTTCTTGCACTTCGGGGTGATTCGGATTGCCGGTGTGACCCATTGAAGCCGCCATGTCTGACGGTGCCACATAGAACACATCGATTCCATCGACTTTTGTGAGCGCGGGCAGATTATCGATCGCTTCGAAATCTTCTATCAACGCAATGCAATGGACTTGCTCGTCGGCCTTTTGGAAATAGTTATCGACTCCGTAAGCTCGACGGCCGCCTGCGACCCCGCGGTTCCCATTAGGAGGGTATTTGCATGCCTGGGCCGCGTTTTGCGCATCTTCGACAGTGATCACGTGCGGGATCATGACGGCGCTTGCGCCTTGATCGAGAGTGCGAAGTATTTGAGCTTCATCGAGTCGGTTTACTCGAACAACACTCGCCATGCCCCATAGTTCACAAGCGCGAGTGATATCGGCAAGCTCCGCCCACGATACACCTCCGTGCTCGAAATCTATGAATGCGGCATCGAACCCCACGTGACCCAACAAGTCACACATGTCCGAATTGTTGGGGCCGTTTGCAATGACGCCAACTCCACCTTCATCAATTGTTTTTTTCAGTTGGTTGATGCTGTATTCGCGCTGCCGTGCCAAGATTTGGTTCCTCGAAATATGTACTTTATTGTTTGGAGTTTGGATCATTCCGGAATACAGAAACAGGCAATGCTGTTTCGATAGCGCGGGATGTGGATGCAATTTACACTTCTTTGAGCACTCCAATAGGCTCAATCTGCGCGACTATTCGATGCGTTGATGAGCACACTAGTAGTTCGTCAGGTAAAAATGTCCCGGTATTCAAGAGCTAGAAAGATTCACGGTCAAACAGTCGAGGGACGGCGCGCCGTACTCGAATCTCTACGCGCTGGCCGTGACATTAATAAGATCGTTATGGTCGAAGGCATTGCACTCGGTCCGCAGCTTCAGGAAATCGTGGTACTGGCATCTGAGTCTGATATCGAAGTGCAGGCGGTTTCTCGGAAGGAACTCGAAGCGCAGTCACAAACCAAGAAAAGCCAGGGCGTAATAGCAGTGGTGCCTGACCCTCGATATCACGAGCCTGAGGAGCTAATGCTTGAAGCTGAACACGGAGATATTCCTCCGTTCCTCGTTATGCTTGATGGCATTGAAGATCCACACAACCTGGGTGCCATTGCTCGCACAGCCAACGCAGCGGGAGCCCACGGAATCATTATCCCTGAACGAAGAGCTGTTGGAATTACCCCCGGGGCGGTGCGGGCTTCAGCCGGGGCGCTTGAACACATCAAGGTCTCGAGGGTAACCAACTTGAATCGAACGATCGAACGCCTCAAAGATCTTGGCATGACGATCATCGGGTTGGATGCCGATGGAGACGTTACCTACATGGAAGCTGACTTCACAGCGCCTACGGTAATTGTTGTGGGATCGGAAGGAAGCGGACTATCACGCCTCGTCCGTGAAAAATGTGACCACATTGCGTCGATTCCGATGATCGGACAACTCTCTTCGCTGAACGCCTCAGTCAGCGCTGCAATTGTTCTTTACGAAGCGTTCCGGCAGCGCTTATAGACTGACTTTTCGGAGTTCGATGTTCCTGGTCGATTAGATCGTGGAAATTTCTTCAAGAACGTTAACTAACGGTTCACCGTTCACGAGACGATCTATGTTGGCAGCGACCGTTTCAGCGCGGCGGTCACGGGTGCCGAAAGTAGCGCCCGAGTGATGTGGCGTCATGATCACGTTGTCTAGCTCCCAAAACGGATATTTCGAAGGACGTGGCGAGTCGTCTTCAGACACTGGATATTCGTACCAGGTATCTATCGCAGCGCCAGCAATCGCATTGGTTTTAAGGGCATCAAATAAAGCTTTTTCGTCGACAATGTGACCACGGGCGGGATTGATCAGATATGCATCTTCTTTCATGAGACCGATCTCCCGTTCGCCAAGAAAACCCCGAGTCGATTCAATTAGCGGTGTTGAGACAAGAACAAAATCTGACTCTCTCAGTACCCGAGCCATCGCATCAGACCCGAATCCGTACTCCACGTCGCTGGGCTCTGGTTCCTCTAGAGGTCGATGGCCGGCTACGACCACTTTCATGTCGTAAGCGTTCGCAAGCTTGGCGACTCGTTTGCCAATAGCCCCAAAGCCGATAATTCCGAACGTCCGACCATAGAGCTCTCGAAATGAGCCGTGGCGACTTGGCCAGTAAGACCAATCACCGCTTCTAAACGTACGTTCGCTGGCGAAAAGATCATGGTCCAACGCCACCGCGACTGCCATCACCCATTCTGCAATGGGTGCTTCGTGGTGATACGCATTGGCAATCAAAACCCCGGGTGGAACTGCTGAAGGATCAATTCGGTCGTATCCCGCTGCCGCAATGAGAATCGCTTTCAAATTTTTCGACGCACGCCCCATTTCCTCGTTGAAATCGGTACCGATGTACACGTCGGCATTAGCCAGTGATTCAGAGCTTGGTTTGTTGTCTAAATATGGCGTTTCAATCCATTCCACATCGGATTTAACAGGCCACCAATCACTAACAGATACGCCGTCGGGAACTGGCGGTATTACGACACGGAGTGGACGAGAAAATTTAGAAGACAATGTGAACGGTTGATGAGCTGTTTGTAGGTTTGCAAGCAATTTATGTTCAGCGAGCGACGAGAGATTATCACGGAGCACATCGAAATCTTAAGCGACGCATACGTGGGCCGGTCTATAATTTGCCGCCACTTTACTACCACGTTCCAGAAATGACAGAAGACGCCTTCACTTGACAACCAACACAAGTCCTTCGCCTGTACCCGCGTCTGATAACTACCACTGGAAAGTCTTCTGGGCAGTCGGCATTGCACTTTTTGCGATGGTGCTCGATTTCTCGATCGTATTTCTGGCACTTTCGTCAATTGCGGATGAGTTCGATGTAACTCTTAGAGCCGTAACCTGGGTTGCAATTTCAACGTCGCTGGTAACCAGCGCCATAATGCTCCCGCTCGGTCGTGTATCTGACATTACCGGGAGGAAGAAATTTCATATTTCGGGGATGGTGTTCTTCGTTGCTGGAGCATTACTCGCTTTTACGGCGCAGAACCTGCAAATGCTGATTGTCGCCCGCGTAGTAATGGCAATTGGCGCGTCGATGGGGCAGGCAGTTGTGTTTGCCATCATCGTCGGGACATTCCCTGATACTGAGCGTGGGAAGGCACTTGGAATGATTACCACAATGGTCGCCATTGGTGCTGCGGCTGGACCTATCATCGCAGGGCCCATCATTCAGGCGTTCGACTGGCGTGCAGTATTCATGGTCACGTTGATTCCGACTGTGGGCGGGATAATCGCTTCAATTATTGTTCTAGATGACGAACGAATTGGTTCAATCGTCGGGCAGGTTCGAGAGAGATACGACTGGATTAGCGCGATTGTTTCAGCAGCCGCGTTGTCGTTGATCATTCTCACAATTTCAAACCCGTTCGCGTTCGACTGGGGTTCACCGCAAATTATTGGCGGATTCTTCATCAGCGTGGCACTGTTCGGACTGCTGGTCAGGTGGGAGTTACGAGTCGAGTCACCAATGCTCAATTTGCGGTTCTTTCAGAATTCGACTTTTGCATGGTCTACCACCGCTCGATTCTCGGCGTTCCTTGGTGGCTCAGCGATGTTTTTTCTGATGCCGATATTCGTCCAGAGCTTCATGGGCTACGACCAGAGCTCGGCGGGTCTGATCATGTTTGTTGGGGCCCTTGGAATGGGGATTTCATCCCAAATGTCGGGAAGGCTTTCTGACAAGTACGGATTCAGGATTTTCACGTTCCTGGGGATTTCCACGATGCTCGTAATGAACATCGTCTTTTCGTTCTTTGTTGCCGACACTCCCCTTTACCTGGTAGTACCTGCACTGTTCATCAACGGCGTGGCCATGGGGTTGTGGATGGCACCGAACATGAGTGCTACTCTCTCGACTGTTAGCCGAGGCGATTACGGAACGATGAGCGCGTTTTTGAACCTGGTTCGAAACGTGGGTAGTGTCATTGGTCAGGCATTGGCGACTGCGATAATCGCTGGCATCATGCTCAGTCGTGGTGCGGAAGTTCAACTCAACGAGCTTGCGGGGACGACAGACCTCGTAGTCACCGAAGCGTTTTTGACGGGCTGGAAAGTCACTTACTGGGTGCTGGCAGTGTTCGTCGCTGTTGCATTGGTTGCCGCAGTGAAGACACGTGTGTATAAAACAGAAAACAGCTAGTAAATAGACATCGGCACTGCGTAATAGCAACGCTTGATCGGATCCACAGGTCAGCAAATGAAAAAGGTACACAGGAGAAGGAACATGGGACAGCTTGACGGAAAGGTAGCAATCGTTACAGGCGGCGGCTCAGGAATCGGTAAAGGCATTGCAAAAGCCTTTGCAGATGAAGGCTGTTCGGTAGTGATTGCTGCCAGAAATGCTGAGCGACTTAACGCTGCTGCGGCTGAACTTTCGAGAGACGGTGCTACTATCGTCGCCATTCCAACGGATGTCACAGAAGAAGATCAGGTAATAAGCCTGTTCGCGAAAATGATGGATCAGTTCGGTAGGTTGGACGTTTTGGTAAATAACTCGGGAGCATTCGATGGCGGACCGGTTGAAGACCTAACTATGGAGCAATGGCAGAAAGTAATCCAAGTTAACGTGACTGGACCGTTCCTCGGTTCAAGAGAGGCCTTCAAGATCATGAAGAAGCAGGGTGGTGGCCGAATCATCAATGTAGGCAGCATTGCGGCGCAGAAACCTCGCCACAGTTCTTCTCCATACACCACCAGTAAGCACGCCGTGTGGGGACTAACCCAGTCACTCGCACTTGAAGGACGTGACCACGGAATCGCAGTTAGTGCACTCCACCCTGGAAACGTTGCGGTTGAGCGGCGCGCCGATGGTAAATCGGCAACCGGACGAGACGAGGGGCCGGAGCCGCTAATTTCGACAGAAGACATGGGGCGCACCGCGCTGCTAATGGCGACATTGCCACCTGAGTCGAACATGCTTGAAGCGATCGTTTTGCCTCTTGGCCAGGACTATCTCGGCCGGGGTTGATCTCGACCGAACTCGTCCCTAATCCACACCTTCGGTAACGAAATCGTAGTCCGGGGATTGCTAGTGTCGCCTGAACCACATCAGGCATGAGTTTGACGTTGTTCGGAGATTTTTTGATGCGGAAACTACTCGCAGTACTGCTCGCAGGACTTTTCCTGCTCTTCTTTTTCATCGCGACGACCGTGAACCAGATTGTGGATACCGTTTCGGAGCCTGGCGTACTTACCGGGATGCTGGATGATGCCGAGGCGTACGACTATGTGTACGACAACATCATCGGAAACATGGTTCACGACATAGTCAAGAGCGGCATTGAGGTCGATTCCGGTCTAGATGGAAGTGCTTCAACACTACAATTTGAAGATCCTGATGCAGCGGCACTTGCGATCACTAATTTGATCGAAACTCTGGTGCCACGTGAGTACGTAAAAGAAAAGCTCGAAGAAAGTCTTAACGGAGTAGTTCCCTATGCGAAGGGAGAAACAGACGAATTTGTCGTTGATCTTGAGGTACAGGAAAGAGTGCGAGCTGTCCCAACAGCAGTCAGACAGCTTGTTACTGACCTTGATCTTGCAGAACAGGTTATAGATGATCTCCTCGTCCCACAGCTCAACCAATTTTCGGGGCAGATATCCGAACAAGCCCTGGGAATCGAATTTACCGACAGCGAACTTGAACAGGCAGCGCGCGACATATTTCAGCCAGTCTGGCTAGAAGGTCAAATTTTCTCAGCGGTCGATGAAATCACGCCGTTTTTCGCAGGCGATGCCGACTCTTTCAATGTAGTTCTACGATTTGACGATCGTGCGGTCGTGATTGGTCAGATTCTTAAGGACAAGTTGTTCAACGAAGACACACTGTACAACCTGGTATTCAATCAGGTGGTCGACCCGCTGATTGAGCAAACCGTTGCCCGGACTACAGACGTAGGTTTTGGAGTTTCGCTAACTAACGACGAGGTGGTTGAGGCTTTCGAAGCTATTGCGCCTCGTGCTTGGGTTTCCGAACAAGGTGAAGGTGTGATTGACACTCTTATTGAGTATCTGGTTGGCAATATTGACTCTATCTCATACACAGTTGATCTTTCGGAGCGAAAAATCGCGGCAACGAGGGAACTACAAGCTCTCGCTGTTCGAAAACTCGAATCGACGATCGCAGGGATTCCGAATTGCACTAGTCCTGCTGACGCGATTGGAGCTACAAGCGACCTCGCTGCCCAGCAACTGCCGCGATGTATTGCCGGCGGTCAGGCAACTATTGACCAGGCATTGGACACGTTTACTACGATCATGGAGGCTCAGGTCGTTTCGTTCTTCGATGCTGAGGTGCCGAGTGAGATTTCTTACTCTCAGGCCGACCTTGAATCGCAAGTTGGCGGTGGGTTCGACACGATAGATGACGTTCGCCGACGGATCATCGAGGGCGTGAGTTTCAGTGAACAAGATCTCATCGATGCCATGGCGGACGGCGGTGATGCTCAGGAACGCGCAGATGCCGAGGAAACACTGAGAATTCTCGCGGATGGCGTCGTGATCACTGAAGCGAACATTACCGAAAATCTTGATCCCGCGACACTTCAGCAGTTCAATGATGCTCGTGAATACGCGGGTACGGTACTGTCGGTTCGATGGGTTATCTGGGTGTTGGTTCTAATCCCTCTTCTGGTGATTGCTCTTGTTGGCGGTCGTGGTTGGGCAGGTCGATTGAAATGGGCTGGAGGAGTTGCCGCAGTTTGTGCGGTGCTTGTTTACGGACTTATAGCGGTTGCTTGGTCGTTCAATGATGTGGCAAACAATTATGTTCCGGATTACGGAGCGCGAGTTAGCGATGAGTTCCGCATTGACTACCCACGTCTTAGTGCCGAAGTCGAAAGTAACGAACTGAACAATAGGGTCGAGCGCGCAGCCGATTTTTGGCAACAGGGCTGGCGAAACCAGACAATTCCATGGATTGTCGCGGGCGTATTGGCTTTCGTAGCTGGTACTGTGCTTGGAATGTCGGGTCGAGGTGACCGCGTGAAGCTGAGCAGTGGGACCGCCTACTCGGGCTCTACGCCCAAAACCACTGCGTCCGACACGTTCTCCGTTCCGAAAGAGCGGGGCGATGGAGCGGAAGAAGATAAAGTAGACGAGAAAATCGAATCTGAGCAACCGGAAATTCTCGACGAAGAAGTTGAGAAACCGATAGTTCAGGACGATCCGGATACCGCAACATCAGATTCGTCAAAAGGCGAAAGCGAATCGGATCAGAAAACCTAATTTCTGATTATTTGATGAAATGACCGGCGCTTAAAGCCGTCCGTCATTAACGGCATCGAGAACCATGCGAACTGCTTTCGCTATCAGAGTCGGGTCAACTGTTTCGTGGGTGTCAGTCGGTTGGTGATAATGCGGGTTCCTGAAATTGGCTGTGTCGCTAATCATCACTGCTGGAATACCAGCTTTCCAGAACGGAGCGTGATCACTTCGCCTGAGATTTCGAACGAGCGGCATCCACCAGGGAATTTCTAGAGGCAGTAGACTTAGATTCACGTTCGGTTTCTCGGCACTAATTTCCAAGTTTCGAGAACTAGGGCGCCCTCGACCTCTCGAAAGAACCAGCAACGAGTCCGCTCGAAAATCTTGTCGCTTCAGTGCTTTATAGGCTCTTCGAAACAAGAACCGAAATGAACCCGGCAGCTGCTGTTTAATCGAATCAGAGCTAAAGCCAATGCTTTCGAAAATAATCGCCGCTGTTGGTTGTGCATTAGTAGGCAAATTTGCTACGTAAGATTCCGAACCATACAGACCTTCTACAGGTGGTTGTATCTCCTCTGCATCGAACGCGATAAACGTGATTTTCCGCAACGACTCATCCTTGACCAGCGCACGTGCACATTCAAGCATGGCAGCGACTCCTGAGGCGTTGTCGTCCGCACCCGGTGATTCTGGGACAGTGTCATAGTGCGCACCGATTACCAGTGCACGATCTTCTGAATCGTTATTCGTTGTCGCGATAATGTTCGTACCGACCCTCGCTGCGTCTTGCGAAGGAATTTCGAATTGTTGCCTTTCGACAGCCAGTCCGAGTTCCTCAAATTGATCGGCGATCCAATTGCCAGCAGCGGCGTGTTCAACCGGGTTGGTTCGCGAGTTTCGGGGTGACGAACTCAGCCGCATAATGTCGTCCAGAATTCTCTTTTCTGAAACCATCGAATCCTGTTGAACCTCCTGATCTTCGGGTTAAATTACCGCACACAACGTGCGCTCCAAGCGTATACTCCGCCCGCCAGCATATGAAGTAGACGGGCCGCGAGCGAGAGCGCTTGCTACCTCGTCGTAGTTATGGAGTTGTGATGTACATCCTGATGGTTCGATTGAAGGTCAAGGAAGACCGAATTGATGATTTCATTACTGCGTCGATCGGTGACGCTGAAGGCTCGGTGATGAACGAGCCCGGATGCCGACGGTTCGACATCATACAGGCCGCTGACGACCCGACATCGTTCGCATTTTGCGAGGTGTACAACGACGAGGACGCTTTCAAGGCGCATACCACGTATCCACACTTTGAAAAGTGGCAAACAACGGTCGGCGATATGTGGGAAGTTGAACCGGAAGTTTCGTTCTGTAAGCCCGTTTATCCACGTGGTGACGCCAACTGGGACTCTTACCGCGAAGGGATTGTTGATGACCCGTACTTCGCATCCAGCATGCATGTGATCCATTCTCCAAAATTCGTGAAAGAAGAGGATGTCGATGCATTTATCGAGTCAGTGACTCGAGATGGGGTGGGTTCAACACACGAGGAGCCGGGTTGCCTTCGCTTCGATGTATATCAGAACGTGAACGACCCGACTGAGCTTTACCTCTATGAGGTGTACGCCAACCCTGATGCTTTCGAGTACCACAAAGGCACGCCACACATCAAAAAGTGGGTCGAGGAAGTCAAGGACATGTACGACACAAGTCGTGATGGAGGAGGTTGTGTGGGGCGAAACATATGGCCGCCTGATAACTGGGCATGGAGTTCAGGAAAGCCAGGCTGGTAGGTCAGCTCAAATTCGAGAATATATTTAACTGAAAAGCGACGGGTCCTTGGGACTGGCGCATTTTTGACTACAAATTCCCATTCTTATATAGCCATCTGCTGTTCTGCGTCTGGTTCTTATTCGGTTTCAACCGAGTTACCAGTAGCACTGTCACCCAAGGTTGTTGAAGTAGTGAACTCGACAATGTGTGACCGACGTTCCCAACGATCTATAAAACTAGATCATAAAACCTCGTAGCGGTTCCACCGAATACGTCTGCTTTCGCGTCGGGCGAAAGTGAGGCAAGGATGTTTTGGACAGTGCTTGTGACATCCATGTATTCGCCAGCTAGTGTGCAAACCGGCCAATCGGTCCCGAACATGAGCCTATCTTGGCCGTAGAGACCTAGAACATGATGCACGTAAGGTCGAAGATCATCTTCTGTCCAATTTTGGTGATCTGCTTCGGTGATCATCCCCGAAATTTTGCAGTGAATTCCGTTGATGCTGGCGACTTTGCGCATATCGGTGAGCCACGGTTCAACAAGGTGATCGGCAATTAATGGCTTCGCGATGTGGTCGACGACGGCTCGAAGGTCAGGGACATGATCCATCACTTGCGGGATAAAAGGCAGGTTTGGCGGTTTTGCAAGGAAATCGAATGTCAGGTTGCGTGTCACCAGTTCCTTCAAACCGTTTATCGCCCCTGAGTTCACGATCCAACCGGGGTCGTCTTCACCTTCCCAGATGTGCCTAACACCTTTCAAGTACTTACTCCGCTGAAGTTCATCGAGCGTGTACCCAACGTCGGGATCCGTGAGATCAACCCAGCCGACTACCCCGGCGATGAATTCGTGCTGTTCAGCGAGCTCGAGCAGCCAGCGTGCCTCGTCAGGCGACGAAACAGCCTGTACGACCACCGTGTAGTCCACCCCAGCTGCGTTAATCAACGGTTTCAGGTGTCCGGGACCATAGTCAACCGCGAGGGGGCTGCCTTCTGGCATCCACGAATAGTCGAACTTGTCGATCTCCCAGAAGTGATGGTGACTATCTACGACAGGGGTATTGCTCAAAAATGAACCTCCGCGAAGTAAGTGTTTCTTCGGGTTTTCAGGCCGGTGTTACGGTACGATTTTGCCGATTTCAGGCTGTCCGACAGTTGCTGTGTTGTGCTTGCCGGCGAAGTTCGCATCGCCGTACCAGAGCTCGCCATCTTTAATGGAAAGACCGTGAATGAATGCGTCGCCTGGGTCCATAGTGATCCGATCAAGCTCGGCGCCTGAGTCGACGTCGTACTTCACCACGACGTTGTCGGTCGTATGGGCGCACCAGAGTCCGTCGTTTACACGGGCAAGCCCATGAAGCCGCTGAAGCTCAACTTCGAAGCTGTGGACGATTTTGTAATTGTCTGATGGATCCATCAGATAGATCGCCTGAGGGTTGAACGCGGTTACCCAGATTTTGCCGTCATCCCACTCGATACCATGGATTCCCCCCCCGTCTGGGGTACGAAAACGGTCAACCGCCTCACCGGTTTGCAAATCAAGCTTGTATACATATCCAAGACCAGTGTCGGTCGATCGTGGCGGTCGTGACGCAGAACTTCCGTTGGATGCTGTCCACAGAAATCCCCCGCCAACTGTTATGCCTGATCCGTTTGCGGTTGGTGTGTAAATCGTTCGAAGCACTTTCCCGGTTTCGTCGACCACGTAAACGTTGTCAGTCTTCTGATCCATCACGAAAAGCCCTTCATCAGTCCATTGAAGACCGTTTGGCATCTCGCAAGGTGTTTCGATTTGTTTGACGGTTTTCATGGTTACTTAAAAGGTTCCTTGATCGGCTGTCGACGTCTTATTTGTAGGCGAGTAATCGTCTGTGCACCGCAATAATGTTTCCAATGTGAGCGTACGTCAAGTGAGCTCCGCCGATTCAATTTCATGGCTAAAACTATCATGAGTGGGTGCTAGTACCAGTGGCGTTTCGTTACTTATTACGATGGTCTCCAAGGATTTGGAGTTAGAATGGAATGGTGAAGTAGTGTAGGGCGCTCGCAACTATTTGATTTTTATAAATTCTTCCCCGCTTCGCCCACCACACTTCACCTGTGAAAAATAGCCGCCGACAGAGCGAGCCGTAGAGCCGCGCATTTCGGTGATGTCTTATAGGTGGTGGCTGAGATGCCCTCGAAGTCTTCTAAAGTCTCGAACGTGCGCGAGGACGATCGCGTGATGGTGTTCATAGACGGAAGCAACCTGTACCACGTACTGTCGCAGCAATGCGGTCGTCACGACCTGCAGTTCGACAAGTTCGCCATGAAACTGGCGAAGGGACGACAACTGCAGCGAACGTACTACTACAACATTCGACAGGAGTCGGAAAATAACCCGAATGTTGGGCAGGAACAACAAAAATTCCTCGATTCGATGTATGACACCCCTTATATGGAGGTTCGTCTCGGAATCTGGAAACAGCGTGGCGAGATCATGGTCGAAAAAGGTGTCGACGTGATGCTTGCGACCGACCTTGTTACCAACGCTTACAACGATCACTACGACACCGCGGTTGTCGTGAGTGGAGACGCCGATTTCTATCCTGCTCTCCAAGCAGTTAAAGATGTGGGTAAGCACATCGAAGTGGCTGCGTTCGATATGAACCTTTCTTCTGAGTCGGCTCGTGTTGCTGACGTTGTTCAGAAATTCAATAAAACCTTCTTCACCGGTCTTTGGATGACACGAGCTCAGGCACGATCGAGAGCCGCTTCTGCTGTCCGACCTGAAGTTTCCGATGAGGCAGCTTCGCCAAACGGTGAAGACAAGGCTGCGACCAAAGCGTCGACATCACGACGCTCTATCACTCGTAAGTCTTCTTCATCGAGTTCAAAAACTGCAACGACGACTCGACGTGCAGCCACAACTCGAAAGACGGCCACACGCAAAACCGCTGCTGCTAAGGAAGCTCTTGAGTCCAAGACCAAGGATGAAGAGACTGCAACACAATCTAGGGCCGAAACCAAGATGCGTCGAACACCTACACGACGCAAAGTTGGTGGGACGAGTAATTCATCTAGGAATGGATCGACAAACGGTCGCTCGGCTCCAAAGCCACCTGCGCTTAGGAAAACTTCGTCGACTGAAAAGAAGTCGGAATCTGAAGATTCTGAGCCCGTAGGAAGCCCAACACGCCGACGCAGCTGGCGCGGACGACTGGGACTCAGCAGTAGCGAAGAAGAATAACTCCCTTTCCGTTTAGGATCGAACTTGCAAAAGGATGGCATCAATACAGGTACCATCCTTTTTGTTTTCTGATTTACACGCATTACCGATTCTGAGCACATTGACCCCTATCTAGCTGGATGCTAGTTTCCGCTGAGGATCACTTTTAATATCAGTTACTTTTGAGGATCAACAAATGCCATCGCTGCAGAGCCTGCTAGATCAAGTTGAATCGGCGACCAACGAGATCGTCGAACTTGAACAGAACCTGGTGCGCATCCCCTCAGTAAACACTGGATTTATGCCGACCGGAAACGAAACTGCCGTTGCCGAGTTCATTAGCGACTGGTTAGACGATGAGGGTTTGTCCTCAGAAATCCTGGCGCGTGATCCTGACCGCGGAAATATCGTTTCCGTTTATCCAGGAGACGATGACGAAACGCGGTTGATGTTGATGTCGCACACGGATGTTGTTCCTGTAGAAGACGAAACTAAATGGAACTGGGATCCGTTCGCAGCCGAAATTTCAGAAGGTCGCGTCTACGGTCGTGGTGCATCAGACTGTAAAGCGCTGCTGACCTGCCAAATGATGGCAATGGCGATAATGAAAAGATCGGGAGTTATGTTGGAACATGGGCTTCGATTGGTCAGTGGAGCTGATGAAGAGCACGGTGGTCGTTGGGGATTCGGCTGGCTTGCGGACAGTCACCCCGAATCGCTCAAATCTCAATTCGCCGTTAACGAAGGTGGTGGCACGCCTGTAGAGATCGGTAACTCGTTGACATACTTGCTTGGTACCGGTGAGAAAGGGCGTATGGAGCTCCACATAACGCTGCGTGGGGAAAGTGCCCACGCTTCGGTTCCATGGACTGGCGTGAATGCCAGTTACAAGCTTTCGAGGGCACTAAGTGCTATCGAGGGTTATCGTCCAGTTCTTGACACATCTTTAGAAATTTTCGATCACGTCAGTTCGTTCGGTATCGAAGAGAAGCCTTCTCCGATGAACATTGAACGGATAATCGCAGAGATGAACCAAACGTCGCCTCGACTTGGTTCACTTTTGCGGGCGCTTTCAAGAATGGTTCTTACCCCGACCATGGTCTCAGGAGGTATCAAATCAAATAGTGTTCCCGAAGAGATCAAGCTAACTTGTGATATTCGAACACTTCCGTCCCAGGACGAGGCATATGTCCGACAGCAACTCGATCAGGCCTTCGAAGGTATTGAGGGGCTTGAGTACGACATCGACTATATGTCTGTTCCAAACTCATCAAAGTTTGATACCGAACTCACCGAATCGATTCGCAAGGCACAAGCCGCAGCGGTCGGCCGCGATGATATCCAGTGGATTCCTGCGATCAGCAACGGCTTTACGGACTCACGTTTTACGAGGAACCTCGGTATCATCACATATGGTTTCACGGGTTCACATCCTGATGACGACCCGATGCTTTCTCGGGCACACGGAACCGATGAGTCGGTTGGGATTGCATCTCTTATTAGCGGCACTCGCAGCATGCTGGCGATTGCCTACGATCTGTGTGGTGCAAGATGAGCGAACGATCAACGGTTACGTCCGCTGATCTGATTTCCAGCGCAGAAATGTGTGTTACTTCACTTCAACGGCTCGATCCCGATCTCTGGGAAAATCTGGCGTTTAGACTTGACTGGACACGTTCAAAAACTTCTGCCCACATTGTAGATTCGTTAGCTTTCTTCCTCAGTGATCTGGCGAGGTAATCCGAGGAACATCTTGAATCGGTTGGTTTTCACTACTCTCGGGGGCGCGTCACTGCTGCAACGAGGCAGATCGAGTACGGCGGCCGCTTTGAGACAACGATCTCTTGAACTAGTGGGAATTGAACATTCCTCGACTCACGGATTAGTGTCTCGCGTTCTCCTGAGTAACTTTCTAACACTGATAGGCAAGTGAGGCGCCGTTTCTGATGTCGAATAAAAACACGCCCAACGTTCTGTTCATAATGGCAGATCAAATGAAGGCTTCAATACTCCGGATGTACTCATCGGAAATTGGTATCGAAACTCCATCGCTAGAGCGGCTTGCATCCGAAGGTGTGCGTTTTGAAAATCCGATCACGCCACACCCATTGTGTGTCCCCGCGCGTACGTCTGTAATGACTGGCCGCTACCCGCACTCAACGGGTTGTAGACGTAACGAAACTCTGATGCCGGAGAACGAACAGCATGCGTTCAGGATTTGGAAAGAAAACGGCTTCACGACCGGACTGATCGGTAAGAATCATTGCTTCGTGGAACAGTCGGATCTTGATCTCTTTGACGTCCGATGCGAAATTTCGCACGCTGGATTGCCCTCACAAGGCATAGCTGCAAATTACAAAGGTGAGGTTCCTGGCACCACCGGAATGGAATGGCCGGTTCCCGAAACGGATATCAACGCAGCTCACGAAGACCGCCGAAATCTTTCTTCGAACGCTCAAAGTCCAAGGATTGCGTACAAGGTTTCCGGCAACCCTGAAGAGCTGTTTGGAACAGCACTAATCGCTTCACAAACAGAAGATTTCCTCGACAAATACTCTGGAGGCGAGTTCCGTTCAGATGACGAGGAACATGGAAACCCATTTGCATTATGGGTGTCATTTCCCGATCCGCACGAGCCGTATGAAGCCCCCCGTCGATACGTCGATATGTTACCGCCAGAAGAAGTGGTTTTACCACCACAGCGAACCGACGAATACACCGACGGAACTTCTCCAGAACGCAATCGTGTGTTGGCTCGGATGAAGCGGCAAACCGATGATTCAGAGGAACACCGTCGCGGGGTTGTAAGCGTTTATCAGGCGATGACGAGATTTGTCGACGACGGAATTGGAAGAATCCTTGACAAGCTTGAAGAACTGGGACTGCGAGAAAATACGATCGTTGTCTTTACCGCTGACCATGGTGATTTTGGCGGAGAACACGGAATGATGGTGAAGGGTGGTGTGTTCTACGACGCGCTGGTCAAGGTTCCGTTGATCGTTTCCTGGCCCTCAGGGGGTGTACCGACCGACGCGGTTGACGGTTCGATGGCGAGCACGTTGGACATAATTCCCACTCTTTTTGAGTTGCAGGGGCTAGCTTCTTTTAATGGACTCGCCGAGGGGTGGCAACGCGATACAGATCGAACGGCTACAGTACTGTCGGAAGAAGACACTCGCCGCATGGCGGGGAGACCGCTCCCGACCGTGACCAAATTCACTCCACGGGATGCTGCATTCTCGGAATACGGTACTGGCGGACCTCCCGTAACGATGGAGGTGTTAAAAAGATCCAATCAGCCTTTCGGCTACCACACATTGATCGAAACGTTGTGGGCACGTGAGGCGGAGGGGAGACGAAAAATGGTTCGGACCAGGGAATGGAAATACGTAACAGATCCAATGGCGCGAGGTGCTACGTTGACCTCGGGAACCGACGGGGGACCTGGTGATGTCGACGAACTTTATGATTTGACGAAGGATCCGTGGGAACTTAAGAACGTTGCTCATCTTCCGGAGAACGCCGCGGTGATTTCAGAAATGAGATCGCTACTCGCCGGGTGGATGATCGAAACTGAGGATCCTTATCCAGTAGAAATCCCCACCACTGTTGGAAGATCACCCAGCACATAGATTTCACTACCCGTTCAAGCAGGTAATACGATAGGATTTCCGCATATTTTTGCGGGACTAAAACAAAATCTCGGAACTCCCGATGGAAATCAACTCATGATCATGAGCGAAATTGACCTGTGAAGTTCTCAATGGCGACCTGATAACTAGATTGCATGACTCAAGTTTCATGCTTGCTGACATGAGAATCAAACTCACCCAATGGTTTTTTATTGTTGATGTTCCATGATGTGGCGAATCGCTGCTGATCCGAGTTTCATCACATCTTCTGGAGGACGGCGCATTTCGCCAGAGGGAGTTTTGAACTCGGCGCCGCTTTTCAGGTCATTGAGCGTCACCCACAACCAGCCGACGTTCGTATCTAGATGCTCGCTGGTTGCTTCTGGGTTCGAGTCCTGAATGGGTCCGGAGGACTGCAGTCGTGTGAAGTAAATGTGGTCGATGTGTTGATGCTCGCCGTATTCAGAGTCGATTACGTTTTCAATCATTATGCTGTGAGGTGCCGCAACTTGTTCGAGATTTGAAATTTCGAGTGGCTGTTGAGTTGGTATTATCTCCGCGTCGAATCCAGTCTCTTCCTTGATCTCACGCAGCGTGGTCTGCACTGGATCTTCGTTGGCGTCGACGTGTCCACCGGGAGGCAGCCATTCCTGAACTTTCTTGTGCCAATGAAGAAGCGTCGCGTTGCCATGAACGACGAACCCTGTTGCGGTGAAGTGGCGGATCTTTTCGTTGGTCATTTGTGGAAATGTTACGGCGAACTGAATGCCGTGTCGTGCGCTCTCTCACAGCCGCTCTCATGGTAAGAATAGGGACTTTCATGCCTAATCGCGTTGTTCGTTGCCGCTACGCTAATCGAATGGTTTGATTTTGTTCGGCTTTTTGCCCGATGGCTAGTGTCTCGGACGAGTTACCTAGGATGGTATCTGTAGTGTTGAGTAGAGGGAAGTAACTGGCGTAGACGCGAGTAGAGCCACCGGACCAGCATGTCCCAACGCGGGGAGTTTGCTGATCGGGTGGCTCTACTCTAGAGGTGCCCTACTCGTAGGGCGCCCTACTCTAGTGCAGGGCACCTCGTTTGGTACTAGACATTAAAACAGACCACCTCCTTCTTTGATTCATAACTCCGGGTAGTAGAGTTTTCCTACCCACGGCCGCCGACCCAATGAAGGGATTGGTCAAGACCGATTTCTGGATTATACGAGCTGCGAGCGTAAAGGGTTTGAGGGTGAACCGCTACGAGGCTGATTAGTTTTAGTGAAACGGTGTTGCCCAATTACGAATTTTGAACGGGGTGACAAATTTTCCCAGACAACAGACTTTAGGCTTCGGATGATTGCTCAGCTTTGAGATTTCGAGAGTGCAGCCTCAAGCGAAATTCCTAGCCCGGCACCAATAGCAATTCCGATCGACATATCGTCCGTAGCCGCACCGAGAGCTTTTCCCCCACCGATTCCGATAGCGACACCGGCTCCAATCGTGGCCCGCGGATTTATCGCTCCCGTCTCGCATCTAGGTTCGCAGGACTTTGTTAACGCTTTCTCCTCATCTGCCACGCTCAACTAAGGCCTCCTTTTTGCGTCAGCCCGACTTCACAAGATGATCTTATTAGGCGAGCAGACGGCGATTCACCGCACTCTACTCAGTATGTTGAATAACTTAGAACCAGTTAGCCTTGTCGACCTCATTGCGAAGAGGCTTGCCATCAGCAAAGTTTCGAAAGTTTTCTACTACGATTTCGTAACGACGTTCAGTTAAATTTGCGCCGCCTATTGCCGCAGTGTGTGGCGTGATAATCGTGTTCGGAGCGTCCCAAAGCGGGTGATTGGGAGGAAGAGGTTCTATTTCGTAAACGTCAAGACCTGCTCCACCGATTTGGCCCGAACGGAGAGCGTCGTTGAGATCGTCCAGCTTTGTGGTCATTCCGCGACCAATGTTGATGAACTTGGCTGTGTTCTTCATCAGGGCGAACTTCGATGCATCGAACAATCCTTCGGTTGCAGGTGTGTGAGGTATGGTCAGTACAACGAAATCGGCGTTTGGCAATTGATCTTCGAGCTGGTCCGGTGTGAACATGTCATCGACCCACTCTGGCTTATCCTCTCGTCGAGCATCGATGCCCAACACATGCATGCCTACTGCTTTGCAGATTCGAGCTGTCTCAGCCCCGATACCTCCCACGCCGATGATCAACACGGTCGACTCTGGAAGGAAAACATCATGTTCAGGCGGCTGTAGTGGCGCGTATTTTCGTTCGTTTTGCTGGTCCCGATACAGATTGAAATGCTTTGTGAAGTTGATGATGTATCCAAGGATTTGAATCGATATGTGATCGTTGTAGATCTCTCGAAAATTAGTAACCTTGGTGGGGTGTGCGATCAACTCGTCGAAGTAGTACCCAGCGTTCGGTGCTGCTGCAGGCGCTTGAAGCCATCGAAGATTTGGCGCAGCGGCGACCAACTCTGGTGTCATGGTTCCGAACGCAGCGTCAGCATCCGCAAGTTCTTTGATCGCCTCTTGTTCGGTTGATGGAGTTGCGATCTCCCAACCCGGTTGGCTGTCGAGAAGGCGTGGAATCCACTCCTGAAAAAGGTCAGTCTGGGGAGGTAAAAAAACAAACTTGTTTGCCATGAACTACTTCTGATTCTCTGGTTTGTTGATTTGGGGTTCGGGAAGTTCCTGATGCAACCACTTTCGACAACCGAAAGAGCAGCGGCGCAGATTCTAGCATCGGATTATTGCGCATAAATTGGCGCCGACCGCCTACTGTGTGTCATTCTCGTATGAAAATGCCGGTGTATCCTTTGGGTGGAACTAGGTTATGAAAATTGGCGACTTCGAAATAGACATCCCCGATCCTCCTCTTCAGGATCCGCACTGCATCGCGATTCTCAAGCCGTGGATCAACGTCGGCAACGTAGGAAAGATAGTTCTCCGCCGACTCGGAAAGATTTACGCAGCCGAACGGATCGGCAAACTGAGCCGTCCAAGCAAGTTCTACGATTTCACGCGGTACCGTCCGGAGATTCGACTAAGAGGCGATGTTCGCAGCGTGCGAGTTCCGAATACCCGGATAAGTTTCGCTCGACGATCTGGCGAGAACGATCTTGTGTTGCTAGAGCTTCTTGAGCCACATGCATGGGCGGAAGATTTCAACGATTCGGTTGTTGAACTTGTCAAAGCGCTCGGTATTGTTCGCTATATACAGATTGGCGGAATGTACGATTCAGTGCCTCACTCCAGGGAACTTTCTGTAACCGGTTCAGCGCGTGGCTGGGAGCCGCCCGCGGGATTCGGAAACGTTCGATTTAGCGGCTCACGGTATCAAGGCCCGACATCAATGGCGTCTCAGATTTCCGAGAGAATTTACGGAGACTTGAATCTTCAAACATTGTCGTTAATGGTTCATCTGCCTCTTTATCTGAAACTCGACGATGATTTCGCAGGAAGCGCTCGCATCCTAAAAATTCTCGCTGAGCTGTATTGCTTTAGTCCGATGCTTCCCGAAGTCGAAATGGGCGAGAAGCAGTACGACCAAGTCAGTCCTGCTATGACCGATAACCCCGCACTGCAAGAGATGGTTGAACGGTTCGAGTTGGAGACCGATCAGGAGCATACGTCCATAGAAGAGGGGGTGGCGCGGTCGTCGAGTGGCTCAGATGGAATTTCCCTTTCGCCTGAGATCGAGCAGTTCTTGAGCGATGTTGCGGATGGCGAAGATACAACCGGCGAATCGGATTCTGAATCTGGACGCGGATAACCGATCGTATGTGGTTCCGGAGCCGCTGAGATTTGTTCATTCTGTGAAGAGTGGCAACTCGAGCATTCACCGGTCATCCATTAGCTGGGTTGACAGGTGTATTCGAGAGAAACGGGCATGAATTCAGCACCGACGACGATTATCGTGATCTGGTCGACCAGACAGGGACGACTTGGACAAAAGGAGATGATCGTCTCACGGCTGAAGACGGCT
>DBTA01000021.1:5800-6096 GCA_002306815.1 Dehalococcoidia bacterium UBA1328 | reverse complement strand
GACAGTCAATTCAATTCCCAGGTCTTGGAGAACTTCGGAAAGTTGAAGAGCTTTGTCATTCCGCTCCCGCTCGCTGAAATAAGCGAATCTAAAATCAGTCGAGAGGAACCACCAATCGTTCTGTTCGTAGGCCGGATAGCCCCAAATAAGGGAATCCACGATCTTGTGGCGTGCATGGCAGTTCTTCGCGAGACTTCGCCGAATGTGAAGCTTCGTGTGGTGGGCACCTCAACTACCGATACTTACGATGCTGCTATCGAAGGACTGACGAAATCACTTGATCTAACGGATGTTGT
>DBTA01000021.1:0-5625 GCA_002306815.1 Dehalococcoidia bacterium UBA1328 | reverse complement strand
TAGCTCCAAATAAAGGAATCCACGATCTAGTCGCTTGTATGGCAGTTCTTCGCAAAAATTTGCCGAATGTGAAGCTTCGTGTTGTGGGCACGTCAACTACCGACGCCTACGATGATGCTCTCGAAGGACTAACGACATCACTTGATCTAACGGATGTTGTGACACTAACGGGCTGGGTGGATAACGCTGAGTTAGAACGCGAATACCGGAGAGCTTCAATCTTTTGCACTTTGAGTGATCATGAGGGTTTTGGGGTACCAATATTGGAAGCGATGGCTCGCGGGCTCCCCGTTGTCGCCTATGAAAACACGGCCATAGGCGAAACTGTCGGCGACGCAGGCCTGTTGCTCAGTTCCAAAGAACCCGCTGTGGTGGCCTCCGCGATCGAGCGTGTGTTGTCAGACCAGTCGCTATCTGATCGACTTTCTAGAAGTGGGCGTGAACGTAGCAAATTGTTTTCCAGTGAACTTGTCGCCGATGCTTTAGATAGAGCGCTGTCCTGGGACTACTCATTATGAAAATCGACTTCGTTATTCCGCGCTATGGGCCAGTCGGAGGCGCTGAGAACGCAGTTGGAGCACTCGCAAGACGAGTCGCTCTGCAGCCTGGGTGGAGTGTGGGTCTCTACACAACTTGTGCTCAATCCTCCAACTCCTGGGAAAACGCGGAAATACCCGGCGAAATATTCGATGATTCCCTTCGTGTGAACCGCTATCTCGTTGATTCGGGTCGCGATGACAAGTGGTCACCGTTGGAACGTCGAATTCAGATGGGACCTTCCAGTATTGAAGCGACTAAACAGGATGAGTTCTTTTTTCATCAAGGCCCCGTGAGCGAGGGTCTTGCTAATGCGGTCCGAGAATCACAAGCAGATCTAGTCATGTTTGCACCATATTTGTTTTGGCCAACGATGGCACTAGCCCCTCAGGTGAAAAACCGAGCTGTAGTAATTCCAGCTGCCCATGATGAACCTTTTCTCCGACTGTCTCGGGTTGCAGAGATGCTCCAGAGCAGTCGGGGTCTTATCTACGGTTCTGCCGCCGAACAGCGGTTACTAAATAGGACTCACCCGGTAGCTCATCTGCCGAGCCTGGTCCTGGGCTGGGGAATTGAAGCGCCTATGAAAAGCGATCCTTCTATTGCTCAAAACCTCGGACTGATCGATCGACCTTACGCGATTTGTGTCGGGCGAATCGAGCATGCCAAAGGCACACTGGCGCTTATCGATTTTTGGCGCACTTACAAATCTCGTTCCCCTGGAGATCATCAGCTCGTTCTATTAGGTGAACCAAGTGTCAGCATAGAAAGCGACGAAGACGTCTTAATTGTCCGAGGTGCCGATGATGCAACCAAGTGGTCGTTGTTACGGGGTGCAGATTTTTTGATTAACTCCTCTGCACTTGAATCGTTCTCGCTTGTGTTGTTTGAGGCCTGGGCAGCTGGAATTCCGGTATTAGTGAACAGATATTGTGAAACCACTCGTGACCATGTTGCTTGCTCGAACGGTGGCCTCTGGTACGGAAATTATCCAGAGTTTGAAGTTGCAGTAAGTCGACTTGCCTCAGATAGTTCTCTTAGAACTCAACTAGCGGAGAACGGTAAATACTTTGGGGAACGCTTGTATTCGTGGGATGCCCTGATTCTAAGGTTCACGGATTTTTGTCGGTACTTAGGCTAATAGCGGAAACTTTCTCCGATCTGCCTGGTCGTGACATTAGGCTCCGACGTTGTGTCTGAAGATCGTCGAATTGCGGTCGTAGCTGGTGGAGTAGGAGCTGCAAAGTTTCTCCGCGGTCTGTTGCAGGTGCACTCAAATCATCTTGTAACTGCTTTAGTTAACGTCGCCGATGACTTTCGTCTGCATGGTCTGGCAATCAGCCCCGATTTAGACACTGTCACTTACACACTCGGCGGGCTAGTTAATCCTGAGACTGGATGGGGACGGGCCAAAGAAAGTTGGACGGTCAGAGATGAACTTGAGCGACTCGGTGGTGAGACCTGGTTCAACTTGGGTGATCTTGATCTAGCAGTTCACTTGTATAGGACCCAACGTCTCGGTGACGGCGCGACATTGACTGAAGTAACAAAAGAAATCTGCGACAAGCTAGGGATCGAAGCGCAACTACTCCCAGCAAGCAATCAGGAAATCCGGACTCAGTTAAAGCTAGAAGGCGGTGGTTGGGTCGATTTCCAAGATTATTTTGTAGCTCAACAGCACAGTGTGGCGGTCGAGAATTTGAGGTTTCAAGGGATAGAAGAAGCACTTCCAGGGCCGTCCGTTATTTCGTCTCTCGAAGAAGCTGACGCGATAGTCATAGCTCCGTCAAATCCGTTCGTCTCAGTAAATCCAGTGCTTGAAATTGCCGGTGTCGGCGATGTCATCAAGCGGCGGAGAGAGAACGTTGTGGCTATTTCTCCGATTGTTGGGGGCGCCGCCTTGAAAGGGCCAGCTTCACGGATGCTCGAAGAACTCGGTTTCGAACGTAGCGTCGTGGGGATCGCCTCCTTGTATGAGGAGTTCGCTAGCGCTCTAGTAATTGACCATGAGGATGTCGAATTAGCGGCAAAGGTAGAGGCTGCGGGCTTACGATCGGTGGTGACTGACACAATCATGAGCGATCAGGGTCGTGCAGCTGCTCTAGCAAAGGCAGTATTGGAAAACACTTAGCTACAAGAAAGAGACCACGTGAGCCTGACAATTCATCCAGTGGCCGGAATTCCGGAAATAGTGGAAGGCACCGATCTAGGAGTTCTTATCGGAGACATATGCGTCTCGAGTGATTCGGGGCTTGATAATCACGACGTCTTAGTCGTCACTCAGAAGATTGTTTCCAAAGCAGAAGGAGCAATGGTCGAGATCGATCAAACCGATCCCCTTTCTCATAAGCCAGTAGTTGAGCGCGAAGCGGTTCGGATATTGCGTCGACGTGGTGATCTGATTATCACGGAGACAAAACATGGGTTTGTGTGCGCTAACGCAGGTATCGATTTATCTAACGTCGCTCGTGGGCACGCTGCACTTCTTCCTGAGGATAGTGACCGGTCGGCTAGGCGGATTCGAGAACGGATTAAGCACAATCACGGAGTGTCAGTTGGAGTGATCATTTCCGATACCTTTGGTCGCCCCTGGCGGCGTGGGGTGACCGATGTGGCGATCGGGTGTGCTGGCATAGCAGCCGTAATAGATCTACGCGGGACCGAAGATGCTCTCGGCCGAGAACTGCAGGTGACCGAGGTCTGTATTGCCGACGAGCTCGCTGCCGCCGCCGATCTCGTTTGTGGGAAGGCTGAAGGTATCCCGGTCGCTTTAATCCGCGGGGTCGATGCCACCTGGTTGAGAGACGGGTCAGTCCGGGAAGAGGTAGTTCGAAGCCCGTCTGAGGATTTGTTTCGTTAGGTCGGATTTAGCTCTGGTCGAGTCTGGTTAATCAGTATTTCTCCGGGTTCAATATGTTGCCCTTGCCCAATGACGCATCCGTCCAGTCGCGCTCCTTGGCCGACACGAACATCTTCGGAAAGGATAGAACCTAGAACCTCGCTGTTAGCTCCGATCTGGCAGCGGTCAAGTACAACAGATTTGTCAATGATCGCACCCACTCCCACTTCGCTTCCGCTTCCGATCACCGATTGTGTAATTAGTGATGTCGGGTCGATTACCGCTTCAGGTAGGTGGGGCACTTGTTTTCGTTTGCCGTTCAACATGTCCAGATTGGCTTGAATGAACTGTTGAGGGGTGCCGGTATCGAGCCAATATGTGGCAGAGGGCAGCGCGTATAGGGTTCCACTTGCGGCTAACTCAGGAAACGTTTCCCTCTCTACTGACACGGGTCGACCCTGCGGGATTTGCTCGACTGCAGAAGGTTCCAACACGTAGGTTCCTGCGTTGATGTTGTGCGAGGGAACGGAGCCTTTTTCGGGTTTTTCGATGAATGCTTCAACCCGGCCACGAGTGTCGGTAGTAACAACTCCGAAACTCGACGGATCGTCAACGGGTTGCAAGGCAATCGTCACCTCGGCTTGAACCTCATGGTGAAACTCAACTAATGCCCGAACGTCGAGGTCAGTTAGGACGTCGCCATTCAGCACTAGAAATGTTTCTTTGGGCTGGAATTGTTCGACTGCGAAACGAATCGCGCCGGCTGTTCCGAGCGGCTCACTTTCCACTGCAACTTCGTAGGGGGTTTCAGCTATGTACCCGTTCGGGTATGCCTCGAGGAATGCATCGGGTCGATAGCCCATTGCCAATCCAACCTTTTCCACCCCATGGTCTGCCAGGTGACCTACGACCAATTCGATCATGGGTATTCCACAGATCGGCAACATCTGCTTAGGAACATGTTCGGTGAGTGGTCGGAGGCGAGTACCGAAACCACCGACGAGCACTATCGCGAACATGTTGAATCAGCCGTCGCTCGGCTCCTCCGACTCAGGTATTTCAGCCGCCGGCTCATCTGTTTCGAACGGCTCCATGGTCGCTGGCAAGAGTGGTCCCGTCTCTCCTGCGTCCCCTTCGCCGAGAGGTTGTTGTTCTTCTGACAGCCCCAAATACTGTCGGAGATACGCGTCATCCGGACGAGGGATATCGGAGTCGTTGTAGCTCTCGCCAACTATCGCAAACATGAATAGTTGACCATCTTCGTTAAGGCGCACATCCTTTAGATCTTCGGTAAACACGACTGGCTTTTCTGCCGTCAACTGATTCCACTTCAGTACTCGAAGCTCTGCAGGCTCACCATTACACGTGAAATCATCTTCTGAAATCACTGACCCGCCAGGCAGTTCAAAAGTATTGTCGTCAAACGCAGTCTCGTTTTCGTTGAAGAATGCGCCCAAGGTGGCATATTGACCCGTAACAGTACTGACGAATGGATGAATGTGGATCAGTCCGTCACCGTGGGTATGAATACCGGTTCGATCGTCCTCTGAGTCATTAGCAAAAGAGGCGGGGTCAATTTCATCACAGACGTAAATGTCATATGCGCTATGCCAGTGATCTTCCAGTCCAGGGTCTCCCACGGGAGCAAGATCAGCGCGTTGGTTTCGAGCTACCACCACGAGCGCGACTCCTAATAGAGCGACGAGGACCATTGCCGCCGGAAACAAGATTTTTCGTTCTGAACCGGCACCTTTACCGCCTGCTCCCGTGCTGGCGGCTTTGGCTACTTTTTTCGCTGCTGCTGATCTGGCCATACCGTCCGCCAAGTTACCGCCTATGCGGCTCGCTTACGCGCTCTACGGGCCCTTCCTTTGATCTCGAAGATAAAAAAATAGTTCGTTATATGTCTCTGCAACAGACCTAGATGACAGCCATTCTTCAGCGAAGCGGCGGGCATTCAGCCCCGAGGCGACTTGACCATTAGGGTCGTCGATCAGAGCCTCTAGTGCCGAAATAAATGCTTCCGTATCGCCTGCTGGAACGCTTCTGCCGGCACCAGATTGTGTGACAACCAAGTCAATTTCCGTTCCAGGGTCAACACTTGCTAGTACCGGTCGTCCAGCAGCGAGGATGGAGTAGAGCTTTGAAGGGACGCTGATTGAACCGAGACCGGGTTTGAGCGGGATGAGGTGGATGTCTCCAGCGGCGAGAACTTCGTTCAATCGCGAGTTTGGTTGGTAGTCCATGAA